>NKPT01000069.1 GCA_002254845.1 Chloracidobacterium sp. CP2_5A | reverse complement strand
TTTCAATAGCGAAGTCGTCGAGGGCTGCCCGCATGACTGCGGGCTGTGTCCCGACCACCAGCAGCACGCGTGTCTTGGCATCATCGAGGTCAACAGCGTGTGCAATATGGACTGCCCGCTCTGCTTTGCCGAAGCCGGCCCCGGCTTCAGCCTGACGCTCGAGGAGGTGCAGTCTATTCTCGACGACTTTACGCGGGCGGAAGGCCGCGCCGAAGTCGTGCAGTTTTCCGGCGGCGAGCCGACGGTGCACCCGCAGATTCTCGATTTCTTGCGCGAAGCCCAAAAGCGCCCCATCAACCTTGTCATGCTCAACACCAACGGCAAGCGCATCGCGCGCGACGATGCGTTTCTCGACGAGCTGGCCGAGATTCAACCGGCGCTGTACTTCCAGTTCGATGGCTTCGACCGCGAAACCTACCGCATCATCCGGGGCGAGCCGGATATCCTCGAGGAAAAAACGCGGGCGCTCGACCGCCTGGCGGCGAAGGGCTTGACGGCCGTGCTCGTGCCGGCCATCGAGCGCGGCGTCAACGATCACGAAGTGGGCGCCATCGTCAAGTTCGCGATGGAGCATCCGGCGGTGCGCGGCGTCAACTTCCAGCCCGCCTTCCACGCCGGGCGCCACCTGGAGCACGACCCGCTCCAGCGGATGACGATTCCCGACATCCTAGCCCTGATCGAGACCCAGACCGAAGGGCTTTTCCGCAAGAGCGACTTCGTGCCCGTGCCGTGCTGCTTCCCGACCTGCAACGCCGTGACCTACGCCTTCGTTGAAAACGGCGCGGTGACGCCGCTGCCGCGCATCGTCAACGTCTATGACTATTTAGACTACATCACCAACAAGGTCATGCCGGACTACAGCTCGGAAATCAAAATCGCGCTCGAAGGCCTATGGTCGTCCTCGGCCGCGCCGGGAACGGCCAAATCCGCCAAGGACCTTCAGATGTCATGTCAGGCGTGCGGCTTTGAATCGCTCAGCATCGGCGAAATCGCCGACAAGATGAAGATGATCATGCTGCAGGATTTCATGGATCCCTACACGTTCAATCAAAAGAACCTCATGAAGTGCTGCAAGGAGTTCCTGCTGCCGGGCGGCAAGCAAGTGCCGTTCTGCGCTTACAACACGATTGGCTATCGCCAGCAGGCGCGCGAGCAGCTTGAAGCCCTCGAGTGGGAGCGCAAGCTCGCCCGCAAGGAGGGCAAGCCGTTTCAGGTGCGGCCCGTCGCCTTTTCCTTCAAGGAGGCCCGATCATGAGCGCTACGACGGAAGCCGCGACCGCGCCGGTCAATCCGCAGGAAGTCAAATCCTGTTGCGCGCAGTTTTACGAAAGCGATGTCGTCCGCTTTCTCTTTGGCGAGTCGTTTCACCCAGGGGGGCTCGCGCTCACGACGCGACTGGGCGAAATCCTTGGCTTGAAGCCGGGACTGCGGCTGCTGGACGTCGCCGCCGGGCGCGGAACGAGCGCCCTGCATCTAGCGGCGACGTTTGGCTGCGAGGTCATCGGCGTGGACTTTGGCGCGGAAAACGTCCGGCTGGCGACGGAAGCCGCGGCCGAGCGCGGGCTGGCGGAGCGCGTCCGATTCGCGCCGGGCGACGCCGAGCGTCTCGACTTCGACGACGCGAGCTTTGACGCCATCGTGTGCGAGTGCGCCTACTGCACGTTTCCCGACAAGCCGCAGGCGGCGCGCGAGTTTTTCCGCGTTTTGAAGCCCGGCGGACAAGTGGGCCTGAGCGATCTGACGCGGCGGGGGCCGCTCGCGCCGGAGCTGGAAACCCTGCTGGCGTGGGTCGCCTGCATTGCCGACGCGCAACCGGCGGAGGCTTACACGGCGCTGCTGACGGCGGCGGGCTTTGCGCCCGGCGCCGTCGAGCCGCATGACGCGGCGCTGGGCGCAATGGTCGCGAGCGTCCGCGCCAAGATTCTCGGCGCGGAGCTGATGGTTGCGCTCAAGAAGCTCGACCTGCCGGACGTCGATTTCCACACGGCAAAGCAGGTGACGCAGCGCGCCGCCGCCGCGATTGCGCGCGGCGAGCTCGGCTACGCCATCATCACGGCCGTCAAGGCGGCGTGACGGCGCTTGGCGACTGCGCGCGCCACACCGTGATGTAGCCAAACGCCGTCGGCAGCTCGGCGCGGGTTTCGACGGCCGCAAACCCGGCGGCGTTGATCATCGCCGGTAACGCGCCGCGCGCATTGGCTTCTGTCGCGTCAAAGCCGTCAAAGAGCCGAATCGGCAGGAAAGCCAGGGTTTCCAGCCAGGTGCGGGGCGCGTCATAGTCGGCCGCCAGCAGGACGCCGCCCGGCCGCAGGACGCGCCGGATTTCCGCTAGCGCCTGCCTCTTCTGCGGCGTCGTGAGATGATGGAGCATCAGCGAGGTCGTCACGACGTCGAAGGCGGCGGCGGCGAAGGGCAAGCGCGTCGCGGAAGCCTGCGTCAAGGTCAGACTCGCGCCAGCGGCGGCGGCCTTGCGCTCGGCGATGGCCAACGCCGTCGGGTCGGGGTCCGCGCCAAAGAATTGCGCCTGCGGCTGGCGCTCGCGCAGGCGAAGCAACAGCGTGCCAGTGCCGCAGCCGACATCAAGAACCGTCTGGCCCGGGCGAAGCGGCAGCAAATCCGCCACCTGATCCTTGAGCGCGTTGTCGCGCACGGCGACCCGCGCCACGATATCAAACCACGGCGTCAGCGCCGTAAACGCCAACGCCGGACGAAAATCGCCTTCTGGCGCGGGCGGCGACTTGGCAGGCAAAGCGACTCGCGGCATTGCGTTGCTCCTCTTCCGCTCTGGCTTGAGGCCCGGGGGCGCCTTGCTTGAGGGCAAAAAAGCGCGGTGGGGGAAAGCCACCGCGCGAGCAGAGAGGAGGAATGTACACTACGCCACGAGCAACCGCAGCCAGAGTCGCCGAGCTTATAGCGATCAGCTACGGCTGCCCCTAGCTGGATTCTAACTGTGACTTTGAGACAAAGTTCCAGAAAAATTTTCCGCAGCTTGCGGCGGCGATCGCGGACGTCCGCGTTCAAGGACGCGGCGCTAGGTCGCTTTCGAGGCAAGCTGGTCAAGCTGAGCGCGAACCTGCCGCAATCGCTGCCCGGTTCGATTCCACACGTAGGCGATGACCTTATCCGTCGGGTAACGTCCGTTCTGGTTATACTCGGTCGCGCGCAAGTCGGGGTACAAGCGCAAGATGGGAGCCAGCTCCGGCGCGGATTCGGTCAGCGAGATGCGCCGATCCGCTCCCTGCATGGTCGCCCACAGCGGACGAGCCAGCTCGTAGCTGCGCAACACAGCGCGCACATCGTCAAAAAAATCGGTCTGGTCTTGGTAGTCGTTGTATTTGGCGAGGAACGTCTCGACCGCCACTCGCGCGTCCGTTACGAGCCCGTCGTACTGGCTGAAGGTCGGGTTGCCGTTGACGAGCGCGTTGACGCGACTCAGGGCGTCCACCGCTTGGCGGGCGTCCCTGATGAAGCGCGCGTCAATGCGCTTGATAGGTTCGCCAAAGGCGAGGACGGCGACGTTTTCAAGCGCGACCGTGGCTTGCTCGCCGCCGGCGTTGAGATACGTCACGCCCTGCAAATCGAGCTTGACGAGCTTGCCGACGATTTCAAGACCGTCCAGGCGCGTGATGCGCACATCCTTGCCGACCATTGGGCTGACCGGCGCCGGGGGCGGCTGGCGGCGGACGGGCTTCCGGCGCTGGGCGGCGGCGGCGTCCGCCGCAACGAGAGAAGGGACAAAAAAAAGCGCCAGCCCAAGGCAGGCTGAGCGAGTCATCCAAAGCGGCGAGCAGGGCGAACCGCAGGGCATAGGGTGAGAACCTTCACGGAACAAGAAAGTCGGCGTCATCGAACGGGACGTTGTACGCCAGGTACAGGATGACATCCTTGTAAACGGGTTGCCCCCCGCGCGCGCAGGTTTCTCGGCGCGCCGTGAGAATGCCATCCGTGGCGGCATAATCGCCGTAGGCGATGCGCTCGTCAGTCTGCCGATCCTCAAGGAATCGGCATTGAAAGTGGGCGGCGTCAAAGCCGTAGCTGACATCCTCGGAGGTGACATCGAGCCGCCAAAGCGGGTCGCCGGAGGCGTCATAGTCGGGAGCCGGCGCGGCGAAATCGTACTCTTCCGCATGGGCCAGAAAGTTGCGCGGATAAAGGCGCACCCGCCGCTTGATGGTCTCAAGCTCAGGCGCGGGAAGCGGACTGACTTGCCCCTGATAGAGCTGGCATCCGGCGAAGCCATTGATGATGGAGACGCGGGCTTCGCCATTGGCGCAACGCTCGGTTATGCGAATCCGCCCCCCGAAGACGCGCAGGATTTCCAGCTCGACGGCTTCCGGCGGGTCAACGTAGGCGCGGCGGACATGCATCAGCACCGTTCGAGCGCCATGTAGCGCCGTCCGCCCGCCGATGGCCAGGATGCAGCGTTCGATGAATGCATCGGGAGCGGTTGTCCAGTCCATAGCTCCTGAGTCGGTCCTGAGGTGACCGAAAAGGATGAGCCGCAAAGGATGAGCCGCCGCCCAAGGAGCCGTCCAAAGAAGCGAGCGCGCTGCCGGGCGCGGCGGATATCGGCGGCGCGCCCGGCTGGCAAGCAATTCGAGCGCGATAGTGGCTATTCAAACGCGCCGCGGCGAAGGTGTCCACTGGTTTTTTAGCCGGCGCCAGCGCGCCAACTGCCCCGCTTGACTTTCGCGGCGAAGGTCGATTACCAAGAGCAAGCCTGTCGGGGCGTGGCTCAGCCTGGTAGAGCATTCGCTTTGGGAGCGAAGGGTCGCAAGTTCAAATCTTGCCGCCCCGACCACCTTCGATCTCCGGCGAGCGGTTCCTCAAGAATTATATTCAATGATTTCGGTCAGCGTTTCCGCGCCATTTTGGAAAGCCCTGTTGAGCAAACTCCAGGTTTTCGGGGCGTGGCTGGCCGGCTTCGGGCTGTTTGGGGTCTTGCTGCTGGCCTATGCGGATTCCGTTATTCCGCTCACGCCCATCCCCGACGCCACGCTGGCGCTGCTTTGCGCGCAGCGCGCGGTCTGGTGGTGGTGGGCGGCGGCCGTGGCGGCGCTTGGCTCGTCGCTGGGCTGCATGACGGTGTATTGGCTTGTCCGGCGGCTGCGGCAACGCTTTCTAGGAAGGAGCCTGCTGGCGCGCCGCCTTTCGCCGGAGCGACGAGCGCGGATCGAAGACCTCATTCGACGCTATGACGTGCTGATTCTGGCGGCAACGGCCGTGATGCCGCCGCCCTTTCCTTTCAAGCCCTTTGTCATTTGCGCCGGGCTGCTGGAGTTTCACCAAGGGCGCCTCTTTGCCGGGCTGTTCATCGGACGCGCCATCCGGTATGGGACGCTCGCCTACCTGAGCACGCGCTACGGCGGCGAGGCGATGACCATCATTCAGCACAACACCGGCTGGTTTTTCCTGGGCGTCGGCGTCATCGTCGCCGTTCTGGGGGCTTACTTCCTCGTCCGGTGGCGACTCCTGCGCCGTCCGGGCGGCGCGCCATCGCCGGAAGTCAGCCCGCCGCCCGTCCATCCCTGAGCTTCCAGCCATGAATCTCCTGCGGTATGGATGCTCGACCTTTTTGGTCCTAGGCGGCCTCATCGTGGCTTTTCTCGCCGTCTATGACGCTTTTCAGCCCAGCCGCAACTGGATCGCCATCGCCGGCATGTTCTTCGGCGGCGTGGTCGCCTTTTTGGGCGGCACGGCTGTTATTGAAATCGCCAACGCTCGCCGGCGGCGGCGCGGCGAGGCCGAAGCGGCGCAGTGGCTGCCGCGACTGGCCGCCGAGCACGGCGTCATCACTGTCCAGATGCTTGAGGAGCGCACGCCGCTCAGCGCCGCGCAAACGCGCCGGTGGCTGGAGCGGGGCGTCGCGGAAGGACGGCTCGAGCGCCTCGGACACGAGCGTTATGCGCTAAAATCCTGAGAGCCGCCCCCCCCTGAGCCGCGAGACCCCGGGGCGGCAAGCTCGCTCAGCATTGCAGGCTGGCGTCCTGGCAAGCGCGTCTTGATGCGTCGCGCAAGCGGACCCGCGGACTGAGCGCCGGGCGCGTCAGCCCGCGCTGGCTGCGGCGCGAGACAGCCGACTTGGGGGGCGGCGCTGACGCTGAACTCGATTGGCGGTCGGTTGCCTCTGGCGGGAATCTGCGACAAAGTCGCCTGCGATCTTGCCAATCCAGCCGAAGGCGAATAATCCAATGAAACATCTCGTTACGCTGATTCCAGGCGACGGCATCGGGCCGGAAGTCACTGCCGCCACGCTGCGCGTGCTCAGCGCGGCCGGCGTGGATATTACGTGGGAGCGCTTTCCGGCGGGCGCGCAAGCGCTCGCCGAGCACGGCACGACGCTTCCCGACGCGCTGCTTTCCTCCATCCGCCGGACGCGCGTGGCGCTCAAGGGCCCAGTCACGACGCCGGTCGGCGGCGGCTTTGTGAGCGTCAATGTCGGGCTGCGGAAGGCGCTTGATCTTTACGCCAACATCCGCCCCGTCAAAACGATTCCCGGCGTCAAGACGCGCTATGAAAACGTTGATCTCGTCGTTGTGCGCGAAAACACCGAAGACCTGTACTCCGGGCTGGAGCACGTCGTCGTGCCGGGCGTGGTCGAAAGCCTCAAGGTCATCACCGAGCGCGCCTCGACGCGCATCGCCCGCTTCGCCTGCGACTACGCGCGCAAGCATAAGCGCAAAAAAGTGACAGTCGTTCACAAGGCCAACATCATGAAGCTCTCCGACGGGCTGTTTCTGGATTGCTTCCGCAAGGTTGTTCAGCACTACCCGGAAGTGCAGCCCGAAGAGAAGATCGTGGACAACATGTGCATGCAACTCGTTATGCAGCCCGAGCGCTATGACGTGCTGCTGATGGAAAACCTCTACGGCGACATTCTTTCCGACTTGGCGACCGGGCTGGTCGGCGGGCTAGGCGTCGTACCCGGGGCGAATATCGGCGACGGCCTGGCCGTTTTCGAGGCGGTGCACGGCAGCGCGCCCGACATCGCCGGGCGCGGGCTGGCGAATCCAACGGCGCTCATCTTGAGCGCCACGATGATGTTGCGCTACATCGAGGAAGCTGAAGCCGCCGACCGCATTGAGGCGGCGCTCTTCGCCGTCCTGGGCGAGGACAACATCAAAACGCCCGATCTGGGCGGCGCGGCGACGACAACGGAGTTTACCGAAGCCATCGCCGCCCGTCTGACAGACGCTTCCGCCACTGGAAACGCTCTGTAGGCAACGCCA
>NKPT01000270.1 GCA_002254845.1 Chloracidobacterium sp. CP2_5A | reverse complement strand
AGTAACGGTCAGCCTCCGACGCCGGAAGCCTCTGGCGGATGCTCCCGCCGCTTCTGGCGCAACTCGCGGATCTCACGCAGCCGGTCCCGGAGGCGCTGTTCGACGCCGCGCGTGGTCGGTTCGTAGAAGACGGTCCCCCTCAGCTTGTCCGGCAGGCAATCCATGCCGCTGACGGCATCGTCAAACCGGTGGGCGTGCTGGTAACCCGCGCTATAACCCAGCTGCTTCATGAGCCGTGTGGGCGCGTTGCGCAGGTGAAGCGGGACGGGCTCGGCGAAGGTTTCCTGAACAGCAGCCCGCACCTTCTTGAGCGCTAGATAGGCGGAATCCGATTTGGGCGACAGCGCCAGAAAGATGGTAAGT
>NKPT01000006.1 GCA_002254845.1 Chloracidobacterium sp. CP2_5A | reverse complement strand
TTTTCGGCTGACGCGCGCCAAGCGAAGCCGCGTCGCTTTTGCGCGCCGGACGAGACGGAGGACCAGCCTATGAAAATCACCATTAGGGATCGCGCTACCAACGCTGTTTTGGCCACCGCCGCCGATCCAAGCCAAGTTTTATCCTTTGAAGGCCACTGGTATTTTGCGCCGGAAGCGGTGAGCCAGTCCGCGCTGAAAGTCACGTCCGACACCTACACGTGTAGCTACAAGGGAACTTGTAACTGGGTGAGCTTTGACGACGGGTCGCGCCTGACGCCGCAAGTGGCTTGGGTTTACCTGTCGCCCAAGGCTGGTTACGAGCAGATTGCCGGCCGCTACGGCTTTTACGCCGGCAGTCGCCTAACGACAATTGAAGAGCGCGAGTAACGCCGGATGATGGATAAGGCTGAGGCAGCGAACGCTTTTGAAGCGGCGGGGCCGTTAGCTGCTGCCGCGACGCTGGCGGCAATGCAGAAGCGGATTGCCGAGCTCGAGGCAGCGCTGCGCGAGTCCGGGCACGCCATCCGCGCGTTGCGGGAAAGCGAGCTGCGCTACCAGGAAATTTTCGACGGCGCTTCCGACATTATTCTGGTCTTGGGGCTTGATGGCCGTCGCTTGGCGTGGAACGCCGCCGGCGAGCAAATCCTTGGTTACAGCGCCGAGGAAGTTATGGCGATGTCAGTGCGGGAATTTGCCCATCTTGTTGTGCCCGAGCACCGCGAGCGCGTTCGGCAGGCGTTGAGCGATAAGCTGGAGGGGCGAAATCCGGCCTCGCGCTATGAAGCCGACTTTATGACGAAGGACGGCCGGCGCGTGACGCTTGAGGTCAACTCGCGCCTGCTCTGCCGCGATGGCAAGCCGGTGGCCATCCAGGGCATTCTGCGCGACATCACTGAGCGCAAGCGCATTGAGCAAGCCCTGCGCGAGAGCGAGGCGCGCTACCGCGACCTTTTTGAGAACGCCAGCGATATTGTTTACGTCCACGACTTTGAAGGCCGCTTCCTGTCGGTCAACCGCGGCGTGGAGCGCGTGCTGGGCTACACGCCAGCCGACGCCAAGCACCTGACGATGACGCATATTGTCGCGCCTGATCACCGCGTGCGGGCGCTGCAGGCGATTGCCGAAAAGCGCGCTGGCCGGGCTGAGTCCACGCAGTACGAGCTGGATGTCATTGCCAAGGACGGCCGCCGCGTCACGCTGGAAATCAGCTCGCGTCTGTTCCGCGAGCAGGGCGAGCTGGTCGGCGTCCATGGCATGGCGCGCGACGTGACCCAGCGGCGACAGACGGAAAAGTCCCTGCGCGAAAGCGAGGCCCGCTACCGCACCCTTTTCAATAGCGCGCAGGATGTTATCTATTGCCACGACATGCAAGGCTGGGTGCTCGACATCAACCCGGCCACCGAGGCGCTCTTCGGGTATCGGCGCGATGAAGCGCGCTCTATCAACGTCCTAGACCTCATTGTGCCGGAAAGCCGCCCGGCGGCGCGCGCGGCCGTCAAGCGGCTGCTTGAAGCGCCAGAAACGACCGTCCGTTATGAAGCCACGCTCGTGACCCGCGATGGGCGACGGCTGACCCTTGAGTTGGTGACTTGGGTTGTTCTGGAAAATGGCAAGCCGGCCGCTTTTCAGGGCATCGGGCGCGACCTTACGGAACGCCGCCTGGCGGAGCGCGCGCTGCGGGAAAGCGAGGAGCGCTTCCGTCGCGTGTTCGACGCCGCGCCGCTGGGCATTGCGCTGGTATCGCTAACCGGGCAGATTTTGCGCGCCAACCGCGCTGTGTGCGAGTGGCTCGGCTATACCCCGGAAGAGGTCGCCGGGCGGCGCTACTCAGACTTCAACCACCCGCAAGATATTGAGGAAACGGTTCGGTTCACTCGGGAGCTCGTTGAAGACGCCAACCTATCCAGCTTTCAGGTTGAGAAGCGTTACCTGACGCGGCGGGGAGAGGTCGTTTGGGGCCGCCTCACCGTGGTGACGGTGCGCGACAGCGACGGCCGCCCGCAGTATCTCCTGGGCATGATCGAGGACATCACGCAGCGCCGGACGCTTGAGGAGCAAGTTCGGCAAGCGCAGAAAATGGAAGCCGTCGGGCAGTTGGCCGCAGGCATCGCCCATGAGTTCAATAATCTGCTGACGGTCGTGGCCGGCTACGCCGGGTTGCTTGAGCGTCGCCTGTCCCCGACTTCGATTGAGCGTTCCTCTCCCGACCTTCTTCATCGTTACGCCAAGGATATTCTGACGGCCGTTTCGCGCGCTGCGACCCTCACCGGACAGTTGCTCGCCTTCGGGCGCAGGCAACAGCAGCAGCTGGCGCCCTTGAACGTCAATGAGCTGGTGACATCCACCGCTCGCATACTGCGCCCGCTCCTTGAGCCGCAGATCACCATTGTCACTGACTTGTCGCCGGATTTGGGCATTGTCGTCGCTGATCAGCAACAGCTTGAGCAGGTGCTCGCCAACCTGGCCGTCAATGCCCGCGACGCCATGCCGCAGGGCGGTACGCTGACGCTGAGGACGCTCAACGTCTGGCACGAGTCCCGTCCCGAGGTCTCTGGAGGCGCGACGTTTCGCGCGCGCCACGCCAATGATGAAACCATCCGCATGAACCCGTATGTCATGCTTGAGGTTGCCGACACTGGAGTCGGCATGACAGAGGAAGTTCGGCAGCGCATTTTTGAGCCGTTCTTCACGACTAAGCCGATCGGCAAAGGGACGGGTCTCGGTCTCTCGGTGGTGGAAGGCATCATCGCTCAAAACAAAGGCTTCATCACCGTCGAGAGCGAGGTCGGCAAGGGCACGACGTTCCGCATTTTCCTTCCGCGCGGCGAGCTGCTCTAGCGCCGCGCCCGTCATCGCCTGTGAGCGCCGCTTCGCCCCCTTCGAACAGTCGCTATGCCGCGCGCCCGCTGGATTTCGCGGGGCTCAACACCTATCCGCTCGCGCAGCGCCCGAGCAAGGTTTCCGCGAGCGATCTGTCCCGCCCCTGCCCGCCAGGGGCGAGCCTGCGCGACTTCTTTGCGTCGCTTCCCAATATTCTGGCCGTCAAGGAGCTGCGCGCTGCCGCCGCGGCTGTTCGGGCAGCTCGCGACCAGGGGCGGGCGGTGATTGCCGGCTTCGGCGGTCATGTCATCAAGTGCGGGCTGGGTCCGATTCTCATTGACCTCATGGCGCGCGGCTACCTCACGGCCTTCGCCTGCAACGGGTCAAGCGCCATCCACGACTTTGAAATCGCGCTGGTCGGGGCGACTTCGGAGGATGTTGACGCCACGCTTGGCAGCGGCGCGTTCGGCGGCGCGGAGGAAACCGGGCAAGGCATCAACGCCGCCTGCGCCGCCGCCGCCGCTGACGGCATTGGGCTGGGCGAGGCGGTCGGCCGCTGGCTCGAAGCGGCGCAGCCGCCTTACGCGGCGCAGTCGGTGTTCGCTCAGGCGTACCGTCGGCGCGTCCCGGTCACGGTTCATGTAGCCGTCGGGACAGACATTACCCATATTCACCCGACCGCCGCCGGCGCGGCCATCGGCGCGGCCACCTACCATGACTTCCGCCTGCTGTGCGGGCTGGCGCGCGAGCTTCATGATGGCGGCGTGTATCTGAACTTTGGCTCGGCCGTGATTTTGCCCGAAGTCTTTCTCAAGGCGGTAACAACCGTCAGGAATCTCGGCTATCCATTGACCAATTTCACGACGGTCAATTTTGATTTCATCCAGCATTACCGTCCGTTGACCAATGTCACGCGCCGCCCGGTGGCGGGCGGAACCGGACGCGGCATCGCGCTGACCGGACACCACGAGCTTTTGATACCGCTCTTTGCCGCGGCCATCAGCGAGACGGACGGCTAGCCCGCCATTGAGCATCGCGATGCTCCTGCCTGAGCCGCGTCGGCTGTTTGGGGCGCGGTGTCAAGTCGTCGCGCTCCAAGCGCGCGCTCCAAGCCGGAGGGCTTGTGCCGCCGCGGCTCGAAAAGTCAAGCCAAGTCGCGCTAGCTTTGAGCGCGGTGGCAATGTCAAGCTTGCTCCCGCTCCGCCGGCGCATTACAAATCTTCCAGGACACAGCGTGGAAAAAAGCCCGTCGATCTCTCCCCTTATAACCTCGTGCTCCTGCGATAACCTCGTGCTCCTGCGGCTCATCTTGCGCGCTTTCGTCAGCGTTACGCTTGGGCTGGCGGCGCGCTTGAGCGCGGTCGGGAATATCCCCCCGACCGCGGTCTTTGAACGGCTCGCGCAAGAGCAGGGGCTCTCTAGCAACGCCGTGCACTGCCTCCTGCAGGATCAGCGCGGCTTTCTCTGGATTGGCACGGAGGATGGGTTGAATCGCTACGATGGGCTGGCGTTCAAGGTTTATCGTCGCCAGCCCGGCAGGACTGACTCGTTGCCGAGCAATTTTATTCGCAGCCTATATGAGACTCGCGACGGGACGCTGTGGGTGGGGCTTGGGCAGGGCAACTTCTGTCGTTACGACCCGCAGACGGAAGGCTTCATTACCTATGAAGTCAAATTCAAAGTCGGTTTTCGCGCCACGGTCTTTGGCTTCTACGAGGATCGGCGGGGCCTCCTGTGGGTTTACACTGAACAAGGGCTTGTTCGCCTGGATCGGCAACAAAATGACATGAGGTTTTACGATCCGCGAGACCAAGGCCTTGTGGACGGATCCATTTTGGGCGTCTGCGAAGATTCGACGGGCCGGCTGTGGGCTGGCCATCATCAGGGCCTGCTTCGACTTGACGAAGCTTCAGGCCGCCTGAAGGTCATCCTGCCCGGCGAGCGCTACGCAGTCGCCGGCTCCCAGCAAGTCCGCTTCATTGGGTGGCATATCCTCCCGGGGCTCGATCCAGACAAGCGCCTGCGCCTCTATGGGCAGCTCGGCTTCGCGCTGTTCGACCCCGCGCAGGAGCGCATCGTTGAGCGGTTTGACCGCGCCGCGCTCGACGCCTGGCCTGGAGCGCCCGAGAACGTGGCAGGTTTGACGTTACTGTGGTGGGAAAACCAAACTGTTTGGTGCAGCTCGAATGGCGACAGCCTGCGAATCATTGACCTCCGCCGTCGCGTGAGCCAAACCGTGAGTCCTGTGCCTGCCCGTCCCAACGGCTTTCGGGCGCAGCGTCTGCACTGCATGCTGCGCGACCGCTCGGGCGTCCTCTGGCTTGGGGATGGCGTGTTGGGGCTTATCAAGCTTTCGCCGACGAGCAACCGCTTTGAGTTGCATCAACATCATCCCTTCGACCCCGCTTCGCTGTCGAACAACTACATCCGAGGCATTTGCGAGGATCGAAAAGGACGCGTCTGGGTAGCGACTCAGTTTGGCGGCCTCAACTGTCTTGACCGCCAAACTGGCTATGTCACTCGTTACCGCGCTCGTCCTTCCAGCCCAGCCGGGCTGCGCTCGGACACTGTCTGGGCGGTGTATGAAGACCGACAGGGCGTCCTCTGGGTCGGCACGCAGCTTGGACTCCAGGTCTTTGACCCGGCGCGGGGCGTCTTTCAGGCTTGCCCGGCGCTGCCTGACCGCTTTTGCGTCAATGTAATCTACGAGGACCAGCGCGGCAGCCTTTGGATCGGCACGGAAAATCGCGGCGTGTACGAGATTTCGCCTGATCGGCGCGCGAGCTATAAACGCATTTCTGACAAATTGCTGGGCGAGGGCGATAAGCCGGAAGCTGTCAGGGAAGGGCTTTTCGCCGATGTTCAGTCCATTTATGTCTCCAGCCGCGACGGCCGAGTCCGAATATGGATCGGGTTCCAGAGAGGAGCTCTATGCTATGACCCGGCGGATAAAGCCTCTCGCGTTTACCGGGTTGACACTCGCCCAGATTTTGGCACGCCGTATGTGACTCATTTCTTCGAGGGAAACGACGGCACTCTGTGGATGGTCACGAAAGGCGCTGGGCTATGCCGGTTTGATCCCCAGCGCGAGACCTTCACCCACATCACTGAGGAAAACGGGCTGCCGCACAACAACTGCTACGCGATGTTCTCGGATGAGAAAGGCTATTTCTGGATTAGCAGCGATGCCGGCATCACGCGCTTTGATCCGGCGCGAATGACCTTTCGGACCTACACGCCGACGGATGGCCTGCAGGGGCGCGAGTTCAATCGCTTTTCAGCGTTTCAAAACGCCCGCGGCGAAATCTTCTTCGGCGGCACGAACGGACTCAATATTTTTCATCCGGCAAAGCTGATCGACAACCAGTTGCCGCCGCTCGTGACTCTGACGGGGCTGAAAGTCAACGGGCAGAGGCGTTTCCTCCCTGCGGCGGGGCGTCTAACGCTCGACTATGACCAGAACGCGCTCGACATCAGTTACGTGGGGATAGACTTTCAGGCGCCGCAAGAAAATCGGTACCAGTGCTGGCTGGAGGGCTTTGACCGCGGGTGGCGGGAGGTTGGGACGCGGCGGGAAGCCAACTACACGAACCTGCCGCCTGGAAAACACCGCTTTTGGGTCATGGCGGCGAACCACGACGGGGTGTGGAGCGCCGCAAAGCTGCTGTTGGAGTTCGAGATTCGCCCGCCGTGGTGGCAAACCTGGCCGGCGTACATCGGATTTGCGCTCGCCGGCGGGCTGGCGTTGTACGGGGGCGTCCGGCTGCGGCTGCGGCAACTGACGGCGCAAAACCGGAGGCTAGAAATCAAGATCGAGGAGCGAACCTCCGAAGTCACCCGCCAGAACCAAGAGCTTGAAGCCCGCAATCGGGAGATTGAGGCGCAGCGGCGGGACATGCTGGAGAGCCTGACCTATGCGCGGACGATCCAACAGGCGAGGTTGCCGGCGGCGGAGTCGCTGGCGGCGGCGCTGGGAGAGCACTTTGTACTGTGGAAGCCGAAAGACATTGTGTCGGGCGATTTCTATTGGCTGCATCAGCGGGAAGGGCAGGTGATTCTGGCGGTGGCCGACTGCACGGGTCACGGCGTGCCGGGGGCGTTGATGTCCATGATTGGGAACGACCTGCTGGGACAGATCGTGGCGGCCCAGGGCGTGTGGCAACCGGCGCAAATCCTCGAGGCGCTGCATCACGGCATTCAGCGGGCGCTCAAGCAAAATGAAAGCGAGCGGTTGCCGGACGGGATGGATGTCGGCGTCTGCGCGATTGACTACGCCCTCCAAACGCTTGTGTTCGCGGGCGCTCGCCGTCCGCTGTACGTCGTGGCGAATGGCGTTCTAACAGAAATCAAAGGCGACCGACAGGCGATCGGGGGCGTGGGCCGCGAGCGCCGCCCGCGGCGGTTTACCGATTACCAAATCCCGATGACGCCTGGCGCTATGCTGTATCTGACGACTGACGGCTTTGTTGACCAACCCAACGAGCAGGGCAAGAAGTTTGGGACGCGGCGCTTTCTGGAACTCGCCGCCAGGCTGGCGGCGCTTCCAGCGACACAGCAAAAAGCGGCTTTGGAAGCCGAGCTCGCCGCCCACCGCGGCGGCGAGCCGCAGCGCGATGATATTACCGTGTTGGGAATTCGGTTGCGGCAGTCTCCGGCGCCGAATGGGCGGTCGGCTTAGCGCGCTTGAAACAACACAAAACAAGTGGCGTTGTCGGCGCGGTCGGCGATGTTTTCCGCCAGAACGCTGAGTTGATAATGCGCCGCCGCGCGGCGCGAGGCGATAGCCAGCAAGTTCCTCCGGCCGCGCGCCCGAATGAGTTTGGCGGCCCCGGCGGTGTCGTACACTGTCGTCGGACGTAACCAAGCGTGGCGCTCAAAGACGTTTGCGCATTGGCGTAGCGCTTGCCAGTGCGACAAGATATGCGTCGCGTCGGCGACGGTCGCGCCGGGCAGGCCAAGCAGACAATGTTCAATCGGCAGCCAAAACTCATCCAGCAAGCGCAGCGCGCGCGAGCGCAAGAGCGCCCGCGCTTCCGGCACGTCGCCGGCGATGTTATTGCTGACGGGCAGGACGCCAAGCTCGACTTCGCCCGCCAGGGTCGCCGCGCAGACGGCGGCAAAGGTCGGGTAGGGCGCGGGAACGCCGAAGCGGGCGGCGGCCATTTCGCTGTAAGCGCCGAGCGCGCCCTGGAAAGCGATGCGCGGCGCGCGGCTTGGCGATAAGTTGGCGTCGGTGGTCACGGCGCTGTCTCCGGCGCGTAAACGATGCAAGCGAGGTCGTTCGCAGTGGAACTGTACCTGATGCGACATGGAATTGCTCATGACCTTGGGGCGGACGGCTCGCGCTCGGACGCCGAGCGCGCCCTGACTGACGAAGGCCGCGCCAATACCCTCGCCGCTGCGCGCGCCATGGCGCGGCTAGGGCTGGACTTTGACGCGATTTGGACAAGCCCCTTCGCTCGCGCCCGGCAGACGGCGGACATCGTGGCTGAGGCTTTGAAAAAGACGCCAGTGACGCGGGAAGCGCCGGAACTGGCGCTGGGCGCGGGGACGGAGCGGCTGATTGGGGCGCTGACGCGCCTAGAGCGCGGGGCGAGCGCGCTGCTGGTCGGTCATGAGCCGGACCTCAGCCGCCTGGTCGCCTTTCTCGTTTGGGGCAGCCTGAGCGCCGACCGCATCGCGTTCAAGAAAGGCGGGCTGTGTCATGTCAACTGTCAGCTCGCCCTTCGTCCGGGATACGCCTCGCTGCGCTGGCTGTTGACGCCCAAGCAGCTTCGGTTATTGGCGGGCTGAGGCCTGGGCTAGTCAGCTTTCTGCAAAATTTTCAGGCCCGCCGAGAGCGGCGAGCCGCCAAGCGTTTCTGAAAGACCCGCCTAACGACGAATGCAGCGGATAACGTGGCCCCGCGCGGCGTCAAGCGTTTTGAGCGGAATGTCGCCCCGGCGGCAGTCCGGCGCGACCTCCGGGCAGCGCGGGGCGAAGGCGCAGCCGGGCGGCAGCTCGGTCAGCCGCGGCACGACGCCTTCGATGGTCGGCAGACGGGTCTCCCGGCGACCAATCCGCGGGACGCTGTCTAGCAGTCCCTTCGTGTAGGGATGCTGCGGGCTCGAAAACAGCGTCTCGACGGGGGCCATCTCGACAATCCGCCCGGCGTACATCACCGCCGCGCGGTCGGCCACCTGAGCCACTACGCCCAGGTCGTGCGTGATGAGCAAAACCCCAAGGTTGCGCTCGCGCCGCTGGACGGCGATCAGCTCCAGGATTTGCGCCTGAATCGTGACATCAAGCGCTGTCGTCGGCTCGTCGGCGATAAGCAATTGCGGATTGCAACTGAGCGCCATGGCAATCATGACGCGCTGCCGCATGCCGCCGGACATCTCGTGCGGATATTGGCGCGCGCGCCGAGCCGGATCGGGAATGGCGACCGAGGCTAGCGCGTCCACCGCCTGGGTCCACGCCTGGCGGGATGGCAAGCGCCGGTGTCGCCGGAGCATTTCGGCAATCTGCTCCCCAACGGTGAAAACTGGGTTAAGCGAGGTCATCGGGTCTTGAAAAATCATCGCCATCTGCGCGCCGCGCAGCGCCGCGAGGTCGGCCGCCGTGGCCGCGCGGAGATCGCGGCCGTTGAACTGAAGGCGCCCGGCGACAATGCGTCCCGGCGGCGACACCAGCCCCATAATGGAGAGCGCCGTCACGGATTTGCCCGAACCCGACTCGCCCACCAGGGCCAGCGTTTCGCCGCGCTCGATGGCGAACGAGACATCGTCCGCCGCCGGCACGACGCCCGCGCGGGTCGGAAAGCGGGTTCGGAGGCCGTCAACGACAAGCAGCGTCATGAAGTCGGGAAAGCGCGCGCGAGGAAGTGGTACCGCTAACGGGGCTCGAACCCGTACTCTCCGCCGTGAGAGGGCGGCGTGTTAACCAGTTACACCATAGCGGCCCGCGCTCAGCGACTATACGTCAGCCGAGCGGTTTCGCCAAGCCGGCTGGAAAGCGAGCCGCCGGCGAGGACAAGCCGGCAATTGACAGCCTGTCGCCGCAACCTTTAGTGTCTGGCATCGCCCAGAAGCGTACATCTTGCGCTTCGCCGCGCGAACGCTTGACTTGCGCGCCCCGTGTTTCAGCCATGCTTCGCCTTGACCGACTAGAGCTACGCGGCTTCAAAAGCTTTTGCGACGCCACCTGTGTGACGTTCCACGAAGGCGTGACGGCCATCGTCGGTCCCAACGGCTGCGGCAAAAGCAATATCGTGGACGCCATCACCTGGGTGTTGGGCGAGCAGTCCGCCAAAAATTTGCGCGGCGGCAAGATGGAGGATGTCATCTTCAACGGCGCGCGCAACCGGAAGCCGCTCGGCTTGGCGGAGGTCTCGCTGACCTTCACGGCGGTGCAGGACCTGGCGGAAGGGCGCTCCGTCGCCGAGCCGGATGCCGACCCCACGGCCGCGCTGGTCGCGGCCAACGAAGCTGCGCAGCGCGACCCGTCGCCGGACGCGGCGGAGCCCGCCGCGCGGACGCGCCGGAGCCCGGCGCGCCTTCCGCGCTTGCTGGCCGGCGAGAAAATCACCATCGGCCGCCGACTCTACCGCAGCGGCGACAGCGACTATCTGATGAACGGTCGCGTCTGCCGCCTGCGCGATATTCAGGATTTCTTCAGCGGCACGGGTCTCAGCCGCGCCCACTATGCCATCATCGAGCAGGGACGCGTCGGGCAGGCGCTTTCCTCAAAGCCGCAGGACCGCCGCGCGCTCATCGAGGAAGCGGCCGGCATCGGGCGCTTCAAAGCCAAGCGTCACCAGGCCGAGCTCAAGCTGGAAGCCACGCGCCAGAATCTCGCGCGTCTCGATGACCTCATCGGCGAAATTGAGCGATCTAGCGCCAACCTCAAGCGCCAGGCGCAAAAGTCGCGCAAGTTTGTGACGCTGCGCGAGGAGCTGCGCGCCGCGCAGCGTCAATACTTTGCGCTGGCGTTGGCGCGATTGCAGGCTGATCAGGCGTCTATTGGGCAGGACTGCGCGCGTCTGAGCGCGGAGCGCGCCCGCCTTCAGGCCGAACTGGATCGGTTGACGAAATCCGTTGTCGCCGCCCGCGAGACCGTTCGCCAGGCGGAAGAATCGCTAGCTGCCGCCCGCCAGTCGGCCGCCGCCGCCGAGATCGAGCTTGACCGCGCGCGACAGGCGAAGGCGAATCTGGAAGCTGAGCTTGTCCGCCTGGATGAGCGCGACGCCGAGCTTGCCGCGGCGCTTGATCAGAGTCGCCGGCGGGGGCAACTTGTCGAGCAGGGCTTGGCGCAAGCCAAAGCGAGCGACGCGCAGCTTGCGACGGAGCTGGTCGCGAATGAAAGCGAGCTAGCGTCCGCTGAGGCGCGGCATCGCGCCGCCGGGACGGCGTTGCGCGATGCCGAAGCCGCTTATGAGCAGGCGCGCCAGCGGCACTTAGCGAGCCTGACGCGCGCTGAGCGACTGCGGCACCAGTCGGAGCAACTCGCTGAAGCCGCCGCCCGGCTGGCGCGACAGGAACAGTCGCTTACGCAGGAACAGGCTCGCGCAATGGAACGCCAAGCCCAGGCGCAGGCTGATTATGGCGCGGCGGAAAGCCGCCTGGCCGATATCGAGCGCCGGCTGTCCGCGGTCAAGTCGGACTTCGCCGCAGCCCAAGCTGCGCTGGCTGAAGCTGACGCGACTGGGAAACGCTTGGGCCTGCGCTTGGACGAAGCGCGGCGGGCGCATCAGCGCGCCGAGGACCGCCGTCAGGCGCTTGAAGACCTTGACCGCCAGCATGCTCACTACGCAGCCACGGTTCGGTCGTTGCTTGAGCGGGCGGCGGAAATCCCCGGCTTTCATCCGCTCGGCGCGCTGGCGGATTTTCTGACCGTCGCGGAAGGCTACGAGTCGCTGGTGGAAAACGCGCTGGGCGACGTTTTGCAGGCCGTCGTTGTGCCCACCCCGGCGTCCGCCCGCGCGGCGGCTGACTGGCTTGCGAAGTCGCAAGTCGGGCGGGCGACGCTGTTGATCGCCGGCATTCACGGCGGGGCCGACGGCGCCGGCGGCGCGGCCGCCAAGCCGGCGTCGCCGGCCGCCTGGCTGTGGGAGGTGCTGGGCCTGCCAGAGGCCTTAGCGCCGGCTTTCCGGCAGGCCTTTCCAAGGCTGGCTGACGCGATGCTGGTCCCGTCGCTGGACGCCGCCCTGGAAGCTTCCGCCGCCGCGCCGGAGCGATGCTTCATCACGCCGGCAGGCGAGCAGGTGTTTGGCGGCGCGCGGCTGACGGCCGGCAACGGCGAATCCAAAAGCATTTTGCGCGTCAAGCGCGACATCCGCGCGCTGCAAGCGGAAGCGAAATCGCTGGCGAAAGACATCGCCGCGCTGACGCAAGAGCAAGCGCAGGCGGAAGACCAGCGGGCGGCAGCGCAGTTCAAGCATGACGCGCTCGACGCCGAGCTGCGCCGCCTGGAAACCGAGCGGGCGGCCCAGGCGGTGGAGGTCGGCCAACGTCGCCGCGACGCGGAGCGCGCGGGTCAGCATTTGTCCGTTATCGCCGCCGAGCAACGGCAGCTTGCGGCTGAAACCGGGCCGCTGGCGGCCCGCCGGGCGGCGCTTGAAGCCGAGCTGGCGGAAGCGGTCGCGCAGCGCGAATCCGCCGAGCAAGCCATTTTTTCCGAGCAACAGCGCCTGGCGATGCTCCGCCCGGAAGTTGAAGCCGCCGCGCAAGCGCTGGCCGAGTTGCGCGCCCGCGCGGCAAGCGCGCTGGAGCGGCGCCGCGCGGCTGAAGCCGAGTTGCGCCGCCTGGAGCGCGAGTGGCGCGACCTAGAACAGACGCGCGCCCGCTTGACGCTTGAACAGTCCGCCCTTCAAGCGCGGCGAGCCGATACCCGGCAGGGCCTGGCGGATTGCCTGACGCGGGGGCGAAAGGCGGAAGCCGAGCTTGCGCAAGCGCGCCAAGTCGTCGCGGCGGGCGAAGCCGGCTTGACCCGCTGGCGCCGCGAGCTTGAACGCCTGGAACAGGAGCGGCAAGCCGGACAGACCGTCGAGCGCGACCTCCGGGATCGGTTGTCCGGCGCCGAGGTGGACGCTGCCAAAATCGCCGCCGAGGTGGACTATCTCGGCCGCCATTGCCACGCGGAGCTGGGCTGCGCGCTGGAAACGCTCCCGCCGCCGGCCGCGCCCGGGCCGCCGGAAGCGGCGCTGGCCGAAGCGATTGCGGGCCTCAAGGAAGCCATCGCGGCGCTTGGCTCCATCAACATGCTGGCGCTCGAAGAGCTCGCGGAGGCGGAAAGCCGCCACGAGTTTCTGACCGCGCAGCGGGCGGATGTCCTCGCCTCCATGGCGGCTACGGAAGAAGCCCTCAACGAGATTTGCCGGCGCACCAAGCATCGTTTCCGCGAGGCGTTTGAGCGGATCAACGCCTACTTCGCCGAGACGTTTCAGGAGCTCTTCGGGGGCGGTCGCGGAGAAATGCTGCTCATTGAGCCGGAAGATCCGCTGGAGTCAGGCATTGACATCGTGGCCCAGCCGCCGGGCAAGCGGCTACAATCCGTCTTGCTGCTGTCGGGCGGCGAAAAGGCGATGGCGGCGATAGCGCTTATTCTGGCCATCTTTCGCTATCGGCCGAGCCCGTTTTGCGTGCTGGATGAGGTGGACGCCCCGCTTGATGAAGCCAACATTGATCGCTTCACGGAAAAGGTGCGCGCGATGAGTCAGCACACGCAGTTCCTCGTCGTCACGCACAACAAGCGGACCATGGAAGCGGCCGACTCGATCTATGGCGTGACGATGCCGGAGCCGGGCGTCTCAAGGCTGCTCTCCGTCCGATTTGACGACAAGCCATCCGCCGCGCTGACCGCGACCGCTTCCGGCTCGCTTTCCGCCGCCGATGCGGGCGCCGCCGCGCTAGGCGGCGCGGGCTGAGGCCAGGCCTCACGCTCGCCGAACGCGGGCGAGCCGGTCAGCGGAAGGGCGCCGTTGTGGCCGTTGACGGTCGGCGGGGCGCTGCTTGGCGGCGGCGAAGTCGCGGCTTCTATCGGCAACTCGGTCAGAAGCGCGGACGCGCCGCGCCGCGCTTCGGCTTTGGCTTGAATTTCGCGCAAACCGCTGGTGACAAAGGCCGTGGCCATTTTGTCCATGCGATCCGTGACTACCCGCGCGATCCACTGCTCGCCAACCAGTCCGGCCAGCGGGTGGATGTCGCGGGCGCGCGGGCGCCAGACGCGCATGACGAGCCGCACGTCGGCATCCGTCGCGCCATTCGGGTTGGGGCGCGCGTGCACGTCGCACTGGAAAAAGTCGGGCGCGTCCTCCGGGGACGAATAGGCGATTTCGCCGGTTTCCGGGCTAACCCGGCGGCGCATGACAAACTCCCAGACAATCGGCGCGACAATGGGAACCCGAACGCAAAAGCGCCAGCGCGTCACATCGTCGCTCTCGGCGACTGGCGTAATTTGCTCAATGATCGGCATGTGGCGCGCAAAGCTGCGCGGATCGGCGAAAAACTCGCACAGTTGCTCAATTGAGGCCGGCACCTCGAAAATCCGCCGCAGACAGGCGCGAACGATAAACATTGCGATCCAATATCAGCCGTCGCTGTCGGGTCGGGCCGCGTCGCTCGGCGGCGCGGACGACGGCTTGCGGTAATACTTGCCCTTCTTTCTCACAATCGTTCGCAGTAGCAGACTTTTCAAGCCCACTTCATCTTCGAGCTTCGTCTTGATCTGCACGACGGAAACCGGAAGGTCGCCAAAGTCAAAGCCTTCAAGCTTGACGGCATCCTTTTCGGTCGTCGCCAGTCGCTTCGCGCCGGCCGCTTTGGCCTCGGCCACAAGCGTGGCGATGTCGTCCGCCGCGTAAGCGTGATGGTCGGGAAACCGCTTAGTGAAAACCACGTTCGCGCCAAGATTCGCTAGGTCGTCCTCGAAAATAACCGGCTTGCCGAGCGCCGAAAACGCTCCTATCGGCTGACCGACCAGCGTCCGCTGGGCCTGCGGGCGGCGCGCGCCAAGCTCATAAACGCCGACAATATCGTGGTAGGCGAAGAACACCGGCGCCGTCACATCGCAGGCCGCCAAAACGCCCAGCAGATGCGCCTGGTCAAAAGCGCGATCCGTTCGCGTCACCACAACGGCATCCGCCCGCTTGAGGGCGTAGAGCGGCTCGCGCAGGCGTCCGAAGGGCAGCAGCTCGCCGTTGCCAAAGGGATCGGTGGCGTCCAGAACCAGAATGTTGAGGTCGCGCTGAAGCTGGAAGTGCTGGAAGCCGTCATCGAGAACGAAGACATCGCAGCCGTAGGCCATTTCGGCAAAGCGCCCGTTAGCGTACCGATCCGCGCCGACGACCACCTTCACATCGGGCAGCTGCCGCGCCAGCATCAGCGGCTCATCGCCGGCGAGCGCCCAGTCCGGCGCGGGCTGCCCGTCGTTGAGAACCACGCGCGCGGCGGAACGCCGCCCATAGCCGCGCGTCAGCACGACCGTTTCATGGCCCTCCTCCGTCAGGTAGCGCGCAATGTACTCCACCAGCGGGGTTTTGCCCGTGCCGCCAGCCGTGATGTTGCCCACCGAGATGACCGGCTTGGTGAGGCGCTTTGGCGTAAGGTAGGCCGTTTCGTAAAGCGCCATGCGCATCCGCGCGCCAAGCTCATACAGCTTGGCAGGGACGTAAAGCGCCGCCCGCAGGGCGGGCGACATGGCATCCGGGCGGATGGCCGGCAGAGACCACGGCATGAGCTGCGTCCGCTCCCTTGCGTGGAGTGCCGAGGGCGGGACTCGAACCCGCACGCCCCTTGCGGAGCAACGGATTTTAAGTCCGTTGCGTCTACCGTTCCGCCACCCCGGCCCGCTTACGCTCCCGCCATTTCGCGATCCGAGAGCGCCTCGACGCGCCACTCGCGGACGAGTTGCGTCGCCGACAGGTATTCATGCCAACCGCGCTGGTCGCGGTCAATGAGAACCCACAAAAAACCCGCGCCGAGCGGCAGGAGGGACAGCCCGCACCCAATGGCTCGCAGCAGCGCCTGCAGGGCGTTCAGCTCGTGGTCTTCATAGATGCTTGTCACCCGCAGCCCCATATACATCATGCCAAAGGTCTGACCGGCGACCGTCACGGTGCCGAAGAGATACATGCCGGCAATCAGCGCGGCGGCGCAGACCACAATCGCCGCCACGCCCGGATGCGCGAGCGTCACGCCCGTCATCACGATGACGCACAGCAGGGGGATGCACGAGAGCGCCACCACGGCTGTATCCACCACCCCGGCCAAAACCCGCTCGCGAGCCAACGGGCGCACTCGCCGCGTCAGTCGCGCCGGCGACTGGGCTGACATCGACTGTGGGGCAGTCGCCTCTTTCGCCACCGCCGGCGCGCTGGCCGTCGCCGTCGGCGCCGGTTGATCCAGGAGCAGGTCAAAGTCGCCGAGCGCGGCGTCGAGCTCGCTGGCGATTTCGCTAATGTCCACCAGCGGCGTGGCGGGGGCGGCCGCCATCGCGGTCGCGTCTAGCGTCAGAACCTCCGGCGGCGCGGCGTTCGCCCGGCGTGGCGGAAACGTCATCGGCGCGCGCGGCGACTCGGCGGCGCGGCGCACGCGCCGGAGCGCCCCGCGCACCAGCGGATTTTCAACCAAATCAAGGTCGTCCAGCGGCGGCGCGGCGGCCTCCTCCCGGTCCGCTTCGGGCGGCCTCGGCTGAGCCGCGATCTCCGCTTCAAGCGCGCTCATCATTGGCTTATCCGAGATTGGCTTATCCGAGGCCGCGGGTTCAGCTTGACCATCCGCTTGGCCGTCCCTGCGGCGGCCAGGCTCGCCGCGCTGGTCGCGGCGGGCGGCCTCAAGCTCGGATTCCATCAGTCGCCGCGCCTTGACTTGCCGCACCCGCGCGCTCAGCTCAGCGCGCCAAGCCGGGACGGTTACCGCCGACTGAACTTCGCGGGGGAACGTCCCGCCCGCGCCCACTACTTCCGCATCCGTCAGGAGCCGTTTGCTTTCCATGCGCGCTAGGGAAGTCGCTTTACGAACTGAAGTGTCTTGACCGCAGCGCCGACAGACATGCTCGCTATCGGCCTGAATATACCCGCAAATAGAGCAGATCATGGTTTCCAAGTTGGAAAACGCGCCCGCGCACCGTTGCGACGACCCATCCGCGCGGGCAGCCGGTGAATCCCTGGTCGAACGATGCCTTGGCTCTAAGGCTGCGAATCTAACAGAGCTAAGGGCGGTCGTCAAAGTGAAAGTAAAGACTCAGCTCCAATGATGGAAAAGGTTGAAAAGCTAGCGTTTCCGTTTATGTAAAGAAGCGCTTGCCAGAAGCGGTGACCACATTTCAACTGGCACGCCCAGAAGAACATGGCGTAAGGTTGGCTGTTCGTCCAGCGTGACGCAACAAACACACAGCTCGCCCAAGGAAATGTTGAGGAAAAAAACGATGTCAGCCCCTACGCCTTCCCCTGCGATGACGAATCTGCGTCTGTCGGCGCGCTTCGCGGATGTCGGATTTTCGGAAATTGTTCGCATTCGCAACCGCGTCATAGAACTCAAGGCAGCCGGCGAAACGGTGCATCAGTTCGAGGGCGGCGAACCCTTTTTTGAGACCCCGGAGCCAATCAAGGAAGCCATGCGCCGGGCGCTGGCGGAGAACAAAACGCGCTACGCGCCGTCGAGCGGGATTCCGCCGCTCATCGAGGCGCTGGTTGAGAAGGTGCGCCGGAAAAATGGCATCCCGGCCGAGCCGTCGGAGGTAGTCGTCGCCGTCGGCGGTATGCAGGGTCTGTATGGCGCGTTCAACACGCTGCTTGATCCGGGCGACGAAGTGTTGTTGCTGTCGCCCTACTGGACGCCCACTCGCGATCTGATTCATATGACGGGCGGGCGGGCGGTTTGCGTTGAAACGGCGCGCATTCAAGCGGAAGGCGTGGACGCCGCCTTGGGCGCGCGGCTAACCCCGCGAACCCGCGCCATCCTGGTCAACACGCCCAACAACCCGACCGGACAGGTTCTCGCCCGGGCCGATCTGGAAGCGATTGCCGAGTTTGCGCAGCGGCGCGACTTAGTCGTGGTGTCGGACGAAGCCTACGAGGATTTGGTTTACGACGGCGAGCATGTTTCCATCGCCAGCCTGCCGGAGATGCGCGCCCGGACGATTTCGGTCTACACGCTGTCCAAGTCGTACGGGATGACTGGCTGGCGGATCGGCTACGCCGTCGCGCCGGAGCCGTTCATCACGGGCATCAAGACCTCCGTGCTTTACTCGACGAACGGCGTCAGCACGCCGACGCAGTGGGCGGCGCTCGTCGCGTTGCGCGACACGCCCGAAAGCTTCTTTGCGGAACAGCGGGCAGCCTATCGCCAGCGGCGCGACCGGCTCATTGCCGGACTCAACGAGTTGGGCTTACCTGTCAGCCCCGCGCCGGGCGGGGCGTTTTACGTCTTCCCGGATGTCGCGTCCCTTGGCGGCGCAAGCGCCGAGATTGCGCTGCGGCTGCTCGATGAAGCCCGCGTGGCGACCGTGCCGGGAACAGCCTTCGGTTGCGCTGGCGAAGGCCATTTGCGCCTGAGCTATGCGCTGTCGCCAGAGGCCATCGAGCGCGGGCTAGAGGCGTTGCGGCAATATCTTGCTCGGCGGTGACGGTTTCCACGGGCGGCGCTCTCCTGAGGCGGAGGGGCCGGGTCCGCCGGCGATGGTCGGGGCGCTTCTTGAAGGCGAGTCGCCAGATGGTCCAATCGGATGGCCCGTTGATTGGCGCTTCGCAGTGGCCCAGCCGTATGCGCGGGCGATGTTGTCTGGCGGGCTGACAAGCGAGAATGTCGCTGCAGCCATCCGAGCGGTCAAGCTCTGCGCCGTCGGCGTCCGCGAAGGCGTTGAATCCGCGTCGGGGCGCAAGGGCTGCATCAAGTTGCAGACGTTCAGGCTTGAAGTCGAGCGCGGCAAGCGGGAAGCCGCTCGCTCAACCGCGGGGCGCCGCCCGCGCCTTGCCTGGGTCTTGTCCGAGCGGTTTGCCGCGCAGCTTGACAGCCGCGACGTTCCGGGGTATATCCTCGCACTGCCCTGCGAAGGGACTGGCGCCCGGAGCTTCGGCTTGCAGGGCGGCGATTGACAATGCGGATGTGGCGGAATGGCAGACGCGCATGGCTCAGGACCATGTGGGCTTCGGCCCTTGAAGGTTCAAGTCCTTTCATCCGCACCACTTTCCTGCACCCGTAGCTCAGTTGGATAGAGCGTCTGACTACGAATCAGAAGGTCATAGGTTCGAATCCTGTCGGGTGCACTGCCCTCGTAAAAAGCTGAGCCGGCGCGATGCTCAAAGCCGCGCCGGCTCTTTTCGTCGCAAGCGCTTTCTAGCTAAGCTGCTCCTTCCCCTCGGCTGCCGATGACGCTTTCCAGGCGGTAAGGATGGCGCGCGCGGCTTCGCGGGTCATTCCATGACTAATCTGCGCGCCAAAGCGACGCGCCAAAAACTCCTCGAAGGTCACCCACTCGCCGTCGAGCTTGACCTTCTTGGACCACGCGCAGATGGTAATTAGCGCGTCTGGATTGGCGAGCTTGTCCGTGTCAAGCTTGGCGAGGAGGAGCGACTCAAGCGCTTGGCGGGCGGAGAGCCGCAGCTCCATCTGATCCATCACGATTCCAGCCAAGTCGCGCAGAGTCGCCTCCTGTTCCGGCGTCAATGCCGGGCGCGGCTTGCGGTCTATGATGCACATGGTGCCGAGCCGGAAGCCGTCGAGCGTCCTGAGAGGGGCCGCGGCGTAAAATCGCAAGCCAAACGTCTCGGTGACAAGCGGGTTTGCCATGGCTCGCAAATCAGTGGCGGCGTTGGTAACGACGTAGATGTCGTCTGAACAAATCGCTGAGCTGCAAAGCCCAGGGTGGCATTCGATTTCCTCGACGTCCAGTCCGAAACGCGCCTTGAACCAAATCCGATCCTCATCAACCAGTGAAACTAAGGCGATCGGAACTTCAAAGATTCGCGCGGCTATCCGCGCCACGCGGTCGAAAGCGCCATCTGGCGGCGTATCTAGGATGTCAAGCCGACGAAGCGCCTCCAGCCGCTCCGGGTTGGTCACATAGGCCGGCAGACCGCTCGCTCTGCAATCCGATGTCATGGGCATGGTTTCCTGTTATATGCGAGTTATATGGGAGTGTAAAAAGCGGGGGACATGCGCTGGAACGCCAAGTTTGCTTAAGAGCCGCTCGACGCTCAAGCCGTCTCAGCCCTAGAGCTCGCTCTAGGGCTGAGGCTAAAAGACTGAAGCTGGAGCTTAAAAGACTTCAGCGCGGACGCCAAGCTCCCGAACCCGCTCGGCGATGGCTTCCAGCTCGGCGCGAGAAACCTTCTCCAGGGTCGCTTCGGCTGGCGTCCGGTCAAGGCTGTAGAGGTGAACTTCCGTCGGGCGAATCCGCGCCACGTGCTGGAGCCAAGCTTCAACTTCTTCCGGCGCGGCGTTGTCAATCGGCGCGCCGGCTGACTGCCCGCGAAAGAACATGCTTTGCAGCATCTTCGGCGCGTCGAAGGCGCAGATGTCGTCCACGATGCGCGCCAGAGTCAACGCGCCGAACGGACGGTCAACCCGCCGAAACATGGCCTCCGTCCCAGCGTCAAGCTTGAACTGCCGAATGTCGGCGCGCATTAGCCCGGCGCGCGCGTTGGGCTGCCGCAAGCGGGTCGCGTTGGTCAGGACGGCGACTTTGGCCTGCGGCGCGTAGGCGTCGCGCAAAGCGCAGGAAGCTTCAATCATCTGACGAAAGCTGGGATGCAGGGTCGGCTCGCCGTTGCCGGCGAAGGTAATGGCATCGAGGCGAACGCCTTGGGCCTGGCACTCAGCCAGCTTGGCTTCCAGCTCCGCCGCCACCGTCTCGACGCTTGGCAGGCGTCCGGCTGGACGGTCAGAGACCGTCCAGCCGCATTCGCAATAGGGGCAGTCAAAGTTGCAGACTTTGGTCTCAACCGGCAGCGGGTTGACGCCCAAGCTGACGCCCAGCCGACGCGATGGCACCGGACCGTACACGTACGTCAGATGCAATTGCGCGACTGGGTCAATCTCGTGCGCCAAGTCTTTCCCGAAGGTGGTTTGCGTCATGGCTTGCGCCGGCATCAAGCCGTTAGGGCGTAGTCGCCGTCTTCGCCAATGGCGACAATTTCTTCCGCCGATAGCCAGCGGCCCGGCGTCAGCCCCGGGCTTGGGTTAAAGTCGTCCACCAGCCAAAACTTCAAGCCCGGCAGACGTTGTTGTAGCCGTTCCAGAGCGGCGGTATCGAGCGGCTGGGGCAGGTAAACCATCAGCGCGCCAACCCGCGTCTTGACGCGTCGCGCGGCGGCCGCGTTTTGGAAGATCGGCAGGCAGCGCGTCCCTTCAATTTCGATAGTCAGCCACTCGCCATTCGCGCGTTGCAGAGCATACATCGGTTCGTTCATCGTCTAAAGCCTCCGAGTCGCGCAAGTCGCCGGCGAGAAAAGCCAGCCCGACCTTGCGCTTGGTTATGGAAAGAAGCTTGTCTCAGGCGCTTGGTCGGGCAATTATCGTGAGTCAGCGGATGATTGCCGAATGTGGCCGGTCAAACAGTTTTTGGGGAATTCACAGGGAAGCGCCGGGAAGTTAGGCAGAGCGCATGAAGATTTGTAGCGTCGTCGGCGCGCGCCCCAACTTTGTCAAGCTCGCGCCCATTGCCCGCGAGCTGGCGCGGCGACCGCAAGTTAGGCACTGCATTATCCATACTGGACAGCACTACGACGCCGCGCTGGCAGACGCCTTCTTTCATGACTTGCAGCTTCCGCCGCCGGACTACGCCCTGGGGATTGGGTCGGGAACGCATGCCGAGCAAACGGCGCGGACGATGCTGGCGCTGGAACCCATCCTGGCTGAGGAGAAGCCGGACTGGGTCGTGGTGATGGGGGATGTCAACGCGACGCTGGCGGCGACGCTCACGGCGGTCAAGCGCGGGTTGCGCGTGGCGCATGTCGAGGCCGGCTTGCGTAGCTTTGACCGCGCCATGCCGGAGGAAATCAACCGCCGTCTCGTGGACGCCGTGGCCGACTTGCTGCTGACGCCAAGCGCCGATGCCGATGAAAATCTCTTGCGCGAGGGCGTCACGCCGGAACGCCTTCGGCGCGTCGGGAATGTGATGGTGGATAGCTTGCTGGCGGCGCTGCCGCGCGCGGCGGAGTCCGCCATCCTTGACCAACTTGAGCTATCGCCCGGCGCGTACGCCGTCGTGACGCTGCACCGCCCTGCCAACGTGGACGACCCGCCGACGCTCCGCCGTCTCATTGGCGCTTTAGCCAAACTGGCCAAGCGGCTGCCAGTGGCTTTTCCGGTTCACCCGCGAACGCGCGCCCGGCTGGAGGCGCTTGCCCTCCCGGAAGTCAGGGCGCTGCGCTGTCTGCCGCCCCTTGGTTATCTCGATTTCCTCCAACTGTGGCGCCAGGCGCGGCTGACGTTGACTGATTCCGGCGGCTTGCAGGAAGAAACAACGGCGCTCGGCGTGCCCTGCTTGACCTTGCGAACGACGACCGAGCGGCCAATAACGGTTTGGGAAGGCACCAATCGCGTCGTCGGGACCGACCCGGACGCCATCCTCGCCGCCGCTGAAGCTTGTCTGGCGTCGCCTTACCCGATGGCGCCGCGCCGTCCGGCGCTCTGGGACGGGCAGGCCGCTAGCCGTATTGTGGAGGCGCTCCTCGCCGACCGCTCGGGCCGCCCGCCTGGCCGGCCGCCTTTGGAGGACTAACTTGTCGCTCGACTGGACTTCGCTTATACGCGCAACGCTGGCGCGCTTCCCGGCGCAGCGGTTACTGGTTATTGGCGACGCCATTGCCGACGAGTTTGTGCACGGCACGATTGCCCGCGTCTCGCGCGAGGCGCCGGTGCTGATTCTGCGGCATGAGTTCACCGAAACCATACCGGGCGGCGCGGCCAACGCCGCCGCCAACGCCGCCGCGCTGGGGGTGACGACAACCTGGATTGGCGTCATCGGGCGCGATCGTCCCGGCCGCCGCGTCCTGACCGACTTGCGCCGGCGCGGCGTCCAGACGGGCGCGGCGGTTGTCCTGCCGGGCCGCCCGACGCCCGCCAAAACGCGCGTCCTGGCCGGACTCCCCAACGCCCCCCGCCAGCAGGTTATCCGGCTCGACCGCGAGGATGCGTCGCTCCTTCCGCCGGCGACCGCGGACGCGCTTGTGGCGCGCATTCGCGCCGCGCTGCCAAACGCGACGGGCGTTGTCGTGTCGGATTACGGCTACGGCAGCGCGCCGCCCGAAGTCATTGCGCTCCTTCAGGCTTGGCGGCGCGAGACAGGGTCGCCGGTGGTCGCCGACTCGCGCCGGCGGCTAGCTGACTTTCACGGGCTGACGGCGGCGACGCCGAATCAGGAAGAAGCCGAAAGCCTTGCTGGAACCGCCTTTCAAACGCTTGACGACGCGGGCTACCATGCGGAACGGTTACGGGAGCGGCTGGCGTTAGACGCCCTGCTGCTCACGCGCGGCTCGGACGGCATGACGCTGGCCCGACCGGGCGCGGCGCCGCTTTCCATCCCGGTGCACGGCGCGCGAACGCCAGTGGATGTCACTGGCGCGGGCGACACGGTGTTGGTCGCTTTCACGGCCGCGCTGGCTGCCGGCGCCGAGCTTGAGATTGCCATGCGCTTGGCGAATGTCGCTGCCGGAATGGTCGTGATGAAGCGCGGCACGGCGACTGTTTCCGCCGCCGAAATTGAGGCGGCGCTGTTGATGGAAAATGGCTTGTGACTCAAAACCGCCTATGACGTTTCCGCTGCCTTCAGCTTTCGCCATTCGCCAGGTCGCCATCGAGCCGCCGCTCGTCCTCGCGCCGATGGCGGGCGTGACGGATTCCGCCTTTCGCGGCCTCATCAAGCGGCTGGGCGGCGTCGGGCTGATTGTCACGGAGTTCATCAGCGTCGAGGGGCTGACCCGCGGCAACCTCAAGACGCACAAAATGATGAAGTTCGCCGCCGCCGAGCGCCCCATCTCGATCCAGTTCTTCGGCGTTGATCCAGGGCGCATGGCCGACGCGGCGGAAATCGCGCAAGAAGCCGGCGCCGATCTTGTGGATGTCAACTGCGGCTGTCCCGCGAAAAAAGTCGTCGGCCGCGGCGCGGGATCGTCGCTGCTGCGCGACCTGCCGCATTTGGCGACAATTTTGCGCGAAATGCGGCGGCGCATCGCGATTCCGCTGACCGTCAAAATCCGTACCGGCTGGGACGACAACTCTATCGTCGCCGTCGAGGTCGGCAAGCTGGCCGAGGATTGCGGCGTCGACGCCATCGCCATCCACGGGCGCACCCGGGCGCAGGGCTACAGCGGCTGGGCCAACTGGGACATCATCGCGCAGGTCAAGCAGGCGGTCTCCATTCCCGTCATTGGCTGCGGCGATGTCCGCCAGCCAGCGGACGCCATTCGCCGCTTCCAGGAAACCGGCGTGGACGGCGTCATGATTGGTCGCGGCGCGATGGCCAACCCGTGGATTTTTCGTCAGACGGCAGAAGCTATGCGCGGCGCGGCGCCCTATCGCCCAACCCTTTATGACAAGCGCGACGTATTGCTTGAGTATTTCGACCTGATGCTCGGCGAGTGTCCGACGGAAACCGCCGCCATGGGCAAAGTCAAGCAGCTCTGCGCGCAGTTCACGAAAGGCTTGCCGGGCGGAGCGATTTTCCGTACCGCGGTTTTTCACTCGCAGACCCGGAGAGAGCTGACCGACCGTATCGCGGATTACTTCACGCGGATGGGCGAGCGCGAAGCCTCCGGAGAGCTGCTGCCGGAACCCGAAGAAGCGCCGTCTGAAAATTTCCCTGAGGACGCTTGCCAGACCACGATCGCTTGCGCGTGGAAGCCCGCCCCAAGCTTCAGCCCCTAAAGCTTTCGCCGCGTAGGAGCGCGCGCAGGGGAGCTTGAGCTTACATGCGGAACACGCCGTAGCGGGAGGCCGGCTCGCTGGTGAAATCCGCGTTGTAAGCCATGGAAAGCCCCAGCCCCAACACGCGGCGCGTGTCGCGCGGGTCAATAACGCCGTCGTCCCACAGGCGCGCCGTAGCGTAGTACGCCGAGGACTCCGCCTCGAACTGTTCCACCACCTCGCGGCGCATAGCTTCCAACTGTTCGGCGTTCGGCGTCTGTCCGCGCGACTTCATTGCCGCCAGTCGCACCTGAGCCAGGACGCCCGCCGCCTGTTCGCCGCCCATGACCGCGATCCGGCTGTTGACCCACGAAAACAGCAGGCGCGGATCGTAGGCGCGACCGCACATGGCGTAGTTGCCCGCGCCATACGAGCCGCCCACGATGACGGAAAACTGCGGCACGCTCGCGTTCGACACGGCTTGAATCATTTTCGAGCCGTGCTTGACGATGCCCTCGTGCTCCATCTTTTTGCCGATCATAAAGCCCGGCGTGTTGTGCAGGTAGATGATTGGAATCCGCGCCTGATTGCAGAGCTGGATGAAATGCGCCGCCTTGAGGGCGCACTCGGAGAAGAGCACGCCGTTGTTGGCGACAAGGCCGACCGGAAAGCCCTCGATGTGGGCGTGTCCCGTCAGCAGGGTCGGCCCGTAGTCGCGCTTGAACTCGAAAAAGCGCGAGCCATCCACGATCCGAGCGATGACTTCGCGCATGTCAAACGTCTTGCGTGGATTGACGGGAATGACGCCAAGCAGCTCGTCGGGGTCGTAGGCTGGCAGTTCCGGCGCGCGGTAGTTGGGCACGGGCGGCTTGCGCCAGTTGAGGCTGGCCACGATCTCGCGCCCGATGCGGATGGCGTCCTCGTCGTCTTCCGCGGTGTAGTCGCTAACGCCCGACACGCGCCCGTGCATAGCCGCGCCGCCTAGGGTTTCATCGTCCACGTCTTCGCCCGTCGCTGCCTTGACCAGCGGAGGCCCGCCCAAAAAGACCTTGGCTTGGTTGCGCACCATCACGACAAAGTCGGACATCCCCGGCACGTACGCGCCGCCCGCCGTGCTGCTGCCGAACACCAGCGCAATCTGCGGGATGCCGCGCGCCGACAGTCGCGCCTGATTGCCGAAGCCCCGACCGCCCTCGACGAACATTTCCGCCTGATAAAACAGGTTGGCCCCGGCGGACTCGACCAGCGAAATGCAGGGCAAGCGGTTTTCTAGGGCAATCTGCTGCGCGCGGAGGCTTTTCTTGACTGTCATCGGATAAAACGCGCCGCCCTTCACGGTGGCGTCGTTCGCCGTGATGAGACATTCGATGCCCTGAACCCGCCCAATGCCCGCAATGAATGAGGCGCAGGGGGCTTCGTTGTCATACATATCCCAGGCCGCTAGCGGCGACAGCTCCAGAAAGTCGCTGCGGGGGTCGATGAGATGAGCGATGCGCTCCCGCGGCAGCAGCTTGCCGCGGGAGCGAAACCTTTCCTGCGCCGCCGGGCCGCCGCCCTGCTTGACTTGCTCGAGGCGCTCGCTCAGTTGCTCGCACTGAGCCAGCATCGCAGCGTAGTTGGCTTGAAAATCGTCACTGTCAGTCTGAAGCTTGGATTCGATCAGCATAGGCTCTCTTTTAGAACGCTCCGTCTCCGCGCCCGCCCGGCCCCTGGACCGGCGCAATGGACAAGCGCAAGCTTGGCGACGGGCAGCATACGCGCGCTTTCAAAAGAAACAAAGCGTCCGATTCGGCTTGCTCTCTCCCGCAAGCGGGCGGCTTTTTGGGGACTGATCCGCGGCGTGACGACGCAAGCGGCAAGCGCGGTTTATCAACCTGAAAGCCCATGTCACAATGCCAACGCTCACCCTGAGCGCCTCTCGCCCGCTTGGCGGTCGCCAAGCGGGCGAAGCTGAACCCGAAAGCGGAGCAATGGTTCTGGACAAATGCCTGTCTTCAGGTGCGGCATTTGCGGCAGCCAGAGCTGGCAGGCGCTTTCCGAGATGGACGGCAAGACTGGCTGTCCGCTTCTGACCGCGCTCTGCCTGCAGTGCGCCGTCGCTCAGGTGACGCCGCTGCCGGACGCGGAAACGCTGCATGCCTTTTACGCCCAAGCGTATCGCGAGGCGTACAAAGGCGTTCGCCGTCCGAAGAAAAAGCACGTCGCGCGGGCGGCGCGCTTGGCCAGCGAGCGTCTTGGCTGGCTTGCGCCGAGGCTTTTTCCTGGCGCCCGCCTGCTCGACATCGGCGCGGGCGGCGGCGAGTTCGTCGCTCTGGCGCGGGCGCGCGGCTTTGACGCCGAAGGGGTCGAGCCACATGCCGGCTACGCGGCTCATGCGCGAGCAGCCTATGCGGCGCCAGTAGCGAGCGTCCCGCTCGACGCGCTCGAATTACGCCCCGACTTTCACCTTGTGACGGCTTTTCACGTCCTCGAGCATCTGCGCGATCCGGTCATCGCGTTGCGCCGTCTGTCCGGCTGTCTATCGCCAGAAGGCGCGCTGGCCATTGAGGTGCCCAACCTGTCATACCAGCACGCCGCGCCGCGCAACACCTTCTTTGCGGCGCACCTGTTTCACTTCACGCCTGAAACCCTGATCTCCACGGCGGCGCGCGCTGGATTGCGGCCGCTCGAGGCGCAGATCGCCGGCGATGGGGCGGTGATCCGGGCGATATTCCGTCCCGGCGCGGGCGTGGCTGAAGCGCCGCCCGCCAGCTTGGCGGCGGAGATTATGGCGCTTTACGCCCGGCGAACTTGGGGGCGCTACCTGTTGTCGCCGCGCGTGTGGCGCAAGCTTCCGGCGCGGCTGTGGCGCGTTGCCGAAGAGTCATTCTGGAGCCTGCGGTGCCGTCGCGCTGAGGACATCATTCGCCGGCTGGCTTAGCGCGCTCGACGGCGCGCTCAACCTGCGCCGCTACTTCGCCTCGAGGCTTTCGAGAATGCGCGTCCGAAAGGCTGCCGTCTCGCGTCGAATCGCCGCTTCGTCCAGCGTTAGAACGCGCCGATCGCGCATCAGCAGCTTGCCATGGACGGCGACCGTTTCCACGTCGCCGCTTTTGGTGGCGTAAACCAGCGTTGAATAGAGATTGTAGTTCGGGAGCTGATGCGGGCTGGAAACGTCGACAATAATGAAATCCGCCAGCTTGCCGACTTCCAGCGAGCCAATCCGGTCAGCCATGTGAATGGCGCGCGCGCCGCCGATGGTCGCCATTTCCAGCGCCGCCTGCGCCGGCAAGACCGTGGGATCGCGGCGCATGACCTTGTGCAGCTTCGCCGCCGTATCCATTTCCTCGAACATATCGAGGTCGTTGTTGGACGCCGCGCCGTCCGTGCCCAGCCCAACGGCCAGCCCGGCGGCGAGCATCTCCGGAATTGGCGCGACGCCGGCCGCCAGCTTCATGTTGCTTTGCGGGCAGTGGGCGATCCCTACGCCGCGCCTGGCCAAGATCGGATATTCATCGGCCGCGATCTGCACGACGTGGGCGGCGATGGTGCGTGGCCCCAGAAGTCCCAGCCGCTCGACGTGGAGAATCGGGCGCTGGCCGTAGCGCTCGAGAATCGTCCTGGTTTCCGTGTCAGCTTCGGCCAGGTGCGTCACAAGCGGCGCGCCATGCTTGTCGGCCAGCGCGCGACACGCCGCGAGCGTTTCCGGCGCGCAGGTGTAAGGCGCATGCGGGGCCACCGCCGGCGTGATGAGCGGATGCCCGACTTTATACTTCTGAATGAGCCGCTCGGCGTTCTCCAAGCCGAGCTGTGGCGTCAGGGCGTCGGGGACGGGAAAGTCAATGACGGTTTGACCCAGGATGGCGCGCATCCCGGCGGCCTCCGTCACCTCGGCAATGTCGCCCTCAAAGTAGTACATATCCACGAAACAGGTCGTGCCGCCGCGAATCATTTCCAGACAGGCCAGGCGCGTCCCGGCGCGAACCATCTCGCGCGAGACGTTCTTGGCCTCGGCTGGAAAAATGAATCGCGTCAGCCACGCTTGAAGCGCCAGGTCGTCGGCGAGGCCGCGGAAAAGCGTCATCGGCGCGTGCGTATGCGCGTTGATAAGACCCGGCAGCACCGCCTTGCCGCCCGCTTCCAGGATGGTTTTGGCCCGGTAGCGCGTCGCCTCGGCCGCGTCGCCCACGGCGACGATGCGTTCGCCGCGCACGGCGAGGAAGCCGTTTGGAATGACGCGCCGCCGGGCGTCCATCGTCACTATCGCCCCGCCGCGTACCAGCAGGTCAACCGCTTCAACGCGCGGCGCTTGTCCGGCGGTCAGCGCGACCGCCGCCGCCAGCAGCCAGACCGCCAGGGCCGACAGGCGCGCCAGCGGCGCGCGCGACGATTTCTTGGGAGCCGCCATACCTTACGACGCTTGCGCCAAGGCGCCCGTGGCGCGATGGGCTTCGAGAATCGCCGCCGCCGCGCGGCGGCCGCTCGACACAGCCCCTTCCATGCTGTCGTAGAACCGCTGCTGCGTATAGCCGCCCGCCAAAAAGAAGTTTGGCACCGGCGTCTTCTGCGTCGGGCGCAGCCGGTCAATGCCCGGCTTGGTCGCAAATACCGACTGCGGAACGCGGACGACAACGGCTTTCGTGATCTTGGCTTTCGGCGCGGTGTTGGGGAAGCACGATTTCACGTCTTCCCAGACGCGCCCGATGATGTCCTCGTCGCTCTGCCCGATGATGTCGCGGGCCGGCGCGACCACAAACTCCATCCGCGACCGGCGCTGCGCCATTTCCGCTTTCCGGTCGAGGAAGTAATCCGGCGTCGTGTTGCCGAAATCGGCGTACACCGGAATGACGCCGTCCGGGCAGAAGAGAATGTTGTCAATAAAGGAAATCTGCCGGTCGAACCACATCTGCACCGTCACGACCGGCACGCCCTCGAACTGATCCAGATTCCCGAAGAACGGGTCTTCCTTAAGTTCCGCCGGAATGACGCGCTGGAGCTTGTGAATCGGCAGCGCCGTCAGATAGTAGTCGCCCGTGACGCGCTCGCCGGTGATGAGCTCGACGCCGGCGACTCGGCGGCGCTCATCCAGAACCAGCGTCTTGACGTTGCAGTTGACGCGAATGCGTCCGCCCTTGCTCGTAATGTAGTCCGCGAGCGGTTGCGTGAGGTGTTCCTGCGGCGAGCCTTTGAGGAAGCCCATGCGCGACGCATGCGGCTCGCGCAAAAACGTTCCGGCGACATCCAGCACAACCTTGGCGGAGATTTCCTCGGGCGGCATAAACTTTAGCGACAGCGTCATCGGCAGAAACATCTTGTTGAGCATGCGCTCGTTGATGCCCCAGCGCCGATGCCATTCCTGATAGGTGTAGCGATCCTGCTCGGCCATGTAGTGATCCGTGCCAAACACCATCGGAAACAGCGACTTGCCGAGCGTCAGCTTTTCCGGCAGCGAAAAGTAGCGGTTTTCAAAAACCGCCGGCAGCAGATGCAGCGGCGAAGGCAGCTTTGTGGTGCGGAAGCTAAATCGCTCGCCCCCATTGAGCGTGTAGGTCAGCTTGTGCTCCTTCCATAAAATCCGGTTGTAGATGCCAAGCTCTTTCATCAGCTCGTAAATCTCGACATACGCGCCGAAGAACACATGCAGGCCCGTCTCGATCCAGTCGCCGTCGGCGTCTTTCCAAGCGGAGACCTTGCCGCCGAGAATCGGGCGCTGCTCGAGCAGCTCAACCTCGAAGCCGTTGTCCACCAGCGTTTTTGCGGCCGCCAAGCCGGCCAGTCCGCCGCCGCAAATCACGACGCGCGTCCGTCCGCCCGTCGTCGCTGCCAAAGCCGTTGCTGTCATGTCTGAAAAAACCTCAGGAAGAGAAACGTCGCTGGGGGCGCTTGATGGGAACTGAAGCGCTCCAGCCTAGCACTACGCCTTGTGGCTGTAACGTGTCCTTGCCAACGCCAAGGCGGTCGGCGCGCATTCACGGCCGCCGCGCTGCCGCGCCGCCGCCAGCCTGGGGGCGGCGTCCCGCTCAACAAGCCGCCTCAACGAAAGCCGCGCCCGCTGACCGCCCGGACTCCTGTCCGCCGCCAAATCCCTGAGCCAGAAGCCTGTCACCCGCGCTTCGGCGCGGGCGCTTCGCGCCGGAAGAGGCTTGCTTACGCAAATCTTGCTTACGCAAATCTTGCTTACGCAAATCTTGCTTACGCAAATGTCGCCAGCGTATCGCGCAGCGCCGCCAGTTGCGTCTCCAGCGCCGCCCGCTGCGCCGCTTTTTCCGCCACGACTTCGGGCGCGGCGCGCTCGGCGAACCCCGGACGATTCACGACCTCGAGCAACTGCGCTAGCTCCTTCTCGCGCTTGGCAAGCTCTTTCTCAAGCCGCGCCCGCTCCGCCCGCTCATCCACCAGCCCGGCAAGCGGCACCGCCAGCCGGACGCCTTCCGCCGTCACGCTGCGGGCGCAAAAGCCCAGCTCCGGCAATGCCTCGTGTCCGGTGAGCGAGGACGCCCGCGCTAGCCGCAGAATGGCTGCCCGCTGCTCGGCGAAAATCGCCAGTCGCCCCGGATCGGTCGCGACATGAAGCTCCACTGGGGCGCCGGGCGGAAGGCTCATCTCGGAGCGAATGTTCCTGACGCGCGCGATGAGGCCGATGACGGCGTCCATGGCGCGCTCGGCCTCCGCGTCCAGCCGCGCCTCGTCCGGCTGAGGATAGGGCGCGATGCACAGGCTTGACGGGCGCGCCTGCGCCGGCCAGACGTAAGGGCTGACGCGCTGCCAAAGCTCTTCCGTGATAAAGGGCATGAAGGGATGCAGCAGGCGCAGCGCCTGTTCCAGCGTCTGCGCGAGGCGGCCGCGCGCGGCCGTTCGCTCCGGCGCCTCCTCCGGGGCGGAGACGATCGGCTTCACAAGCTCGATGTACCAGTCGCAGAAGTCGTTCCAGAAAAACTTGTAAATCGTCAGCGCCGCGTCATGAAATCGAAACGCCTCGAGAGCGTCGAGGATTTCGCTTGTGACGCGCGTCATGCGCGAAGCCATCCAGCGATCGGCCAGGGTCGGCGGCGCCTCCGCCGACAATGGCGCGGCCGCGTCGGGCAGGTTGCCCAGCGTGAAGCGCGCCGCGTTCCAAATCTTGTTGGCGAAGTTGCGCGCCGCCTCCATCTTGCTTTCCTGAAGCTTGATGTCGTTGGCTCCGGTGACGGCTGAAACGAGCGAAAACCGGACGGCGTCGGTGCCGTATTTGCTAAAGGCATCGAGCGGATCAACGACGTTGCCTTTGGTTTTCGACATCTTTTGGCCCTGCGCGTCGCGCACCAGTCCCGTCACGAAGACCGTCCGAAACGGCACGTCGCCCGTGAAATGCAGGCTCATCATCATCATCCGGGCGACCCAGAAGAAAATGATGTCGAAGCCGGTCACGAGCGTGTCGGTCGGCGTGAACGTCCTGAGGTCGTCGTTGGCGGCGTCCTGCGCCGGGTCGCCTGTCCAGCCGAAGGTCGAAAAGGCCCACAGGGCCGAGGAAAACCAGGTGTCGAGGACGTCTTCGTCCTGCGTCAACGGCGCGTCATTAGCGAGACCGAGTTTTTGACGCGCTTCGGCTTCGGAGCGCGCCACGGCGAAGCGACCATCTTCCGCCTGCCAGGCCGGAATTCTGTGTCCCCACCACAGCTGTCGTGAAATGCACCAGGGGCGAATGTTTTCCATCCAGTCGAAATAGACTTTTTCCCAGGAGGCGGGGATGAAGCGCGTCCGTCCATCGCGGACGGCTTGCACGGCGACTTCCGCCAGCGGCTTGACATCGAGAAACCACTGCTCCGACACGAGCGGCTCAATCGGGACGCCCGACCGCTGACAGTGGCCGACGTTGTGCGTGTAGTCCTCGACTTTGACCAGCGCGCCTTCGGCTTCAAGGCGCTCGATGACTTTTTCGCGCGCCTTGAAGCGGTCAAGCCCGGCGAAGCCGTCGCCGGCGGCTTCCGTCATCGCGCCGTCCTTGCCGATGACGACAATGAAGGCGAGGTTGTGCCGCTTGCCCATCTCGAAGTCGTTCGGGTCATGGGCGGGCGTGACCTTGACGACGCCCGTGCCGAAGTCTCTTTCCACCAGCGGGTCGGCGATGACCGGAATCTCGCGGCCGACGATGGGCAGCCGAACGCGCCGCCCGATGAGATGTCGGTAGCGGTCATCCTCGGGGTGAACGGCCACGGCCGTGTCGCCGAGCATGGTTTCCGGGCGCGTTGTGGCGACAACGAGACTTTCCGTGGCGTCCGCGACCGGGTAGGCGAGGTGGTAGAGCTTCCCGCGCACCTCTTTCATTTCCACTTCGAGATCGGAAACGGCCGTCTGGAGCTTGGGCGACCAGTTGACCATGTAGGCTCCGCGATAAATGCGGCCTTCCTCGTAGAGTCGGACAAAAACCTCGCGCACGGCGCGGCTGAGTCCCTCGTCGAGCGTAAAGCGCTCGCGCGACCAATCGACGCTGACGCCTTCCAAGCGCATCTGGCGCTGGATGGTTCCGCCAGACTCGGCTTTCCACGCCCAGACGCGGGCTTCAAAGGCTTCGCGGCCAAGGTCGGCGCGCTTGATGCCTTCCTGGGCAAGCCGCTTCTCGACCACCATTTGGGTGGCGATGCCGGCGTGGTCGGTGCCCGGCAGCCATAGCGCGCGCCGCCCCTGCATGCGCCGCCAGCGCGTTAGAACGTCCATCAGCGAATGCTGCAAAGCGTGGCCCATGTGAAGCGAGCCAGTGACGTTCGGCGGCGGAATGACGATACAGAAAGGCTGCCCTTCGCCTTTGGGCTGGAAGTAGCCGCCTTGTTCCCAGAATGGATACCATTTTCGCTCGATGTCCTGCGGGTTGTACGCTTTCGGTAAGTTGTGAGGCATGGCGAGCCTGGGGATTTCAGCGCGAGAATGCGGCGCAAAGGCCGTGAAGTCCGGTGTTGTAACAGGAAGCGCGGGCGATTTCACGGCTTCCAAACCGCGAAGCCCTAGGTTAGCCTTGCAGGCGCGCGGAGGAGGCCTGCCGCTCGTCCCCGGCTTTCCCTCCGGCGGCATTCCTAGGTTGATGGTGAGAATCGCTTATGCCAACGGTGACGTTTCAGCCGTCCGGGCAAAAAGTCGAGGTCGCGCTTGGCGCGACTTTGTTGAGCGCGGCACAGCAAGCTGGTCAGCCGCTCCTCCATTTTTGCGGCGGCCATGGCATTTGTCAGACCTGTGAAATTCGCGTGGAAGCCGCGACGGCGGCCGCGCTTTCCGCCCCCGACGCCAAAGAGCAACGCTGGTTCGACGCCGATGACATCGCGGCGGGGCGGCGGCTGGCGTGCAGCGCGCGGGTTCAAAAGGATTTGACTGTCGCCCTGCCGGCGGCGCAGCGGTTCGACATCGCGGCGCAGTTCGAGAGGCTGACCTTCAGCGAAGGGCTGCAACTCTGGTTTCGCATGGTGGCGGCTGCATCAGAAGACTTTCTCAATCACGCGCGGCATGGCTACGCGGCCTTGCTCAACGGGATCGAAACCGTACAGGAGAAAGGCGTGGCGGAACTGCCGACCCTGACCGCCCAGTTCGTCAACGCCAGCCTGACCAACGGCATTCTGGCCTTTGAGGCGGTGGCGACCGGCATGGCGCGGAGCATGAGCGGCTTTAGCGCCGCGGCGGGAGCTGAGGCGCCGCCCGCCGCCGCGGCGAAACCGCCGGCCGCCGAACCCAACGCCCCTAAAGCTAAGCCCGTTCCGATGGACGTTCGAGCCCGCCTGCGTCCAGGAAGCGAGCCGCGCTCGAGCGCCGAGCCGCCCAAAGCCGAGCCGCCCAAGCCCAGCGACCGCCGCCCGTAGGTTTCTTTGGGAGGGCAAAAAGCTTTTACCCGTCGGCAACACGTCGGTAACGCGCCTCGCTAGAATGACGGTCGGGTGAGCTTTACCAGTCTGGCTTTGCGGTATCGGAATCTTTTTCGATGCCGCTTTTTTCGTGTCTTTGGCCCGCTTCGCGCGCCGGCCAGTGACCGCCGCTCGCCTAGCGCATTTCGTCTGGTGGATCTTTTCCTTGCGTTTGCCGTCAGCGCCGTGACCTTGGCGACGCCGCTTCTGCTGGCGGCGCTGGGCGAGGCGGTTTCCGAGCGCGCCGGGGTTGTCAACATCGGCATTGAAGGCGTCATGCTGACAGCCGCTTTTGTCGGCGTCGCCGTCTGTCACGCGACGCGCAGCCCTTGGCTAGGGTTGGTCGCATCGGTTGGCGGCGGGCTGCTGCTGACGGCCGCTTTCGCTGCGCTGACCATCAACGGCGGGCGCGACGCCCTGCTGGTCGGCACGGCGCTCAACATCCTCGCCCTTGGCTCGACGGCGGTGGCGCGTCGGGAACTGGTCGGCGACTCTAACGCGGCTTTTATTGTGCCTACGCTGCCTCTGTGGGGCGTCCCGCCGGTTGCCTTCGCGTTGTGCGTCGCGGCCTGGCATTGGCTGTTCCGGACGCCCTCCGGCTTGGCTTTGCGCGCCGCCGGGGAAAATCCAGCCGCAGCGGCCAGCGCGGGGCTGAGCGTGGCGCGGCTGCGCTGGGCGGCATTGGTCTTTAGCGGCGTCGCCTGCGGACTAGCTGGGGGGTATCTGGCGCTGGGGCTGTCCAACACGTTTGTCGAGGGCATGACCGCCGGGCGCGGCTTCATCGCGCTGGCGATTGTGATTGTCGGGCGCCGGCATCCGGGCGGCGTTTTCCTGGCCGCGCTGGTCTTTGGGGCTGCCGGATCGCTGCAGTTCCGCTTGCAGGCATTGGGGCTCGAGACCGTCCCTTACCAGCTCTTTCTCGCCTTGCCCTACGCGCTCACGCTGGTCGCCGCGATGCTCTTGAGCGCCCGCGCGACGCAGAGCCGTCCGGCAAGCCAAGCGCGAGCCGGGCGGCGGTAGCGAGCGCGCCGCTCGCATCCGGTTGAAGCGCGACCGCTAAACGTTATAAAGTTCACCTTTTGTTCATTGCCGATTACTCGAAAGGAACCGGCGCGGCCCGGCACCTGAGGCGCCGCGCTTTTCAGGGCTTAGTCATCTATGGAGTATGCCGTCATTTTTGGACTCACCATTGTCGCGCTGGGCTTTGCCGCTTTTCTTGCCAAGAACGTGCTGGCGCTTGAAACGGGCGCCGACCCGATGCGGAAGATTTCCGACGCCATCAGGGAAGGCGCGGAAGCCTTTCTGCGCCGCCAGAATGTGACGATTGCCTATCTGGCCGTGGCGCTCGCGGCGTTGATTTTCATCCTCTACGCCTTTGCGCGGACGCCCAGCATGAATGATCCCGTGAAGGATCCGCGGGTGTTGGCGCTGGTGACCGTTGTCTCGTTTCTGCTTGGGGCGGCCTGCTCGGTCGCGTCGGGCTACATCGGCATGTGGATTTCGATTCGAGCCAATATCCGCGTGGCCGCGGCGGCGATGACAAGCCTCAACGGCGCGCTTCAGGCGGCGCTGCGGGGCGGGGCAGTGGCGGGCTTGCTGGTGGTGGCGCTCTCGCTGCTCGGCGTCGCCGGGCTTTTCGCTGTAGTGAACCTGCTCAACATCGCTGACATCGGCAAGATACCGCTCCTCATCGCGGGCTATGGCTTTGGGGCTTCGTTCGTAGCGCTCTTCGCGCAGTTGGGGGGCGGCATCTACACCAAGGCGGCGGACGTAGGCGCCGACCTCGTCGGCAAGGTCGAAGCCGGCATCCCGGAAGACGACCCGCGCAACCCGGCGGTCATCGCCGACTTGGTGGGCGACAACGTCGGCGATTGCGCCGGGCGCGGCGCGGACCTGTTTGAGTCTATGGCGGCGGAAAACATCGGCGCGCTGATCTTAGCTTCGTCGTTGTTTGCCGCGAACGCGACCGCGTTCGAGAAGTCCCAGCAGCTTGGGATTTTGCTTTACCCGCTGGTGATTGGCGCGTTTGGTCTGTTGGCCTCGATGGCGGGCGTGATGGTGGTGCGGACGGATGAAAAATCTGACCCGATGAAGGCGCTCAACCGGGGCTTTTACGTGACCTGCGCGCTGGCGACGGCCGGGTTTTTCGCGGCGTCAAAATGGCTGCTGGCGAGCGCGGCCGCGCCCAACGCTTATTTGAGCTTTTTCGCCTGCGGCGTCATCGGGATTTTGACTTCGCTGGCGTTTGTCTTTATCACGCAGTACTACACCGAGTATCGCTACCGGCCGGTGCAGTCCATCGCTGACGCTTCCAAGACCGGCCCCGCCACAAACGTCATCATGGGGATCGCGGTTGGCTTGGAGTCCACGGCTGTGCCGGTCATCGTGATTTCGATAGCCGTGTTAGCTTCGTACTACCTTGGCATGAATTCGGGCTTCGCCAAGGCCGGCCTCTTCGGGACGGCGGCGGCGACGATGGGCATGCTGGGCACGGCCGGCTACATCCTCGCCATGGACACCTTTGGCCCCATCACTGACAACGCGGGCGGCATCGTCGAGATGTCGGAGCAGCCGGATGATGTGCGCGAGAAAACCGACCGGCTCGACGCCGTTGGCAACACGACCAAGGCGCTGACCAAAGGCTACGCGGTCGGCTCGGCGGCGCTGGCGGCGTTTTTGCTGTTTTCAGCTTACCTTGACGAAGTGCGCAGTTACTGGCCCTTCGCCTATGGCCCGACGCTGGAGCGGATTGACATTGCCAAGCCGGAGGTTTTCATCGGCGCGATGATTGGCGCGATGCTCGTGATGCTCTTCGCCTCGCTGGCCATCAAGGCGGTGGGCGCCGTGGCGCAGGATGTCATCACGGAAGTGCGGCGGCAGTTCAAGAGCAATCCCGGGATTATGAAGGGCACAAGCAAGCCGGATTACGGTCACTGCGTGGACATCGTCACGCGCGGCGCGCTCAAGCAGATGGTCTTGCCGGGCGCGCTGGTGGTGCTGACGCCGATGATTGTCGGCGTTGTCTTTCGCCAGATTTACATCTCGCAGGGCATGTCTTCGAGCAGCGCCACCGGCGCGGAAGTAGTCGGCGGCATGCTTCTCATCGGCACGATTGTCGGCATCTTGATGGCGCTGTTTTTGAACAACGGCGGCGGGGCGTGGGACAACGCCAAGAAGTACATTGAAACTGGGGCTTACGGCGGCAAGCGGAGCGACGCGCACAAGGCGGCGGTCGTGGGGGATACGGTGGGCGATCCCTTCAAGGATACGGCCGGGCCGTCGCTGCACGTGCTGATCAAGCTGCTGGCGACGATTACGCTGGTGATGGCCCCGCTCTTTATCTGACGACTTTCAAAGGGACAGCTCCGCGGTTGTCCCTCGCCAGGTCGCGCGTGACGCTATTGGCGCTTCATCCGAGAACCCTTGTCGCCGGCGCGATCCTGGCCGGCGTCACGTTGGGGCTGTTTGCTTACACGGTTCATCTGCGTCGCCCCTGGTTTGGGCAACTGAGCTATGAGCATCACCAGTGGCTGACGGCCAATACGCTTCGCTTCGCCCGCAACTGGCGCGCCGAAGGCCCTTGGACGCTGCGCTTCGCGCTCCTCAATGAGCCGAGGTCGGTCGAGTTTCCGACGCTGACGAGTCGCAACCCGTATGTGTCCTATCCGCCAGGCTTTGTGCTGACAGCCTACGCTTACGGCGCGTTGCGCGAAGGCGAGCTGACGGCGCGCGGGCTGATGGAGTGGAATCTCGTCAACCAGGCGCTCATTGCGCTGACGCTGGGCGCGACGACGTTGCTTGTCCTGCGCCGCCTTGGGCTCGGCCGCGCCGCGGCGACGCTGCTGGGGACGATTCCGCCGTCGCTGGCGCTGCTGCTGCCGGGTCCGCTCTACTGGCATCAGAATGTTTATTTCGCCGACCAGGCCGTTCTCTTGCCGTTTGTCTTGTTTGTTTTTCTGGAGGCGTTGCGCGACGCCTTTCCGGCAGCGCGCTCGGCGTGCGACCGCTGGCTGGCGCTGACGAGCGCCTGGGGCGTGGCGTGCGATTGGCTGTTTGTCTGTCTGCTGGCGGTCGCTTACGCGAAGCGGCTGGCTAACGGCGATATTCCGCTTCCGTGGTCGTCGCCGAAGGGCTGGCTGCTGCGCAGCGCGCGGCTGGGACTGGGCGGGCTGGTCGCGCTGGCGCTGTTCTTCGCTCAGCTTTACGCGCTGGGGATGCTGCCGCGCCTGAAGGAGCGATTTCTGGAGCGCATCGGCGCGACGCCAGTCAACGCTGAGCTCACGGGGCGATTCAGCGAAATCTTCTGGGGCGAATATGTTCCGGCGCAGTTTGGCGCCGGCGGCCCGTTTCTGGCCTTTTTCGCCTTGGCCGGATGTCTTGCGCTGGGCGGCTGGCTGTGGGGGCAGGCGTTGCGCCGGCGCGAGTCGCAGCCCGGCGTGCCGCTTGCCGTCTGGACGATGACGCTGCTGACCGCGCCCTGCTTTTTGCAGGTTTACGCCTTGCGCAATCACTCGGCGATTCATGACTTCAGCGCGCTGAAGTTTGCGTTGCCGATCGCGACGACGCCATTCGCGTTGCTTCCGGCGACCGCGTTGGCGAGTGTCGCGCCTTCCTGGCCGGGGCATCGAGTCTGGCGCGCGGCGGTCCCAGCCGCTTTGTTGGTTGCGGCGCTGGTCTATGTCGCGCCCCTCCATGCCGGGTTTCGGGCGCTGTTTCCTGAGCCATCCCCAGTGATCGAGCCGCTGGGGCGCTTTGTCCGTGACGCCGTGACCGAGGCGGACATCGTGTTTTCGCCGGATTTCGAGATTCCCACCGACCCGCCGCACCTGCTGGCGATTTCTGGCAAGCGGGTGTACTACGCGCCGTCCGTAGCGGCGATCGCGGCGGATGTCGCCCGCTATGCCGGGCGAGACTACAATGTTGTGGTGTTGTTTCTGCGTCCGCTGGATGCCGCTTGGGAGCGGGATTTGGCCGGGACGCGGGGCGTCAGCGCATCGGGCGCGCTCCTCTATCGCTTCGACGCCCGGAGCTTCGCCGCGCTGGCGCAGCGCGCCGCTCGACGCCCAGATGAGCCGGCGATGCCGGCTTTATCGGGGGCGTACAGGTGGGATACCGAGGGCGTCTTCCGTTTGTTTCCGCGCGCCTCTGCGCCATAAAACAGAGCTTCGCCAGATGACCGGATTGGCGACTCGCCGCGCTGGCGCAGCGCGCCGCGTCCGCGACTTGGGTGGAAAAGCTGTGAAGCCTTCGGATACGATACATGCCGTCGCGCCGCCCCGAAGCGCCAGCGAATCCGAAACCAGGAAGGCGTTGCCGAAACTTTCCAATGGCTCTCCCTACCGCGCCCCGTATCAAAAAAGCCAGCGTCCACATTAGCCAGAACGAAAACCTCATCTTTGAAAACTCGCGTCCGGGAAGTCGGGCCTACCACCTGCCGCCAAGCGACGTTCCCGATACGCCCGTCGCCGACCTCGTGCCGGCGCGCTTCCTGCGGCAGGACGACCTGCGCGAGATGCCGGAGTTGTCCGAGCCTGAAGTCGTTCGCCACTACACGCGGCTTTCGACGTGGAACTATGGCACGGACACCGGCATGTTTCCGCTCGGCTCGTGCACGATGAAGTACAACCCCAAGATCAACGAATGGGCCGCGCGGCTGCCGGGCTTTGCCCGCTCGCACCCGCTCGCCCCGGAAGCTGCCGCGCGCGGCTGCCTGCGGCTGATGAAGCAGCTTGAGGAAGCCCTGTGTGAAATCACTGGCCTTGCCGCCGTGTCGCTTCAGCCGACTGCCGGCGCGCACGGCGAGTTAACCGGCATGATGATGATTCGGGCGGCGCTCGCGGCGCGCGGCGACGCCCGCCGGTACGTGCTGATTCCCGACGCCGCGCACGGCACGAACCCGGCCAGCGCCGTCATGTGCGGCTACAAGGTCATTACGCTCATTTCCAAGAAAAATGGGCTGCTTGACCTCGCCGCCCTCGACAAAGCCATGACGGACGAAGTCGCGGGGCTGATGATCACCAACCCCAACACGCTGGGGCTGTTTGAGGAAGACATTGCGCGGGCCTGCGAGCTTATCCACGCGCGCGGCGGGTTTGTCTACATGGACGGCGCGAACATGAACGCGCTCGTCGGCGTGGCGCGTCCGGGCGATATGGGCGTGGATGTCATGCACCTCAACCTGCACAAGACCTTCTCGACCCCGCACGGCGGCGGCGGCCCGGGCTGCGGACCCGTGGCGGTCACGAGCGAGCTGGAGCCCTATTTGCCCTACCCGACGCTACGCCGCGTGGATGACGAGACGGTGGTCTTTGATTACGAGCGCCCGCGCTCGATTGGGCGCGTCAAAGCCTACTACGGCAACTTTGGGATGATGGCGCGGGCGCTGGCCTACATCTGGGCGTTGGGCGCGGAGGGGCTGCGCGCGGCGACGGAAACGGCGGTGCTCAACGCCAACTACGTCAAGCGCCATCTGGAGGCCGACTACGAGGTGCCGTTCGAGGGGCCTGTCCTGCACGAAGTCGTGTTCAACGACCGGCGGCAGCAGGGCTTCGGCGTCCGCAACGGCGACATTGCCAAGCGCCTGATTGACTACGGCTTCCACCCGCCGACCATGTCATTCCCGCTTGTCGCGCCAGGCGCGATTATGGTTGAGCCGACGGAAAGCGAAAGTCGCGCCGAGCTGGATTTGTTTATCGAAGCTATGCGCGCCATTGCGCGCGAGTGCGAGGAAAACCCGGAAGTGGTCAAAACCGCGCCGCACCGAGCGCGGCTGCGGCGGTTGGATGAAACGGCGGCGGCGCGGCATCCGGTGTTGCGCTGGCGTCCTTCCCACGCGGCCAAGGCGGCCGGCAAGTAGCGCGCGTGGAACCGGCAGACCCAACAGCGGCGCCCGCGGACTGGTGGCTGGTGGCGGATACCGCCTCGCCGCGCCTCAGCTTGGCGCTGGCGCGCGGTCGCGAGCTGCATGCCCAGTGGGGCGTCAAAAGTCAGCGGCCGAGCGTCCACCGAGTCGTCGGCGACATCGCCTATCTGCTTGAGCGGACGGGCGTTCAGCCCAAGGATTTGTCCGCCGTCGGCGCGCTGGTCGGCCCGGGTAGCTTCACGGGCATTCGCGTCGGGTTGGCAGCCGTCAAGGGGCTGGCGCAGCCGCGCAACCTGCCAATTGTGACGGCGACAACGCTTGAAGTCGCGGCCGGCGCGATTGCGGCCCGCGAGCCGACCGCCGCGCTGGTTGTCAATGTGTCCCACCGGCGCGAGGTTCACGGACAGGGATTTCTTGTCGAGCCGGGCGCTTTCCCGGAGGCGTTCACCGAGGCGCTCGCAGGCGATGTCGCGCAGGTCGTTGACAGGCTGGCCGCGCAGTCGCCGAGCGACCGCCCGCGCGTCATCACGGGCGACGCCTTGACGCTGCTAGATGATGCGCGCCTCGCCGTGCCCATCGGCGACTGGGCGCGGCAGCCGCCGCCGCCGTGGCTTGCGCCAGCCGCGCTGCCGCGCCTCGCCGCTCGGCTGGCGGAAGGGGCGACCATTTCAGCGACCAGGGTGGCGGCTTTTTACGCTCGGGCGGCGCTGGCGACTTGAGCGGCGCGCTTCCCGCGGAAAGTCCGCGTGAGCGTCTTAAGGTCGCCAATTAAGGTCGCCAAGAACGCGACCGTCCCGTTGCTTTGAAGTCGTCACTTTGAAGTCGCGGTTTCTGGCAGTTCGGCTCGCTTGCGACGCCAGCGAAGACCGACGGAGAGTCCGAGCCAGGCCAGCCCGGAAGACCCCATGAGCGCTAGCCCGCCATCTTGCAGATCGGGCGACAGGCGCCCCGCGAGACCGACAACCAGCCAGGCGGTAAAGAAGGCATAGCCAGCGACCGCGCGCATCTGTCGCACGTGGTGCAGAAACGTTATGCGGCGCACTTCGGCTTCCAGATATTCGTCGTCCTGGCTGAGTCGCTCGTAGTAGCGGGCCTCGCGCTGCGCTCGGTGGCGGAGCGCCGGATCTTCCGACCCCTGGGCTGCCGCGTAGTAGTAGTGCGCCACCCGCGCCAGTTGGCCGTCTCGAAACGCGATTTCAGCGAGTCCGGCATAGGCGCGAAACAGGTTTCGGTCAATCTCGATGGCCCGCCGAAAGCACCGCTCGGCGCGCGCGAAGTCAAACAGCTCGCAGTAAGCCTCGCCGATGCGTTCCAGCAGGCGCGGCTCGTGCCGCGCCAAGCGAGCCGCGAGCCGCAGGCAAGCTCCGGCGCGCAGCTGCCACTGCGGGCTCTCGCTGACGGCGAAGCGGCGGAAGAAATGCCCCATCTCGCACAACAAATGGGGGTTGCCGCGGTCCCGCCCGTAAGCTTGTCGGAAATACCGCAGGGCCAGCTTGAGATGCCCGATAAGGGTGAGATGATTGGCCACGCGACGCAGAAGCGAAGTCGGGATTTGCGCCATGTGGTCGTCGTCGAGCGTTGCGGCGACCGGCGTCAGGGGCGGCGGCGCGCCATAGCGGCGCCAAGCGTTTGAATGAAAATCAAGCTTGGACTCGTCCGTCACGGCAAAAACCGCGGTGACGAACGGCTGATAGCCCGCGCTATTGGAGAAAATCACCGCCTCGAAGCCGGCCCCAGCCAGAATCGTGCGAAACCGATGGCGCGCGGCGCTGAACGGGAGGTAAACCGCTTCCGTGATCGTCAGCTCTAGCTGGTCAATCGGAAGCTGCGTCTGCGCGCCAAGCAGGCGGGCGTGCAGCCAAGCGTAAGGGCCGCGGCGGCGCAGGCAAGCGCCGTCGAATGACAAGACTTCAAAGCGCGCGATAACCAGCGCCAAAGGAAAGGCCGCGAAAAGCGCCACGCCGGCCGACGCATAGCCTGCCCGAAACGCCGCGCTCGACAGCATCAGCGTCAGCCCGGCTGCGAAGTAGTAGCGTCCCTGTTCGGTATGAATGCGATAAACGGCTGGTCGGCGCTGGGCGTTCAGGTTAGTCACAGGCGCACTATGCCAGCGCCGACACCGGAACGCCAACGTTTTCGACGCCCCCAAACCGACGATGCCGCTGTTGATAAGCCGCCAGCGCCTCAAGCAGATGCGTTCGGTTGAAGTCCGGCCACAGCGTGTTGGTCACAAAGATTTCCGTGTAGGCCATTTGCCACAGCAGAAAGTTGCTCAGGCGCATTTCGCCGCTCGTGCGGATGAGCAAGTCAGGGTCGCTGTCCGTGTAGAGGTGTCGGGCGACATCTTCCTCCGTGATGGAGTCCAGCGGTCTTCCTAGTCCCATGAACTCGCGGGCCACGGCGCGGAGCGCATCCACGATTTCCGCCCGTCCTCCGTAGTTGAACGCCACGTTGAGCGTCATGCGATGGTTGTTGGCCGTTGCCGCGACCGCATAGTCAAGCGCCTTCCGGGTTTCGTCAGAAAGCGCGCTTAGCCGTCCGATGAAGCGCAGACGGACGCCGTTGCGGTTCAGCCGCGGCACTTCTTGGCGCAGGCACTGCTGTAAAAGCCGCATCAGCATCGTGACTTCCACCCGCGGGCGGCGCCAGTTTTCCGACGAAAAGGCGTAGAGCGTCAGGGTCGGAATCCCTAGCCGGGCGCAGTTTTCCACCGTGACTCGCGCGGCCTCGACGCCGGCCGGATGCCCGGCAATGCGGGCCTTGCCTCGGCGATTGGCCCAGCGCCCGTTGCCGTCCATGATAATGGCGACATGGCGGGGCAGTCGGTTAGGATCAAGTTGACGAAGGAGAAAATCATCAGGGGAGCCGCGTTCGATAAGGGGTTCAAGCTCGTGCATGCCAACTTCACGTAACCAAGCCAAGATCGCGGCGATCAGCGCCGGCGCGAGTGGAGTGCGGTTGCGCCGATACTAGTAATCCACGCGCATGAGCGTCAAGCCCTGGGGGGGCGCGGTCACGATAGGCGCAAACTGCTTTGTGCCGCAAAGCAGTTCTCGAATGGCTTCCGGCGGCATTTTCCGCCGACCGACCGCCAGTAGCGCGCCCGCCATGCGACGCGCTTGGTAGCGCAAAAAGCCGTCGCCATAGAAAGCGACGGCAATGAGCTCTGGCGGGCAAAGCGGATGGCGCTGGTCGGGATCGCCCTCCGCGGCCGACGAATGCCAAGTCGCGCGATAAATCGTTCGGATCGTGGTCAGCGTCGCGCGGTCGGCCACAGTGAACGCCGCGAAGTCATGACGACCGACGAAATGCTGCGCGGCTTCGCGCATGGCGTCCCAATCTAGCGTTGCCGGAACGGTCAGGCTGTAGCGCCGCCAGCGCGGGCTTTCGACGCGGCCACGCCAGAAGGCGTAGTGATAAAGCTTTGCCCGCGCCGACCGACGGGCATGAAAATCCGCGCCGACAACCTCCACTTGCCGCGCGCGAATGTCAGGCGGCAAATGCGCGTTGAGAGCGTCGCGCCAAGTGTCGGTCGAGCGCGACTCGGCGACATCCGCGTGCGCGACTTGGCCAAGGGCGTGAACGCCCGCGTCCGTTCGCCCCGCGCCGTGGAGCTGCGCCGGACGGCCAATGAGCGGGATGAACGCCTCGGACAGCGCCGCCTGTATGCTGCGGGCGTTGGACTGCGTTTGCCAGCCGGCATAATTCGTCCCGTCATACTCAATCGTGAGCTTTAGTCGCGGCATGACATCGCGGCGCGCGCGGCAGGCGAGAGGCGGGGGCGGCGATTCAGGCGACCCCTGCCCAGACTCTCCAGGGCCGCGTGGCAGTCAAGGCGTTGCCCGCCTGTCTCCTGATGACGCTTGTCCCTAAGGCGCTTGGCGAGGTCGTCCCGAATCTCATCAGCCAACACATCATCCAGCTGTCGCTCGGCGGGATGTCCTGTGGCCGCTCCCGCGCCGGAATCTCCTTCAAAAGGGCGCGCGCAAAAGCGCGCGCGGCGGCAGACGCCACACATCGCTTCCTTCAGGCGGGGCTCCCTCCCATACGGCAGGCTCAGCCCCTCCGTCGCGTCCCGCTCGCGCAAGTTGTTGAGCGCCGCGCTGACCCGAATCGCCGCCGTCCCGTATGACCAATCGTAAACGCCGGGCCGCCGAGCATCAACCGGCGTCAGCCTGACCTGTCGGGCGGGCTTCCGGAAAAAGCCCGGACGCGCAGTCTGCAGCGCTACCGTCCTTGGCGGCAGCCGGCCGTCGGCTTTGGATTCCAGCGCGCAGGAGTTGACCAGGCGACCGATGAGTTTTTCGATGGCGTTGCCGCCCAGCGGCGCGGCGGTCGCGACCATCGGGCGGCTCCTCTCAGGCGCGCTCGGTTCCTGGCGGATGACGCCGGCGCCCAGGCGGACATCTGGGAACTGGCGGCGCGCCGAGCCTCGCTTTTCAAGCTCGGCGGCGATGGGCGGGGCGGAAAACAAGTTGGCGCGAAGCGCCGATGCGAGTTCGCCTTGCCTGTAAGCCAGCCTCGACCGCGCCTGGCAAGGCCTGGCAAGCCGCCGCCGCGCCGAAGTCATCGCTGGAAAGGCAGCTCTGAAAGCGGGCTTATTGCTGGGCGGCAGGCGGCGCGTCCTTAGCGCAGCGGAAGCCGGTTGAGAGGTCGCGGAACGTCCGCTCATTCATCAGCCGGCGCGTCGTCATCGTCTTGCGGGCGTCATCGGCGAAGCAGCCGCCGCGTACAATTTTGAGCGGCTGAAACTGCGGCTTAACAACCGCCTGGCTTCCGGGGTAGAGGTCATAGCCGCTTTCAGTCCACTCCGAGACGTTGCCGGCCATGTCGAGCAGTCCAAATGGGCTTTCCCCGCTAAAGCTGCCGACCTGACGGCGCTGATCCTTGATTTGACTAATGTCGCGCCCAGCGTTGAGCTTGGACGAGTCGAACTCGTTGCCCCACGGATAGAGGCGGCGATCCGTGCCGCGCGCGGCATACTCCCACTCGACTTCAGTTGGCAGGCGCTTCCCGGCCCATTTAGCGAAGGCTTGGGCGTCATCCCAACTCACTTCCGCCACTGGCAGCTTGGCCGTCCCCGGCGGAAAGGTTTTCTGCCCTCTCCAGTTGAGCGGCGGCGGATGCCCGGTTTCCTGAACAAACTGTGCGTACTGCTCGTTTGTCACTTCCGTTTTATCCATGAAAAACGGCGCGACCTTCCGCTCGTGTTCAGGCTTCTCGAAATCATCAGCGCTCGCGTTGTTGCCCATGGTGAATGCGCCGCCAGGGATATAGACCATGCCAGGCGGCGCCGGAGGCGCGAGCGGCGGCTTGGAGTTGGCGACAGTCGCGACAGATCTGCTGGTCGAGGCTGCGCGCTGGGACAAGTACCACCCGCCCCCGCCCAAGACCAGCGCGGCGATGGCTAGTCCTGCCGCGAGCGGCAACCAGCTTTTGGACTTTGCCGCAGCTTGGCTGTCCACGGCGACATACGCTTGGGTTTTGCCGACTGGCTCGCTCGTTCTCTGGCGGCTCGACTTGGTCGGGCGCTTTCCCTCGACCGTTTCGCGCTCGGATGCGGCGTCCGCTATTGTTAGCGTGGAGTTGGCAGTTAACGCTCTGTCTTGGCCAGATTCACGCTGGCCACGGATGTGCCGCTGCACCTTGAGGAGGTTGTTCAGCGGGCGCGTGCCGAAATTGGCGCCGGCTGACTGCATGGCTTGCTCGAGCTCGGCGAGGAGGTATAGCGCGGTTTCGGGGCGGTCATTTGGGTTTTTGGATATCGCCCGCAAAATGACGCTATTGATTTCTGGCGGCAGGGACGGGTTGATCTCGATCGGCGGGCGCGGCGCTTGCGAGACGTGCGCGATCAGCGTGGCCATCGAGTTGTCGTTCTGGAACGGCACTTGGCCGGTAAACAGCTCGTACAAAATGATGCCAAGGCTGTAAATGTCCGAGCGGGCGTCCAGCTCGATGCCTTGGCATTGCTCGGGTGACATGTAGTCGGGCGTGCCGATGACCGTGCCGGAGGCCGTGAGGGTGCTTTTGTCCTGGCGCTTGAGCTTGGCGATGCCGAAATCGAGCACCTTGACATCCTTGATGCCCTCGTTTTCATCCAGCAGCAGAAAGATATTGTCCGGCTTGACATCCCGGTGGACAATCCCCTTGAGGTGGGCCGCATGAAGCGCGGCGCAAACGCACGAATAGATGAAGTGAATGTCCTCGAGCGAAAGCTCCCCGACTTTCCGCAGCCGATCCCCAAGCGACATTCCCTCGAGGTATTCCATGACGAAGTACACCAGGCTGGAGTCCTTCGTCACGCCAAAGTCAGTGACGCTAACCGCGTTGGGGTGGCGGATTTGGGCTGCTGCCTGAGCCTCGCGCCGGAATCGCTCAATGGCTTTTTCGTCCTCCCCGAATTGGGCATGAAGAACCTTGACGGCGAATGGCGATCCGATTTCGACGTGGATGGCCCGATAGACCTGTCCCATTCCGCCCTCGCCGATTTTTTTCTCGATGCGGTACTTGCCATCAATGATGACCGGCATAAGCCCTTTGCCATCAACAGGACAAAAAGTCACGCTGTCGTCGTATTCGCGCCCGCAGGCTGGACATTGCTTCATCGCGGTTTGTCGTTATTCTCCACCTGGGCTGTCGCTAGACGCGGCTGGAAATCAAGTTGCAGGCAGGGAGATTGTTGGAGACGATGCCAGGTTTGTCAAACGCCTTTGTAGGGACAGCATGGCGATATGTCTAGCGATCTGATGGCTGGGCCAAGCTTCACGGTTTGTGGCGCTGGGCTGGCCGGGACGCTCGCGGCGCTCTACCTTGCCCGGCAGGGGAGCCGCGTCACGCTCTACGAGCGCAACCCGGACATGCGAGCGACCTCCGTTCCGCGCGGGCGCTCCATCAACCTAGCGCTTTCGACGCGCGGGCTGCACGCTCTCGAAGCCATCGGGCTGGCGCAGGTCATTCGCCCCCTGGCGATTCCGATGCGCGGGCGCATGATCCACAGCCCACAGGGGGACCTGACTTTTCAACCCTACGGGCGCTCGGCCGAGGAAACCATCTTTTCCATCTCGCGTCACCAGCTGAACTGCGCCCTGCTGGACGCCGCCGCCGGCTGTCCAAATCTGGAAATTCATTTCTCCTCGCGCTGCGTCGGGCTGAACCTGTCCGCGATGACGCTGGATATCGAGGATGCGCAAGCGCGAGTGACGCGACAGGTTAGCGCCCAGACGGTGGTGGGCGCGGACGGGTCCTTTTCCTCGATTCGCCAGGCGCTCCAGCGCGCCGGGCGCTATGACTATTCGCAGTCCTTTTTACCGCACGGCTATAAGGAGCTGACCATCCCGGCGCTGCCAGACGGATCGCACGCGCTCGCAAAGAACTACCTGCACATTTGGCCGCGCCAGGATTTCATGCTCATCGCGCTGCCGAACTTGGACGGCTCGTTTACCTGCACGCTGTTTTTGGCTTATGAAGGCGCGGAAAGCTTCGCGCAACTGACCGAGGACGACGCCATCCGCGACTTCTTCGACCGGCGCTTCCCGGATGTCACGCCGCTGATGCCGACGCTGCTGGAGGATTTCAAGCGTAATCCGACTGGCGCCATGGTGACGATTCGCTGTTTCCCCTGGCAATACGCTGGACGGGTCGTCTTGGTGGGTGACGCGGCGCATGCGGTCGTGCCGTTTTACGGGCAGGGCATGAACGCCTCGTTTGAGGACTGCTTCGTTTTAGATGCGTGTCTCCGGCGGCATAACGGCGATACGGCCGCGGCGTTTCTCGATTACCAGCGGCAGCGCAAGGTCAATACTGACGCGCTAGCCGAGCTGGCCTATGAAAACTACCTGGAGATGCGCGCCAAGGTGGCGTCGCCGTGGTTTCTCCTGCGGCGGCGGCTGGAATACGCGCTCTCCGGCGTTCTCGGCGACCGCTTTTTGCCGCTTTACACAATGGTGTCGTTTACGCGGATTCCCTATGCCGAAGCGCGCGCCCGCGCTCAGCGGCAGGATCGCTGGCTTGACCTGGCGCTGACGATGAGCGCGCTCGCGGTCTGTCTCGCTCTGCTGTGGTTGCTGTGGCGGCGGATTGGGTGAGCGCGCGCGGCGTCCGTCGCGATGCCGGGCGCCGTCCCGGGCGGGATGCGGCGTTCCTCGGCAACCGGAGCGACATAAGCGCCGCGCGGCGGTCCTAGCGGTCTCGATCGTCCAAGAGCCTCCTGATTTGCGTTCCCAGAATACGGGCCAGCGGCGGAGGCACGGAATTGGCGACTTGCCGATGTTGGTCGAGATTTTTCACCGCGCCTGTCCGGGACCGTATCGGCCCGCGCAGGACATAGTCATCCGGGTATCCGTGAATCCGCATGTACTCGCGCGGCGTGAGATATCTGTTTTCCGTCGGATGGTAGAAGATTTCCCCGCAGCGCAGCGTGTTGGCGGGGCGCTCGCGATGCAGGCGCAGGTACTTTGTCGTGTCCTTCGGCGACAAGCCTCGTCGAAGCTCTTCTCCAAGGTGAGTTTGCGCTGAAAGATAGGACCCTTCCGGCACGCGGGCGATTCTCTCCCGATCCCTTTCCGGCGTGACATCCACATGGTTGTTGTCTTGGTCGTCAAGCGTTTCGCCTGGAATCTTAGGGGTCGGCTTGCCTAGTCCCGCGATGACTTTGCCAACTTCAACATAAGGCTCATAGCCGAAGAGCCCGCCGCGCTCCTCCAAAGGCGCGTGAGTTCTCTCAGGAAAACGGAAGTCATTGCGCCCGCGGGTCGCGACAATGAAGAGCCGCTCTCTCATCTGCGGAACGCCATAATCGGCGGCTAGCATCACTTGCCACTTTGGAGCGTAGTCAATCGCCCGAAGCTCCCTTAGAAGCTTTTCGAAAACCTCTCCGCGCCGATGCTCGCCGCCTCTTGAGGAAAGCAGCCCTTTCACTTGCTCGATCAGAATGACCTCGGGGCGCAGGGCTTCCGCAAATCGGACCATTTCAAAAATCAGCCACCCTCTCTCATCGCGCAAGCCGAGCTGCTTTCCAGCCAGAGAAAAAGGCTGGCAGGGCGGCCCTCCAAAGAGAAGGTCTAACTGGCCCTCTTCGAGATTGACTTCTTTCAGGAGCGCGCTGGGATCAATCGCTCTAACATCCGCGCGGATGATGCGGGTAGCGCTTTGTTGTCGCCGAGCGTTCGCCGCGAGCGTTGCGCAGCAATGCTCGTCAAGCTCAATCTCGGCCAAAATCTCAAAGCCGGCGTCTTTGATGCCGATGTCCATGCCGCCCGCGCCGGAAAACAGGCTTATCGCTTTCCGCATTTGGTCTTTCCAAGGCATATTTTCGTCAGGTCGCTTTTTCAACAAGGGCCAGCCGTCGTCCCCGGGCTGAGGCGCGTCAGTCGCCCAGTCGAATGCGTTCTTGCGTTATCCTAGCGGCGCCGCGCCAACCCTTGGGCATCGCGCTTCCGACAGGCTTCCTTATGCGTTGGACTGTCGAGCGCGGGTCAAGCCCGCGCCAAAGCCCTTTCTTTTAGCGCGCCGCCGCGCCGGCCAGGCTCGCCATCTGTCCGTTGACAAGCCGGGGCAATCGGATTATGTGCACGCAGGCGGCTCACTTGCCTGCGCCGCTGCCGCCACGGCGGGAACGTCGCATTCCTCACACCGAGTTATCCCCGTCACTACCTCACATGGTCATCTACCTTCCCGGCACCGTCGAAGACACGCCGCAACTCGACGACCTCACGCCCCGTCAAATCGTTCAGGAACTCGACAAGCATGTGGTTGGTCAGGCGGCGGCGAAGCGCGCCGTGGCAATTGCCCTGCGCAACCGCGTGCGCCGACAGAAGCTGCCGCCCGACCTGGCGCAGGATGTCATGCCCAAAAACATCATCATGATTGGCTCGACCGGCGTCGGGAAAACCGAAATCGCTCGCCGCTTGGCGCGCTTGGCCAACTCGCCCTTTCTCAAGGTCGAAGCCTCGAAGTTCACCGAGGTTGGCTACGTCGGGCGCGATGTGGAATCCATTGTCCGTGACTTGGTGGACATCGGCATTGACCTTGTGCGCGAGGAAAAAATCGCCGAAGTCGAGGAAAAAGCGCGCCAAAACGCCGAGGAGCGCCTGCTTGATCTGCTGTTGCCGACGCGCCGCGAGGGCGAGTCCATTCTGCCCGAAGATGAAGCCGCCTTTCAGCGCACGCGCGAGAAGCTCCGCCAGCAGTTGCGCGAGGGCAAGCTCGACAACCGGATTGTTGAAATTGAAGTCAAGGAGCGCGGCTTTCCGTCAGGGATTGAGATTATCACGCCCCAGGGCATCGAGGAGATGGATATCAACCTCCGCGACATGCTCCCCGGCATTTTTCCGGGCGCGCGCACCAAGCTGCGCAAAATGTCCGTCGGCGAGGCTATCGAGTATCTCACCCAAGAGGAAGAGCAGAAACTGGTGGACATGGACCAGGTCGCTCGGCTGGCGATTGAGCGCGTCGAGGAAACCGGCATTGTCTTTCTGGATGAAATTGACAAAATCGCCGGGCGCGAAACCAGCGCCGGCCCGGACGTGTCCCGCGAGGGCGTTCAGCGCGACATTCTCCCCATCATTGAGGGAACGACGGTCAACACCCGCTACGGCATGGTGCGCACCGATCACATTCTGTTCATTGCCGCCGGCGCGTTCCACGTTTCCAAGCCTTCCGATCTCATACCCGAGCTACAGGGGCGCTTTCCCATTCGCGTCAACCTTGATCCGCTCACCAAGGAAGACTTCAAGCGCATTTTGACCGAGCCGCGCAACTCGCTCATTCGGCAGTACGTCGCCCTGCTCGACACCGAAGGCATCGCGCTTGAAATCACCGACGACGCCATCGAGGCGGTCGCCGATTTCGCCTTCACGGTCAACCAGAACACCGAGAACATTGGCGCGCGCCGGCTGCACACGGTGATGGAGAAAGTCCTTGACGAGGTCTCGTTCGCCGCGCCGGATATGGAAGAGAAGCATTTTCGGGTGGATGCGGCGTATGTCCGCAAGGTGCTGGCCGACATCGTGCAGGATGAAGACCTTAGCAAGTACATCCTCTAGCCGCGCTGCGCCGCGGGCGACGCGGCGCTGGCGGCTGGGCTGGGCGTGGGGCGCGCTGGCGGCGGTTGTCGTCGGCTTCGGCTGCGCCAAAGTCGGGCCGCCCGTGCCGCCGCCGCGCTTTACCTTGGCGGCGGCCAGCGACCTTGCCGCCACCCAGTATGGCGACCAGATTGTTCTGCGCTTCGCCACAATCGCGCGCGCGGCGCGCGCCGATGTCTTCCGCCGGGTCGAGCCGCGCGACGCGCCGCTCGCCCTGCCGGAAGACGTTTTTCTGCGCGAGGCGCGGCTGATCGGCTCGGTCGGCAGCTCGGAGCTAGCCGCCGCGCCGACCTACGCCGATTCGTTTGACCCGCGGGACGCGAGTTGGCGGGAAAAGCGAATTCGATACGCTGTCCGGCTGATGGACGCGTTCGGGCGGCCGTCGCCGCTATCGAGCTACGTCGTGGCCTACCCGTTTGTCGGCGTCGCCGACGCCCCTAGCGACGCCCGCGCGGAAGTGACCCAAGACGCCATTCGGCTGGCGTGGCGACCGCCAGCGCGAAGCCTTGACGGATCGCCGGCGGCGGATACGCGGTTCAACGTGTATCGGCGACGGACGGATGGAACGCTGGAGTCCCGCCGAAACAGCGCGCCCCTGACCTCGCCAGCCTTTGCCGACACGGACTTCGCCTTTGGCGAGGAATACGAATACGTTATCCGAGCGGTCAGCCTCGCGCGCGGCGAGCCAATCGAAAGTCGCGCCTCCGCGCCGCTGCGAGTTCGCCCGGCGGATACCTTCCCGCCGTCAGCCCCCGCCAATGTTACGGGCGCTTCGGCGGCTGGGCTGGTTAACCTGTTCTTTCCATCCAACCCCGAGCCTGATGTCAGCGGCTATATCGTTTACCGTAGCGAGCGCGGAACAGGCGCCGCGCCCATCAAGCTCACGCCAACGCCCATTCAGCGGACGACCTTCCAGGATCGAACCGGCGTTGGCGGCAAGACCTATCGCTATTTCGTCACGGCGGTGGATGTGTTTGGCAACGAGAGCCGGCCGTCACAGCCGGTTGAGGTCGAGGTGATTCCCTGATAGCAGGGCGTCGCCGCCATTGAGCGCGGCCGCCACGGCCTGGCGCGCGTTGACGACGCCCCATCCCTGGCGGTCAGGCTCAATGTTGGGCAGGCGGCGCGCCGTGCGGATCAGGATGCGCTTGACTTGCTGCGGCGTGAGGCGCGGATTGACTTCCAGCATTTGCGCCACGATGGACGACACGATTGGCGCGGCGAACGATGTGCCGTCCACGTGCTTGTAGTGACCGGAGATGACTTTTTCGTTCCGCATTTTGCCTTCGACAAGCAGGCGCAACTGATATGGCTCAAGGTGGGCCGCGGCGTCCAGCTCGGCGTCAATTCCGGCGTGCTGCGCGAGCAGCGCCTTGAGGTCGCCATCGTGAGCGCGGGTGAGCTCCTCGTAAAGCGCCGCCTGCTGCGCGGTTGGCGTGCCCGGCAGAATGGGGGCGGCAATCCAGATGCTGGGCGCGATGACCTCCGGTTTCTGGAGACCGTCGGGCGTTACGCCATAGCTTGACTGATATACGTCGTGTTCGTTGGGATCGAGCGTGTTTTTGTCATCAAAGCCGCCGACGGCGATGACGGACGGGGCGCTGGCGGGGGGGAGCACCGGGTGCTCGGCTTGGTGGCCGGCATTGCCGCTGGCCGCCACCACCACCACGCCGGCCCTGACCAGCCGCTCAGCCGATTGCGAGAGCGCATCCGTCAAGTAAGAAGCCTCATAGTCGCCGCCGCACGAAATGTTAACGATGCGAATGCCAAACCGCTCGCGGTTACGATACACCCAGTCCAGACCGCGCCGAATGTCGTCGTGGTAAATGCGGCGCGTCGTGCCGACCTTGACCAGCGCCAGCCTAGCGCTGGAAGCGATGCCACGATACAGCCCCTTGGATAAAAAGCCGTTGCCTGCCGCCACCACTGACGTCATCAGCCCATGCCAACTGGAATCATCCGGCGCGGATAGCTCCGCCGGGTCAGTTCGGCGCGTCAGAACGTTGTGATAGTGCAGAATGCGATTGACCGGCTGAGTAATATCCGGGTGCGGATAGAAGCCGGAATCCAGGAAGGCGATTGTGACGCCGCGCCCAGTGTAGCGCGGACTCGCGCCGAGCCGGAGCGGGGTCGGTAAAATTTTGAATCTCGATAGCGACGGGCTGCTGGTTGGCGACAGGTAAAGACCAACCCGCGCCCGCGCATGAGTGAAGCGCTCTAGACAATCGCGGCAGACGCCCTCCCGCTCGTCCCAGTGGGGCAAGTTGAAGTGCAGTAAGTCGCGCGAGAGGCGCGACATCGCCGAGGCCGCGATGCGCAGGTCATCATCAAGCGCATAGTGACAAACAGCGCAAACGAACATGGGCGGATGAAAACCTTGCCGCTGAAGACAAAAGCGCCGAAGAGCCGAGCGGCGAAAAGCCGAAGCGCGCGCGGATATACGGCGCCACTTTACTGTGTCGAGCCGCTGGCGCGCCAGCCAATGCCGTAGCCGGCGTCAGCCGCCTAGCCGGGCGGCGCCGGAGCGCGGCCGTCGCCCGCGCGGTCGCGGGCAAGACAAGCCGCGACGAGGCGCAGGAATTGCGCGCGCAGCGCCTCGTCGGCGATCGCGCCCGCGCTTGCGATCAGCTCCTCCGGCAGCGCGGCGGCCGGAGGCGGCGCGGGCTTTTCCTGACGCCGCGCCAGCCCGACGAGCTTTTCGTCCACAATGATGTGAATGCGAAGCACCAGCGGCTGCCGCAAAACGCTGTTGAGCTGAAAGATGATCTGGGGCGCGAGGGCTTCGAGCTGGCGCTTCCACCGGGCGTCCCGCGCCGCCACCGTCAGCGTCCGGTCGGCAAGGCGGACAACCCGGCTGACCTGGCGCGTGGCCTCGCCTACCGCCAGCGTCCAGGCGGCGCCACAGGCTGCCTGGAGGATGTCATCCTGCCCATCGGCAAACTTAACGATATCTGGAAGCAATCGGGCAATGCTTTCCACGGCGGCGCCTCCGGGTCAGGTCTCGGCGAGAGATGCCTTATGCAAGCTTTTCGAGGCAGAACAGATACTCAGTGACCTGATCCGCCTTATATCGTCGGCTCGCGCGGTTGACATCGGCTCGAAAGCGCCGATGCGCCGCTTGCCTGAGCTCCGCCTTGCCATATCGCTTCATCATTGAGATCACTTCCTGTTCCGGCATCAATCCTTCGCTATTATAACTCAGGAAGATGTAACGCGCCGTCGCGTTTTGGATCAAGCTCTCAAGCGACTTGAGGGCCTTTGACCGGTAGCAAAAGTCTGATTTCTGATGCTCGTAGTCGCGCAGCCCCGTGACGCCATAAAGCGGCGGGCTATCGTAGCGAGCGATGGTTTCCAACACATGATAGTTGGTAGCGTACTGGCGCTGATTGTAGGGCGGGTCAATGTAAAGGATGTCGCAGGCAACGCTGCGCGCCAGCGAAGCGCCAGGTTGCTGATAAACCTGGTGCTTCTTTTGGCTCGGTATGATGTCAAGCCGCTCCAGCTTGAGCGACTTTTGCGCGCTGGGCTTTATCCGCTTGAGAAAGGCGCCATAAACGGAAGCCGTGTTAGCCACCTTATCAACCGCCTCAATGAGGCTTGCTAGCAAATAAAAGTATTCATTATCGGAAATCAGCTTATCCTGACGCCATTTTTCTATCTGGAGACGAATAGCGTCGCATAGTTTTCCATTTTCGTCGGTGAAGTACTGTCGCGGAAACTCGGTCCCTACTGTGCCGCCCAGGCAGTAATTTCGATAAACAAAGCCTTCGCAGCCCGCAAGCCGGTTCAAATAATCAAGAACCCTGTCAATCGCTTTGTCGGGCAAGCCGTTGGCGGAGTCCGAAAAAAAATTCGCTAGCTTACAAAACGCCGGGGGGCGGTTAATGCCTATGTATGCTCGATTGAGGCAGTAGCTATAATGTTGAATATCATTTGAGATGACTTGAAATCCAAGCTTTTTGAAGTGTCGCCCCACGGCTCCAGTGCCTGCGAAAACATCAAAAAACGCCCGATTGGTTTCCGGCGATGAAAATTCCAGGATATGCCTTTCCAAAAAAGGAAGCAGGGAGCGCTTACTGCCGATGTAATTCACGGAGCGTTTTCAGGAGCCGCAGGCGAGTTGGCGCCAGTCAGCCGCTTGCCCAGCCTCACACCGCCGGGTCAAAGAGGTCGTCCCCGGTGGCTTCATGATAGGCGGTTTCGCCGTGGGCGTGGCGGTCAATGCCTTCCAGCTCTTGGGCAAGAGGCAAGCGGAGCGGCAGGATAAGCCCCACAAGCTTCAGCAGGACGAACGTCGCCGCCAGCGTGTAAGCCAGCGTGGCGACGACCGCGATCAACTGTGTCAGAACCAGCTTTGGGTTGCCGGCGAGCAGTCCGTTCGCGCCGGCCTCGTTGAGCGACTGCCGGGCAAAAACGCCGGTCAGGAGCGAGCCGCACATGCCGCCGACGCCGTGACAGGCGAAAACGTCGAGCGTGTCATCAAGGTTGAGGCGCGTCCGCCACTGAATGGCCGCGTAGCCGACTGCCGCCGTGATGCCGCCAATCGCCATCGCCGCCGCCGGCGACACGAAGCCGGCGGCGGGCGTAATGCCAACCAGCCCGACGACCGCGGCGGTCGCGGCTCCGACCGCCGTGGCCTTGCCGGCGCGAGCGGTTTCAATCGCCAGCCAGACGAGGACGGCCGCCGCCGCGCTCAGGTGCGTCGTGACCAGGGCTAGGCTCGCCAGCCCGCCCGCGGTCAGCGCCGAGCCGGCGTTGAAGCCAAGCCATCCAAACCACAACAGCCCGGCGCCCAGCAGCACAAACGGGACATTGTGCGGGCGAAGCGGCGAGCGCTTGACATCGGCGCGCGCGCCAACCAAGGCGGCGGCGACCAGGGCTGCCGCGCCGGCCGCGATGTGCACGACGGTCCCGCCGGCGAAATCCAGCGCCCCGGATTCCCGAATCCATCCGCCAAGCCCCCAGACCCAGTGCGCCACCGGAGCATAGACGCCAACGCACCACAACGCCACAAAGAGCAGGTACGCTCGAAAGTCCATGCGCCCCACGACTGCCCCGGCCGTGAGCGCCGGCGCGATGACCGCGAACATGCCCTGGAAGGCGGCGAAGGCCAGGTGCGGCACCGTCGCCGCGTAATCCGCCTGCGGCTCGCCGCCGACGCCCTGAAAGCCGGCCCACGCGAGCCCGCCAATCAAGGCGCCGCCGGGCGCGAAGGCGAGCGAATAGCCGATCAATGCCCAGACGAGCGCGGCCACGCAGAGCGCCCCGATCGTCATCATCAGGGTGTTGAGGACGTGTCGCCGACTGACCAGTCCGCCGTAAAAGAAGGCGAGTCCCGGCGTCATCAAAAAGACCAAGGCGGCTGAGGTCAGTAGCCAGGCCGTGTCGCCGGCTGAAATGCCTGTCTCGTTCATGGCGCTTTCCCAAGGTTGGCCGTCCCTTTGTCGGGCGCTTCCTGCAACGCCCGCGCCTGCACTTCTTCGGCGGTGAGCGGCGTCAGGGCGGCTTCATTTTCCTCGCCGGTGCGGATGCGAATCACGCGCTCCAGCGATTGGATAAAGATTTTCCCGTCGCCAACCGCGCCGGTGCGGGCCGCCGTCAGGATGGCTGCCACCGCCGGCTCGACAAACGGCTCGGAGACGGCCATGCGCAGCTCAACCTTCTCAGTGAACTCGACCACGATGCGCTGTCCGCGGACATGCTCGACAATCTCCGGCTCGCCCCCATGGCCCCGGACGCCGCTAACGGAGAGTCCCGTCACGCCAACCCGAAAAAGAGCGGACTTGACCTCTGCCAGCCGCTCTGGGCGAATAATAGCCGTGATGAGTTTCATGGAGCGCTCCTGCCTTTTCGCGACGCGCCGGCCGGCGCGTCGCCGTCCGCGGCTGGCCGGGCGGCGACTTCCTGCGCAGCGGCCTGAGCGGCGCGCTGCGCCGGGTAAACTTCCTCGGCCAAGTGCCGGGCGTAAGCCTCAAACTCGTCAAAGTCGCCGTTTTCAGCCACGATATACACATCGTCGCCAACAACTTCAAACAAATAGCTCTCGCCGCAAGAGGCAATGTAGCGATACTCCACTCGATCGTCATCGGTTTGCGTGATGTACCGAGAGTTGAAAATCAGGCCGAGCTTGCCGAGATACGTGCGTTCAGTCTTGACCATAGAGGCGTTTCGTATGATAAGCGGCGGCTACCCGGCGATCACTTCATTCAGAACCCTCACGGTTTCGTCATCGAGCAACGGCATGGCGTCGTTTCCGACGAGCGCCGCGATTTTGTGAATGGTTTCCGGCGAAACCTGCTGTCGGCGCCGCTTGAGGCGCTCCCGAATCTCCTCGCGCAGGCCGCGCAGAATATCTCGGTGAATGTCAAGCCCGCGCCGAATCAAGCTCAAGGCGCGCTCCTCCGCGGCGCGCAGCCGTCCCGCCTCTTCCGGGGCGAAGCCGCAGCGGCATTTGGGCTGAACGAGCAGAATTTCGTCAACTGGCTCCGTGCACACCATTTGATAAAGGTTCGAGATTTCGTTGATGGCGTCCACGAGAAAGTCCTGCCGGCTAATGCTGAGCTGCGTGATCATTTCCATGTTTTGCCATTCAGGACTGGAAACCAGTCGCGTGCACAGCGGCTCGATGACGCTGGACTGCGTCGCGCCGGCGTGAAGCAAGCTGTAAAACTCAGCATAGGCCGGCTGAAACGCCCCGAACGCCAAATCCACTTGCTTGCGATTGTTGGCGTAAAACAACTGCCACGGCGGCGCGCCCCGGAGCTTGAAGGTGGAGCGAATCCGCTCGGCGACCGGATTATTGGTGACGAAGCTCTCATTGAGGTACCGCAGCTTGGCCTCGCAGCTCGCCTGCGCCTGGCTATAGCTATAAACCATCTCCAGCGTGGCGCGGTCGCGCCAGAAGGCGTCCAGGTCGCTGTCGAAAAGCAGGATAATTTCTTCCAGCTCTTCCGTGATGGACCTGTGCGCGAGGGCGTGGCGGGCGTGGGTGGCGACCCGCTCAAACCGCCGGACGACGCGAATCGCGTCCCAGATTTCGGTTTCCTGCTCCGGCGCCTGCGACAGCGTCTCGATGGCTTTTGAAAGGTCGCGCTGCCGCCAGGCGTAATAGTAAGCGCCAAGCTCCGATAGCGCCCGCTCAACGTCCTCGGGAATGAACATCTCGACGCGCTGGCGCGCTGGCGCGGCGAGATGGCCAATCCACAGAGCCGCGTCGAGCGACAGCGCGTCGGGCGCCCCCTCCGGAGAAGTCGGCGACGTGAGCGGCAGAAGCCATTCCCACATCTGCCACGGCGCGGGCGAGGTCGGCAGCGGGACATCGCTGACCGTTCCGCTCCGAAAGACGAAGCGCCCTTCGGAGAGATACTTGCGTCGGAAGAGCGCCAGCCCCGTCTGCCTCGCCTCGTCAAAGACGCGCTGAGCGGCCGCGTCGGTCAGCGCGCTGCCGCCAAGCAGCGTCGGGTCGGAGAGGAACACCAGCCGCTTGAGCGCCCAGATGTCTTCCGGGTCGAGCGCCCCCGGCAGCCAGTGCGTCCCGACGTCGCTGGCGCGCAGGGTTTCAATGTCAAAATCCGCCTGCCCGGCGCGCCGCGGAAAATGGACGCGCATCTGATGGTCGCTGCCGCGCTGAGCCTGGGCCGGCTCCCAGACAATCCCAAGCGCGTCCTGCTGGATGATATGCCACAGGCTGGCGCAGCGCATCACCCACAGCTTATCCCCCTCCGTGGCGAACCCAAGCGGAAAGTCCTCAAAGAGCTGGCTTCCGGACGCAAGGAGCGCCAGATTAAGGCGCGGGTCGTTGTCGCTCAGCCCGCTCGCCTGCGCGGCGACGATATTGTCAAGGGCCTCGCCCGGCTGTAGCGCGAACCGATACTCCCGCTCGTCCGCCGCGCCCTCCGTGACGATGGCGTTTTTCGCCAGCGCCTTGATTTGCTGAAGCAGGGCGGCCGATAGCTTATAGGTCGGCTTCTGGCCGTAGAGGTCATAAAACAGAATAGCGTTGGTTAGGTTGCGCACGGTCGCGGGAATCCCGGCCAGCGAGTGCATGAGCATCGCCTTGAGCAGCATGCGGGTGTGCAGTCGCTGACCCTGGCTGATGCGCGGCAGCACCGCCTCCACGGCCTGATCATAGTTCTCAAAGGCGTGGGCGAAGGTCGGCACGGCGCGCAGCCGCGACTCCAAGGCGTCAAACATCTCGTCCACGGTGAAGAGCCCTTCCGCCGGACGATTCCGAATGCGCTCGGCCGCCTTCAGCGCGAAGGCCGGAAAAGAGAAGCCGCTCAAGTGCCGCCGCAGGCGAACGCCAATATCCCAGGCCATCGGATGCAGCGGATAGAGGTTGATGAGCCGCTGCTCATCCAGTTGCAGCTCCGGGAGCTTTGATTGAAGCTGCTCGCGCACCTGCGCGACTGCATGCCGCTGGCGCGCGTTTTTGGTCAGCAAATGCGCGCCGATCAGCGCCGGGATGGCGTTTTCGCCGAGATACTCAATGGCATAGTTGCCAAGCAGCGTCGCCACCTGTTCCGCCGACAGCCGGCGACCCTTAACTGGGTCGAGCAAAACGTCCGTCGCCGAAACATAGACGCAAAGCGGCGACTGCCGCGAGACCTGACTCAGCAGCTCCAGGGTTTCCACCACCAGCCCCGCCGCGCGAAACGGGCGCTTGTGCAGCAGGTCGTCAAGCCCGTCAATCAGAACGACCACCCCCTCGCCAGGGGGGAGAGACTGACAAGCCGCGAGGATGTCGGATACGGCCGGCGTCGCGCTTGCCGAGGATAAGCCGTCCGCCGTCAGCGCGTAGCTGACGAAGCGCCCCAAGTACTCCAGCGACGCCGACGCGATTTCCGGCTGGGCGATTTGCCCGCCGTAAAAGCCAACCACCTGCCAGCGCCGCGGCCCAAGCTGGGCGTGAATATCCTGTAGCCGCCGCGAAGCCTGACCGAGCGACTTGCCGGCGGACTGCGCCAGCGCGTGAACCAGCCGCAACAAAAACGACTTGCCGCTGCCGGGCGGCCCAACCAGCAGCGAGGCGCGGTGCCCCGCCGGCGTCAGCTCGACCAGCCGCGCGCTCAACCGCTGAAGGACATCGCCAAACTCATAGGTCAGCAGCGCCCGCTGAAGCAGCTCGCGTTCCCAGCCCGGCGTGGCGAAGTCTACCGGGGTAAACTCGGCAACGTTCAGACAATCACGTATTTTCTGGGCCATTGGTCATTACTCGCCAACGAGACCGGATGGGCGCTGCAGCGCGCAAGACAAGCTTTCTGCGAAAAAAAGAACGATAGCGTAACCTTGGTGACGACGCGCCCATAGAGAGACGCGGCCGACGGCAGCCAGCTATTACGGATCATACTCCAGCGGCGGCGGCGATACCATCCCCCGAGTCGCTGCCGGAAGTCCTGAGCGGCTTTTCCGGTCAGTCGCTTGCATGCGGCTTTTCATCTGCGATCGCGGACTGAGGGCGCTCGTCCGCTTCCCGCCGCGGCGAGCGGCGCGGGGATGGCCCTGGCGCCGTCCCGCTCAAGCTATGCTAAACACGCTCGGAAGCTCGCTTCCAGCGCCGCCCGGTCGAGGTTGCGCCCAATGAAGACCAGCGCGTTGTGGCGCGGCTCCGCGCCCCATTCGCGGTCGGGGCGACCGTCAAACATCATGTGGACGCCCTGAAACACAAACCGGCGCGGATCGCCCGCGATGCTCAAAACGCCCTTCATCCGAAAAATGTCCGGCCCTTGGCTCTGGAGCAAGTCGCCCAGCCACGCATTGAGCTTTTTCGGATCGAGATCGCCCGGCGTCGTGATCCCAACCGACGACACCTCGTCGTCATGTTCGTGGTCAGGCTTGTACGCCCGGCTCGCCGTCGGCGCGATCTCGCGGCCGTCGCGGCGGAGCGCGGCCGCGAACTCGTCGGGGTGATGCCGGGTAAAGAGCGCATACCGTCCATCTTGCTCAACTTCAAAGACAAAGGTCGTCGGGCCGGCGGCTTCCAGACACAGCCGCCGCAATCGCTCGCCCGGCGTCATCACGCTCCCTGTCGTCATCAAATCCGGCTCGTCGGAGAAGACAACCAAGGCGCGGTCGGCCGTCGCCGCCAAGCCGTCTTCCGCGCCGGCGGGGACGGGCAGCAGCGCGGCGTCCATTTCAGGGTCGGGTCCGGGCTGCATGACAAGCTCGTACCGCCCGGCCGCCAGCTCGTACGCGCCGCCATATTCAAACGGATACTCCGGCTCCAAAAACTGCGGATCCACCGCCAGCGCCCGGTTCAAGTCGAACGCGCCGATGTCGAGCAGGGCGTCCGCCGGGACGTTGGACTGCTGCGCGCGCAGAACTTTCGCCGTGGCGTTCATCGCGCGGATGCGTCGCTCCAGCCGGTCAAGCGTCTCCGCGTCCGCCAGATCGGTTTTGTTGATCAGGATGACGTCGGCAAAGGCGATTTGCTCTTTGACCTCGCTTGTATCGAAATGCTCCCAGACGTGCTTGGCGTCCACAAGCGTCACGATGCCGTCCAAGCGCGTTTTGCGCCGCGCCTCGTCGTCCACGAAGAAGGTCTGCGCCACGGGTCCCGGGTCGGCCAGGCCGGTCGTCTCGACGAGGATGTAGTCAAACTTGTCCCTGCGCTTCATCAGATTGCCGAGAATGCGGATGAGATCGCCCCGGACGGTGCAGCAGATGCACCCGTTGTTCATCTCGAAGATTTCCTCTTCGGCGTCAATGACCAGCTCGTTGTCCACGCCGACCTCGCCAAACTCGTTCTCGATGACGGCAATTCGCTTGCCGTGCCGCTCGGTCAGTAGCCGGTTTAGCAGCGTGGTTTTCCCCGCTCCCAAAAAGCCCGTCAACACCGTGACCGGCACGCGCTCCGCGGCAGTTCCCGATGACATCGCCTTATGCCTCGCTTGTCCAAAAATGTTTCGCTCAAAGACGCGATTTCGGGAACCGGCGGCTTTCGCGCCCGTTCCCACATCGAGTAGATTGTGCTACCTCCTGACTGTAGTTAGGAATACTCCTAGCCGCAACCGCCCCCGGCGTGTCGGCGTCAGTTTCAGCAACCGGATGGCCATGCTCAGCCTGCGCAATCTTCAATTGGCTTACCCCAGCCCTGATGGCGAGCCGCCGGCGCGCGTTCTCGATGTGCCGACTTGGGCGGTCGCCGCCGGCGAGCAAGTCGCGCTGGTCGGCGCGAGCGGTTCCGGCAAGACCACCTTGCTCAACGTCATCGCTGGGATTGTCACGCCGGACGCGGGCGAAGTCCGGCTCGACGACACCGACATCGCGCGCCTTGACGAGGCGCGCCGCGACCGCTTTCGCGCCGCGCACATCGGCTACGTGTTTCAGAGCATCCACCTGCTGCCGGCCTTTACGGCGCTGGAAAACGTGGCGCTGGGCATGAAATTCGCCGATAATCGCGCCGGGAAGGCTCACGCCCTCGATTTGCTGGCCAAGGTTGGGCTGCGGGAGCGGGCGCGCTACTTTCCGCGCCAGCTTTCCGCCGGACAGCAGCAACGCGTCGGGATTGCGCGCGCCCTGGCGAATCGCCCGAAGCTAGCGCTAGCGGATGAGCCGACCAGCGCGCTGGACGCCCGCAATCGGGACGCCGTCCTGGACTTGATGCAAAAGCTGTGTGCCGAAATTGGCGCGGCGCTCATCGTGGTCACGCACGATGAAGCCGTCGCGCGGCGCTTCCCAACCACGCTGCGCCTTTCCGACATCAACCGCGTCAACTGAGCGGGGCGACCGCCAACCAGCCATGCAGACACTCACGGTCATCTATCGCAACCTGCGCCAACGCTGGCTCTCGACCTGCCTGACGGCGCTCTCGATTGCGCTGGGCGTGGCGCTGGCGACGGCCATTACGGCGCTGCGCCAGCAGGCGCAGGCGAGCTTCGCCAACGTGGCGGCGTCCTATGAGCTGGTCGTCGGCGCCAAGGGCTCGCCGCTCCAGCTTGTGCTCAACACGGTGTTTCACCTCGACGCGCCGGTGGGTAACATCCCCTACGCCTACTATCGCAAGCTCAAGGCCGACGACCGCGTCGCCTACGCCGTGCCGCTGGCGCTAGGCGACAACTACCGCGGCTTTCGGCTGGTGGGCACCGAGCCGGAGTATTTCAGCCTTGTCAAGCTCAAGGACGGTCAGCCGGTCGCCGTCGCGCAGGGACGGCCGTTCGCGGCCGACTATGAAGCCGTGGTTGGAAGCCTTGTCGCGCGCGAGGCGAAGCTGGGGCTAGGTCAAACGTTCGTCGCCCGGCATGGCGTCGAGGACACGGTCGCCGCCGAAGAACACGAAGACGCGCCGTTCACGGTCGTGGGCGTCCTGCGCGAAACCGGCACGCCGCTTGACCGCGTGATTTTCATTTCGCTCGGCAGCGTGGATGAAATCCACCACGACAACGCCCGCGCTGGTCAGCAGAGCCAAAGCCTGCTTGACCAGCTCAACGCGCTGGGCGCGGAGCCGGAAACGCCCGCCAAGCCCGACGCTCAGGATGACGACCGCGGGCATCGCCACGGCCGGGGTCACAGCCACAAGCCGCCGTCCGCCGCGCCGCCGGAAGCGCCGACCGCGCCGCCGGCCAGTCCTGCGCAACCGGCTGCGCCCGCCCGCGAGATCGCCGAAGTGACCGCGGTGATCGTGAAGCTCCGCTCGCCCGGCTACTTGTTCCTCATGCAGCGCGAAATCAACAAGGGCAAGGACGCGCAAGCGGCGCTGCCGGGCGTCGAGGTGCAAAAGCTATTCGCTATTGTCGGAACGGTTGACCGGGCGTTGTTGCTGGTCTCGCTGTTGGTGGTGGCGGTCGCGGCGGCGTCGGTGCTCGTGGCGATTTACAACTCGCTGGCCGAGCGGCGGCGCGAAATCGCGGTCCTGCGGGCGCTGGGCGCGCGCCGCCGGACGATTTTCGCCTGGCTTCTGTGGGAAGCCGCCGCGACGGCCGCGCTGGGCGGGCTGGTCGGCGTCCTGTTGGGCCACGCGCTGCTGGCGACGGCCGGGACGACGCTCAAATTCCTTAGCGGTCTGCCGCTTTCGCCGTGGACCTGGACCCGCTTGGAAGTCGGGCCGGGCTGGCTGACGGGGTACGTCCCGTTTGAGGCCGCCGTCGTCTTCGGCACGCTGCTGCTTGGGGCGGCGATGGGGCTAGCGCCGGCGGCGCTCGCCTACCGGACGAATGTCGCCCGCTACCTGAGCGAATGACGCGGCCGCCGGGGCCAGCGCGCGTTAGGCCGGGCTTTCTGGCGGGCTGCGAGAGCGCCGCGCCCGTCGCCGCTTTACGATTTTTCCGGGCGAGGAAAGCGACCCGCTTCCGTTCGCGCTGACAAGGCCCCGCGCCCGTCAGCGCGCCGTCCGCGCAAGCGGCGGCGCGGGGTTGAGCGCGGATGGCTGTTCGTCCGGCGCCGGCTCCCGCGACGGCGGCGACTGGAGCGTCCAGCGGCCGGTGATGTCGCGCCAGGCGTTGATGCCGGACAGCGCGCAGGCCGGCGTGCCCTGGCCCGGAAAGACCGTATCGCCCACGAGCCAGAAGTTCGGCAGCCCCGCGTCGCGGGCGCCAATGCCGAACAGGTTGCTGTTCCAGAGCGTTGTCCGCAGCCCGCCGACCATCCCGCGCGCGCGTCCCGTGTAGCGCGCAAACGTCACGGGGGTCCCCGGCAGCTGACACTCAATGCCGTCGCGGAGGTTGGGAAAGACGCGCTCCGCCGCCGTCAACAGGCGCTCCGCGACCTCCGCCCGCCGCGCGGCGTAGGCTTCCGGGTCGGCGCGCCACCATCCGTCAACCTCGGTATGCGTTGAGATATTGAGCGTCCGGCGGCCCGGCGGCGCGCTGGCTCGGTCGTCCGGCTCGCTCAGGCTCAGAAACGCGCTGTTACCATCCTCGAAGGGCTCGTTGTAGCGGAGCAAAACCTGGTGATTGAGCGGCGCGTCGTCGGGAATGACCTCCGCCCGGACGCCCAGGTAGAGCGTGAACGCGCCCCAGCCGGTTCCGGCTTTCTCAAGCGGGCGCGCCAGCCGCGCCGACAGGTCGGCCTCGATTAGCCCCGGCAGGTTCCAGATCGGCAGATTCGCCACAACGCGCGGCGCGCGAGCGATTAAGCCGCGCTCGGTCTCGACCAAGTAGCCGCCCCCGCGCTGCGGCGCGATGCGCGTCACGCGGTGACGCAGCTTCAAAACGCCGCCCAACGCTCGAAACGCCTCCACATGCGCTTTGATGAAGGCTTTCATGCCGCCCCGCGCGCGACGAATCCCATGCCGGTAAATATCCAGCCCGGCCGCGCCGTTGAGGAACGGCGCGCGGCCGGCGGTTTCCTGAGCGGTGATGAGCAACAGCCCGTCGAGAAACGCCCGCAGCGGCGCATTCTCCTGCAGCCGGTGACGACGCAGCGCGTCGCCGACCGTTGAAAAGAGATACGGGGCGACGCTCATAAAGCCCGGCGAAACCAAGCGCAAATTCGCCGCGATGTCGCGCCAGCCGCGCAGCGGCAGGGCGGGCAGCTTCGCCGTCGCCGCCCACATCGCGTCCGCTGTCCGGTCAATCAGCCGCCAGAAGGCGCGCAGTCGCTCGGCTTCGGCGGCGTCGCGGGCAAAGCGCTCGACGCGCTCGCGCGCCCAGGTCGCCTGATCATGGTCAATGTTGATTGTCCGGTCGGGGAGATGCGCCGAGACGCGCCGAATGAGCGCGCTTTCCGGCAGCGCCGCGCCCAGTCGCGCAAACGTCTGCGCGTGCAGCCCGTCCGCGTCTAGCCCCATCAGGACCGTCGCTCCAGCGTCGAAATGGTAGCCCTTGTGGAAAAAATAGCCTGCGCAGCCGCCCGCCTTGTCATGGGCTTCGAGCAGCAGCGTCCGATAGCCGTCGCGTTGCAGCAGGGCAGCCGCTGTCAAGCCCGCCACGCCCGCGCCGATGACCGCTACATCCACTTCCATAACCGCTTTGGCAACTTCGGCAGGGGCAACTTCGGCAGGGGCAACTTCGGCAGGGCGCATACGGCCGGATTATACCGAGGCGGTTTCATCGCTCGGAAGGACGCGCGCCGGATTGGTCGCCGGGCGCCGCAGCGCCGCGATGACTTGCGCCTGCGTCTCAGGGTCGCCGCCGAAGCCGAAGAACCACTCGGCCGTCGGCTCGCGCCGCCACCACGAAAGCTGCCGCTTGGCGTAACGGCGCGTATCGGTTTTCATTTGCTCGACAGCCGAGGCGTAGGCTCGCTCGCCGCGCAGATACTCGATAAATCGCCGGTAGCCGTGCGCTTGAAACGCCTCCGCGTCGGGCGGGACGCCCGCCGCGAGCAGGCCCCGGATCTCGTCAAGCAGCCCGGCGGCGACCATCGCCTCGACGCGCGCGTTGATCCGGGCGTAGAGCGCCTCGCGCGGCGGCGACAAGACGATAATCCGCATCCGCGCGACAAAGTCGGGCGGCGGCGGCAAGTCGCGCTGGCGCTCCGCCAACGGCCGCTTGGACTGAAAAAAAACTTCGAGCGCGCGCATCGTCCGCGACCAGTCGTTGGGGCGCAGCCGCGCGGCCGTCGCCGGGTCGCGGCGGGCAAGCAGGCGGTGCAGCCACGCCGCGCCGCGCCGGTCGCGGATGGCCTTGAGGCGGCGGCGCAGATGCAAGTCCGTCGGGGCGTCGTCGGCAAACAGGCCGCCGCGCAGGGCGTTGAGATAGAGGCCCGTGCCGCCGACAAAGACGGCCGTCCGCCCGCGCGCCTCGATGTCCGCGAGGCAGTTCGCCGCCTCGCGAGCGTACCGGCCAGCGGTGTAGTGCTCGGTCGGCGATGCCACGTCAATCAGGTGATGGGGCGTTTCAGCGCGAGCGGCGCGCGGAACTTTCGCCGTGGCGACATCGAGACCGCGATAAACCTGAATCGAATCCAAGTTGATAATTTCGCCGTCCAGCGCGCGGGCGACCGCTAGCCCAAGGTCGCTTTTCCCGGAGCAGGTCGGACCGACAATGACCGGAATCGCGCGCGCCATCATCCGTGCCGGCGGCGAGCGTCGTCGCGCCGGACTTCGGAGATTTCATTGTCAAAGCCGCGTCGGCGGCCGCCGCGATGCTCATCCAGCTCGCTCGCGCCGCTGGCGCGCCGGAGCAGCCGAATGGCGCGGTCGCGCGTTTTTTTGATTTCCCGGCGACCGTCCTCCCACAGGATTTCAATCGCCCCGTCAGGGCCGGGGGTGACGATACGCGCGATTTCGCCATACTGCATCCCGTGTCCGGCGGCAAATGAGACTTCGTCGCCAATCCGGTACTCGAACCGATTTCGATCATCCTGAGCCATGGCGCTTTCCCTCTCGATAGCTTGTTGAAGCTTGGCTAGTTGTTTCCGGACCAATGTCGCCCGCCGGATTGTAGCGCAACTTGACCAGCGCGACCTTGTCGGCGGCGCGGGGGGCGGGCTATAGTCGAGCGCCCTCGCGGAGGGTTGGCAGAACGGCTAATGCACCGGTCTTGAAAACCGGCGTCCGAAAGGACATGTGGGTTCGAATCCCATGCCCTCCGCCACTTTCCTCACGGTTTTGACGGGATGCGGTCCCCTAACGATTCGGAAGCCGAGGCCGCGGCCCTGCGCGCCCGCATGCTCGCGACCGCCGGGCTGGCGCTGAGCCTGCCGATGACGCTGGTCGGAGGGGTTATCGTCGGCTACTGGCTTGACCGGTGGCTGCAGACCGCGCCGCTGTGGCTCGCGCTGCTTGGCAGCGCCGGACTGGTCAGCGGAGGGCGGCTGCTTTACCGCCTGTGGCGACAGCTCGGCTAGCGCGCCTTCCGGCTCAGCGGAGCGGCTTCGGGATGGCTGTGAAGCCATCCCTTTCAAGTCGACGCGCTAGGGACGCCATCCGCGGCGGACTGTGAAATCCGCCGCTACGTCAATGCGCCGACCTGCGCAAAGCGCGCTCAGTGCCGCCGCTGCAGCATGAAATCGGCGTACGAGTCAAGTAGCGCCCGATGCGGGCTGTCCGGCAGGACGGTCAAGAGCCGCTTGGCTTCAGCGAGATGCTCAATCGCCAAGTTGCGGGCAAAGTCAACCGAGCCAGCTTCCTCAAGCAGCGCGATGGCTTCTTGGAGCTCGCCGTTGAGATCGCGATTCCCCAGCAGCCTGAGGAATCGCTCGCGCGCCGCCGGGCGGGCATGCTTGAGAAAGTGAATGACAATCAGCGTCTTTTTGCCGTCCCGAATGTCGAGACCGAGGGGCTTGCCCAGGCGCAGCGGGTCGGCTTGCAGGTCAAGCACGTCGTCCCAGATTTGAAACGCCGTGCCAATGTTCTCTCCGAAGCTCGCCATGGCGGCGATGCGGTCGGCGTCGGCGTCGGCGGTCAGCATGCCGAAGATGCAGCTCGCGCGATACAGGGCGGAGGTCTTGCGCGACGCCATGCGCAGATAGTCGTCAATGTCCAAGTCAAGCCGCCGCTCGAAGCTCAGGTCGTCAAACTGGCCGTAGCACATTTGCTTGGCCGTTTCGCCCAAGACATGAACCATCTGCAGCGCATGGCGGCGAATGCGCGAAGCCTGCTCGACAGCCTTGGCGTAGAGCAGGTCGCCAACCAGCAGGGACAGGTTCAGCCCGAAGCGCGTGTGCAGCGTGGACTGCGCATGCCGCTCCGCGCTGCCATCCATCATATCGTCGTGGATGAGCGACAAGTTGTGCAGATACTCGACCGCCAGCGCCGGCGGGATCGCGTCTTCAAACGCGCCGCCGGCGGCCTCGGCCATCGTGACGACCAAAAACGGCCGCAGCCGCTTGCCCTTGCCCTCGAAAAGATAGGTCACGGCCTGCCGCAGCTCCGGTTGCGTCACCTCGTCCAGGTCCTCCGCGATAGCGGCGTCAATGACTTTGGCGATGGCTTGCGCCCGCTCCGCGAGCGGCAGAAACGCGGCCGGAACCGCCCCGTCAACGGGACTCGCCGATAAGCTCTTTGGGGTTGTTGCCACGTTGGCGGGCATCGGCGTCATTGCTTTTGTCTCCTGGCGGGAAGTCGGCTCGGGCGGTCGCCGGCTGGCGCGACCGTCGCCAGGGAAGACGCCTTGCCCGGGAGAGCCGGCGGCATGCCCAAATCGGCCAGGCGGCGCTCAAGGCGCTGCCGCTCAAAGCCGCTCACTTCGGGAAAATCGCGTAAATAATTGCAGTAGGCCGCCTGCGCGCCCGGAATGTCGCCGGCGTATTCAAGCGCTCGCCCCAGCCACGAGGCGGCCGAGCGCCGGAGCTCGCGGTCGGTCACATCCGCCGCTGTAATGCGCTGAAAGTGCCGGGCGGCCTCGGCATAGGCGCGCTGGCGAATACACAGCTCTCCCAAAGCGTAAACATCCCGCCAATCCGAAGCGTTCCCGGCGGTCGCTCGCGTCAGCTCCCGTGTCAGTTCCGCCAGCGCCTGATCCTCCAGCGCCGGGCGCGCGCGCCGAAAGCGGCGCATCGCCCACGTCGCAACTGGCGCCAGGCGTTGCGCCACCCGCCACGCCAGACGCGGATACCGCAGGGCGAAACGTGTCACCGCCGCCACAACTCGAAGCTTAATTGACGTCATGAGAATGCCTTTGTTGCGCTGGCGATGCAGGAACGTGGCCGCCCATCCTATACGAAGCAAGCGATACAAAACCAGGCGCAGCCAAGCTGAAGCTGCCCAGCCTGCTTCGGGCTTGCCGCGCTCGGGAGCGATGCGGCAACGCGCTCCCAATTTCACTTGGGTCAGCGCTTCGCCGACGACCAAAGTTTTGACGCGCACCGCAACCCCCCAAGCGTCGAGAGACCTGAAAACTCCCCCCGGAGTCGTCGTTCCAAGCCTCCAAACAAAAGCGATGCGCGCCAAGCTCGCAAATATCCAGGCCAGCCGCAGCCAGTATCCAGGCCAGCCGCAGCCAGCTGGCGCGCAACCTGCGCGCCGCCGGAGGCTGGCGTCAGCGCTTTATCAGCGACCGAAGTTTTGACGCGCACCGCAACCCCCCAAGCGTCAAGAGACCTGAAAACTCCCCCCGGAGTCGTCGTTCCAAGCCTCCAAACAAGAGCGATGCGCGCCAAGCTCGCAAAGACCCGAGTCAGCCCCGCCGCCGCGCTCGGCCCTGGCCGGATTTGGCGGCGGCGACTGACTTACGCTTGAGAGCTTATGAAAAACGCTCAAAACAGTCAAGATCAATTAGGGAATTTTTCGCGACTTGCAGTCGGGCGTGGCGACTTGCTGGCTAAATTATCTGAAAACAAGTATTTGGGCTATTGGTAGGCGCGGCTGGCAAAGGCTTGACCTGGGCATGTCAAGTGCCGTACAGTATTCGCGTCGCTTTTGAAACGCTCAAAACGCTCATATTCTCAAGCTGCGTTGGGTTATCATTGCTGTGTCTCGTTCAAAGCGCGCCGCGCCGCCCGCCTTGAGTCAGAGTCGGACCTACTCCACGGCTGAGGTTGCCCGGATGTGGGCCGTCAGCGAGTCGTCGGTCAAGCGATGGAGCGATAGCGGGGCGCTGGCGTGCGTTCGGACGCCCGGCGGGCACCGGCGTTTCACCATGCAGGCGTTGCTCGACTTTCAGCGGGCTGGCGGCGCGGGGCGCGATGACGGGGGCGCTGATCATCGCGGCGCGACGGCGGACGCGACGCAGCTTGACCTCGCCGTGGCGGGCCGCGACTGGTCGCGGTTGCAGGAGCTTTATTACGAAGCCGCCGTAGCCGGCGACGAGGCGGCCGGCGCGGCTTTGCTGGAACGGGCGTTTCAGGACGGGATTTCGGCTATCGAGTCGAAGGAGCGCATCCTCACGCCGGTGTTGCACTTGATTGGCGAGCGCTGGCGACGCGGGGAACTCAACATTTGGGAAGAGCATTTGGCCTCGCAGGTGACGCTGGCCGCGACGGGGCATCTTCACCGGCGGCTGCCGCGCGCGCCGGCTCACGGGCGCGTGGCTCTGTGCGGCTGCCCGGAGGGCGATCTGCATGAGATCGCCCTGCAAATGGTTGTCGAGACGCTGGAGGCCGAAGGCTGGCGGGCGATTTCGTTGGGCCCGAATACGCCGCTGTTTTCCTTCGCCGACGCGGTGCAGCGGTTTTCGCCGCAACTGGTTTGCATTTCAGCGACCATTGTTCACGATCTGGAGCGCCTGCGGCGCGACTACAAGCATTTTTACCGCGCGGCGCGGCACCATGCGGCCCGCATCGTGATTGGCGGGGCGGCTTTCGCCGACCCCCAAGTGCATGACATCTTTCTGCACGACTTTCGCGCCATCGGCTTGACGGATTTTCTTGAATACGTCCGGCGCGAGTTTCCGCCCTCGGACGCGGCGACCTAGCCGCCCCGTCTGGCGCGCGGCTGGCCGGGCGGTCAGGTCCGGCCAGCCCGGTAAAAACTGAACTGCCCGGCGGCTTGGGCGTCATAACGGTTGCGCGAGTTGTCGGCGCGCCCTTTTTCTAGGGGCTAGCTTTCAGGGTCCCTTGTAGGGTCTGGCGGCCGCCAAATCGCGCTGAGGTCATTCCCATGCCGCGCCAAGTCGGCTAGATTTATAACCTGTAACATGCCGCGGCGGCTGGGTCCGAATCGGCGCGTTTTTCCTTCGCTTCGATCCACTGGAGCTTCAAGACATGATGTCAGTTCCCTACAGCGCCATTTGGCTCTCGGGCTGCTTTGTCGCCGCGAGTTCGATGATGGCGGCGGCGTCTCCGCAACAATCCCCTAAGCCGCCCGCGGCTAAATCGCCCGCCGCCGCCGCGCCGTCCGCGATTTCCCGCGAGCAGCGCCTCAAGGCCTATGAGAAATTCCTTCAGGCGCGGCGCTACATCGCGCAGGCGGACCCGCTCAACGCCATGGCGGCCTTCAAGGAAGTGTTGGCGCTCGACCCTGGCGCGGCGGCGGCGCACGTCGAGTTGGGGAGCCTCTATCTCGAAGCGCGAAACTTGCGCGAGGCGGAAGTCCATGCCCGCCAGGCCGTGGCGCTCGACGCGGAAGACGCTATGGCGCACTGGCTGCTGGGGCGATTGCTTTACGCCCAGGCCCTGGGGGCTTCGCTCGATCGGGAGAAAGCGCGCCAGGCCGTGGCCGCCTTTGAAACCGTCGCCAAGCTCGACCCCCTCAACCTCGACGTGTACCGGCTGCTGGGGCGGCTCTACCGAGACTTGAACGATAACGAAAACGCGCTTTCGGCCTATGTCAAGCTCATCGGCGCGAATCAAGGCGGGCCGGAAGAGTTCGCCGCCGCGACGGAGCTGTATTTTCGCAAGCGGCGCTACCGGGAGGCGGCCAACACGGCCCGCCAGGCGTACCTCCTAAGCGGCGAGAATCCGCAGTGGGGCTACCAGCTTTCGCAGGCCTTGCTCTATTCGGGCCAGACGACCGAAGCCATCGAGGTGCTCAAGGAGCTGTTGGAGGAAAACGGCAACAACCTGCGGCTCATTTTGAGTTACGCCGAGGCGCTAATGCGCGGCGGGCGCTATGCTGAAGCCGAGGATCAGGTCAAGCGCATTTTGGCCGAGCGCCCGAATCACCTGGAGGCGCTCTCGATTCTGGCCCAAGCGCAGCGGCGCAGCGGCCGCCGCGAGGAGGCGGTCAAAACGCTGCGCCAGGCGCTCGCCGGACAGGATGTCACCGAAACGCTGGCGCAGCAGTACGCCCTGGCGGAAACCCTCATTGAGCTTGGGCGCGCGGATGAAGCCATCGCGACTTATGAAGCCGCGCTGCGGAGCGTGTCGAATCCTGACAGCTCCGTGAGCGAGAGCCAGCGCGAGCGCGCCGAAATCATCCTGATTCGCATCGCGTCCGCTTACAAGATGGCCGGAAAGCTAGATCAGGAGCAGGCGACCTACGAGCGCATGCGGCGCTTGCTGGGTCCGGAAAGCACGCTGGCGGACTTGCTCGTCATCGAGGGGCTGCGCGGCGAGGGCAAGCACGAGGAGGCGCTCAAGGCGGCGCGCGCGGCGCGCCGGCGGTTCCCTGGCGAGCGGCAGTTTGTTTATTTGGAAGCCCAGTCGTTGTCCCGCTTGGGGCAGGTTGACCAGGCGATAAAGGAGCTGAAAAAGCTTTCCGAGGAAGCTGACGACGCCGGCGAGGTGGCTCAAATGAAAGCCATCGTGCTGAGCGACGCCAACCGCTTCGAGGACGCCGAGCAGTCGGCGCGTCAGGCCGTCAGCTACGATGAGAAAAACATTGCCTATCTCGTCACTCTGAGTTCCATTCTGGAGCGTCGCAAGCAGTACGCCGAGTCCGAGCGGCTCTTGCGCGCCGCCCTGTCGCTTGACCCGGATAACCCAACGGCGCTCAATAACTTGGGCTATTTTCTGGCGGAGCGTAACGAGCGGCTGGACGAGGCGCTCTCGCTCGTGCAGCGGGCCGTCAACATCGAGCCGACCAACAGCTCGTTCCTCGACAGCCTGGGCTGGGTTTACTTCAAGCAGAGTCGCTTCGATCTAGCCAAGCAATACATCGAGCAGGCGCTCAGCTATGACCGGCGCAACGCCACGCTCAACGACCACCTAGGCGACGTGCTGGAGCGCCTGGGCGACCTAGAGGGCGCTCGGCGGCAGTGGAAGCTGGCCCGCAGCCTGGCGACCGACCCGGAGGAAATCAACCGTATCGAAGCCAAGCTGCGGCGCGGGCAAACCGCTGAAACGCAGTAGTCAGGCGCCGCGGGGCGGCCACACGGGGGCGACATGAGCTATGCGTGGTTCATCGCGCACCGTTACATTCGGGCGCGGCGGCGGGCTACGCTTTCCATCGTGTCGGCGCTGGCCACGCTGGGGATTGCGGTCGGCGTTTGGGCGCTGACTGCCGTCCTGGCCTTTCAGAGCGGCATGGAAGCCGAGTTGCAGTCAAAAATTCTAGCCGGCACGGCCCATCTCAATGTGCTGCGCCGGGGCGGCGGCCCGCTCGAAGACCCCGTCGCTCTGAAAGCCGGCGTGACGCAGACGCCGGGCGTTCGGTCGGCGACGGCGACGACCTACCGCGAGGCGTTGTTGCTGAGCGGGTCGCGGTCGGCCGCGGCGGTCTTGAAAGCGGTTGACTTGACCGAATCGCCGGACGCCCTTGAAGCGACGCGGACGCTGTGCGCCGGCAGTCGCCTGTCGGATCTGGCGCCGAGCCGCGACGCGGACGGCGCGGAGCTGGACGGCATTCTGCTGGGCAAGCGTCTCGCGCAGGAGGCCAATCTGCGCGTCGGCGACCGGGTCGAGGCGCTCGCGCCGCAAGCGCGCGGGGAGCTTTCGCCCTTTGGGTTGCTGCCGACGACCTACGCTTTCCGCGTGGTTGGCTTTTTCGAGTCGGGGCTGTATGAGTATGACTCCGCCTGGGCCTACATTTCGCTCGACGCCGCGCGGCGGCTGACCGGCGAAGCGTCCCCGGCCACCGTGCTACAGGTGACGCTGGACAATCCGCGCGCCTACGGCGCGGTTGGCGCGGCGCTGCGCGCCAAGCTTGGCGCGGCGTATGTGGTTGAAGACTGGGCGACGCTCAATCGTCCCGCCTTCGCCGCGCTCAACCTTCAGCGGCTGGCCTTCGCCGTAGTCATTGGGCTGGTCATCCTCGTGGCAGCGCTCAACATCGTGACGACGCTCGTGTTGCTGGTGACGGAAAAGCGCCGCGATATCGCCATCCTGCTGGCGATGGGGGCCACGCCCCGCGCGATTCTGCTGATATTCTTGGCGCAGGGGCTGGCGATTGGTCTCCTTGGCGCGCTCTTTGGCGGCGCGCTGGGCGCAGCGACGGCGGTAATTTGCGATCGCTACGCCTTGATTCAGCTTGACGAGCGGATTTACTCGATTGCCTCCGTCCCGTTTCGGTTTTCAGCCCTCGATACGGCGACGGTGTTGGGCGTGGCGCTCGGCATCAGCTTGCTGGCGACGATCTACCCGGCCTGGCGGGCTGCCAGGCTCAATCCGGCGGAAGGGCTGCGCCATGCGTGACCAGTGGCGCGCCGCCCGGCTTTCCGCTGCGCTCGCCCTGTGGCTAGCGGGGGCTTGCCTGGACCAGTCGCTGGCCCAAGCGCCGCCGGAAAAAGATGACTGGCCGGCGCGCGCCGCGACGCTCGCCGCCGCGACTGATTGCGCTCCAGAGCTAACGGCGGCGCTTGACGACCGTCACTGGCGCGTTCGGGCGCGCGCCATCCAAGCCCTGGGAGAGCGGCGCTGCGCGGCGGCGGTTCCAGCGCTTGCGGCGCGCTTTGATGCGGAAGACTGGGATAACCAAGCGCGCATCATCGCGGCGCTGGGCCGCATTGGCGACCCTGCCGGATTGCCGCTGGCGGCGCGGGCCGCCGAAGGCGAGGCCGGCATCCTGCGCCTGACCGCGCTGGCGGCGCTAGGGGGCTTCGACGGCGCGCAGGTCGCGCCAATCCTTGCCCGCGCGCTTGAAAAAGCGCTGACGGCGGATGAAAAGCGGCTCGTGGCGCGCCACATCGGCCGGTTTCGGCTCGCCGCGTTAGCCGCGAAGCTGTCGGCTTGGTCGGGCGGCGATGCGGAACTTGACCGCGACATCGCGCTGGCCCGGTATCGGACGGGCGACCAATCGGCTGGGGCGCGCGTCATTGAAGACTTCGCCCGCTTGGATGCGGAAACGCAGCGCCAGCTTTTTGAGGATTGGGCGCTGCAACCCGACGCGAGAGCAATTGGCGCGCTGTCCGCGGCGCTGCGGTCGTCGCCGCCGCCGCTGGCCGCCGCTCGCGCCTGGGCCGCGCTTGGCGCGCAAGCGCCGCTGACGGAAACCCTCGACGCCCTGCTGGGCGCGGAAGCTGAAGCGCGGCCGGCTTTGCTTGCCGCGTTGCGCGCGCGGCCGGTTGGCGAAGCCGTTGACGCAATTGTCGCGCGTTTGAAAGCGAGCCCGACAGCGGCGGCGCAAGCGGCTTACGTGACGATTTTGCAGTCGCTTGACCGCGACTTGGCCGCATCGGCGCTGCTGGCGGCGCGCTCGTCGCGCGCGCCGGCCATTGACCGGGCGTTGGAAGGCTTGGGCGTCACCCCGGAGGCGCTGAAGGCGCGACTGTCCGACGCCGATCTCGCGCCAGCGGCGCGGGTCGAGACGGCGCTGCGGCTTGGGCAGTTGGGCGACGCCACTGCCTTCGAGACGCTGTGTCAGGCCTTCGCGTCCAGAGATCGGCGGACGCGACAAGCCGCGATTGAGGCTTTGGGGCAACTGGGCGACGCGCGCGCCGTTGAGCCGTTGCTCGACGCGCTGGACGATGATGATCCGGCGATTCGCGCCGCGACGGCCGCGACGCTGGCGCGCCTTGGGGTAACGCCGGAGCGTCTCGCGGCTAACCTCGATTCGCCCAACGTGGCGCTGCGCGTCGAGGCTTTGCGACTTTTGGGGCGACTCGGCGACGCTTCCTGCCTGCCGCGCGTGACAGCGCGACTCCGGGAAGGAGAGCCGCTCGCGGTTCGCTTGGCGGCCGCGGCGGCGCTTGGTCGGCTGGGGCGGCCGGAAGCCGCGCCGGCGCTGACGGCCCTGCTCCAGAGCCGCGAGCCGGCGCTGCGCTGGCAGGCCGCGGTCGCGCTGGGCGACATCGGCGGCGAGCGCGCGGCGTCCGCCCTGCTGCCGCTGCTGGGCGACGCGGATGCCGCGCTTGTCGGCGCGGCGATTGAGGCGCTGGCCAAAACAAAGTCGCCGGCGGCGGTCGCGCCGCTGCTGGCGGCGCTCAAGCGGCCGGACTGGCGGGTTCGCGCCGCGGTCGCGCAGCGGCTTGGCGAGTGGGATGATCCGCGCATTCCGCCGGCGCTGGCCGACGCGCTCAACGACGCCTCGGCGCTGACCCGGCTCTACGCCCGCCAGGCGTTGGTGAAGCTGGGGGTCGCCCCGCTGGCCGCCTTGCTCGCCGCGCTTGACCAGCGCGGGCAGCGGGGGTGGTATAGCGCCTATGAGGTTTTGCGAAGCCTTGCTCCTGAGGCGGCGCGCGCCGAGCTGTTGCGCCGTCTCGGCTCGCCTGACCCCGCCGCGCGCGCCATGGCGGCGGCCCTGTTGAGGTCTTACCGGGACGCCGATACGCTCGACGCGCTCTTTCGGCAGCTTGACGCCGAAACCCGCTATCCGGGGCGGTGGTGGCTGACGCGGGCGATTGCCGATTTCGGCGCAGCGGCGCGGGAGGGCGTCGTGAAGCGCGCCCGCTCGAAAAACCCGCGTTTGCGGGCGGACGCCTTGCGCGCGCTGGGCCTGCTGCCGCCCAGCGCGGAAAGCCGCGACCTGCTGCGGGAGGCGCTCGCCAGCCCAGAGGCGCAGACGCGCTCGGCCGCTGTGGAGGCGCTGGGGCGAATAGGCGACGCGGCGACCTTGTCGCCCTTGCTGGCGCGGCAGTCCGGGGGCTTTGCCGTGACGCCGGACGAGCTCATCGACGCCCTGTTGGCCTGCGGCGCGGCTGGTCGCGCCGCCCTGCGCCAGGCTGTCCCGGACAGCGACCCGGCCGTGCGGGCGCTGCTGCTTCAGCGGCTTGGCGAGGATGGCCATCCTGACGCGCTCCCGCTTCTGCTGAACGCCCTGGGCGATCCGTCGCCGCTTGTCCGACGGGCGGCGCGGCAGGGCCTTGCTCGCCAGTCGGATGAGCGCGCCGCGCAGGCGCTGGAGGAAACGCCGGAGGCGCCGCGCTAGGAGCGTCTGACTCGTCAAGCCGTCGGCAGTGTGCTATAAGTTGCGGCGTCATAACGCGGCTCGGTTGAGCGCGGGGCGCGTCATGCGCCGCGCCAGTCAACGTTTCCGCGCCGGCGATCCTCCTCGACAACAAGGAACTTTCCAGTCATGCCTCGCGTCGGCGGCGTCATCATCACACACGGACAACTGGCGATGGAGCTGCTGCACGCCGCCGAGATGATCGTCGGCGATCTGAGCCATGTGCGGGCCGTCTCGATTGACTGGCATGACGACGTGGAAACCGCCCGCGGGCTGATCGAGCGCGCCATCGCGCAGGCTGATCAAGGGGCCGGGACGCTCGTTCTCACCGACCTGTTTGGAGGCACGCCAACGAACTTGGTCATGACGTATGCCGGACCGGCGCGGGTTGAGGTCGTCACCGGCGTCAACTTGCCAATGGTGATCAAGCTAGCCACCGCTTCATCCGACTGGTCGTTGCTCGATGTCGCCCGTTGCGTCACTGAGCAGGGACGCAAAAACATTCACTTGGCGAGCGAGCTGGTTCAGCCGCGCGCTAGTTAGCTTCCGCTTTTTTCCGACGTTTTGCGTCCCCGCGCGCGTCATCGCTGGGCCTGTTGATGCCACTCGAACGTCTGGTCACGGTTGTCAATCCGCTTGGGCTGCATGCGCGCCCGTCGGCTCGTCTGGTCACGGTTGTCGGTCAGTTCAAAAGTCGCGTGCTCATACGCCGGGCGGACGAGGCGACCTTTGTGGATGCCAGCAGCATCTTGAGCGTCATGTTTTTGGCGGCTGCGCAGGGCACGCCGCTCGTCATTCGCGTCGAGGGCGAGGATGAGGCAGCGGCGCTGGCGGCCGTCGCGGGGCTGTTTGCCGAAGCTCAGGAGTCGTCCCATGTCTTCTAGCCCGCTGACCGAGACGGAAGTCCACTTCGCCGGCTCGCCCGCCTCGCCCGGCATCGGCTTCGGGCAGGTTGTCCGGCTGGTGCCCCAGAGTCGGCCGCCGCTGTTTATCAATGTCTTGCCGCATCGCGTCGCGCTTGAGGTCGAGCGCGTCAAGCGCGCCATGCGCCGCGCGCGGCGGCATCTGGAGAGCGTTAAGCAGCACTTTCGGGAACAGGTCGGCCACGGCTCGGCCTACCTGCTCGACCCCTACATCCTCATGCTCGATGACGCGGTTTTGACGCAGGCCATCGAGGACAACATCCGGCAGCACCGCATCAATGCCGAGTGGGGCGTCAAGCGCGCGGTCGATTCGTTGCTGGCCTCGTTTGATCAGCTTCAGGATGGCTATTTGCGCCAGCGGCGCGATGACATCCGGGATGTCGGGCAGCGGCTCATCGCCATGCTTTCCGGCCAGCCCATGCGCCTGCCGACGCTCACGGCGCCGTCGGCGCTCTTTGCCGACGACATCCTGCCGACCATGCTGGCCGAAATGAACCCGGCCAACCTCAGCGGCATCGTCACGGATGCCGGCGGCGTCACGACGCATGCCGCGATCATCGCTCGGAGTCTGGGCATTCCGGCCGTTTTCGGCGCGCGCGAGGCCCTTGACCGCGCGGTTGAAGGAACGCCCTGCATTGTGGATGGGTCGCAGGGGGAGGTCATCCTGCGCCCGCGCCGCGCAACCCAGACCATCTATCTCGGTCGCCGCGCCGCCGAGCAGCGCCTGCGCCGCGATGGCCTGACGTCCGCGCGCCTGCCGGCTGTGACCCGCGATGGCGTCGCTTGTCATTTGCTGGCCAATATCGAGATTCAGTCCGAGCTTCCGGCGGTCGAGCGATGCGGCGCCGAAAGCGTCGGGCTGTATCGGTCGGAGTTTATCGTTTCGAGCGACGCCGGCGCGGCGCCGGACGAGGAAAGCCAATACGCGGCCTATCGGGCGGTCATCGCGGCCTCGCCGGATCGGGCCGCGACGATTCGCGTCTTCGATTTCAGCAGCGATACCCTGCCGAGCGACGCCCGCATCGCCGAGCCGAACCCGGCGCTCGGTCTCCACGGCGCGCGCTGGTGGCTCGCCCACGAAAGCGTCGCTAGGAGCCAACTGCGCGCCATCGTTCGAGCGGCGGCGTTTGGTCGGGCGCGGATACTGGTTCCGCGCGTGACCTGCCTGAGCGAGCTACAGGCGGCGCGCGCGCTGCTCGACGCCGTGTGCCAGGAGCTGGCGGTCACGGGCGCGGCCGCCCAGCGCATTGAGCTGGGCGCGATGATTGAAGTGCCGGCCGCCGTCTTTATCGCCGACCGCCTGGCGCGGGAAAGCGATTTTCTTTCGATTGGCAGCAATGACCTCGTGCAGTACCTGCTGGCCTGCGACCGGGGCAACGAGCGCGTCAGCTACTTGCAGCAGCCGCTCCACCCGGCGGTTCTGTCGAGCTTGCGCGTGATCGTCGCGGCGGCCCGGGCCGCCAACAAGCCCCTGACCATGTGCGGCGAAATGGCGGCGCAGCCGGCGTGCGCCTTTGCCCTGCTCGGTCTCGGCATTCGCCGCTTCAGCTTGTCGCCGGCGGCTCTGCCCAGCCTCAAGCGCGCCTTGCGCAAGCTGTCGGCGAAAGACGCGGAGAAGTTTGTCGCGCAGGCTCTGACGCTCGACACCGCCTGCGCCGTTGAAGCCTGCGCCGAGACCTACCTTGAGCGATGAGCGCGCTGCCAGGCAAGCGCCAAGCGCGCGGCGCGCGCTCGACGCCCGCGAGTTGACAGACCGGCGCGTTTTGGTCAGAAGTCGGTGCCTGGCAACCGCCGCGCTGGCGAGCGGCTGGGCCTTGGGACGGTCACGGCGATGTCTGAAACGCCTTTTGTCGCTGATTTTGAGACGCTGGAATTTGACGCCATCCGCGCCCATCTGGCGCGCGAGGCGCGCTCGCCCTATGGGCGCGAGCTGGCCCGCGAGCTGATGCCGACGGCCGAGGCCGCCGAAATTCGGCATCAGCTGCGGCTGACGACCGAAGCGCGGCAGTGGCTTGCCGAGCAAGGCGGCTTCGGGATTGGCGAGCTGCCGGACGCGCGCCCGGCGCTCGACCGTCTGCGCCCGGAAAACGCGCTGTTGGCGGCGGAAGACATTCATGCCCTGGCCCGCGTGATTGACGCCGGCTTGCAGTCCCGCGGAATGCTGCGGCCGCAACGGGAGCGGTTTCCCAAGCTCGTCGCCATCGCGGATGCCATTCCCGATCTGCGAGACACGCTGGCGCGCGCGCGCCGCATCGTCGGACCCGACGGACGGCTTGATGAAAGCGCCAGCCCGGAACTGCAACGGCTGCGCGCCGAGCAGCGCCTTCAGCACGACCGGCTGCGGCGGATGCTCGAGCGGCTGCTTGAGCGCCGCGACCTCGAAGGCGCGTTTTCGGATGACATCGTCACGCAGCGCAACGGGCGGTTCGTTGTCCCGGTGCGCGACGACAATCGCGGCAAAGTCGCCGGCGTCCTGCATGGCCTTTCAAGCAGCGGCATGACGGCTTTTGTCGAGCCGCTGGAAGCCATTCCGCTCAACAACGAGCTGGCGCGCTTGCAAGAGCTTGCCGAAGCCGAAGCGATCCGCCTGCTGCGCGAGGCGTCGCGCGCGCTGCGCGACCAGCGGGAAGGCATCGCCGCGCTGATGGTCGCCGTCGCGGAACTCGATTTCATCATAGCCAAGGCGCGGCTTGCCGAGCGCCTCCGCGCCGTCGAGCCGGTCGTGTCGGAAACCGGGCGGTTTCATCTCGCCGAAGCGCGGCATCCGCTGCTCGCGCTGGCGCTGCAGGCGGAAGGGCGCGAGGTGGTGCCGCTGAGCTTTACGCTCGACGCCGAGCGGCGGGCGCTGATTGTGAGCGGGGCCAACGCTGGCGGCAAAACCGTCGCGCTCAAGACCGCGGGCCTGTGCGCGCTGATGATGCAGGCGGGCCTGCACATCCCAGCCCGCGCCGCCGAGCTGCCGGCTCTTGCGCAGGTGCGCGCCGACATTGGCGATCGCCAGTCGCTCGCCGCGAGCCTTTCGACCTTTTCCTCGCATATCTCGAAGCTGGTCAGCGTCGCCGCCGATTTGCGCCTGCCAGCCCTTGTTCTGCTTGACGAAGTCGGCACGGGAACCGACCCGGACGAAGGGGCCGCGCTCGCGCAGGCGCTGGTCGAGCATTTCCGAGCGCGCGGCGCGTATGTCATCGCCACCACGCACTTCAACGCGCTCAAGGCCTACGCCGACTTGACGCCGGGCGTCATCAGCGCGGCGGTTTCCTTTGATATGAAAACCCTGACGCCGACGTACCAGCTGCATCTGGACGCCGTTGGGAGCTCCAGCGGGCTGGCGATTGCGCGGCGGCTGGGGTTGCCGGAGACCATCATCGCGCAGGCCCAGGGCTATCTTGGCGACCGCGACGCCGCGCTGGCGCGCTACGTGGCGGAGCTTGAGCGTCGCGCGACGGAGGCGCGCGACGCGGCGGCGGCGCTGGATGAGGAGCGAGCGGCGCTGGCGCGGCGCTACGCCCAACTGGAAGAAGAGTTCGCCGCCCGCGACATCGCCCGGCAAGCCGATTTCGAGGCCCGCGCGCGGCAACTGGCGGCCGACTTCGAGGCGCGACTCGCCCCGTTGCTGGAGCGCATCGCCCTGACGGAAAACCGCGAGCGCCTGCGTCGGGAAGCCGCTCGCGAAGCGGCGACGGCCCTGAATGAGGCCAAAAAGTCGGCGGCGGAAAAGTCGGCGGCGGGGCTGCCCCCCCTGACGCTTCCGCCGAAGCCGAAGTCTGTTGGTCGGGCGGCGGCGGCGCTCGCTGCGCAGCCGGTCGCGTCGGCGGCTGACCTGCGTCCTGGCGACCGGGTGCGCACTTCCTTTGGCACGCTGGGGCAGGTCGAGTCCATTTCCGGCGAGGAAGTCACCGTCACCAGCGGCGCGCTGCGGTTGAAAGTCCCGGCCACCAGCCTGGGCAAGCTCCCGCCGGCGGCATCGAAGGCGAATCAAGTCGCGCCGCCTCCGGCGCGGCAAATCCTCGCGGCGATGCACGAGGTGTCGACGACCAGCCAGGCGAGTCCTGAAATCAACCTCATTGGGCTGACGACGGACGAAGCCGCCGAGGAGCTCGACCGCTATCTTGATCGCGCCGCGCTGGCTGGGCTGACGCAAGTGCGCGTGGTGCATGGCATTGGCACGGGCGCGCTGCGGCGGGCCGTGGAAGCCTTGCTCGCCAGCCATCCCCACGTCGCGGGGTTCGCGCGGGCTGACCGGCGGCAGGGGGGCGACGGGGCGACTATCGTGAGCCTGCACCCATGAGCGCGCTTGCGACGGCGCTGCGGCGCTTCCTGGCGGCGGTATCGTTTCTCACGCGCCTGCCTGTGCCAGACTGGGTTCGGCCGGACGCGCCGACGCTCGCGGCGGCGATGGCTTATTTCCCGCTGGTTGGCGCTCTGCTGGGTCTGTTTCAGGCGGGTTGCGCGCTGGCGCTGCATGCCTTCATGTCGCCGGACGCCCTGGCGGTGCTGCTGGTGGCGCTGGCGGCGATAGCCACCGGGGCCTTGCACTATGATGGACTCGCCGATACGGTAGACGCCATGGGCGGCGGCTGGTCGCGGGAGCAGCGCCTGGCCATCATGAAAGACCCGCATATCGGGACGTTTGGGGTTTTGGCCCTGCTGCTGACGGTTTTGGCGCAGTTTGTCGCGCTCAAGAGCTTTCACAGCGTTGAATCCCTGTGTCGGGCGCTGATTGTCGCGCCCTGTCTGGCGCGCCTAGCGGTGGTCTGGCTCGCGTGGCAGCTTCCCTACGCTCGCGCCGAAGGCGGCAAGGGGCGCTTCGCCGAGCTTCTGCGCGGCGGACACGTCCTTGGGGCGTTGCTGATTGGCGGCGGCGTGACGCTGGGCGTCGGCGGATGGCTGGGGAGCTTGCTGCTGGCGCTGGCGGCGATGCTGGCCTGGCTTGCCGGGCGTTACTTTCAACAACGGCTTGGCGGCATAACCGGCGACGCCCTGGGGTTTGTCAGCCAAGCCTGCGAGATTCTGGCTTATGGCGTTTGGGCCGCGCTCCAACCTTGAGTCGCTCGTTCGCGCCGCGCCCCGCCGTTGGCGGCAGCGGGCGGCCCTTGGCCTGCTGCCGCTCGCGCTGACGGCGGCCTGCGCCCGCGAGCCGTTCCGGGTGCGTCCCACGGCGGATTACCCGGTTCCCGAAACGCAAGCCGTCGCTGTCGCCGAAGCTGATTACGCGGCGCGCGCGCGCGTTCTCCGCGATGGCAACGAGCTGGTGGATCGCTTCGACGCCAACCACCTGACGGCCGGCATGCTGCCAGTCTACGTTTGGCTCGACTGCCGCTCGACGGCGATTGACCTCAAGTCGGCTCGCTTTCGGCTGCGGGATGCGAGCGGTCAGGCGTGGCGGCGGCTGTCGGGGCGGCAGTCAGAGAAACGGCTGATGAAGTCATACGGCATTCGCGCCTACAGCGTGGACGGCTATCGGACGTTTCGGGCGCGCTACGATGAGTCGCTCTTTCCCGCAGCCGGCGCGCGCGGGCCGGGCGAGCGGGCGGACGGCTTTCTGTTTTTCGAGATACCGCGCGCGCGGCGCGACCAGCCCATCGGCGATATGTCGCTCGAAATCGAGCTGCGGTTGGCCGGCAAGCGCCGCGTGACGCGCATCGAGCTGCCGGCGTCGGATATGATAACGTCGCCGGCGGCGGAGCGGGCGCAGGAGTGAAAACGCGATTTATGAAAGGCCGATTGATGAAACGCCTGCGATATGGGCTGATGATGGCGCTGGGGCTGGGGGGCGCGGGGCTGTGGACGGAAGCCGGAGCGCAGTTTTCGGTGGCCGCCGGCTCGATGACCGTGCGCGGGCGGGTTGTGGAGGCTCAAACCAAGCGCCCGCTGGCGAACGCCCAAGTGAACGTGCGCACGAAGTATGACGACTACAAGACGCTGACCGACGCCGAGGGGTACTATGCCATCCAGGTGACGGCCGGGCGCGAGCTGCGCGAGTTTGAGCTGATTTTTAGTCACCCGGACTACCGGGAAAAATACTTTCACACGGCGTTTCAGCCAGTTTTGCGAGACGACCTGACGGCGACGGTGGAGCCGGCGCGGGCGCGCATCAAGTATCGCAAAAACAAGCTCGACCTGCCCTGCGGCGACCGTAAGGCGCTCATTACGAAAGGCGGCGATACGCTGTCCTGCGCGTTTGGCTGCGACAGCGCGCCATCCCTGACCGTCCGGCTGCCGGCCGGCAACGAAATGAGCGTGGCGGCCGCGAATGGCTTTTCACTCAAAATTACCGACGAGAAGGTCGAGTTGCGCGGAGCGGAAAACCAGGCCGTCGCCTTGCAGGTCACGGCCGTGATGTTCAAGCGTTGACAGCGGCGACCGTCCTGCCGGGCGGTCGGAACCGGGAGTGGCGCCATGGCGGATTACTTTGATCGCTTCAGCGAGTGGCGGCGCAAGATTCAGCGCAAGGCCCAGGAAGTCGACGAGCGGCTGCGCCTGTCAGAAGTCATCGAGAAGACAGTTGAGCAAACCGTCGAGCAAACCGAGAAGCTCGCGGAAGAGGTTCGGAAAACGACCAGTCGGCTGTCTTCAAGCATGCAGCGGGCGGCGGAGAGCGCGCCGGAGGCGGTTCGGGAAGTCGTTCAGGAAGTTCGGGACGCCGTCGAGGAGGTCGCGGAGCGGCTGCCCGACGCGCAGGAGGTGACGGGCAAGGTTTTGGATGCGGTCGAAACCGCGCGCGACGAATTCAAGCATCTCGACGAAAAGCACCGCGTCACGGAACACATCCGGCAGGCGGCGGAGAAGGTAGCCGGCAAGGTGGCGGAGGTCAGCGGGGATACGCTGCGCGCCGGGGGCGAAAAGGCCTCGGAGGTGGTCGGGCGCGCCGGCGAGGCCTTTGATGCCGTCCGCGAGACGGCGCGCGAGTATTACGCGCGCGCCGAAGAGGTCTATGACTTCGGCGCGCGGGCGTTTCGCGCGACGGTGGAAACGCGGGACGGCTATCGCAAGGCGCGCGAGTGGGTGGCGGCCAACCCCGGCGCGTCGGCGCTGATGGGCTTGTCGCTGCTGCTGGGCTTCCGGCTGGGCGCGGCTTTTCCTGGCTTTGACCGGGTTATCCTCGGACAGTCGCGGCACTGGCTGTTTCACAGCGGATTGGCCGCCTATGGCGCGAAGAAGCTGGCGGACAGCTACCTGAGCTTTCTCCGCGAGCAGGAAAAGCTGGTCGCCGAAGGCAAGCTGGACGAGGCGGCCCGGGCGCGGGTCGCCTTTCAGCGCAAGGCGGCGCGGTATGTCGGCGCGCCGCTGCTGGGCGCGTTCAATGTCGCCCTGGGCGCGGCGCTCTGGGCGGAAATCCTCTCGCCCGGACGCATTGTCGGCTTTCCGATCAGCATTGTGCTGGGCGGCGATCCGGTGTTGGAGACGGTTTGGCTGTTCGGCAACGGCCTGGCGTGTATCTACACCGGGTATGAGCTTGTGATGCTGGTCTTTGAGGATGAAGCCGAGGTGCAGCGGGTCGTCCGCGCCATTCGCGCCCTGCTTCCTGAAGCCGGCGGCGCGCCGGGGGCATAGGGCGCCGCGCCTTTGGCGACTCGGCTCCGCTGGATGAAGCCGGCGGCGCGCGAAAGTTGAAGTCCGCTAGAAACCGCGCCGGGACAGGCTTCCCGTTTTGCGTCGCCGGCTTGAAGCGGGTCGCGCGCAGCGCCGCCACAACGGCTGCCTCCAGCCCATAGCCGGCCCAGCGGACAATCTCCACTCCGCTGACGCCGCCATCCGCGGTCACGCAAACTTCAGCGCTTATCGTGACGGCGACGCCGGCTGCGCGAGCGTCTTCAGTCGGCTCCGGACGCGGGCGGGTCAGCGGCGCCGGCGGCGTCGTCTGGGGCGGCAGGTCGCCAGCGCGCAGATCAAGCGCCTCCGGGCAAGCGTCGCCCTGCCCAGCCGCGGCCGTCAGCCGCTCCCGCGCCGCCCGCCATTGGGCGCTCAAACGGGTCGCCGTGGCTTCCATCAGCGGCGCCACGGCGGCCAGGAAGCCGCGCTGGTCCTCCGTGAAATCCGCCCGCTCGCTGGCGATGAGCTGACCGGAGCGAGTTTCAACCGCGAAGAGACGAAGCGTCCCGCCAATGACGGTTCGGCGATCGGTCGCGCTGCGCTCGCCGCGCTGAAGCGCCGCGAGCGCGTAGCCCTCGCTGCCGACGCGCGCGCCGAGCGCCCGCGCTTCAGCGCGCGTCGGGTTGAAGTTGAGCTGGTCGCCTGCCGGAAGGGCGGAAACAACTTGCGCGCGCGGCAACACGGTCAGCCCGGCGCGGGCGAAGGCCGCCTCAAGCGGCGTCAAAACCATCTCCGCCGACACGCCGCCAGCCTCGTCCGCCAAGCGCGGCGGCAAGACGGCAACGGAAAACCGCTCGCTGGACTGCGCTTGTCCCGCGACAAGCAGCGCCATCAGCCAGCCCAGGCAAAAAAGCGTCCGGCGGCGCGTGACGTTTCGCCCTTGAAACGTGTATCGTCTGACCTGGCGCGTTGCGCGCCGAATGCGCCTCATCATGACAACGGCAACTCCCAAGTATGCATCGGCGGTGATCTTGCTTCGCCGGGACCCAACCGGCGTCTGGCGCTTTTTCTGGGCGAAGCGGGCTGAGGCGACGCCGTTTCTCGGCGGCTACCATGCGTTTCTCGGCGGTCGCCGCGATCCTGAAGATAACCACATCCCAGTCCGGCACGCGACCGACGCCGAGCACGCGGCCCAGTGCGTCTGCGCCGCTCGAGAGGTTTTTGAGGAAGCCGGGGTCGTGCTGGCCGACGGTCGGCTGACGGATGCCGAGACGCGCTTGGCCGCGCGCGCCGACCTCATGGCCGGGCGTGTCACCTTCGCGGAAATTTGCGCTCGCTTCGATCTCCGAATTGACGCTCGACGGTTCACCCCAGCCGGCCGATGGGTGACGCCGGCCGGCGTGCCGCGGCGCTATGACACGACTTTTTTCATCAGCGAGCTAGACTTTCAGCAGGAGCCGCGGCTCTGGCCCGAGGAAATGGTGGATGGCAACTGGATGACGCCCTCCGAGGCGCTTGACGCCTGGGCGCGCGGCGCCATCCGGCTGGTGCCGCCAACGCTGCACAGCGTGCGCAGCCTGCTCCGCTGGACCGCTGAAGGCGCGGCGCGGCGAGCCGACTTTGAACGCCTAAGCGCCCTGTTTCACGATCACCCAGCCGCCCGCGGCGAGCCGCCGGCGTTCATCGAGCTCGCGCCCGGCATCGTCACGTTTCCACTGCGAACGCCTACCCTTCCGCCGGCGACGCACACGAACTGCTACTTGGTTGGCGACCGCGACCTCATCGTGATTGACCCTGCCTCGCCCTATCCCGACGAGCAGACCCGGCTTGACGCGCACTTGACGCAGCTTGCCGATCAGTCCGGCGCGCGCGTTCGGGAGATCTGGCTAACGCATCATCACCCGGATCACGTCGGCGGCGTCGCGACCTTGAGTCGGCGCTGGAACGCTCCGGTCGCAGCCCATCCCATAACGGCTAAGCTCCTGGACGGCCAGATTCCAGTTGCGCGGTTGCTCAATGACGGCGACGCCTGCGAGCTGTCGGCCGCGGCGCTGGTCGCGCAAGGGCTGGTTCCCGCGACGTGGCCCGGCTGGCGACTGCGCGCCGTGTTCACGCCAGGCCATGCGCGCGGGCACCTGTGCTTTTTTGAGGAGACCACCGGCACGCTGTTTAGCGGCGACATGGTCGTGGGGCTGGGCAGCGTTCTGGTTGACCCGGATGAGGGCGATATGGCGGATTACCTGGACTCGCTCCAGCGGCTGCTCGGCTTGCCGATGCGGGCGATTGCCGGCGGTCACGGCCCGGCGCTGACGGCGCCGCGCGCCGTCATCGAAAGCTATATCGCGCATCGCCGACAGCGCGAGGCGCGGATTGTCGCCGCGTTGCGCGATGGCGCGTCCACGGTGCCAGACTTGGTGGCCACGGTTTATGCCGACACGCCGCCTGCCTTGCATCCGCTGGCGGCCCGGTCCGTGCAGGCGCATCTCGTCAAGCTGATGCGCGAAGGGAAGGCGCGCCGGCGGAGCGACGGCCGCCTAGAGCTTACCGACGTTGCCTGAGCCGGCGTACTCCGAGCTGACCGCCATCCGAAGCTGTTTGTTTTGCACGGAAACGCCAACGAAGCGGCTGCCGCAGACCGGGCAGAACATCGGGTCGCCTGACTTCGGCGCGGGCCAGTCTGGGCGGGTCGGCTTGAAGTGCGCCGCCTTGAGCTCAACTGGCTCGGGGCCAACGTAGGTGTAGATTTCCGAGTTGCAGAACGTGCAAATGACAGGCTTCATGGGCGTTTGCTGCTTGGCTCTTTCGCGCGAAGAATGTTCCAGCCGACCAAGGGACGGGACTCAGGCCAGAGGCTGAACTTAGTGCGAGCCGCTCGCGCGATGCAATCCGCGCTCGCGTGCCGCCGAGAAGCCGCGCCTCCCAAGCCGGCGCGCTACGGGAGGGGCGCCAGCTCCGGCGGCTTGGAGGATCCGACGCGATGCCGCTGCGAAAAGCGAACTAGCTCGACGACGCTATCGAAGGCAGACTTATGTTGACCGTGATCAAGCTCGCCAACCGTCCGCGCCTCATCGGGTGGCTGGCGATGGGGCTGGCCGCGCTGACCTACGCTAATACCCTGGCGAACGGCTTCGCGTATGACGATAGCCCGATTATCGTCAATAATCCGACCATTCGGTCGCTGGCCAATGCGCCGGGACTGTTTCTGAGCGGATACTGGGATCACCGACAAGCTGGACTGAGCAATTACCGACCGCTGCTCGCTGTCACGCTGGCTGCGGACTACGCCCTGTGGGGGCTGCGCCCGGCAGGCTATCACCTAACCAATATTATGCTGCACGCCAGCAATGTCGGCTGGCTGTTTTACCTCCTGCGCGCCTATCGCGTCGCGCCCGCGACGAGCGCGCTGGCGGCGCTGATTTTCGCCGTTCACCCCGTGCATACCGAAGCCGTGGCGAATGTCATCGGGCGCGCCGAGCTGCTCGGCATGTTTTTTGGCGGGCTGATGTGGGGGAGCTGGATTCAGGCCCGACGGTCGCCGGGCGCGGCCGGACGGTGGCGCGCGCTGGCGACGGCGGCTTACTTGGCGGCCATCCTGTCAAAGGAAAACATGGTCGCGCTGCCGGCCGGGCTGTGGCTGGCGGAAACGCTACGGGCGCGGCGGCGGATCGAGCGCGATGGATGGACCGCCTGGCGACGCGTGACACAGCCTTTTCTGTGGCTGACCCTCCCGTGGCTTCCATACGCTTGGCTGCGCTCCGCGAGCGGGCAGGGCTTCCGCCCCGTGGGCGCGCTCTCTGGCAACCCAATGTGCGACCAAACGCTTTGGGAACGGCTGGTCACGATGTCCAGCGTGTCGCTGGAGTGGTACCGGCTGGTCTTTCTGGGCTTTCCCCTCAAGCCCTGGTATGACGCCCACAACCTTGTCCTGACGCCGACGTGGGGCTGGCGAGCCTTGGCCGGGGCGCTCCTGACGATCGGGCTGTTGGCCGGAGCGGCCACGGCCGCCCGCCGCCGCCCGCTGCTGACCTTTGCCGTCGGCTTCTGGTTCATCGCGCTGGCGCTGGTCAGTAACGTATTGACGCCGATTTGGACGCCCATCGGCGAGCGGTGGCTTTACGTGCCGTCCGTGTCGTACGCCATTGCGCTGGGGTGGGCTTTGGTCAGGCTGGGCGGTCTGGGGCCGCGGGCGACCGCCGCCAACGAGTGGCGGCCGGCGTTGAGCGTCGCGCTGAGCGTCGCGCTCCTGGCGAGCTACGCCTACGGCGCGACGCGGCGCAACCTTGACTGGCGGAACGACCGCGCCTTGTTTTCGCGCTTCATGGAAACCGACCCGCAGCATCCGTTGCCCTACGCACTGCTAGCCAACGCCAGCCAGACGTCGGACCCGGAGCAGGCGCGGCGCTACTACGAGCAGGCGCTGGCGCGAGAGCCGAGCTTCTTCATCGCCCTGTTGGGGTTGGCGCAGCTTGACTTGCGGCAGGGGCGCGTTGAGGAAGCGCAAGCCGCCCTAGCGCGCCTGATCGCGGCCAAGCCGCCGGAAGTCATTCCGACGGATGCTGACTGGGCTTTGGCGCACGCGCTGTATGCCCGGACGCTCGCTCTGCGCCAGGACGCCGCCGGCGCGCTGGCGCAAATTGCGGAAGCGCGTCGCTACGGGCCGAGCGACGCGCCGAGCATCGCCGCCAGCGCGATTGCCTACGTGACGCTGGGTCGCCTGGCTGAAGCGGAAGCCTTGCTGCGCGACGCCCTGGCGCGGGGCGTGGATACGGCCATAATCCGGTTCAATCTCGGAACCGTCCTGCTCAAGCGGGGTAACCTATCCGGGGCGGAAGAGGCTTTCGCGGCGGCGCTGCGTCTCGACCCTGACCTCGCTCCGGCGCACGCCGCGCTCGACGCCATCCGACGGCCAGCGGAAGGCGCCGCGCCCTGATGGCTTGCCGAGGGTTGGCTCGAAAAGCGGGTTCAGGCGCGCGTCACTGGCCCGAGGGGCGGCCCGGCAGGTCGTCGCCGGAGTCGTTGCTGGCTTCAGGCCGCCGCCCGCGCCAAAGGTCGGCATCCGCTGCCTGGCGAGCGGTTGTCACGATTCGCCCCTCTCCATTGGCGGCAATCGTGATGTCGCCGTGCAGATCGGTGCGGTACAGCGTCACTCCAGCGCGCCGCAGCCGGTCAAGCGTCGCCTGCGCGGGATGTCCGTAGCGGTTGGTCGCGCCGCAGGAAATGATGGCGATTTCGGGCTTGGCCGCGCGCAAAAACAGCTCCTTGGTCGAGTGGCGCGAGCCATGATGAGCGACCTTGAGCGCTTTGACGTCGATCGGCGCTTCATCGGACAGCAGGCGGGCCTCGGTTTCGTCTTCAGCGTCCCCAGTGAACAGCATGGAGAAATTGCCGTAATCCAGGCGCAGCAAGATTGAGTTGGCGTTGAGGTCGCTTCCCGAGACATTTTGCAGCCAGGGCTGCCGGGGTCCGAGCACGGAAAGCGCGATGCCGTTGTCGAGGATGAACCTCTGCCCTGCCTTGGCGATGGTGATCCGCCCGACATGCTTTTTGACGGCTTCCAGCATCCGGCGATAGGTCAGCGTCGTATGCTCCTGCCCGCTGTCGAGGAAGCTCTTGACCTTGACGGCTTCCAGCACATACCCCATGCCGCCAATGTGGTCGGCGTGGGGGTGAGTCGCCACCGCAAGGTCCAGCTCGCGGATGTCAAGCCGGCGCAAGAACGCGACGACGCGCGGCCCGTCTTCCGCCGATCCGGCGTCTATGAGCACGGCTTTTCGCTCGGGCGTGACAATCAAATGGCTGTCGCCTTGCCCCACGTCAATTGCGTGAACGTAAAGAACCTTGCCCTTCAGGGCGGGCGGCGGCGCGAGCTTGTCCCGAAAAGACCAGAAGAGCCAGAGAGCCGCGGCGATGGCGACGATGCCGGCGACGATCGGCAAGCAACCGCGCCGTCCGCCCCGGGCCAGGCGGCGACCTCGACCGGCGCTCATGCGACACCTTTATCTTTGGTAGCTTTCATCCGCCAGTTGGCGGGCGCGGACGTTGGCGTTCGGCGTCGTCCGAGCGTCAACGGCGAAGTCAATATGCTCGAAGCCTGCAAGCCCCTTGACGATCAGCTTTTCGTCGACGCTCCGGGAGAAATCCGGCGCGCCGTCGTCGCCGCTGGCGTATTCAAAAGCCCGCGCAATGACGGCGAACGGCTTCCCGTTGGCGATGCGCCACTCGATTTTGCGCCCCTTCTGGCGCGCGTAACCCGCCGCTTGCCCGGCGGCCACGAGGCGGGAGAATCGCTGGTCGCGCGATTCCACAAACAGGTCGGCGGCCCAGGCGCTGAAGCTGACCAGCAGGCGATAGCCGTCCGGTCCGGCGCAGCGCATCGGCGCGTCGCCGCCCTTGGAAGCGGCGCGGACAAGGCGACACTGCGTGTTGAGGTCGGTGTAAGCGCTTGTGAAGCCCGCCTGCGGCGCTGCGCGACCGGGCAGGCTTGCAAGCGAAAGGCACAGGGCCAGAGCGCTCATCCAGATCAACGGGACGCGGGGGCGGGTCATTCGGGTTTCCTTTCTGCGGCGCGCTCGGCTTCTAGGGCGGCGAGGCGCGTTTCCAAGGCTTGAACCAATTTGAGCAAAGCCGGCAGCTTCGCCTGCGCGGCTGAAACCCGCAGCCACTGCCGCCGCTCAACGGCCGGATAGCCGGCCACCTGTTGGGCGGGCGGCACGTCGTTCGGGATGCCGCTTTGCGCCAGCGCCGTCGCGCCGTCGCCGATGGTCAGATGGCCGGCGACGCCGACCTGCCCGGCGAGTATAACGCGCGAGCCAATGACGGCGCTGCCGGCGACGCCGACCTGGGCGCACAACAGCGTGTCCTGGCCGACTTCGACAGCGTGACCAATTTGCACCAGGTTGTCGAGCTTCGCGCCCCGCCGAATGCGGGTCTCGCCGACGCTAGCGCGGTCAATCTGCGTGCCGGCCCCGATTTCCACGTCGTCCTCAATAACGACGCGCCCGGCCTGCGGGATTTTTTCCCAGCTTCCATCCGGTCGCTTGGCGTAACCAAAGCCGTCGCAGCCAATCGTGACGTGGCTGTGAATCACCACCCGCTGGCCGATTTCGACGCCTTCGCGGATAACCGCCTGCGCGTGCAGAACGCAATCCGCGCCGATCCGAGCGCCTGCATACACGACGACGTGGGAATAAAGCGTCGTCCGGTCGCCGATGATGACGTTTTCCCCGACAACCGCGTAGGGTCCAATGCGCGCCTCTGCGCCAAGCTGGGCCGATGGCGCGATGACCGCCGTCGGGTGAATGCCGGCAGGCGGCGGCGGCGGGCGGTAAAACCATTGCGCCACCTGCGCAAAGGCGAGATAGGCGTCCGGCGCGCGCAGAATCGGGCAGGGCAGCCCGGCGACCTCCGCGCCCCGGCTCACGAGGATGGCCGCCGCGCGCGTCGCCCGCGCCTTGGCGGCGTAGCGAGGGTTAGCGAGAAACGTCAGCTCGGTCGGGCCGGCGTCTTCGAGTCCGGCCACGCCCGTAATGACAACATCCGCCGCGCCCTCGACCTCATAGCCGAAGGCCGCCGCGATCTCGCGTAAGGCATGCGTCGGCCGCGCGTCGTTCATAACCAGTCGTTCATAATCATAATCATAAGTTGGCAGGACGGTCGTCACTTGACGACTTCGAGCTCGAAGTAGATTTCCTTCCCGCGAACGAAGGCATTCAAGTATTGCTCCCAAAAGCGCCGCAGGAAGCGCCAGCGCGGATGACGACGGTCAAGGTTGATAAGCCATTCGATGCCGCAAGCGCGCCAGAGGTTGAGCAGGGTCACATAGGGCGGCGACTGACGAAAGCGAGCTGCCGCATAGAAATCGAAAACTTCCTGCCCCTCGGCGAGGTTCCGAAAGGAATAGCTGTTAAGGTGGTTGCGATGCGTCAGATCGGTGGCGAAGTCGGGATTCGTCCAGTGGGGGGCGACGAGAAAGACCCATCCGCCGGGACAGGTGATCCGGTGCAGCTCGATGATGACGGCCAGCGGCGAAGCTACATGCTCGATGACGTGTCGCCCGATGACAAGGTCGAACGCATTATCGGGAAAAGGGTACGGCACGTCATCCAGATCGTGGATGATGTCGGCGGCGGAGCGCGGGTTGGCGTCCAGCCCCGTTGCGCCGGGGGTCTTATTGCGCCCGCAACCTACGTCCAAGACGCGCCGCCCATGCGCCGCCGCCATCCAGCGCGCCAGCGCGTCAGGCATAGATGCCGCGCAGGGCAAGGTCGCGTCCCATCTGCCGTACGCCCAGAACGTAAGCCCCATCGCGGAGACTTACGCTGTGCGCCTCCGCTTCCTTGACGACATTGTGATACATCTTGGTGACGTAATCGCGCAGTCGCTCCAAGACGATATGCCGCCGCCAGCGAAAGCCGATGCGGTTTTGCACCCACTCGAAGTAGCGCGTGATGATGCCGCCGGATTCGCCCAGGATGGCTGGAATCACGTATATGTCGCTTTCATCCAGGGCTTCGCTCGCCTCAGCCGTGGTCGCTCCGTAAGCCGCCTCGCAGAGAATGCGGCACCGCAGCTGGTTGACGTTGTCGGCGGTAATCTGGTTTTGCAGATAGGCCGGCACAAGCACGTCGCAGTCGAGCGTCAGCAGCTCGGCGTCGCTAATGGCGTCCGCTTCCAGGTAGCCGGACAGCGAGCCGGCGCGCGCGAAGTAGTCGAGCGCCTCCGGAACGTTCAGCCCGTCCGGGCGATAAATGCCGCCGCCGGAGTCCGTGATGGCGACCACGCGATAGCCTGCTTGATGGAGGAGCTGCGCTGCCGCGCCGCCGCGCCGCCCGGCGCCCTGAATGGCGACGCGGGTCTGCGCGGGCTTTCCGCCTAAATGACTGAGCGCCGCGTCGAGAAGACACCACACGCCATAGCCGATGGACTCATGCGAGCCGTGGGTGCCGCCCAGCTCAAGCGGCTTGCCGGTGACGATAGCCGTGACCGTTTGCCGGGCATGCATGGAGTAGGTGTCCATGATCCACGCCATCACCTGTTGGTCGGTGCTGAAGTCGGGGGCCAGAATATCCCGCTCAGTGCCAATGATATCGAGAATTTCGACCACATAACGGCGCGTCAGACGCTCAAGCTCCTGGCTCGACAGGCCGGATGGGTCGCAAAGGATGCCGCCCATTGAGCCGCCAAAGGGGACATCGGCGACCGCCGCGGTCAGCGTGGCCCACAGGGCCAGCGCCCGCAAGTCGTCCAGCGTGAGATCGGGGCGGTAACGCAGCCCGCCCTGCATCGGCCCCATCGCTACGTGATGCTGCACGCGATAGCCCGGAAAAACGTGAATCTCGCCGGAGTCAAGCTCGACCGGCAGGTTGACGGCCAGCTCGCGGCTTGGCAAGCCGAGAATCAAACGGTAGTTCGGGTCAAGGTTCAACACATCGGCGGCGCGGTTGAAATACATGCTCACGACGCGAGTCATGCGAGACCGTCCATCGTCAGTGGTATCGAGGTCGGGGAGCGAGTGTGAAGAAAGCGATAAGAGGGGATTGCTCATAAGCGGTTCCTTGTCGTTGTGGATGGGCGCGTCATGCGTAAGTTTTACAACGAATTGGGTCGCCGCGGGTAATTCATCCTTGCCGCGCGACGCGCTTTGCCCGGTAATTTCGCATGGCGCGGTTTCAGGCGGCATGCGCTAAGTTGCGAGTAACGTTGAGTCGCCTTGCCCAGCCGCGCCGGGGTTTGCCGGCGCCGGGCGGGCTGCGGGCCTAAGTATCCATGCCGTCAAGCCTTCGCCGTCGCTTTTTTGCCATTGTCTTGGCCTTCTCGCCCTTCGTTCGCGCTTGGATCGCCAGTCGCTTGCCGATGGGCGACCGGGCGGGCCAGTCCGCCCGCGCGGCGCGACGACTGCGCGAGGCGCTGGAGCGGCTAGGAATTGTGTTTATTAAGGTCGGGCAAGTCGTCGGAGTCCGAACTGACACGCTGCCGCCGCCCTACGCCGCCGAGCTCGCCAAGCTTCAGGATGCCGTTCGGCCGGTGCCCATTCACGTTGTCAAGCCGTTTCTAGAGCGCGAATACGGGCGCGTCCTTTCGGAAATCTTTGAGCGATTCGACCCTGAGCCGCTCGCCACGGCGAGCATCGGGCAGGTGCATCGGGCGCGGTGGCGGGGGCGGGAAATCGTCGTCAAGTTTCTCAAGCCAGACACGCTGGCGCTGCTCGATACCGACTTCGAGCTGATTCGCCGCCTTGCAGGATGGCTGCGCCGAATTTCTCGCAACGCTGTCTGGGAAGACATTCTCACGGTGGTCGGGCGCTTTGAGGCTGGCTTTCGAGAGGAAGCCGACTTTACGGCCGAGCGGCGGCATGCCGCCCGCCTGCGAGCCATGCTCGCGCCGTTTTCAGGTGTCGTCGTCCCGGAGACCATTGACGAGCTGTGTACGCCGCGCGTTCTGGCGCTAGAATTTGTCGAGGGTTGCCGAATTAGCGACGCCGACGCCGTCCGCCGGATTATCCGCAAGCCGCAGCGATTGCTCGACCGTCTTGTGCATCTTTACGCTTACATGATCCTGTGCGAGGGGTACTACCACGCTGACCCGCACCCCGGCAATTTTCTTGTGTTGCCGGATGGTCGCTTGGCGCTGCTGGATTTCGGCATGGTGCAGACGATCGAGGCGTCCACGCGCGAGACGCTGGCCCGCCTTGTGCAGGCTGCCGCGCGCGGTCGCCTTGACGAGGTGACCGACGGATTTTACCGCCTTGGACTGGTCGCCCCGGAGACGCCGCGGGCGCAGGCCCGCGCCGCTATCGCGCAGATTGGCGAAATCAGCGTTTTGCAATCCAACACCAAAAACCGCATTGCCGCGGTTGGACAAGCGGTTGAGCGGAGTCAAGTTCGCTTTCTGCTCCCGGAAGATTTAGCCTACCCTTTCCGGCTGATTCAAATGCTGGAAGGGGTCGCCTCATATTACCAGCCCGGCTGGAATGTTATCGCCGACGGCGGCGGCGGGTTGCAGGCGGCGCTGGAGGATTGGCTCGGCCGAGCATCGCGGTCGCCCGTTGCCGCCCGCCCGCCGGCGGCGCGACCGCTGTCCGCCGTCAACGGCGCGCGCCCGACCGGCAGTCCGGTCCGGCGACTTTTCCAGGCCCTACAGGAAGCGCTGGCCCCAATTGCCGAGCGGCTTGACCAAGCGGCGCCTGAGTCGGGCGGAGCGCCGAAGGCTGAGCCGCTGATGAGCGAGGCGGCGAGCGAAGAGGCGGCGAGCGACGATGAAGCAGAGGCTGCCATCGCCGTCGGACGGCGGTGAGCCGCGCTGGCTGCGCCCGGCGAGAGCCGTTCGGCCCCGCGGCGCGCCTTCAGGTCGCGCCCTCAGCAAAATAAATCCTCAGCAATAAAGAGTGCCGGAGGAGAGACTCGAACTCTCACGGGGTTGCCCCCACCGGATTTTGAGTCCGGCGCGTCTACCATTCCACCACTCCGGCAGGCTTGCGACCAATCAGCAAGTATAGTGCAGGGGCTGGGCGAAATGCAAAGACTACTTTGGGAGACTGGCCGGAAGCCGCCGCCCGCCGCTGACCGAAAAAGCCCACTATGTTGTTGGGAGCAAGCGGTTTGGGCTCAATAGGCGGATGTGGATTTTTTTTTGACGCTCTGTCTTGCATTTGCTACATTGGCAGGCTTGTTTGCGTCGTTGCCGAATGACGTGATCTCAGGCCGCGAGGACACGCGATGAAAGCGAAGCTTGAGGAGGTCGCCCAGACGTATGGGATTGAAAATTGGGGCGCGGGCTATTTCAGCATTAACAAGAAGGGCCACTTAGTCGTTCATCCCAGCGAGTATGACCGACGCGGCGCCGATATTATGGAAATCCTGGACGACCTTCAGCGGCGGCGGATTCACGCGCCGCTGCTTTTGCGCTTCCCCCAGATCCTCGTCAACCAAATGAAAAAGCTGACCGGGGCTTTTCGGAGCGCCATCAAGGAGTTCAACTACAGCGGTCGTTACTATGGCGTGTTTCCGATGAAAGTCAATCCGCGGCGCGAGGTTGTGGAAGAGTTCTTGCGCGCCGGGCGGCGGTATGACTTTGGCATCGAAGTTGGCAGCAAGCCGGAGCTATACGCGGCGCTGGCCAACGAGCAGGCCTCCGATTCGGTCATGATTTGCAATGGCTTCAAGGATGAAAGCTATATCCGCTTGGCCTTGCTCGGCACGGAGCTTGGCAAGAACGTTGTTATCGTGATTGAAAAAATCGGCGAGCTTGAAACCGTTGTGCAGTTGGCGCAGGAAATCGGCGTTCGCCCGCTGATCGGCATCCGCGTCAAGCTCTACTCGAAAGGGAGCGGCCGGTGGGAAAAGTCGGGCGGCGAGTCGGCTAAGTTTGGGCTGACGACGAGCGAGATTCTGGAAGTTATTCGCGTGCTCCGCGAAAACGAAATGGTTGACTCGCTACGCCTGCTTCACTTTCATATTGGCTCGCAGATCACGAGCATCAAGCGCGTTAAAAACGCCATCAAGGAAGCCGCGCGCGTCTATGCTAAGATTCGGGCGATGAAAATCAACATTGACTACCTGGACGTGGGTGGCGGTCTCGGCGTTGACTACGACGGCAGCAAGACCAGCTCGGAGTCTTCCGCCAACTACACGGTTCAGGAATTCGCCAACGACGTTGTTTACACCATCAAGAGCGTCTGCGAGGACGAAGACGTTCCCGAGCCGAACATCATTACTGAATCCGGCCGCATGCTCACGTCGTATCATGCCGTTCTAGTGGCGAATATCCGCGCTGAGATTGAGACGGTCGTCGGGGAATACGAAGCCGTCAAGGTGGATGACGACGATCCGCAGGTCATTGTCGAGCTGAAGGATCTGTGCATGGGCATCAACTCGAAAAATTACGCCGAGTATTACCATGACGCTATCGAGCACAAAGATGAAATGTACACGCTATTCAACCTTGGGCTGATTTCACTGGAAGACCGGGCCAAGGGGGAGATTTTGTTCTGGGAAGTCTGCGAGCGCACGGCCAAATACGCGCAGAACGACAAGAGCATGATTGACGAATACGAAGAGCTGCGCCAGATGCTGGCCGCCAAGTATTTGTGCAACTTCTCGATCTTTCGCTCGCTGCCGGATAGCTGGGCGATTGATCAGCTTTTCCCGATTATGCCGCTCCACAAGCTGGACAAGACGCCGACCGAGCTGGCGACGCTCGTGGACATCACCTGCGATTCGGACGGCGTCATCGATAAGTTTGTTGATTTGAAGGACATCAAGGAAACGCTCGAGCTCCATCCGTTCAAGGGCGAGCCGTATTTTCTCGGCATTTTTCTCATCGGCGCTTACCAGGAGGTCATGGGAAGCGGACACAACCTGTTTGGCCCGCTCAACGAGGCGCACATCGTCATCGAAGACGAGGGCTATCTCATTACCAAGGTTGTGCCGGGCGGAACCCTGGGCGAGGCGGTGGAAACCGCGCGTTACGAGCGAGCGGCGCTTCAGGAGGGCTTTGGCGAGCTGGCTGCCGAGCAGGTCAAGCGCGGGCGACTTTCAGCCGAGCGCGCCAATGAGCTGTGCCGACAATATGAAAGCCACGTTTCCTGCTATACATATTTGAGCTGAACCGCCGGGAGCCGCCGCCGGAGTTTTGGCGGGCTGGCATCGGGCCCCGCGCAAGAAGGCGCTCCGTGCAAGAAAACGAGAGATCATGAGCAAAAAAGCGAAAGCGTCGCCTTACTTGAAACGACCAACCGATCCCATCGAAATCGACCGCGACCGCAGCGTTGCCGGGCTGTTGGCTAAGTTCGAGGCGACCTCTTTTCAGGCCCGAAATCTCGCCATCGCCCACAACATTTGGCTCAACATGCTGGACGACGCCTGCACTATCGCGCTTGGGGTGAGCGGCCCGCTCATCCCCGCCGGCATGCGGCGGCTGGTCGCCTGGCTAATTCGCAACCGCTATGTGGACGTTGTGATTACCGACGGGCTGACGGTCTTCCACGATGTTCATGAGTCGCTCGGACGCCAGCACTACCAAGGCTCCCCCTTCACCGCGGCCAGCGAGTTGCAAACCCACGGCATCGCTCGCTTGTATGACACGCTGCTGAGCGAGGAAGAGGCGCGAGAAGCCGATGAATGGCTGCGCAGCTTTGTCAATATGCAGGATATGACGCGCCCCTACGCCACCCGCGAGTTTCTCAATCTTCTGGGCCACGAGTTATCCGAGATTGCGAGCGAGGATGGCATTCTGACGGCGGCTTACAAGGCGCGGGTGCCGGTGTTTTGTCCCGGCGTGACAACCTCGCCGCTGGTGCGCGGCATCGCGGCAGGACGGATTGACCGGAAGTCGCCCTTTTTGTTTGACGTGATTCAGGACGTTGTGGAGATGGCCCACGTTTTGGTCGGGTCAACTAATGTGGGCGCGCTTTACTTCGGGTCGAGCTTGTGCAGCGACTTTGTGCGCCAGTCCCAGGCGACCGGCACCGTCGTCAATGCGCGCTTGCGCCCGCTTAAGTACGTTGTGCAGGTCACGCTTGACGCCCTGCACAGCGGCAGCGCGACCCTGCACCCAGTGGAGGATGCCGACAACTGGAGTCGAGCGGCGAAGGACCTGCGGCTGGCGACGGTGTACTGCGATCCGACAATTGCGCTGCCGATGTTGACCACGGCGCTCGCCCAGAGCGCGGCGCGCCAGATCAAGTCCCGGCGCAAGCCGACCTTCACGCTGGGCCGCGACCTCTCCATCAGCGCCACCTAGCGCCGCGGAAGGTTTCGCGGTCGTCGTCGCGCCGACCGCAGTCGCAGCCCGCCGGCGACCAGCCTTGTCTCTGGTCCGCCGCCACGGATAAAACGCATTCGGCTATGCACAACCGCTTTTACGAGGTGATGGTCGAAACCCAGTTCTCGGCGGCGCATGCGCTGCGCCGGTACCAGGGGCAGGGCGAGTCGCTCCACGGTCACAACTGGCGCATCCAGGTTTTTGTCCGCGGCGCGCAGCTTGATGAGAACCACATCCTGATTGACTTTCAGGCGGTGCGCCGAGCGACCGAGGAAGTGATGGAGTATCTCGATCACAAGCATCTCAACGAGGTGCCCCCTTTTGACCAGGAACTCAACCCTTCGACGGAAAACATCGCGGCTTTTGTCTTCCGCCAAGTCGCCGCCCGCATCAACACGGATCGCTGCCAAGTGTCGCTCGTGCGAGCGTGGGAGACGCCCGCCACCATGGCCGCCTATGGGGTAGGCTAATCGCCGTGGAAGCGTCGGATGTGCTCCCGCTCACGGCGCTTGACGCCTATGCCTGCTGGGAGCTGAACCGCCGGTGCTTTGCTGATCACGAGACGTACGACCTCGCGACGTTTCGGTTGCTGCTCGACTCGCCGGACTCCGTTTCCTACCAATCCCTGGATGCCGGCCGCCGGCTGGTCGGCTTTCTCGTCGGACTGGTTGATCGAGCGCCCGGTCGCGGTCGCGGCCGACTCCTGGGCAGCGGCCACATCATCGCGGTTGGCGTCGCGCCCGAGGCGCGCCGCCAGGGCCACGCGCGCCGGTTGTTAGCGGTGGCCGAGCAGGGCTTTCGGCGGCGCGGGGTGGCGATCGTCCATTTGGAAGTTCATGCCGCGAACGCCGCCGCTTACCGGCTCTACGCCAGCGCGGGATACAGCGTGACCCAGCGCTTGACGCGTTACTATGCCGATGGCGATGACGCGCTCAAAATGGTTAAGTCCCTGCTGGGCGGGTAGCTAGCGCGCATTCGGCGGCGGCCAGCATGACTTGTTCTGGCGCGCTCCGCCGCGTCCAGCGGGCGAACTGCTCGGCCGCCTGCGCCACAAGCATCGGCAGCCCGTCAAGGCCTGCGATGCCCCGCTGTCCGGCGGCTTGCAGCAGGGGCGTCAGCCGCGGGCGGTACACCAGATCATAAACCCACGCCAGTCCGTCGAGCCTGTCTGGCGCAACCGGACAGGCGGCTTCTTCGGCGGAGCCCGCCAGGCCGACCGGCGTCGTGTTGACGAGGCCGTCGAAATCAGCGCCGCGAAACCGATCCAGCGGCGCGACCGACACGCCAAAGCGCTCGCCCAGCGCGCTCGCGCGAGCGGGGTTTCGCGCAAAGACCGTCACCGCCGCCCCGGCGTCAGCCAGTCCGCAGACAACGGCGCGCGCCCCGCCGCCCGCGCCCAACACGGCCACCCGCTTTCCCGCCACCTCAAACCGCGCCACCAGCGGACGCATCGCGCCGCTGACATCCGTGTTGTCGCCCAGGAGTTCCTCCCCCTCAATCACCAGGGTATTGACCGCCCCCGCTCGCTCGGCGAGCGGCGTCAGCCGGTCAAGGTAGGGGATGACAGCCGTTTTGTGCGGCAGCGTGACGCTGTAGCCGCCCGCCTGCCATGGGGCGCGCCGCGAGCGCGGGTGAATACAGTCTCGAATGAGCCGTTCCAACGCATCGGGCGGCGTTTCGACAGGGATATACACCCAATTCAAGCCTAGGCGGGCGAAGGCGGCGTTATGCATATCCTTCGAGAGCGAATGCGCGACGGGCGCGCCGATGAGTCCGGCGACGATCGTTTCGCGGTTCAGCTCCGTCACGCGAAAAACTTGCCGCAGCTCGGCAGCCGGAAGCTGTCCCGGCGCGATGGCGCGCCCGTCGTGGGCGGCGGCGTACGTCCAGCGCGCGCCGTAAGCCGGCCCGAGAATGCGCGTGAAGATGCCATAGCCGCCCATGCCAACCGGTATTTTCCGCGCTGGCGGCGGGCCCTGAAGCAGCCAGTCGAAGAGTCGGCAAACGTCATCCGGCTGGTTGATTTTGGTCGCCAGCTTGACGGCTCCGGCGTATGGCGGAAAGCGCGCCGCGGCAAAGCCCATCACATCTTCAGGCGTTTCGGCAAAGTCATGATGAGAAACCAGCGCGCGCGACCAGATGGGATGGGCGGGCGCGTAATCCGCCAGCAACGGCTCGACCAGGTCCGCTTCAATATCAAAAGCTTCCGCCTCGGTTTGCAGCGCGGCGCGCCAGAACGCGAGGCGCTCCTGGCGAGGAATCTCGCGGAAACCGCCTTGCTCGCGGGGACGAAACGTGACGACCACGGGCTTCGTCCGTCTTGCGAGGGCTTGGCGCAACGCTTGGCTCGCTTCGGCGGGCGCCGCTGTCTGAAGCGCGTCCAGGCGCAGCTCCAGCCAGTCAGCCGTCGCGGCCGCCGCCGCCATGGCGGCGAAGAGCGCCTCCGGCGTTGGGGCGGCAATTGGCGCGCAAATCACAGTCCGTCGCTCACAAGAAGCGTGCGCGGATGCCCGGCGCGGGCATCGGGCACGCGTCATATTTTCCAAATAGCCGGTAGCGCCAGCTAGCGAAGACCTCGTAGAGCCAGTCGCGCAGGGGCGTCGGCAGGATGTACCCGACGGTCAGCAGTCGCCACCAGCCGCCAAGGTATTCCGCCACGCGGAGCGCCGCCGTTGAGCGAACCGCGATCCGCTCCGCGCCGTCGGCCCCCGACTCAATCAGAATGACGGAATCCACCGTCGCCAGCCATGGGTGGCGCGTCACGACTTGCGCCCCATACTCGCTCTGAAGGGCTGCAAAGCGCATTGTTCCGCGCTTGTCGCGGGCGATGATGAACTGCACGGCCCAGTTGCAGAAGCCGCATACGCCGTCATAAAGCAGTACCCAGCCCGGCTCGGTCATCGCTTGTCATCCGTCCCAGCTTGCCATCCGTCCCAGCTTGCCATCCGTCCC
>NKPT01000247.1 GCA_002254845.1 Chloracidobacterium sp. CP2_5A | reverse complement strand
GCCCCAAGGCCATCGCGAATCGGCGCGATGCCGGACTGCGCACGACATCGGTGGGTCTTGATCCAGATCGCGTGCTCCGCTGCGATGCGCGGATAGTTTTTCAATTTCGCTGAAGCTGTCTTGCACGCCCGTATAATCCGCGACTCGCTTCGAGGAGCGTTGCGACGCGGGTCCGCACGGCGGCCACGCGCCAGGCTCGAAGCGCCGGAGCGCCCGCTCCGGCCGTTCCAACGGCGCTCGCTCACTTCTTTGACTGCAAAGGAGGGCGCGAGATGAGCGCCGTACTCAAAGCTGCATCGAACGACTTCGTCGTCGCCGACCTCAAGCTCGCTGACTGGGGCCGCAAGGAAATCCGCATCGCCGAGACCGAGATGCCGGG
>NKPT01000063.1 GCA_002254845.1 Chloracidobacterium sp. CP2_5A | reverse complement strand
GGACATTCCGGTGGCTGGGGATTGGGATGGGGATGGGACGGTGACGGTGGGGGTGTATCGGCCGAGCGCGCAGACGTTTTTCCTGCGGAACGGGCTTGGGGCGGGGAATCCGGACCTGACGGTGGCGATTGCGGGAGCGCAGGCGACGGATCGTCCGATAGCCGGGCGGTGGACGGCTGGGAGCGTGGCGACGGGGCTGGGGTTGTACCGACCGAGCACGGGGCAGTTTTTCTTGAAGAGCGCGAACGTGAGCGGGGCGGCGGACGCGACGTTCACAGTGACGACGACGGGGACGTTCGTAGCGGCGGTGGCTGGGGACTGGACGCGGCAGGGTTTTGCGACGGTTGGGGTGGTGACGAGCCTTGGGGGGACGATACAGTTTCAGTTGCGGAGCGCGAACGCGAGCGGCGGGGCGGACATTCGCGTCAACTACGGGGTGCCGGGCGATGTGCCGCTGATAGGGAACTGGGACGGACAGCCCAAGCCGCCGCCGGCGTCCGTGCCGTAGGCGACGCCGAAGGGACGGCGTCGCCTGCCGGTCTCGGAGGCGTCTTGGGAGGTCGCCGCTGGGCGGCGACCTCCCAAGACGCTTGCGCGGAAAAGCCAAAGCTAATTAGGCTTTGGGCGTTCAGACCAAGCTCAAGCAACCGCTATCAACAATGACCCAACTGGCGCGCGTGACGCGCTTACTCTCCCGGCTTGGAAAAAAGCCGAATATCGCTCCGACGCCGGCGCGCGTTGTCCACCAGGAAAACAAGCTGCGCGTCCTGGGTTATGATGCCGCGAAGCCAAAGGGGCGACGGCGCCCCCCGCCCGTGCTCATCGTCAACTCGCTCATCAACAAGTACTACATCCTGGATTTGACGCCGGGCAAAAGCTTCGTCGCCTATCTGTCTGGACAGGGCATCCCGACCTACATGATTGACTGGGGCGTTCCTGACGCCGGCGACGCGCGACTCACGCTCGCGCGCCACGTCAACCGGTATTTGCATCGGGCCGTGGAAGCCGTCTGCGCCGACGCGAGCGCGGAGCGACTCATTCTGCTCGGCTACTGTATGGGCGGGACGCTCTCGCTGATGTACGCCGCGCTGCATCCGGCGCGCGTCCGGGGGCTGGTCCTGTTGGCGACGCCGGTGGATTTCAACAACGACGCCATACTCAACCTGTGGACGCGCCGGGAGTACTTCGATGTGGACAAGCTCGTGGACGCCTTCGGCAATCCGCCGGAGCAGCTTTTACAGTCCGCGTTCATGATGATGAAGCCGACGAAGAACATCACCAAGTACGCGGACTTGCTCGAGAACGCCGACAACGAGGATTTTGTCGAGACCTTTCTGGCGTTTGATTACTGGGTCAATGACGTGGTGTCGCTGCCGGGCGAGACATTTCGGCAGTTCGTGAAGTGGTGTTATCAGGAAAACCAGCTTGTTCAGGGCAAGCTCAAGCTTGAGGGGCGAGCGGTGAGGCTGGAGCGGGTCACGGCGCCGCTGTTGAACGTGGTCGCCAACCACGACGACGTTGTACCGCGCGCGTCTTCGGAAGCGTTGATGCGGCTAGCGGGCGGTCGGGAGAAAGAGCTGTTGGCGGTCAACGGCGGCCATCACGGGCTCTCTATTGGCAAGAGCGCGGTTGAGGTCGTTTGGCCGGGGATTGCGCGGTGGGTCAAGCGGCAAGGCTGAGTGCGAGATTGTCTTTTGGCGCCCAGCGCGATGTGGCGATACGCCTGGAGCGGCGCTAGCGCTTGAGCGCGGCAAGCGCGGGTGAAAGGCATGTCAAAGCGCGCGGGCGTTTCCATTCTCGTTCCTAACTGGAATCATCGCTACTGTCTGCCTCGCGCCGCTCGTTCGGCCTTCGCCGGCATGCGGCGGCTGCAGGCGCGCGGCGTCGCCTGCGAGTTGCTCGTCGTGGACGACGCCTCGCGCGATGGCTCGCAAAAGTACCTCTTTCACCTCGCGGCGCAGTATCCCGACCTCGCGATCCGCGTCGCGTGGCTCGAAAAAAACGGCGGGCTGGGCGCGGCGCGCAACGTCGGGCTGAGCCAGACCGCTTATCGCCATGTCTGTCTGCTGGATGCCGATAATGAGCTTGAGCCGGAAAACCTGTGGCTTTTTTATCGCGCCGCCCTCGAGACTGACGCGGCGCTGACCTACGGCAACTTGCTGGTGCGTGGCGATGGCCAGCCGGACCTGCTCTCGAATGAACCCCTGCGCGCCCGCGTTTACCGGCAGAACTACGTGGACAGCTTCGCCCTGCTCGACGCGCCGGCGGCGCTCGCGGCTGGCGGCTACGCGACCGCGCGCGGACTGCTTGAGGATTGGGAGCTGATGATGCGTCTGTTGGCGCGCGAGGCGCTGGCGGTGTTCGTCCCGGCCGTGTTTGGCTACTACTACCGCTCGCCGGACTCGCTCCAGACGGCGGCGCCAGAGGCGCTGGCGCATCGCCTGCGGCGCATCTTCGACCAGGACGAGCTGCGCAGTCGCGAAGGGCGGCTCCTCGGACGCATGTATCATCCCGACGTAGGGTGGCTGGCATGACTCAGCTTCAAAAAGCGGACGGCGTTACCATTGGCATGGCGAACTGGAATCATCGGCTGTTTCTGCCGCGCAGCCTGGCTTCGGCCCGCCGCGCCCTGCGCGCCCTCGCCGCGCAGGGCGTCGCCGGGGAAGTCATTGTCGTGGACGACGCTTCGCGCGACGGCTCGGCGGAGTGGCTCGCCCACGCGAGCGCGACGCTGACCGACGTGGCGCTGCGCGTCGCCTTTCAGCCGGAACAACAAGGGCCGGCCGCGGCGCGCAACCGGATTCTGGAGGCGGCGCGGTATCGCTATGTCTGCTGGCTGGACGCCGACAACGAGCTTCAGAGCGACAATCTGTTCTTGTTTGTCCGCGCCATCCGCGCCACCGGCGCGGCCGTTGTGTATGGCAATCTCATTGTCCGCGAGGAGGGACGCATCACGGGGCTGAGGTCCAATCTGGTTTATCGGTCGTCGCTCTTTCATACGAATGAAGTGGACCTGTGCAGCCTATGCGACGCCTATCAGCTTCTTCAGTGCGGCGGGTTCCTGGCCGAAGCCGCCATCAAGAGCAACGAAGACTGGGAGCTCTTCCTGCATCTGGCGGGCGACGGGCGGCTGCTCGCGTTTGTGCCGGCCATCTTTGGGACGTACTACGTCCGGCGGCAGTCGCTGTCGTATGGCTTTACGCCGCCGAACGCCGTCGCGCGCCGCATGCACGATCACGGTCGCCACCGAAGCCTGGAAGGGCGACTTCTGGGACGGGCGTATCATCCAGACATTGGCTGGCTGATCTGACGGGCCGCCCAAGGGCGGCGCGGGCCGCTCAGCGGGGGGCGGGCAAATCGGCCAGGCGGTTCTTCGGCAGATAGCGGCCGCCCTCGAGCGTCGCCAGCCAGCGCGTCAGCCCTTCGCGGACAGCCACCCGCAGGTCGAAGAGCTTCTCCGGCTCGTCCGCCGACAGCGTGGCGCGGACCGTTATGGCGCGCTCGCCGACTTCGTGGACGATCAGCCGACACACTTGGCCGTTCCAGTTCGCGTCCGCCTCGCACAGCCGGCGTAGCTCGTCGCGCATCGCGTCCAGCGGCGCGCCGAAATCCGCTTGCAGGAACACCGCCCCAATGAGCTCCGGCGTGTAGCGCGTCCAGTTCTGGAAGGGACGCTCCAAAAAGTACGACACCGGCAGGATGAGCTGCCGCTTGTCCCAGATGCGCACGACGACAAAGGTAAAGGTCAGCTCCTCAATCTGGCCGTACTCGTTTTCGACAATGACCGTATCGCCCACGCGAATGGGTTGCGTGATGGCAATCTGGATTCCGGCGACGAAATTCCCGATGGTTTTTTGCGCGGCGATGCCGACGACGACGCCGACCAGTCCGGCCGAAGCCAGCAGCGAGACGCCGATCGTGCGCACCACTTGAAACTGCATCAAAAACAAGGCTGCGCCGATGATGATGATGACCACCTGCACCAAGCGCTGCAAAATGGCGATGCGCGTCGCGGCCGAGCGCCGGCGCTGCTCGTCCGTCCCGTTGGCGCCGAGCCGCTGAAGCGCCGTCTCCGCCGCCACGGCCGTCAGCTTGAAGCCAAGCCAGAGCGCGGCAAGCGTCAAGGCGACGCCAAGGCTGGCTGCGATCCGCCCCTGAGCGCTCCGTGGCAGCTCGATGAGGTCCGCGCCGACCGGCAGCAGGAGCAGCCAGAAAAAGACCCGCACCGGATGCCGCAGCGCATTGCACGCCAACTCGAGCTCGGCTGCAGCGCGGCGAGCGAGGCTGCGCAGCCCGCGCGTCAGTAGCAGGACGAGCAGCCAAGCGGCGACCATCCAGCCAAGCAGAAGCAAAATCTCAAGGTAGCTGCTCTGGAGAGATCGCGCGAAGCGCGCCCACGGAGGGTCAACGGCGGATAGCCAAGCCGGGATGCTTTTCATTGTCACGCAACAGCCGTCCCGGCCGGCGCTTCCAGTCGGCGGTAAGCCGCGTTGCGCTTGCGCGGAATGAAGCCGGTCTCCCGAATGATGCTGACCAAGCGCGCTTCATCGGCGCGGTACTTGGCTCCGGCCGCCGAGACGACGTTTTCCTCGATCATGATGCTGCCCAAGTCGTTGGCCCCGCCACGCAGCGCGCGCTTGGCGACCTCGAAGCCCTGCGTCAGCCATGACACTTGTAGATTCGGGATATTGCGCAAGTAAAGCCGCGCCGCCGCGAACCACCGCAGGTAAATCTCTGGCGCGATCCGCTCTGGAAAGACCTTGCCAATCGGGACCGAATCCGGTTGTAGCGTCCACGGAATAAACGCGATAAAGCCGCGCGTCCGCTCTTGCAGCTCATAGATTTTGCGCAGGTGCTCCAGCCGGTGCAGGTCAGTTTCGCCCATGCCGTACATCATCGTGGCCGTCGTTGGAATGCCCAGCTCGTGGGCCGTTTCCATAATCGAGAGCCATTCCGCGCTGTTGCACTCCGTCCGGCGGCGCATGCGAATTTCATCCGCCAGGATTTCGCCGCCGCCGCCGGGAATCGAGTCCAGCCCGGCCGCGCGCAGGCGCGCCAGCGTTTCGCGGACGGACAGCCGGTTGACCCGCGTGAAGTTCAGGATTTCCGGCGGCGAAAAGCAATGCAGGTGAATCCGATAGCGCGCTTTGAGCTGCCGGAGCAACTCTTCATACCATTCCAGCTTGAGGTCGGGATGCAGGCCGCCCTGCATGAGAATGCCGCTGCCGCCCAGCGCCAGCGTCTCCTCGACCTTGCGAAACAGCGTCGCGTAGTCGTGAACGTAGCCTTCCGGGTCGCCGGGCTTGCGGTAAAAGGCGCAAAACGCGCACACGGACGTGCACACGTTGGAGTAGTTTACATTCCGGTCAATGACGTAGGTGACAACGTTATCGGGATGCCAATCCGCCCGCAGGCGATCCGCCCAGCGGAGGAGCTCATCCAGCGGCGCCCGGTAAATCACCTCAAGCCACTCATCAGCCGGCGGGCGCTCGCCCTGGTAGATGCCTTCGAGTCGGGTGGAAAAGTCAGCCATAGGCGTTACATGACCTAAAGGTTGAGCCGCATGCGCTTGACGGGCGAATGGGAAGCTACACGGCGCGGGCGGCTGGCGCAACGCGACTTAGGCGACGCTCGCGCCGCCGGGCGAGCGCAAGGTTTCTCATGACATATTTTGTGCGCTATATTACGCTTGTCTGCGCTTCTCACTTTTTCCGCGCAAACCGGACGCCGCCCGCTTTGTGCAAACAAGCTATGGCTGCATGGCTGAACGCTTCGACCTCGTGATTATTGGGGCCGGTTCCGGCGGGTTGACCGCCGCCGGTTTCGCCGCGCAGCTCGGCGCCAAAGTCGCGCTGGTGGAAAAGCATCGCATTGGCGGCGACTGCACCTGGACGGGCTGCGTCCCAAGCAAGGCGCTGCTCAAGGTCGCCAAAGTCGCCCACGAGGCCCGTCAGGCAAGCCATTACGGCATTGTCGCTGAGCCGCCGCGCGCGGACATGGCGCGCGTCCGGGCCTACGTGCAGGGCGTTATTGGCGAAGTCTACGCCCACGAAGCGCCCGCCGAGCTACGGCGCAACGGGATCGAGGTCGTCCTCGCTCCGGCGCGATTTCTCGACGCCCAGACCATCGCCGCCGGCGACCGAACGCTCGCCGCCAAGTATTTTCTCATCTGCACCGGCGCGCATCCCGTTCGCCCGGCGATGGACGGTCTCGATGAGACGCCGTTTATCACCTACGAAGCCATTTTCGACCTCGCCGAGCTGCCGCCGCGCCTGGCAGTCGTCGGCGGCGGCCCTATCGGCTGCGAAATGGCGCAGGCGTTTCAGCGCCTTGGCTCGCAGGTGACGCTGTTCGCCGAGCGGCTGCTGCCGAAGGAAGAGCCGGAGGTCAACCAAACGCTGCGCGCCGTCTTTGAGCGCGAAGGCATGCAGTTGGTGCCCGGCCGCGCCCGGTCGGCGCGTCGGCAGGGCGCCGCGATTCGCGTGGAAAGCGACGCCGGCCACGCCGAAGTTGATACGCTCTTCATCGCCACCGGACGGCGGCCGAATATTGCCGGTCTGGATCTCGCTAAGGCCGGCGTGCAGGCCGATGCGCGCGGCATTCCGGTGGACGCCAGCTTGCGGACCAACGTCAAGCACATCTTCGCCGCCGGGGATGTTTTGGGCGGCCACCAGTTCACGCACTTCGCCGGCTGGCAGGCCTTTTTGGCCGCGCGCAACGCCCTGTTGCTCGGCAACGCCTCCGGCTTTACCGACATTGTGCCGTGGGTGACGTTTACTGACCCTGAAGTCGCCCACGTCGGGCTGACTGAAGCCGAAGCCCGCGCTAAGCATGGCGCGTCGGCTAAGGTCAGTCAGTGGGCCATGAACCGCACCGACCGCGCCCTGTGCGACAACGACGCCGACGGCTTTTTGAAGGTGATTTCGCTCGGCAACGGCGCGCTGCTGGGCGCGACGATGGTCGCCCCGCGCGCCGGGGAGGCGATTACGGAGTTCACGCTAGCCCTCAATCACCGCCTAAAGGTGACGGACCTGGCGAACGCCATTCACGCCTATCCGACCTATTCCAGCGCCGCGCAGCAACTTGCGGCGGGCGTTGCCGTGGAAAGCTTTCTCAGCGGCGCGACCGGGAAGATCATTCAGGGGCTGTCGAAAATTATGCGCTAAAGCCGCGGCTTGCCTGCGTCGAAAGATTGTCTCGCGACGCCCTTGCGGCGCAGGGAATTTCCGCCAATCGCCGCCGAGGCTTGCCAGGTCTTATCAGGCGGCGACAAAAACAACTCATTCAAACTGGAGCATCACTTGCCATGAACGACTCGGTGACCGTCCTTGACGCCTCGACCATGGCGGCTGCGCCGCAATCGCCCTCGCCCGCTGAGCCGCCACGTAAGAAAGACGCGGATTATGTGTTTCTGGAGCTAACGCGCAGCATTTGCCCGGAATGCGCGAAGGTCGTGGACGCCCACATTATCGTTCGCGACAGCAAGGTGCTGATGCGTAAGCGCTGCGACTGCGAGCGGGCCAGGGGCAGGCTCTACGAGTCGCTCATTTACGCCGACGCGCAGGCCTATATCGCGAACGCGCGCTACAACAAGCCTGGCACGATTCCGCTGCGTTTCAATAGCGAAGTCGTCGAGGGCTGCCCGCATGACTGCGGGCTGTGTCCCGACCACCAGCAGCACGCGTGTCTTGGCATCATCGAGGTCAACAGCGT
>NKPT01000284.1 GCA_002254845.1 Chloracidobacterium sp. CP2_5A | reverse complement strand
GGGCTACCAGGAGCGTCCACCTCGGTCGTTGCTGCCGCCGCGCCGGTCACGATTGCCGCCGCCCGGACGTCCGCCGCCCCGCCCATAGCCGCCGCCACCGCCGCGGTTGCCGCCATAGCCGCCGCCAAACCCACTGCGCTCTTCACGCGGACGGGCAATATTGACGGTCAACGCGCGGTCGCGGTACGGTTTGCCGTTCAACTGGCTGATGGCCGCTTGCGCTTCGGCCTGGTTGGACATTTCGATGAACGCGAAGCCTTTCGAGCGGCCAGTTTCGCGGTCCTTGATAATTGCCACAGACTGAACCACGCCTGCCTGTGAAAACAGGGTCTTCAGTTCTTCTTCAGTGGCATCG
>NKPT01000007.1 GCA_002254845.1 Chloracidobacterium sp. CP2_5A | reverse complement strand
GGGCAGTTCTGGTCATGCTCAAAAATGTTAAGCCAGCCTTCCTCAGCCGCCTGCGGAATCAATCGCTTCTTGTTTTCCAGCAGCTCCACCGGATACAGGTCGTAGCCCATGACCCAGGCGAAGGGCAAGTGCGCCGTCGTGGGCAAAATATCCGCCCAGTAAAAGGCTGTCCGCCCGCCTGACGAAATCCGCGCGCACTGCGTGAAGTCGTTGTGCCCGCGCACCGGCACGACCCATACGCCCGGCGACACTTCCGCTTCGCCGTCCACAAAGTCGAACTGCCCAGCCGCCGCCACCGGTTCCCAATCGTCGCGCAGATAACTGGCGCGGTCGCGCTCGTGCGGATGCTGAGCGTGGTCATACTCGGCGCGCTGCACGACATATCGCGCCTTCGGAAACGTGGGGCGCAAGGACCCATCCTCCGCTCGATAGGTATTGCCGCCTGCATGGTCAAAGTGTAGGTGCGTGTTGATGACCAGCGTGATGTCCTCCGGCGACAGGCCCAGCGCCGCTAGGGATTGCGGCACAGTGGTTTCGTGGGCGATGCCGTACATCTCGATGTGCCGGGCGCTCCACTTCGCGCCAATCCCCGTGTCCACGAGGATGGTGTCATAGGGCGTTCGGATCAGCAGCGTATTGAGGCCCAGCCTGACGCGGTGTTTTTCGTCAGGCGGCATGACGCGCTCCCACAGAACGCGCGGCACGACGCCAAACATCGCGCCCCCGTCCAGACGAAACGTGCCGTCGGAGACAATATCGAGTTGAAACTCGCCCAACTTCAGACTCATGCTTGCGCCCCTTTCAGAAGGGTTCTAAAACCCCGCCCCGCCGAGGATGTTGACGCCGATGACAAACGCCGTGCAAGCGCCCATGAGCAGGACGGGAACGAGAAACGCTAGCAAAACGCCGGCCAGAAACCCATACCAGCGGAAGTAGAAGGTGATGAGCAGCGTCAGCCCGATACCCAGCCCGGTTCCGCCGAAAAAAATGAGCGAGGGAATAATCTGCGGCAACTCGTAGATCAGCGCCGTGAAGACCAAGAGAAAGAAGATGGCTGTTCCATAAGCCAGCATGCCGAAGAAGCCCAGCGCCGCTTGCAAAATAAATGGCGCGCCCGGCTTCGGGATCGGCAGAGTTGAATAGGGCGACGGGCCGTAAGCCGGCGGTTGCTCGTAGGGCGACGACACGCATCCTCACTTGTTTGCGAAAAGCTTCGAGATCAGCTCCGCGACTTCAGCATGCCCGCAGGGCTTGCCGGCGATTTGCTCGACAGCTTTGAGTTTGCGCGCCATTTGAAGAATTGGGGCCTCCAGCTCGCCAAAGGCGATTTGAAGCGCCGTGTGCCGCGCCGCCTTGTCTTCCGGCGAAAGCTGATTGACCCGGTCGTTGAGGTAGTTGACAAAAAGACTCAGCATCGCCGCGGCGGTCTCGCCCATTGTCTGAAGCGTTTGCTGCTGCTGCTTGAGGAGTTCCGCCAGTTGGCGCGTTCGGCGGCGGTAAACATCCGCCTCCGCCGCGATCTCCGGCGCGGCGTAGGCGTTTTGCTCGAAGTTGACCAGCGGAAGCTCCTGCGTAATCCGCCGGTACTTGCCGGAAACATACTCCTTGAGAATTTCGTCCGACTCGGTCGTCCCGCGCACCTGAAGCTGTTCCTGCAACTCGTGCCGGTAGCCAAACACGCTGCGCAGATAATCCTGCAAGTCGGGGCGCTCCATCGCGCCCAGCTCCAGAATCAGCAGCCGGAGAAAGTCCTTGTCCTCAACTAGCCGCGCTAGGCGCTCAAGGCGCTGGCGGTATTCGTCCACGAGGAAGCGCGCGAGCTTTTCCCTCAACTCCGGCTGAAAGTGCGCAATGCGTTGGCTTTGCTCAAAGGCCAGCAGCAACTCCATATCGTTGATCAGCGAAATGAGCAGCTCGCCAGCAATGGCATCCGTATCCGGGGCGGGCGGTTGGGTCTCATAAGGTCCCATAGACGTCACGCGAAAGGCTTTCGGGCAGATGATAATGTCGCTCAGAGCGGTTACTTGGACTTGATGATCGTCCAATAGTAGTCATAACGCGGCAAAATTGCACCGACATCTTCGATCGCGGCGCAACGCCGAAGCAGCGATTCCGGCGGGAAAACATACTCGTTCCCGGCCCAGTCGGGCGGGAGAAACGCGCGCGCCGCTCGATTAGGCGTGCCATACCCCGTCACCTGCACGATTTCCGCCGACGCCTGCGGCTCAAGGATGTAGTCCATGAACCGCTCTGCCAGCGCGGGCTGCGCGGCGTTGGCGGGGATCGCCAAGTAGTCCACGGCCCGCGTGCCGCCCTCTTTGGGCACGACAAACGCAATGTTGGGATTTTGGCGCGCCGCTTTGGCAATCTGCCCGTTGAATCCCTGAGCCAGCCAGACTTCGCCGTTGAGAAGAAGCTGTTCAAACCTGGCGCTGTCGTAGGCTTTGACCAGCGGCTTCTGAAGCAGCAGGTCTTCGGCCGCCTGCGCGATTTCGCGCTCATCCCGGCTGTTGAGGGACGCGCCGCGGCGCCGCAGCGCCGCGCCAAAGCACTCGCGGATGTCATCCAGCATGACGATGCGCCCGCGGTAACGGGCGTCCCACAGCGCGTCCCAACTCTCCACCGGCTCGCTTGCCTTGTCGCGGCGGTAGCCAAGGCCGGTCACAACGAAGGTATAGGGGACAACATAGCGATTCTCCGGATCGCAGGGCGGGTTCAGGAATGCCGGATCGAGATTTTGCCAGTTTGTCAGCCGCGATCGGTCCAGCGGACGCAATAATCCCTCCCGCGCCAGAATCCCGACCAAGTAATCGCTGGGCGCGATGAGGTCATAGCGGGCGACGCCGGTCTGAAGCTTGGCCAGCAGGGTTTCGTTCGAGTCGTAGGTTTCGACGACGACCCGGCAGCGATAGCGCGTCTCAAAGTCGCGGAGCAGCTTTTCGGAAGTGTAGTTCGACCAAATGTAGAGATGCAGCGTCGGCTCGCCCGCGCCCTGCGGCGACGGGCTGATGGCGGCGATGGTTAGCCCCATGCAGGCGACGCTGACGCTGAGCCGTCCCCAGCGCGGCAACCGCTGAAGTCGCTGCACGATTTGTGACAGCGCGGCCAGCGCCGCGCTCAGTATCAGCAAGAGGCTTGTCGCAACGTTGATTTCCGGCGAGACGCCGGTTTTCATCTTTGAGTAGAGCCAGACCGGAAAGGTCGTCACCCCGTCGCCCGCGACAAAGCTCGTGATGACATAGTCATCGAGCGAGAGCGCGAAGCACAGCAGCGCGCTCCCGACCAGCGCCGGCGTCAGCCAGGGCAAGGTCACGCGCCAAAAGGCCGCTGTGGGCGTCGCGCCCAAGTCAAGGGCTGCCTCGAACAGGCGCTCATCAAAGCCGACCAGCCGCGCCCGGACGATAAAGGTCACGTAGGAGGCGCAAAACGCCACGTGCGCCAGAAGCGTCGACCAGAACCCGAGCGGTAGCCCCGCCTGCGCCAGCAGCGCGACCGAGGCGAACCCGACGACCGCTTCGGGCACAACGATCGGCAGATAAAACAGTCCCTCCAGCCACGTTTGCCCGCGAAACCGATGCTTGCCGAGCGCCAGCGCGGCAAGCGTCCCCAAGGTCAGCGCGATGACCGTCGTCGCCAGCGCGACCCGCGCGCTGGTTTGGATGGCCGTGAGGAGAGCTGTATTGGAAAGGGCTTTGACATACCACGCGCCAACGTAGCCGGCCTCGAAGTCGGCCGCGGGCGCCGGCGTCAATGACGCCAGAAAAAGCGTCAATAGCGGCGCGTAGAGATAGATGTAAACCGCGCCGGTGACGGCGGCTAAGACCCAGCCGGCGCGGCCGCGGGTTGTCAGTGGCGCGCGTCCAGCTCCCGACGACATCCCGCCCGCTACTCCTCAGGTCGCTCCGGCGGCACGCCGGGCGGGCGAATGGCTGAAGTTGTGGGCTGGCTTTCGATGACCCCAATCTTTTCCAGAAGCTTGCGCTTCACCATGGCGTCGTAAATTTTCCACTTAGAGCGCATGAAATCCTCGTCGTACGTCCCGGAAAGAAAGCCAATCGGAATTTCAAAGCCGCCCGCCTCGTGCTTGCCGCCGCCGTAATAGTTTCCAATCGTGTCGCGCCCAAGAGCTGACTTCAGGAACTGATCCGGGTTGAGCGTGACCTTCGAGGTGCGCAGACTGCCAATAATGACCTCTCGCTCGCCTTCCTTGGTGATGATCCCATAGACCACCGCCGTGTGGATATTTTCCTCGGTCAACAGAAAATCAGCCGCCTGCGGGATGGCGTCGCGATCCTCGTAGCGCACGTAGCCAACCCCGGCAATGCTGTAGTTGTCGCGCACAATTCGCTTCTCAAGCGCCAGATTGATGATGTCAATGGCGCGCTTCGACCGCTTGACGTTGAGAATTTCGCTCAGGAGCGTCGCGTCCACAAACTGCGAAAGATAACCCGCCGACTGGAAGTCGCTTTCGCGGGCGCGAATCATCCCGTTGGTTTCCGTCCGAATCGCATGCATAAGCGCCGTCGCCAGCCGGACGTGCTGCGGGTTATTTTTCTCCAGCGGGAAGGCTTCCCGCAGATACTCGGCGTAAATGGTGGCCGTCGCGCCAACCTTGCGAATGTCGGTGAACACCGCCTCAATCAGCCCCTGCCGCTCGTGGTGATCCACGATGACCAGCGGCTTGACGCCCGCCTCGCGCAGCTTGCTGGTCAGCGTGGTCGTCGTGCCCTGGTTGTCGATGAAGATGCTCGCTTGGTACTGCCGCAGGTCAATCGTCGGGTCGTAGTGCAACAGCTCGATTTGCAGGAGCTGCACGAGGGCGAGATTTTCCTGATGGCTGATGAAGCCGTCATAGACAATGTCCACGGTGATGCCGAAGGCGGAGGCAATCATCTGGTGGGCGAGGGCTGACGCGATGGCGTCCGGGTCGGGGAAGTTCTGAATGGCGACGATATGCCGCTCGCCGCGGCGGGCGTCCAGCGTCGCCTTCAGCTCCGCCACCGGGCGCCGCTCCTGGTGCCCGCTTGCGCCATTCTGATGAGGCTCAGGGCGCGGCGGATCGGCTTCGAGGGCGGCGCTTAGGGCGCTCCCGCTGGTCGTGTCATCGGCGGCGGCTTTGTTAGCTACACTTTTATCGCGCCCAGCCGCGGCGCCTTTCTCCCATGACATAATTCCGTGAACCTTTCAAAATCCGGTCGAGTCTGCGGTTTTTGCTGACCCGCGGTCGGAAGTATACCTCAACCCGCGCGCCAGTCGCTGAAACCCCGCGAAAGTCCTACGAGCGCGCCGCTGACTCGCTCGGCTCCAGGACGCCCTGAACCGTTTCAGCAATCAGATTATCCACGACGGCATGCAGGTCGCCGTTGGTTTCCTTGAAAACCCGAAGCTGCCGGTCCGCCGACGTGCCTTCCTTCAAGATTACGTGAATGTAGTTGATTTCAGCGCGGCTGCCCAAGTCGTCCACGACATCGTCCACGAACTCCAGCAGTTCAAGGACAAGGTCGCGTGTCGGCACTTCGGCCTGCTTGCCGAGGTCGAGGAGCTTGCCGTCCAGCCCGTAGCGCACCGCCCGCCATTTGTTTTCTTCAATCAGCATGCGGCGGTATAGCCGAAAGCCCATGTTTTGACGCAGGAGCTTGTAGAGCTTAGCCACCACCGCCTGGAAAAGAGCGGCAATGGCGATGACTTCATCCACCTTGGATGGAAGATCGCAAATGCGAAACTCTAGCGTGGGGAAAATCGCATGCGGGCGCAGGTCCCACCAAATCTTCTTGCCATTGTCAATGCAGCCGGTTTTGACGAGCAGCTTGACGTAGTTGTCATACTCGCTGGCCGAGCCAAAGTAGTCGGGAATGCCGGTGCGCGGAAACTGCTTGAACACCTCGGAGCGATACGACTTCAGCCCGGTATCGCGCCCGATCCAGAAGGGCGAGCTGGTGGTGAGCGCCAGGATATGCGGCAGGAAGTAGCGCGCCGCGTTCATGATGTGAATGGCGTCGTCGCGGTTCTCGATGCCGACGTGAACGTGCAGGCCATAAATCGAGAGCGAGCGGGCCAGTTGCTGCATTTCCTCGATGAGCTGAAAGTAACGCTCATTCGGCGTAATTTCCTGATCCTTCCAGTGGGAAAACGGATGGGTGGAGGCGGCAATGATGCGCAGGTCTTTCTTATTCGCCAGCGTCGCTACCGTGCGCCGCAGCTTGACCACGTCGGCGCGGGCTTCCTGAATGTTGCGGCAGATGCCGGTCCCGACTTCCACCATGGACTGGTGCATTTCAGGCTTGAGCTGCTCGCCAAGGAGCATCATGCCCTCGTCCAGGATTTCAGCCACCCGCGAGCGCAGCTCCCGCGTGTGCGGGTCAACGATCTGAAACTCTTCTTCAATACCCAGCGTGAACTCTTGAGCCATAGAGGTTTCCTACGTATACAGATACAGACTAGCGGCAGAAAGCTGCCGATCACAAAGACTTGCTGTCACATATTCAGTCCTGAAGCACGAAGGTCGGCACCATGCCCCCGCCGGAGGTGACATTGCACAGCGCCGTGCTGGAGAGCCGAGTGAACGCGCCGCCGACCTTGCCGTGAAACAGCAGCGGATCAAGGTCTACAAGCTGCTCGATGAAGCTAATGTCGCCTTCTGGCGCGAAGTGCGGAAAGACCTCATGCGCCGTCGGGACCTTCTCCTGCACAAGGCAATCGTTCTCAAGACCGTCGGCGATGGCGGCTTCCCACTCCGAGGCGGAAGCCTCCCAGCCCACCACGACGCCCTTCCCGCCATATTCATCGTTGGGCTTAATGACGAGCCGCGCTTGGTTGGCGCGAATAAAGTCGAGCAAGGCAACCGACTCGCCGCCGTAGGTCGTCCGCATATCGGCCAGGCGGCGCGTCCAGGGAATATGCGCCCGAATCGCCGCATGCTGCTCCGAGGTGAACAGCGGCGCGTAACGCTCGTCGGTGAGGATGCCAAAAAACATCTTCTTGTGGACAAACTTCGTTCGGAAGCCATTGACAACGCACACGGCGCGGTCGCGGTAGGCGTTCACCAGCGCCTTGCACTCGTCGGGGCGATCCAGGATGTCGTTGGTCAGGACGCGCCGATAGACCAAGTCAATGTCAAAATCGCCGTGACGCAGCTTGCCGTCGCGGTAGTCGAGCTTTTCCGGCGGCGCGATGATACACTCAAAGCCTTCGTCGTGAAAGTAAGCCTGAAATTGCTCGAACTCGCACTGGGTCGGCAACCCTTCCCAGTCCACGATGGCGATGCGCGGCTTGTCAGCGCCGCCGCTCCACTCGCGGTAGGCCGTCAGCAAGGTGTCCAGCAACAGGCGTCGGGCATAAAGCGGCGTGACCGGGTATTCCTCCGTAAACCGCCGCATGACCGGCAGTTCCATAAAAATCCGGGCCATGACCTCGCAGTAGGAAATCCCGGCCGGGTTCTCCGCATTCAGCTCGACGAAGGAAAACGCGTCTTCGGTCAAAAAGGAATCGAGCCGCGAGGTGATGGAAATGCCCGTGTAGCCGGGGTCAATCTCAATCAGCCGGGCCTCGCCGTCCGTAATGCCCAAGTCGTCATACATCCGGCGGTCGGTCAGCGCGGCGCGTCCGACTGCCTCGACGCACTCCCAAATTCGAGCGCATTCCTCGCGCAAGTAACGCCAGCGTTCCGCCGTCACGAAATGCGGGCGCAGATAGGGGGAAAGCGGGCGTCCCCCAAAGATCATTTTTTCTTCGGCGCTTCGCGCGGCCAGGAAGTCGCGAGCCTCCGTCAGCGCGGATGGCGTCTCCTGAAGCAGGGCGTCATAGCGGGCAATGGCGGCTTTGAGTTTCGGGTGGCTTTCCATGACTTCTCCAAGGGAATGGGGTGACGACGCTAGGCGCGCTCGGCGATGAGTTCCTGCCAGCGGAAGCTATGCGTCCGCTCCCGCGGGCGACCTTCCCGCGCCAGCCGAATGAGCATCTGGCTGACAGTGGACACCATCCACTCGAAGTTGACCGGGCCGACTGAAAACGAGTCGGCGTCCGGGGCTGGATTCATGAAATCTATGGCGTACGGGATCCCGTCCTGAATGGCGAACTCGATGGTGTTGATGTCGTACCCAAGGGCCTCGCACAGCAGCCGGCACTCCCGAACAATGCGGGCGTGCAGGTCCGGCTCAAGGTAATCTTCGGGGCTAATGTCGAGGTACTGCGTCGGATACGGGCGCGCCGGATCATAGGGCATAATCAGCACGTGCTGCTTGGCGATGCAGTAGCAGCGCACGTATCGGTCAAACTTCACGAACTCCTGGAGCGTCATGCAGAGCTGTCCCGTCCGATCATAGACCTGAATCAGCTCTTCCAGCGAGTTAATGCGATAGACATCGCGCCAGCCGCCTCCGTCATGCGGCTTGAGGATGGCCGGCAAGCCGACGTAATCCACGATGGACTGCCAGTTGAGCGGGAATTCCAGGTTGCGCAGCGATTGCGATGTAATGCGCTCCATGTATTCCTTCTGGGGGAGAAGCGCTGTCTTGGGAATCGCCACCCCCAGCCGGGCCGCCATCGCGTAGTTGAAAAACTTGTCATCCGCCGACCACCAGAAAGGGTTGTTGACAATAATCGCGCCAGACAAATAAGCGTTCTTCAGGTAGGCCCGGTAAAACGGAATTTCGTGCGAAATACGATCGATGATAACCGCATAGGGACAGGGCGCATCCATTTGGACGCCGCCGATAGTGACATACTCGGCCGTGACGCCGGTGTCATTCGACTGCATGTTCATGCGCTCGATGAGGGCTGGAGGAAAGGTGTTTTCGCGTCCGACCAAAACGCCGACTTTCTTCATACGAGTGACGAGTCCTTTTGGGGTCTGACTGCAGACGCGCGCCGGTCGTCCGCAAGCCGCCGAGAGATGAGATGGATCTGAATGCCACCAACGGTGCGACGCGCCCGCGCCATTGTCAAGCGTGAGCGAGCAAGTCGCGGCTTGCCGTCGCCGCCGTCCGCCCTTTAGCATTGGGCAGGCGCTTGGCGCGCGCGCCGGCCGGCGCGCCGCCAAATTGAGGGCTGGAAAGAGACATCAAGTTGACACCTGCTGAAATTGCCGTATCGGTCGTCGAGCGCGCCTGTCGCTTAGGCGCGACCGCTGCCGAAGTCGTCTTCCGCCAGAGCGTCGAGTTTTCAGCCTCGGTTCGACTGGGCGAAGTCGAAACCGTTAAGGAGGCCGCCAGTCGCGGCTTGGGGCTGCGGGTTCTGCTGGACGGGCGGCAAGCTTCGGCCTCCACGTCGGATTTATCGGCGGCGGCGCTGGACGAACTCGCTGAAACGGCCTTGACGCTGGCGCGCTCCGCCTCGGCGGACGACACCGCTGGCATCCCTGACGCCGCCGACTTGGCGACCGAAACGCCGGACCTCGACCTGTGCGACCCCGCCGTGTTGGCGCTGTCATCCGATGAAAAAATCCGGCTGGCCTTGACCGCTGAACAGGCGGCGCGCGATTACGACGAGCGAATCGTCAACTTCGAGGGCGGCGGCGTGGAGAGCAGCGCCGGGCATATGGCGCTGGCGAATTCGCTGGGCTTTGTCGGCGAGTATCGCAGCGCCTCGCTATCGCTAGCGACCGTGCCGGTGGCGCGGGACGCCGCCGGACGCCTCCAGCGCGCTTACTGGTATGACGCGCGGCGCAAGCTCGCCAAGCTGGAAGACCCGGCCAGCATTGGCCGCCGGGCGGCCGAGCGCGCCGTCAGCAAGCTTGGCGCGCGGCGCGTCCCGACGCAAAGCTGTCCCATCGTCTTCGCGCCCGAAGCGGCGGCCAGTCTGATTGGTCATCTTTTCGGCGCGGTCTCCGGCGACGCCATTTTTCGCCGGGCATCCTTTCTCGTCGGCAAGCTGGGCGAACGCATCGCCTCGCCGCTCGTGACGGTCGTGGATGACGGACGCCTGCCCCAGGGCCTTGGCTCGCGCCCCTTCGACGGCGAAGGCGTTCCGACGCGCCGCACCGTGGTCATCCGCGAAGGACGGCTGGAAAGCTACCTGCATAACGCCTACACGGCGCGCAAGCTGGGCGAGCGGACCACCGGCAATGCGTCCCGCGGGCTGACCGGCGCGCCGGCGGTCGGGTCCAACAACCTGTACCTCGTCGCCGGGGATTCGTCGCCCGAAGCCATCATTGCCTCGGTTGACAACGGCTTCTACGTTACGGAACTCATCGGCTTTGGCGTCAACGGCGTGACGGGCGATTACTCGCGCGGCGCGGCCGGGCGCTGGATTGAGCGCGGCGAGCTCACCTTTCCCGTCGAGGAAGTCACGATTGCAGGCAACCTCTTGACCATGCTCAAGCATATTGAGATAGTTGGGAACGACCTGGATTTTCGCGGACGCTTGGCCGCGCCGACGCTCAAGATTGCCGAGATGACGGTTAGCGGCGCTTGACGGCGCAGCTGCCATTGAACCCATCCGGCCCCGTCAGATCATTTCAATCTGATGCTTACGTCAAAGTCGCTTTTGGCAATCGCGCTGGGACTTGCGCTAGTCTCCCCGCTCTTGGCGGCGCGCCTGCCAGCGGCGGCGCAGGCTCAGGGCAAAATGCTGTGCGCCGGGAGCGAGAGGCTCATCTTCGGCGCCATCACGACCGGCGGCAAAATGGTCTGCCTCTGCGCCTCGCCTGACCTTGCGAGCCAGCGCGGCTATTTGCAATACCGCTTTGGTCGCCCCGGCCGGGTGGAGCTGGAGTATCCGGCCGAGCGGGCCGGCTCGCAGCAAAAGTTTTACTACGCGCACTATGCGCGCTATCAGCTTGAGTGGGCGTCAGTGCGCTTCAAGAACAACGAGTACAACTACCGGCTTTACTACAGTTACGACAGAGAATCCGGGCGACCGAGAACCGAGTATGGGCTGAGCGTGTATCTTGGCGAAGGAGACAAGGGGACGGGCTTCCTCCTGCGGCGGAACACGGTTGTGGGCGCGCTCCAGCAGCTTGAAGGCGTTCTGCCCTGCGACCGAGAGAACACGCTCGCCGATTGCCCTTAAGGGCGCCTGAAAGCCTGGACATCCCGACAAGCTATGACCTTGTGGCAAGCCGCCCGACAGAGGCTTGAAGCGACCCGTGACGCGGCGTTGCTCTTGCTTGCGCCGCAGGCTTGCCGCCAGTGCGGCGGACAGGCGGAGCGAGTGGCTGACGGCGCGGTGTGCCGCGCCTGCTGGCAGGACTGGTTTCGGGAGCAAGCGCGGCGCGCGCAGGTTTGCGCCCGCTGCGGTCGCTGGGCCGACGCGGAGGGAACATCCGTCGCGCGGCGCGAGCGATGCGAGCAATGCTCGGCGTGGGCGCTGGAATGGCTGCGCTCCGGCGGCGCCTACGTCGGCGCGCTGCGGGCGGCGCTGCTCGCCTTCAAGCGCATTCCCTTGATGCCAGAGCCGCTGCGCCGGATGTTGCATGAAACCTGGCGACAGGAAGCGGCTTTGCACGCAAGCGACCTCATCGCTCCGATTCCATTAGCGCCGCGGCGGGAGCGCCAGCGCGGCTACAATCAGGCGGCGCTGCTGGCCCGCGAAGTCGCTGGCGTGGCGCGGCTGCCGGTCGTGACCGAGGCGCTAGCGCGCGTCATAGAAACGCATCCCCATCGCGCCGGCCACGACGAGCGCGCGCGACGCGATGCGCTGAAAGGCGCGTTTCGCGTCGCGCGACCGCGCTTGATCGCCGGCCGGCGGGTTCTGCTGGTGGACGACACGCTGACTTCCGGCGCGACGCTGGATTGCGCCGCTCAGGCCCTGCTGGCGGCCGGCGCGACCGCCGTCAGCGCCCTGACGGCGGCCCGAGCCATCCTTCGGGCGCGCGCCGGCGCCGTATGAAGTCGGGCGCTCCGCGAACAGCGTCGCGTCAGGAGCGCTGGCTGACCGCAGCCCTAACCGTGGCCCTGCTGGCGGCGGTCGCGCTCTCCGCGGTCGTTGTCGCGCATCCGCAGCCATTCGCCTGGGAGGTTACTCTAACCCGCTCGGTGCAGCGTCAAGCCTGGCTGTGCCTGCCGCTTCAGGCGATTTCGTGGCCGGGCAACTCCGTTCTCGCGCAGGGCAGCTGTCTCCTGCTCGCCTGCGGACTGTTGGCGCGCCACGGCTGGGCGCAAGAAGCGCGGGCGCTGGCTTATGTCGGCGTCGGCGCTTTTCTGTGGAATATCGCCCTCAAAGCGCTGGTTGGGCGGTCGCGTCCGACGGGCGAGATCGTTCAGCTCCACGTCGCCGCCAACGGATGGAGCTTTCCTTCCGGGCATGTCATGTTTTACACGGCGTTTTACGGCGGGATGGCGCTCTTCGCGCAAAGCAAGCTGTCACCCAGCGTCAAGCGCGCGAGCTTGATCGCGCTGTGCGCGACATTGGTTGGATTGGCGGGGGTGTCGCGGGTCTTTTTAGGCGCGCACTGGCCGACCGATGTGGCGGCCGGGTACGGCTATGGGCTAGCCTGGCTGCTCTTGATCGGGCGGCCGCTGTGGCAAGCGAACCCGCAAGGCGGCGCGCCGGGCCTTGCGGAAAGCGACCTCGCGCCGTCGGGCGCGGCCGCCGCCCAAGCGACTGAAAGGAGCGGTTATGTTTGAAACTTGGATTCCGCCATGGCTTCTCCCTTGGCTGCCAGGCATCCCATGGCTGCGCATCTGGACCTATCTCGCCGTTTTTTACGTGACTTATTCCTTGTTCACGCTGTGGTCTTATCGCTTCTCGATTCGGGCGACCGGGATGCGGGAAGCCACCTTTCAGGAAGCGGCCATGGCCCGCGCCGCGGATGTCGGCTTGCTCATCCTGGCGTTTTTTCTGCCGCTGTCGTGGCTGATTAAGCTGCCGCTGCTGTTTCTTGGCCAGATTGTCGCTTTCGCGCTGGTCTTCAGGGCCCCGGCGGGACGCGCCATCATCGGGGCCATGCTGTCGTGGCTGATGGCCGGGCTGTTTACCGTCATCTACCTTGGGCTCTTGGCGCTTTACGTCTGGTTTTTCCGCAGCCTGCCCTACAGCCAGGGCCTGGCGTGACGACCCGGCGCGGACGCCTGCAGGTAGATGTTTTTCAGCTCGACATAGTGCCGGACGCCTTCGGCGATCCGGGCGCGCTCCAGGTCGGTCACGGGCCGCTTGACCTTGGCCGGCACGCCGGCCGCGAGCATCCCGGCCGGCACGACCAGGCCCTCCGGAACAACCGCGCCCGCCGCGACAATGGCGCCGTCGCCAATCGTCGCGCCGTCGAGAACAATCGCGCCCATGCCAATCAGGCAGTCATCGCCAATCAGGCAGCCGTGGGCGATGACGCGATGCCCGATGACGACGCGGCGGCCGATATGCAAGGGAAACCTGCCGCTCGTCACGTGCAGCACGCTGTTGTCCTGGATATTCGTCTCTTCCCCAATGCGAATGTAGTGAACATCGCCGCGGGCAGTGCAGTTAAACCACAGGCTAGCGTCAGCGCCCAGCTCGACATCGCCGATGACATCCGCTGACGGGGCGATGTAAACCCCGGCGGCCAGCCTTGGAAACGTCTGTTGAAAAGCCAAAATCGCCATTGGTCTCAATCCTCGACGCCGCGCGGCGGAGCGCCGCCGGCCTCAAAGCGTATGATGGAAGTCACGTTGAAGGACGCGGTCGGCTGGACGCTTCCCGACGCCCAAAGTCGCTTGGGCGACCTTGAATGGCGGGCTGAGGACCGGCCCGACGACTTTCGCTATGCCACATTTGGCGAAGGAAACAAACATCTGCGCGTCATCGCTGACGGCTGGCAAGTGGCCGCGGGCAAGCTGTGCGCTCGCTACGCCCGCATTCAAGCCGCGCTGGCCGATGTGGCGACGCTGATGGTCTATCCGACGGCCAGCCCTGACTTGCTGCCGGTTTTCGCCTGCGAATGGGTTATCCTTGGCGACCGCGCGCACGTGCTGGTTTTGGATGTCGAGTGCGTTGGCGGGAGTCGCCCGCTGCGCGACCGAGCGAGCGAAGCGCTGGCGCCGCTCCACGCGCGCTACGTCGCCAGCCTGCCGACGGCGGATAACCTGCCGCAGTGGTTTTCCGAGATACGGGAGCCATGGGCGTTTTTCACCTCCGGCGACCTCGCGCGCCTGTCCGTCATGCGGGAAGCTTTTCAGCATTACCTTGATGCGACGGCGGCGACGCTTTACGCGCCTTGGCTGAAGGAAGCGCGCGCCGGCGAAGATCATCCGGCGATCCAAGCGTATAAGCGCCATCACGCCGCCCATTCGCCGGGTTATGCGCTGCTGGCGCCCAGAGCCGGCGAAAGCTGGACGCGCCGCTTCCTTCACGACTGGCATTTTGGACCGGCGCGCCCGGCGGCCCGCGAGCGATGAGGCGCGGACTCAATCAGCTTGGTTTACCACCCGTGAGATGTGGTAAGTTTTTGTATCTAAAACTTCCGCTCGCGTCCTATCGGAACCCGCCCGGCTGGTTGAAACGCCTCGCCCGCGCGCCTGTGACTTATGACAACGCCCGCCGTCTCTCCATCGCCGGTGAGTGACCTTCGCCAGATGTGGTGGCCGGCTGACCTGGTCATTGCCGTGCATACTGAGTTGGGGCGCAGCGCGCCGGACGATGTAGCCAGAATTCTTTACCGGCTAGGGCGCAGCGCCGGCGCGCGCTTCCTCCGCGCCAACGCCGCCGACCTAGCCCAGCCACCCGCTTCCGCCTCCCTCAGCGCGCGATTGCGCCAACTCGACGCCGGTTTTGCTGATGCTGGCTGGGGCCGCTTTGATGTCATCCCGCTTGGGGCAGCCGTCGTCATCAGTCATTATGATTCGCCGGTCGCCGGCGCTCTGCGCCTGGCCGGGCCAGCAACCGCCCCAGTGGACGACTTTTTCTCCGGACTCTTCGCGGAACTGGCGACGCGGCAGTCGGGACAGGCGTATGAAGGCGTTGAGATTGCCTGCCTCGCCGCCGGGGCCGCCTCCTGTCGCTTCGTGATCGGCGAAGCGAGCGTCATCCGCAAAGTATACGCCTGGCTCACCTACCCGCTTGATTCGCAAGCCATCCTCCGGCGTCTCGCTGACGAGACCGCGCAGTAAAACAAGCTTATGGCGCGTTTTGCAGAAACTGACCAAGCCGCGTCGCTCCTGCAGCAAATCCTCGCCTTATCCCCGTCAGCCGGCAGCGCGGCGGCGGCTGATTGGCGCGCGGCCGAAAGCGGCGAAGCGGCAATGCCGCCCGCGCCTTGGGCGTCGCCCGACTTGCCGGCGACCGCGCAGCCGCGGCTTGCCGCGAGCGAAACAATGGTGCGCGAGCTGGTCGCCACCCGGGCCGGCTATGTGCAACTGACGCTTCACGTTTCGGCCAGCGAATCCGAACGCCTTGATTGGGAAACCGTAGGGCAGTTTTTCCGCCGCGCGGTCCGCCCGCTTTCCAGCGCCGACCAGTCTGCCGTTTGAGTCTGTCATGCCGAAAACGTTGGCCGTAGCGAGTCTCAAGGGCGGCGTCGGGAAAACGACGACCTGCACGAATTTGGCAGCCTACGTTGCCGCGATGGGAATTCCAACCCTTCTGGTAGACCTTGACGTGCAAGGCGGCGTGCGCTTTGGCGTCGGGTTGGACGATTACGCCGGCGCGACCCTTGAAGACGTGCTGCTGCGGGGACGGCCGCCTGCCGAAGCCCTGATCATGACCAATCGAGCCGAGCTATCGGTTGTCCTGTCGGGGCGCTTCGCTACTGATCAATCGCTCGAAGCGTATGAGCGCGCCTTCGAGCAGGATGTCACTTGGCTGGCGCGGTTGCTTCCCCACTTTGCAACCGCGGACTTCACGCCGCAGCTGATCCTGCTCGACACGCCGGCTGGGCTAGGCGCCATCGCCACCAGCGCCATGGTCGCGGCTGACGGTCTCATCCTGCCCGTCCAGTGCGAGCCGCTTAGCTTGCGGACTCTTCCGCCAATGCTGCGCCGAGTTCTGGAAGTCAAGTCTAAATACAACCCGGAGCTCAACATCGAGGGCGTCCTGCTAACGATGTGCGCCGAGCGGCAGCCCGCCGCCGCCGATGTCGCGCGGCAGGTGCGCGAAGCGTTTCCGGGCGGGCTGGTCTTCGACACCGTCATTCCGCGCCACGAAGAGCTATCCATTTCGTTCGCTGTCGGCACGCCAGCCGTGACGCTCAAGACGCGGGCGGCGGGCGCGCAGGCTTATATCCAGCTTGGGCGCGAGGTCATCATGCGCCTCCCGGAAGAGTGAATCGCTCCCGCCGCGGCGCGGTCGGGGCCGGGCTTCGCTTCAATCCGCTCCGAAGTCGCTGCGTCTTCCCGGAAAACGCGCCGACCGTCAGGGCCGGCGTCCCTGGCTTGGAGGCGGGGGCGTTGCTCGCTCGCGCTCGGCGAGCGCTCCCCATGACGCGCCGGAGCGCGGAGCCGGCTTGAGCGATTTCTCCGGAGCGCAAACGGCTTTCGGAAAGTAGTGGGCAAGGATCGCTCGGTAGTCGCGTCCGGCGCGGGCCTGCGCCATCGCGCCCGCCAGACATAGCCCGACGTGGTGGCCGAAGCCTCGACCGCGCAGAATCAGCGTCTCGCCCTGCGACTCGATGACATAGCGACTTGAAGGCGCAAGATTCCAGCCCAGCCGTTGTCCCGCCAGATGCCGAAATTGGCGGTTTGGCAGAACCATCCGCCGCGCGCCGGAGATGACGGACACGCTCGTGACGCAGCCGTCCGGCGAGCGGCCGGCAACTTCAATGCGCAGGTCATCCGTTGCGGCGGCGTCTGGGAGCAAGGCTTTGGCCAGCGCCCTTCGCTCAACTTGGCGCGTCCAGGCGTAAAAGCGCGAGCCTTTACACCACTCGCACCCAACGCCGCCGCCAGTATGGGGCGCTGTCCCGTTCCCGAAAGCCTCCTCCGGCGTCGTTGTGCGTCCGCCGCAACAAGCGGCAAAGTATGTCGGATACAGCGCGCCGTCGGTTGCTCGCAGCGCTTCCCCGGCAGTCTGCTCGGCCGCCGCTTGTCCAAGTCTGGAAAGCTTGCCGCTCGCTTCCCCAGTCGCGCCCTGGCGCATCCATTGCTCGCCGAGGAAAAGCTGGCAGTGCGTTGAGTCGCAGAAATCAGCGCCGTCGCCGGCATGCCGGCCCAAGTGGCCGGCCATGTAGCTGCGAGCCGCTACGGCCAGCGCCTTGCCGGCTTCCAGCGGCGCTTCGGACGGAAGCTCGGCATTCACGACGGATGCAACAACCGCTTCCAGCGACTGCGTCACCACCAGCTGCAGGCGTCCCTGGCGCGCGGCGATGGCGAGCGCGCCGCAAAAATGCCGCCGCAGACGCGTTTTTCTGCCGATCACTTCCACGTCCACATCGTCGGCCGCAACCGTCAGCGACTTGCCAGCGGCAAGTCGCTGAGCGCCTTGCCAGAGAATAAGCCCGTCGGCCGCTTGCTCAAGGCGATAGGCCGCGCCCGGACGGAGCGTTATCGCTTGCCCGGCGAGCTGAAGCGGCGCGGGTTGCTTGCGCGCATGGAGCCAGACCGATCGCGGCTGAAAAAGCGTCAACACGCGAATTTTGACCGTCGCCGGCAATGACAACGGCGCGACTAGGCGGGACGGCTGACGTTCAGCGCCTTGGAACGGAAAGCCATAGAGCAGAAACAGAGCCGGCCACAGCCGGCGCAACCCGCCGCCGCCCATTAGTCAGGCAGGAGAGCAAAGCGATCCGTCGCGGCCACGAGTGCCGCCATCGTGCCCGGCTCAGAGGCCGAATGCCCGGCATTTGGAATAATTTGGAGGTCGGCTTCGGGAAAGGCCTTGTGAAGCGCCCAGGCGCTCATCATCGGACAAACCATATCGTAGCGCCCTTGCACGATCACCGTTGGAATCTGGCGAATCCGGCGCACGTGTTCAAGCAGGTAATGCTCGGACTCCATAAAGATGCGATTGATGAAGTAGTGACACTCAATGCGGGCGATCGCCAGCGCGCGGTCGTCGAAATCCTTGATGAGGTCAGGGTCGGGCAGCAGCTTCGACGCGCTACCTTCCCAAACGCTCCAGGCGCGCGCCGCCGCCAGGCGGGTTTCTTCATCGTCGCTTGTCAGGCGGCGGTAATAGGCGGCGACCATATCGTGGCGCTCCTCGGGTGGAATGAAGTTCCAGTATGGCTCCCAGGCATCAGGGAAGACAGCGTTCGCGCCCTCTTGGTAAAACCAGTCGATTTCCTTTTTGCGACATAGGAAAATCCCGCGCAACACGAGCGCCCGCGCGCGGTCGGGATGCGTCTCGGCGTAGGCCAGCGCCAGCGTGCTGCCCCACGAGCCGCCAAACACAAGCCACTTCTCGATGCCCAGATGCTGCCGCAGGCGCTCAATGTCAGCCACTAAATCCCAGGTCGTGTTTTCTTCCAAGCAAGCGTAAGGGACGCTTTTCCCCGCGCCGCGCTGGTCAAACAGGACAATGCGATATCGTTCGGGATCAAAGTAACGCCGATGGTCAGGCGAGGTGCCGCCTCCCGGCCCGCCGTGGAGAAAAACGGCGGGCCGCCCTTGCGGGTTGCCGCTCACTTCATAGTAGAGCGTGTGCCGAGCGGAAACCGGCAGCATCCCGGTTTCATAAGGCTCGATTGGCGGATAGAGCGGGCGAGCGTCAGTCATCAGGTTGATCTCCAGCGGGGGGTGTCGGCGATGTGGCGGGCGACCTCGGCCAGGCGTGATTCAGGACGCGCCAGCCCGTATGGTAGTTCGGCCAGCACCGGGACGCCAAACGACCGCAGCGCGCGGGCATTGTCCTCGCGCTCAAGCCCGGTTTCAGCGTCGGCCTCGTTGAGGATAACCCCGATGCAGGGGATTGCGCGGCGCTCCAGCTCGCGCCACGTCAGCAGCGTGTGGTTGATTGTTCCCAAGCGCGCCCGCGCCACCAGCAGCGCCGGGATGCCGAGCGCCGCGATAAAATCCGCTACGGTTTGGTAGCCGTCGCGGGCCGTTCCGGTGAATGGCGCCAGCAGCCCGCCCGCGCCCTCAACCAGCAGAATGTCGGTCTCAGCCTGCGCCGCTCGCGCCATTGCAACGCAAGCCGCGAAATCAAGTTGTATCCCGGCCCTTTCGGCGGCTATCGCCGGGGCGAGCGGCTCGCGCAGGCGATAGCGAATGAACGTCTCGAGCGGCGAAGACTCCAGCCCCGCGGCGGCGCGGTGCGCGAGGGCGTCGGCCGGCTGAAGCTCGCCGGCGGCGTCCGTCGCGCAGCCGGATTCAATCGGCTTGATGGCGCGGGCGCGATGGCCCGCCGCGATCAGCGCGCGAGTCAGCGCGCAGGTCACAACCGTTTTGCCGACGCTGGTATCGGTTCCGGTCACAAAAAATGCGCGCGTCATGGTCTTGCGTCATGCAGCCGAGTCCCGAAGCAAGCCCAGGACCTCGCCGACAAGATAAATTGAGCCAAAGACGACAATCAGCCCTTCTGGAGGGGTCGCTTGGCGCGCCCAGGCGAGCGCCGCCGCCGCGTCGGGCATCTGCGTGACGCTCGATGGAAGCCAGTAGCCAAGCGCCATCACCTCAAGCTGGTCGCGGGGCGTCGTCCGCGACTGTCCCGCGACTTCCGTGAGGATGAGCCGGTCAACGACCTTCGCCAGCGGCGACATCAAGGCAACCGCCGGCTTGTCGCGCAGGGTGGCGAAGACGGCGGTCACGGGCCGACGGTTGCACTCCGCTTCGAGAAACCGCGCCAGCGCCTGCGCCCCCTGCGGATTATGCGCGCCATCGAGCAGGACGGGCGGCGCGCCGTCCAGCCATTGCAAGCGGCCCGGCCAATCAGTTTCCGCTAGGCCCAAGCTGATCGCCTGACCAATGGCCGGCTCGTCGAAGCCGCGCCCGCGAAGATGATCCTGCGCGACCAGCGCGGCCAGCGCCGCGTTTTGCGCTTGGTGCGCGCCGCGCAAAGCCAGCGCCGCCTCGCGGCCGCGCAAGCTGGGCAGGCGCTCGTCGAAGCTAACCCAGGGCCGCCCCGTCGCGTCGCGCCGGACGACCGAAAGCGGAGCGACCCACGCGGGAGCTATCCCCTTTTCCGCGGCGACTTGCTCAAGAACCCGCCGCGCTTCCTCAGGCTGCGTATCGGCGATGTAAACCGGCGCGCCGGGTTTGATAATTCCAGCCTTCTCGCGCGCGATGTGCGCGAGCGTCGGGCCAAGCCACTCGCGGTGATCTTCGCCAATGTTGGTAATGACGGCGGCAGCGGGCGCGAGGACGTTTGTCGCGTCCAGCCGCCCGCCAAGGCCAACTTCGGCAATGACCACATCGAGCCCCTGTTCGTCAAAGTGGCTGAAGGCGGCCGCCGTGAGGTGCTCGAAAAACGTCGGGCGACCTGGCAAGCGCCCGCTTGCCAGCAAGCGCTCAACCGCGTCACGGGCTTGCGTTATGAGGCGCCCGAAGTCGTCCTCGGAAACGCTTTGGCCATTGATCTTGATTCGCTCCACCGGGCTCATCAGATGCGGCGACGTGTAAAGCCCAACGCGTAAGCCAGCCCGTTGCAAGATGCAGGCCAGAAACGCGCAGGTCGAGCCTTTGCCATTCGTCCCGGCAACGTGAATCGAGACGAGCTTTCGATCTGGCCGACCGAGGGCGTCGAGCAGCGAAACGACGGCGTCGAGGCCAAGCTTCATCGTCGTCACTTCGTTGCCTAGCCCATAAAGGTACTCAACCGATGCCTCGAATTTCATAAGTTTCACAAGATTGCCATATCCGCCGGCGAAGCGACGACTCAGCCGCCGGTAAGCTTAGCTCCTGGAAATGCCGATTTGATCCATTCAGCCTGCCCTGAAACGCGGGCGAAGTAGGCGACCGCGCCATACTGTGACGTATCGCCATTGGCGTTGACGCCGATGACGCGCCACTGCTTACGATACCGCATCCAGCGCGAGCCGCCGCTGTCGTCAGAGGCAAGCGCGCCTTCACGCTCATTGACCGGCGTCAGCGCCCCCTCCGTGTTCTGCACGCCGCCGGCTTCCTTGTCGAAGTCCAGGCCGAGGCCGTTGCCCCCGTCTTCGCCGGCCAGGATCGGGTCAACCGCTTCCGTCACGTTTTCGATGAGGTTTTGAGCGGCCGCCCTCGGATTTTCATCGTCATAGTCGTCGGCGCGTTCGCCGGGGGAGCCGGCGCCGCGCATGCCATGCCCAGCGATGGCGCGAAGCCGATTCATTTCCTCCGCGCCGGCGTAGAGCGGCGCTGGCTCCCCGACGCCTTTCACGGGACGGTCCAGAACGACGATGGCAAAGTCATAGCCCGCGCGCATTGTTATCGCCATTCCATTCGGGATGAACAATCAGGTCAGCGCCCTCGTATTTCGAGCCGTCCGTGGCGACGTATTCATATTCCGTCGCCTTGCCGCCGGCTGGCTGGCGGCGCTTCCGCCGCTCCAGGACCAGGCGCTGTCCAAAATCACGACACCCGGCGCGGGCAGAACAAGCAAGCCGAACGCCCCCAGCGACAGTCCGCCAGCGACAAGGGCGCGGCGCCGCTTAGGCTTAGATAAGCGCAGGGTCATCGTTGCTGTTTCCATTCGTTACGCGATGAGCGCTAGATCGTCAAATGAAGCGCGGCGTGGCCCGTCACCGCGCCATAAAGTCCAGCGCGTCTATGAGAAACGCTCGCATCCGGCGTCGATCCACGACGGCGTCGAGCATGCCGTGCTCAAGCAGGAACTCCGACCGCTGAAACCCTGGCGGCAATTTCTGACGGATGGTCTGCTCAATGACGCGCGGGCCGGCAAAGCCAATGAGCGCGCCTGGCTCAGCGATGTTGAGGTCGCCCAGCATGGCGAAGCTGGCGGTGACGCCGCCGGTGGTGGGGTCGGTCAGCACCGAAATGTACGGAACTCGCGCCGCGTCGAGTCGGGCCAGGGCGCCGCAGATTTTGGCGAGCTGCATCAGGCTGTACGTGCCTTCCATCATGCGCGCGCCGCCGGAGGCGGAGACGATGATCAGCGGACGCTTTTTCGCAATCGCCCGCTCGATGGCGCGCGTGACTTTCTCTCCGACCACCGACCCCATGCTCCCGCCGATAAACTCCATCACCATAACGCACCCAATAATGGGCCGCCCGCCGAGCTTGCCTTCCGCCGAGACAATGGCGTCGTTGAAGCCGGTGCTCTTGCGCGCCTGGACAATGCGGTCAGCGTAGGGCTTGGTGTCGAAAAACCCAAGAACATCAGTTGAGACAACGTTGTCGTCAAAAGTTTCGTAACGCCTGTCGTCAAAAAGATGCGCGAGGCGGCTGAGGGTAGGCCACTTCATGTGGTGGCCGCAGTTGGCGCAAACATTGAGGCTGGCTTCCAGGTCTTTCTTGAAATGCGTTGTCCCGCAAGCGGGGCATTTGACGAAGAGGCCTTCCGTGCGCACCTTGCGGTCGGAAGGCGGAGTTTCATCCGTGATGTTGCGGTTGCGTCTAAACCAAGCCATGGGCGGAAAGCTCTGTGGAGAAAACTTGTTCTGTCGGCGGCGACTGGCGTGAAATCAACCGCTTCGCCTCGGAAAGGGCGTGCTTGATGGCGGCAACCATAGTAGGTTTGCCCGCCTGGCGTCCAGCCGGCAGAACGTTCGGCGACGCGAGCTTAACTATGCTTATCAGGGCAAGAAGAAATGGCAATCATGCGCGCAATGAAACGATTTCGCAACTTGACGCCGGGCTGGCTGGCGATCGCGGCCGTCCTCTGGCTCGGAGCGGGCGCGGCGCAAGCCCAGGAATTCGCTGATTTTAGCCTTGCTCGGTCAGATATTCGCGTCACGCTCCGTCCGGCGGACTACAGCGCCGATGTCGCGGCCACCCTTGAGCTGACCAATATCGCCAAGCAGGCCGAGGCCCGCACCCTCACCCTCCGCCTGACTAAGGCGGCGAAAGTGACCGCTTTTACGGTGAATGACCGGGCAATGCCGACCGATGAGAAAAAACAGCCGGGCGGCGACACGTCCGTTGCCGCTTATGTGGCGGAACTTTCTCCGCCGCTGTCGCCAGGCGGCAAAGTCACGGCCAAGCTGGTTTATAGCCTGACCTTCCGCGAGAGCGCCAATTATGCCGCGATTACGCCCGGCGATAGCCTGCTGCTGCCGGAAGCTGGCTGGACGCCATTTATTCATCTGCCGCAAAGCAGTCACGGCCCGGACGCCGCTCCTTACGTTCTGACGGTCACGAAACCCGCCGACGGCGAAGCGTGTTCGAGCGGCGCTCGCCAGGAGATCGGCGGCAATGTGGTCTTTACTTCGGCGCTGAACGGCGAGCCTTGGCTCGTGGTTCAGCCCTACGGACCGCCGGTCAGTCGTCGCTTCGCCCCGGCCGGCGGCGAGCCAGTTGTGATCCGCGTGTATGGCGCGCAGGGGCTGCCGGAGGAAAGCGTCCGACAGGCTGAGCGAATCGCGGAAGAGATCGAGCGCATTTTGGCTTTCTATCAGTCTTTGTGGGGCGCGCCGCCCACGAGCGAGTTTCAAGTGCTGACGACGCCGCGCCGCGTGGTTGCCGACCGACGCAGCCCGGAGCTGCGCGGCCGCGACTTTGACACCGAGCGCGCCATCCGGAGCGTCGCGCCCGGCGCGGTTGTCATCGAGACCGCGGCGCTGCTCCGTCCTGCGCTCGATGCCGAGACCATCGAGTGGCTGGCCGCGGCGGTCGCTCGAACGTGGATTGGCGGCAAGACCCGCCTGCGCGGGCGCGGGTGGGGCATGATGGCGGACGCCCTGCCGGCCTACTTGACCAGCCGCTACCTTCAACAGCGGTACGGCGCGGCGGCGGAACGCGACTTCTGGAGACGCCGGAGCTTCGCGTATGGGCGACTGGCCAGCATTCGGGTCTCGCAACAGGGCTTTGAGCGCGGGATTGATGTCATTCCGGTCTTGCAGCATCCGGCGTTCCCGGACTACTACGCGAGCGTTCCAACCAAGGGGGCGCTCGTCTTCCGGCTTCTGGAGCGGCTTGTCGGACGCGACGCGCTCTTGGATGCCGTCAAAGCCATCGTCAATGATCCCGGCGGGACGGCAACCTACGACGCCCTCCGCGCGCGCTTGGTCGGAACGCCGCCGGACGGGCGTCGCGCCGACTTTTTCAAGCAGTGGTTTGAAGAGCTCAGCGAGCCGGACTTCGTGATTGGCATTCCCGTCAAGCGGGAGGATGGCCCGGGCTGGAGCTGCGCCCTCCGCAACCTTGGCACTGGCGACGCCACGCTGCCGGTTGTCGCCGTGACGGATCAGGGCGAAAAACTTGAAACAACGGTTGAGCTTCCGTCGAAGGGCTACGCGATCGCTGTCTTTCAAACTTCGGCGACCATTGTCCGCGTCGAGCTTGACCCGGAAAAAATTTACCCGCAGACGCGCTTCGGCTACGACCGCAACTCCAAACAGTTTGACAACGACGCCCGCCCGGAGCGGCGCCATGCGTTTGGGCTGACGCTCGACGCCGAGGCGACGCTGTCCCGCCGCCTGAAGGCCAACGAGACGGAAGCGCAACGTCAGTCCGAAGCCGAAAGCCTGCTGCGCCAGGCAATTGCCCAGGAGCCGGATTTCGCGCTGGCCCGCGCTTATCTGGCTCGCGTTCTTGTCGCGCAGGGCAAGCTGGATGCGGCGCGAGAGGAAGTCGCTGCCGTCCGGCGCGCTGATCCGCCTTCGCGCTATCCGCTTGCCTTGGCGCTGCTGACGGAAGGCGACCTCGCGGCCGCCGGCAACGAGCGCGAGAAGGCGCGAGCGGCCTACAAGGCCGCGTTCGAGATGGAAGCCGGTCCGGCGCTGGACGAGCTGGCGCGGCGCGGGCTTCTCGCCAGCGAAAGCGCGGCCGGGCGGTCGCTTCCGCCCGACGAGGAGACGCTAGCCTTTCTGGCAGCGATGGACAAAGCCATCCGAGCGGGCACATCCAAGGCGCTTGAAGCCTTTTTCATTCGCCCGGATACGTCGAAGTTCGTGCTGGGCATTGTCGTGTCAAAGCCGGAGGCGTGGACAACGCAGGCCTTGCGTATGGAACGCCTCGACGCGCAGCGCGTCGCGCTCGATGTCAAGGTGACGGTGGTTTCCGCCACAAAGGAAGAGCAAGCCGGGACGGGGCTGCTCACGCTCCGCCGCGTGGGCGGCGACTGGAAGGTTGCGCGCCTCGACCAGTTCGTTTTGTCAAGGCGATAACGTTGTCGAGGCGATAACGCGGCGCGCGACCTCAAGGCAACGCGCCGCCGCCTGCCGCCCAGCCGTAAGCCCGCTTCCAGGGATGACTTGTCAGCGATGACTTTGGCGCGGCTGCCGCGAGCGGCGGTGGCGTGTACGCCGCGCGCGTTCCCTAGAAGCTCGCCGGGCAGGTTGGGCGGACGCCGGTTGATGGGACGCGGTCCGGCGCTTACGATTTGGCGCGCGGGACGGCGGCGATGCGGGTCATCGCGTTGAGCGAGACGCGCGCGGGCGAGGCGAATCGGCTGCGGGGGGATGTTCAGCGGGGGCGGGGAGAAGGCGCTTCTGGCGGCGCGGGGCTTTCGCCCGAAGCGCTTGGATGGCAGCTTGGCGGTCGCCGACTCGCTCAAGCTTTACCAAGCGGAGGGCTTGAGCTTGAGTACGCCGTGCGCGACTGAGGCATAGATGCGAGGCGCAGATGGAGGGAGCGATCCCGGGTTTGCTCAGGATGCCGCCGCCGCGGCTGAATTTTGCGGCTGAATTTTGAAGGGAATTCCGGCGAGGAGCGGCTCAGGGATTTATCGGTTGATGAAATCCAGGCCCCTACTTGGCTGAGCGTTTGAAGGGAGAGGCAAGAAGTCGCCATAACGGGCGGCTTGCCGCGCCTGTACAGAGTCTTGGTCTCGTGGAAGTTCTAGCATCCGTTCCGGCTCGCCGAGCGCGGCGGCGCTGTTCCGCGCCCTTGTTTCTATGCGACTAATTGATCGCTACCTGATCCGGGAAATCCTGCCTTACACCGCGACCGTCTTTTTTTTGCTGACGGCGGTCATCTTCATTCACGAGGCGGGGCGCTTTTCAGAGCTCTTTGTCGCGTTTTCCCGACGCGGCTTGTCCAGCGCGCCGCTGCTCAGGCTGGTTTTGTCGCTCTTGCCGGGCATTGTTATTTTCACGCTTCCTATTGGCTTTTTAGTTGGCGTCACGATGGCGATGGGGAGGCTGTCGGGAGACCGCGAGATTATCGCGCTCCGGGCGAGCGGCGCAGGTCTGTGGCCGCTGTTGCGGCCAACGCTCGCCGTTGGCGTTATCGTCATGGCGGCGACTGGCTACAACACTTTTTACCTGCTTCCGACCGTAGCGAACTCGCTCAACCAGCTCAAGAAAACGCGCTCGGAGCTTTTGCTGCGCAGTATCGAGACCTACATCAAGCCTGGCACTTTTACCGAAGACCTGCCGGGTAAAATTCTCTATGTTGATCGCAGCGATAGCGAGGGCGCTTGGCAGCGGATTTTTATCGCTGAAATCGCGGAGCGCCCGGATCAGGAGCCAAAAATCTATTCCGCCGAGTCAGGGCGGCTGGCTCTGGGCAAAACCTTGCAGGATAGCGAGCTGCGGCTTGAAAAAGCGCGCATTTACAGCCAGGAGCCGCGCCAGCCGGACGGTACGGCGAGCTATTTCATGAACGCTTCTGGAAAGCTGACCGCCAGCTTCTCGCTCGGCAGGGGGGAAGAAGCCAATCCAGACTTGCAAGCGCGCCCGCCCGGGCCGGAGTTGATGACGTTTCCAGAGCTCTGGGTTTTTAAGCCGGACAATCCGAATCAGGCGCGGGCCATCGCCACCGAGGTTCAGCGGCGACTGGCCTTGCCGGCGGCCTGTTTGATATTTGCGCTCTTTGGCATCGCGCTTGGGGTAACCACGCCGCGCAGCGGACGGTCGAGCGGGCTGTTTATCGGCGTCGCCCTGGCGCTGGCCTTCTATCTGCTAACGCTGGGCGGGGAGCGTTCCGCCCGAAGCGGCGCGGTCCCGGTCGCGGTTGGCGTTTGGCTGCCCAACTTGCTGTTTATGGGGCTGGCGCTGGCGATGCTCAGCGGCGTCGGGCGCTGGATTGGGAAGTGGGCCGGATGGGGGCGTCTCTGGCGCGCCTGGGCGCGGATCGTCGGGCTTTCCGCTTGGCTGGCGGCCCGGTTGCGGGGGCGGCTGCCCGGGCGAGAAAGCGCCGCCCGCTCGACGGAGCTCGCCTCTGCCGCGCTGGCGTCGCGCCGGATACGCCCTGGCTTCCCGCGGATCATCGACGGCCTGATTTTCCGCGATGCAGTTCGGTATTTTTTCCTGGTTTTGCTGGGATTAGTGGGCATTTTTCAGGTATTCACCCTCTTTGAGCTAATCAACCCGATTGTGCAAAACCGCATTGGCATCGGCGTTGTCGCGGGCTACCTGCTGTTTCTGACGCCGCAAATCTTGAACTATATGATCCCCTTCGCGGTGCTGGTCGCCACGCTGATCACCTTTGGATTGCTGGCGAAGTCGGCTCAACTGGTTGTGCTGCACGCCAGCGGGCAAAGCCTCTATCGACTGTTCATTCCGGTTCTGCTCGGGGCCGGGCTGGCATCCCTGACCATGGCGGCGACGCAGGAGCTGATTTTGCCAGCCTCAAACCAGCGCCAAGATTACCTGCGCTATCAGATTCGGGGCGGAACGTTGCCGCCACAAACCTTTCATCAAAAAAACCGCAAGTGGTTTCGCGGACGCGATCACCGGATCTTCAACTTCGCGGTGTTTGACACCGATCGGAACGAGTTTGCGAGCTTTGGCGTGTATGAGCTGCATCCAACCACCGCCAGGCTGCTTTCGCGGACCTACGCTGCCAAAGCCCGCTGGGACGCCCTGACGGAGGAGTGGGTGCTGACCAACGGCTGGCGGCGGACGTTTTCCGCCGACGGTCTGGAAACCAGCCGCCAGCCACTTGCGGAGATGCGCCTGAAGCTGAGCGAGACGCCCGATTACTTCAAGCAAAGCGCGACGGACATTGCCAAAATGAGCATTGGGCAGTTGCGGCAACAGGTCGCGGAGTTTGCCGCCCAAGGGCTAGATGTCGAAAACCTGCAGCGGGCGATCCAAACCAAAATCGCGATGCCGCTGGCTTGTCTCGTCATGGCGCTGGTGGGCGTGCCTTTCGCGCTGACGGTTGGCAGGCGCGGCGCGATGGTCGGAATCGCCGTCGGCGTCGGCTTAGCGGCGCTGTTTTGGGGAACGACGAGCTTGTTCGAGCAGTTTGGCAACTACCGGGCGCTGCCGCTGTTTTGGGCAGCCTGGGGGCCAAACCTGCTGTTTGGGAGCGCCGGGGCATATCTCTTGCTCTCGGCTAAAACGTGACGCTTCAGCCGCCGAGCCGACCGTCTTTTCGGAAGTTTTTCAGAAGTTTGGCAAGACAACGCCGCCGGCGCAGTGTTACGCTTAGCACACTCCGCAAGCTGAGGTCACAAGCTTCGGCTAAACCACATTCTTGAGTCTCCCGGCCCGCTCGCGTCTCAGTCAGCCCCCGCGCGCGGCGGGGCGCTGAATGAGACGTCATTCAGCTTCGGGGGCGCCCGCCTGCCCTATGACCATCAAAAACGTCATCTTTATCGCTTTCTTCTTCGCCTCGGTTGGATATTTCCTATTCAACGCCTGGCGGCTCATCGAGTACATCCGGGTCGGCAAGCCGGAGAACCGCTTCGACAACCTGCCGCGTCGGCTCTGGAATTTGCTTGTCATCGGGTTTGCCCAAACGAAAATCATGCGCCACTGGTGGGCTGGCGCGCTTCACGTCGCCGTATTCTGGGGCTTCTGCATTTTGACGCTCGCCTCGCTGGAGGTCGTCCTGGAGGGTTTTCACCCGCAAGCCTCGCTCTACTTTCTGCCGGGCTACGGCGCGCTGACGCTGCTGCAGGACCTGTTTGGCGCGTTGGTGCTAGCGGCGTCCGCGACATTTCTCTTTCGTCGCTACGTCACGAAGCCCAAGCGGTTTTCCGGCGCGGAAATGAAGCCGGAAAGCCGCCTCGACGCCACGATCATTCTGGCGATGATCATCGCGCTGATGGTGACGATGTTTGTCGCCAATGGCACGCACCCCGCCACCAACAGCGTCTATTTCGGCCACCGCCCCATCTCGGATGTCGTCGGCTTCTATCTGGGCGGGAACCAGAGCGAGTGGCTCTTCGAGGCGGCCTGGTGGGCGCACGCCGTCACGCTTTTCGTTTTTCTCAATTATTTGCCTTTCTCCAAGCACCTGCACGTGATCGCCTCGCTGCCGAACGTGTTTTTCGCCTCGCATCAGTCGTCGGGCGCCCTGCCCAAGATGGACTTGGAAGCTGAGGACATTGAGACTTTCGGCGCGTCGGATGTCGAACACTTCACCTGGAAGCAGTTGTTTGACAGCTACACTTGCACGGAGTGCGGCCGCTGCACGGCGGTCTGCCCCGCCAACAACACCGGCAAGCCCCTTTCGCCGCGCAAGATCATGATGGACATTCGCCGCCGCGTTGAGGAAAAGGGCGAGCTGACCATCGGAAAGCTGGGCGCTTTTACGAAGGGCGTCGCGGCGAATGGCCACGGCGAGCTGCCGGAAAGCGTCAAGGACGCGCTGGCGCGAAAGATTATTGGCGAGGGCTTCATCACGCCTGAAGAGCTCTGGGCCTGCACTACCTGCCAGGCGTGCATGCAGGAGTGCCCGGTGAGCATCGAGCACGTTCCCGCCATCGTGGACATGCGCCGCAACCTCGTCTTGCAGGAAGCCGATTTCCCCAGCGAGCTCAATACGCTGTTTACGAACCTCGAAAACAAGTACTCGCCGTGGGCGTTCAGCCACGACGGCCGCGCCGATTGGGCGGAGGGCCTGGATATTCCGCTGATGTCCATGATCGAGGCCGACCAGAGAAACGTGGAGGTCTTGTTCTGGGTCGGCTGCGCCGGCTCTTATGACGACCGCTACCGCAAGGTGGTGCAATCCGTCGCGCGCCTGCTCAAGCGGGCCGGCATTGCCTTCGCGATTCTCGGCAAGGAAGAAAAGTGCACCGGCGATCCGGCTCGCCGGGCCGGGAACGAATACCTCGCGCAGACGCTCATTCAGGAAAACGTCGAGACGCTCAACAACTACAAGGCGCGCTTCAAAACCGTTTTGACTTCCTGCCCGCACTGCTTCAACGCCATCAAGAACGAATGGTCGCAGTTTGGCGGGACGTTTGAAGTCATGCACCACAGCCAGTATTTGTCGAGACTGGTCGCTGACGGCCGCCTGACGCCCGCGCAAAAAATCGAAGCCACGGCGGTCTATCACGATTCGTGCTATCTGGGGCGCTCAAACGGCGTCTACGAAGAGCCGCGACAGACGCTCGTCCAAATTGGCGCGAAGCTGACCGAAATGGAGCGCTCCCGCGATAGGGGCATGTGCTGCGGCGCCGGCGGGGCGCGCATGTGGATGGAAGAAGACGGCGAGCGGGTCAACGTCGAGCGCGCGCGGCAGGCGCTTGAAACCAAGCCGGATGTCGTGGCAGCGGCCTGCCCGTTCTGTATGACCATGATGACCGATGGCCTCAAGGCGCAGAACGAGGAACGGGTGAAAGTCTTCGATATTGCCGAGCTGCTCGATCAGGCGACCGGCGGCGACAAGCGCGTCTGAGCTTGCCTCGCGCCGGGCTCGTCAAGCGTCGCCCAGGCGCTGGGCAAGGTCTCCTTGGCGACTTGAACAAGTCGCAGGACAACCTCGCCCAGCGAGCGCTCCGGGGTGGACGCCCCGGAGGTCAGCCCAATGGCGATCTCGCCCTGGGGCAGCCAGCCGCGCGTTTCCATCTCCCGCGCTTGAAAAGCCGGCTGATGACGGATCAAATCCGCCGAAAGGATGCAGTCCGGGGTAGCGATGTGGTAGGTCGGACACACTGCGGACGCCAACTCGCACAGGTGGCTGGTGTTGCTGCTGTTATACCCGCCCACCACCAGCATCAAGTCGAGCGGGAAGGCAAGTAACTCGGCAATGGCGTCTTGCCGGGCCTGGGTGGCGCTGCAAATCGTGTCAAATGACCGAAAGCGAAAGGGAACTTCGTCTTCGCCATACCGGGCGACCATCGCCGCCCGCAGGCGCTCGGCAATGGCGAGCGATTCGCCAGCCAGCATGGTCGTTTGGTTGGCCAGCCCGATTTTCTCAAGATCGGTTGCCGGATCAAAGCCGGGCGAGGCCGCCCGCGCGAAAAGGTCGCGCAGCGCCGCCGCGGGTAAGTCGCCGGCAATCACGCTCGCCAAGCGCTCGGCTTCGGCCAAGTCGCGAACCGTGACGTAGCGCCCGCCCGGTACGGATGTCACCTGCGAGCGGGTAGCGATGGTTTCCTCGTGATCAGGCTTGCCATGAATAATGGTGGTGAAGCCGTCGCGGGCATAGCGCTCAACGCGCTTCCAGACGTGCACAACCGAGCCGCACGTGGTGTCAATGATGGTGCAGCCCGTATCGCGCAGATGCGCCAAATCCGCAACCGGCAAGCCGAACGCGGGAATAACAACGACATCCTGCGGCGTCACCTGCGCGACATTGTCAAGCCGGCGGATGCCAAGCGCGGCGAGCCGATGGTTGACCATCGGATTGTGAATCATCTCCCCGGTTAGGTAGATTGTCCGGCTGTCGAACCGGGAGCGCGCCTCATAGGCCAGGTCCAGCGCGTCATCCACGCCGTAGCAGAAGCCAAACTCGCGGGCTAAGTGGAAAGCGAGCCTTCCAACGCGATACCGATAGCCCTGCTGACGAATTGTCTCAATGACAGGGCTGCCGAAGTCGCGGGCGACGGCTTGGCGCGTCGCCGCTTGGATGGGCAAGCGGGCTCGCGCCGGGAGGGCGGTTTCTGGGAGCGTGACCGTAGCCTGAGCCATTGGCTGAACGCCTTGTCTTGCGGGATGGGCTTGGGGGCAAGACCGACGCGAGCGCGCCAAGCGGTCACGACGTAACCAAAAATCTAACTGTCTCCGTCAAAGCCCGCCAAGCGGAAATGACGGCCAACATCCGATAGGCTGGCGGCAGGACGCGGCGCCCTCCCGATAGCGAACCCGCCTCGGAGCGGCAGGCCCGGAAGCGTTCAGCGCGTCAACTCGTCGCGCCCGCCAATTCCGGAGCTTCCGGCGCGGGCGTTTTCAGCTCATAGGCGATGGATAGCGGCGGCGCGGCCTCGCGCGGCGGCTCATCCTTGGCGAAGCTAACCTTGACAGCCGTCCGGCGCGGCGCGGCGCTGGCTGCGGCTGGGCGTCCTGCGGCTGGCGACGGCGCGGCGGCGGCTTGTTCGACCGGCGCTCCCGCCGGCTTGGCGGTGGGCTTGCCCGCGTTTTGGATAAAGGCCAGAAGCTGCTTGAATGGGCTGCCTTGCTCCACCATGCGGTCAATCGCCTGTAGCAGAAACGCTCTGGCGGCGGGATTTTCGCTGACGGTGACGAGCAGCTTGTTGAGCGCCTCGATCAGCGCCGTGATTTGCCCGATGTCCTCGACCTTGGGAATGCGGTCCACCAGTTTCGAGAGCGTTTCATCCAGCCCGATGCTTTTACCCAAGTCGGTTGGAAGCGCGCCCACCGCGTCCTTGGCCGCCTGCGCGACCCGATAGACGGCATAGCTGGCGTTGGAGACTGGCCGCCCTGTCCCAAACGGCGAATCCAGGCCTGGCGACGAATCCAACGCGGCCTCTTTCGCCGCTCCCTGGCGCGACGCGATTGGGCGAGCCGTCGGCGCCGAGCCCGGCGCTCTGAAGGGCGTTCCCCGCTTGGCATGCGCTTCCTGCACGATTGCGCGAATGCGCTCGATCCGCGCTGCCGCTCCATCGAGCGCCATGGCTGGGTCGCTCGCTAGCCCGTTGGCTGCGGCCGTCCCGTTTGGCGGCTCGGCGGCGCGGGACGCGAGGTCCTTGGCGAGACTGAACAACTCCTCCAGCGCCGGCAGGTCCGCGATCGGCAAGAGGTCAACGCGGGCCGTGAGCGGCTTGGGCACGGCCGGCGGCGTAAACTCCAGCGCCAACTCGCCGTGCAGGGTGTCGGCCGGCTTGGCGTTGAGGCGCACCCCGCGGTAATCCAGGCGATCCAGCACGTCCGACTGCAAGCCGCGCGCCCAAAGAATGAAGCGCTGGTCGGTGAGGATCACGTAGTCGTGCAGGGTTAGCCCGCCGACTCGCTTGCCATCGCCATCGAAAACAATGCCATCAAAGAGCGCGATGACCACCTCATCCGGCTCGCGGTGATACCGGAAGAACTCCTCGACATGCTTTCGCTCGACATTTTTACCGATATAGGGAACAGGCAACTCCAGCGCGACGTTGGCCATCGTCGTTTCTCCTCAAACCGCCTGGGCCGGGCGTAGATAAGCGTAATGGTTTAAGATGGGAAGCCCAGGCGACACTCCGCCATCGCCTCGCGCCGGATACTGAGCTTCCCGCGCGCTGGGGACCTAGCCTTCGGCTGTGAAGCGAGAAGCCGTGGTCTTCCCCGCCGGCGCCGCGCCCATGCTGCGCCGAGCGCCGCCGCCGTCATACAGGTTGTCGAACATGCGTCCCTGGATGCGGTCGAAGTTGTAGGCGATGGCGCGGTAGATGTCGCCAACGAGGTTGATGTGGCCTTCAAGGTTGATCTCGCCGATTTCGACGATGGAGTCAACGACTTTTTTGAACTGACCCATAGTGACAAGTCCTCCGAAGTTCGGATGGAAAGGAAGTGGGCTGAACTTTGGGGACGTAAACCTGGCGCGTCGTCAAACCATGCCGCCGACGGCTCCCTCAGAGCTGCGCGCTGGGCGGGACAGCGCTCTAGCCCCCCGCTGCGACATCGGCGCGACAGCCCCGGCGGCGCTTCAGCCAACGCCGACCGGGGCTTCAAAACAAATACTCAACCACTCGTTCTGATACTCGGCATGACTTGGCTCAAGCCCGATCATGGAGGTTGGCAAGCCGACCATGCGCCGCTGATTGCCAATCTGAATGACCAGCTCGTCGCCGGCAATCCACGTTTCGAGCCGATCTGGCTCCAGAAACGGCAGCCGGATGCGAATGCGGCAGTCATGCTCCGATTTACACATTTCAAAGGGACGCTCGTCATACAGCCGAGCGGACGGGTCGCTGTCCCCAAAGAGGTCGCGCCCCAGCGTTCGCAAGCGGTCTATGCCGACGACTTCCGAACCGTACATCGGCGCGCGCAGAATTGGCAACGGCTGAAACGAGTCTTCAATCTCCGACAGATACCGCTGCTGGACGGCTTTCCACCCTTCCAAAAAGCCGCTGTTTTCGTTCACCGGCAGGAGGCGGTTGACCACGATGCCGTCTGAGAGGAGTCCATACAGATTCAGATAGGTCAGCGCCCGCTTGGATTCCTTGATGGCCATTTTCTCGGCGTTCATGACCAGTCGCACCGTCGTGGTCGTCCCGTCGCAGAGGATGTCGTGCATGGCTTCCAGATTGCGGAACATGCGATCAACTTCCGAAAAGACCTTTTCCGACGCCATATATCTGCGCAGCCCCGGCGTGGCATTGGCGAGCGGCCGCACAATTGGGCGCACAATCGAGCTTTCCAGTCCGCGCACCAGCCGCACGACCCAGCTTAGCGTCTGCGGCATCGAGAGCAGGCGCAGCGTCTCGCCAGTTGGCGCGGCGTCCACCACGAGCAAGTCATAGTCGCCGCTTTCGCGGTATTTGCGAATGCGCGTCAGGCTGAACAGCTCCTCCATGCCGGGCAGGATGGCTGACTCATCCGCAAGGACGCCGTCCACGCCCTGTCCGGCCAGGATTTCGGCAAAGTGCGCTCGCACAAGGCCCCAGTTATCTTCCAAGTCTTGATAGACGTTAGTTTCCAGCGCATCGAGCTGGTCGCGGACGCGCAGCGGCTCAGGTCCGAGCGGAAGGTCGAGCGAATCGGAGAGGCTATGGGCCGGGTCGGTGCTCATGACAAGCGTGCGCAAGCCGCGCTCGGCCGCCAGCAGCGCCGTCGCCGCGGCCACGCTTGTCTTTCCCACCCCGCCTTTGCCCGTGTAGATAATGATTCTCATACGTTCCGTCTTTTTCTCATACGTTCCGTCTTTGTCGTGTTGCGCGGGACCGCGCCGAGGCGCGCGTCGCGGCGGTCGTCAGCGATAGGCAAGTCAGCGAATGGCAATCGCATACGCCATCATGCCTAGCACATAGAGGGTTGTTCCCGTCGCGTTGTACCAGGGCGCGCGGGCTTCAGGGTCGCGGATGAGCTTGACCTGGAGCGGAAGCTGGGCCACGAGCAGCCCCATCAGAACGGCTGCCCAAGCCCATTTGCCATACCACCCAAGCAAGCCCACGCAGAGCAGTTGGGGAATGTTCATCACGTAGCAGGCGACGCGCGCCGCGCGCGGAATGCCGAGCTGCACGGGCACGGAGCGAATCCCAAGGGCGGTGTCGCCGGACACGCTCTTGAAATCGTTGAGCGTCATGATGCCGTGCGCCCCAACGCTGTAGAGAACCGCCCCGGCGACGCTTGCCGGAGGAAACGCCCCGGCAACCGCCAGACAGCCGGTTGCCCACGCGACGCCTTCATAGGCGAAGCTCACCAGCCCGTTGCCCAGCCAGCCATTACGCTTGCCGCGCACTGGCGGGGCGCTGTATAGCAGCGACATCACAAATGCGGCCACGGTAAGGGCCAGCGCTTTCCACTCGCCCACCGCCCACGCCAGGGCGAGTGAAGCCGCCGTCAGGAGCGCGCACAGCCACAGCCCCTGCGCTTCCGTGATGCGCCCCGACGGGAACGGGCGCTGCGGCTCGTTTAAGCGATCCACTTCCCGGTCGCAGTAGTCGTTCATCACCTGCGACATAGAACACATCAGCGGCCCAGCCAGAATCGCGCCCAGAAACAGGCCCCAGAGGAACTCGCCAGTTGGGGCTGCGCCGCTGCTGACCGCGCCGCACAGAAACGCCCACATCGGCGCGAACCACGTAAGCGGCTTCATCAGTTCGAGCGCGGCGCGCCAGAAATCGGCCCGCGAGAGCGCGAGTGGCGCGGAATAAGCTTGCGGCGCGTATTGATTGGACATTGGCATGGGCAACCGGCGCGATGATTGACGCGGGGGCAGCTTGGAAGGCGTCTGGTTGAGCATCGGGACGTTTCACTTCCAACTTCGCTCATGACCTAGCCGACCGCAACGGAAACTTTGTCCGTCGAAAGGTTTTCATCCAACGTGCTAACGTTGCTTATCGCGCCGGGAAGCGGCGCGGAGCCCGTCTATCGAAACTACTGTGAAGACTTGAGATGCCTAGCCAAGCTTTGTGGATGAGGGTTGTTCTGGGCGCGGCGCTCGCCGGCGGCTGGCTGTCCGCGCCGCCGGCGGCGGATGCGCAGCGATCCGGCGCGTCGCCAAAGGGCGTTCCGCCAAAAGCCGCCGCGTCCGCGCCGCCGGCGTCCGCCGCTCCGCTCCAGGCGCTTGCGGAAAGCCTTGCCAATCGTCCGGCGCTGCAGGGCGCGCGCATTGGCATTCGCGTCGAGGACGCCGAAACTGGCGACGCGCTGGCCGATGTCGGCGGCGATAAGCGGTTTCTGCCAGCTTCCAATATGAAGCTGCTGACGACCGCCGCCGCCTTGGACGTGTTGGGCTCTGACTTTCGCGTTCGCACGTCGGTTTACGTCGCGGCGCTGGACGCCACCGGCGTCGTGGCGGGCGACTTGACGCTGGTCGGGCGCGGCGACCCAACCATTTCCAGCCGCTTCAACGCCGATCAGAAAGACGCGCGCCTGACGCCGCTTGAAAATCTGGCCGACCAAGTGGCGGCGGCGGGCGTCAAGGAAATCGCTGGCGACATTGTCGGCGATGAAAGCTACTTCCGCGCGCCGCCCCTGGGCGACGGATGGGGCTGGGACGACCTTCAGTGGCACTACGGCGCGGAAGTCAGCGCGCTTTCGGTCGCTGACAACCACGTGACGCTGACCGTGACGCCGACGCGCGCAGGCGAGCCGCCGCAAGCGACGTTCGCGCCGGCGACGAGCTACGTCACCTTGCGCAACGGCGCGATGACGGCGGCCAGCAAGGACGCGGATACCTTTGGGATTCACCGGGGCTTGGCCGACAATGAAATTGAGCTTTACGGCCGGCTGCCGGCCAACGGCGGGCGGGAGCTGGGCGTCGCCATTCACGACCCCGCGCGATTCGCGGCGCATCTGTTTCGGGAAATGCTCCTGCGGCGCGGCATTGTCGTCCGGGGCGGCGCGCGCCGGGCCGACGCCAATTTCCGCCAGCGGCAGCCGCTGGACGCGGAAAAGCTCAGGGAGATTGCCTTTATTGAGTCGCCGCCGCTTTCGGCCTGGGTGCGGACGACGAATAAAATCAGCTCCAACCTCTTTGCCGAGCTTCTTTTGCGACACTTGGGCAAGGCGCGCGGCCCGGCCGACAAGGACGCCGACGCCGCCGGGTGCGAAGTCGTCGCCGATTTTATGAAGCGGGTCGGCGCGCCGGTCGCCGAGTTGAAAATCCGCGACGGATCGGGGCTGTCGCGGCTCGACAATGTCACGCCGACGGCGCTGACGGCGTTGTTGCGCTACATGCGCAAGCATCCGGCGTGGGAGATCTTTTATGACTCGCTGCCGATTGCGGGCAGGGACGGCACGCTTCGCAGCCGGATGAAGGGCACGCGGGCCGCCGATAACCTGCGCGCCAAGACCGGCACGCTGGATGACGTGAGCGCGCTGGCGGGCTACGTAGCTGCCGCCAACGGGCGCGTTCTGGTCTTCAGCTTTGTGGCCAATCACCTCAACGCGGCGCGGACGGCTGGCGTCGCCGCCGGCGATGACTTGGGCAAGGCGCTGGCGGAATACGCCGCCGGCGCCTCGGTCGGCGGCGGGCGAGCGCCGGAAAGGAAATAACCGAATGTTTACGCGCAAGAGGATGGCGCTCTGGCTGGTTGTCGGCTTGGGTCTCGCCGCGACCGCCTTCGCCCTTGGCGTGGCGGCCGGGCAGTCGCTCTCGGCGCGGACGGCCCAGAGGGCGATTCAGCAAGCGCTTGGCGGGCGTTACGACCGCCGCCAAATTCGCATCCGCCGCGTTCTGCCGGGCTTTTCGCCGAGCGATGCCATTGTCGAGGCCCAGATTGAGGCGACCTTTAAGCTCGCTCGCTCGGGGCAGGAGGGCTGGCAGGCGACGGAAGTTCGACTCGCTGACCGGGATTGGCGCAAGCTGGACGCCCTGACGCGCCAGCTTGCTGAGGCTCCCGCCGAGCAACCCTGAATATCAGCAACCCTGAATATCATGGCGCATTATCATCTCATTGGCGTTTGCGGAACGGCGATGGCGTCGCTGGCCGGGATGCTGTTGGCGCGCGGTCACGACGTGACCGGCTCGGATGCCAACGTCTATCCCCCGATGTCGGATGAGCTGGCGCGCTTGGGCGTTCCGGTGGCGCTGGGCTACGACCCGGCAAATCTGGCGAAAAAGCCGGATGTAGTCGTGGTGGGTAACGCAATTCGGCGCGGCAATCCCGAAGTCGAATACGTTTTGGAGCGGCGCTGGCGCTACGCCTCGCTGCCGGAAGTCCTCAGGCGGGAATTCCTGTGGGGCAAGCGGGTATTGGTGGTGACCGGCACGCATGGCAAGACGACGACGACGGCCCTGGCCGCGCATGTCCTGACGGTTGGCGGGCTGGCGCCGACGTTTCTGGTCGGCGGCGTGGCCGAGAATTTCGGCTCGAGCTTTCGCGTGACGGAAAGCGATTACGTCGTGCTGGAGGGCGATGAGTACGACACGGCGTACTTCGACAAGGGGCCGAAGTTCATGCACTACCTGCCGGAAATCGGCATCGTCAACAACGTCGAGTACGACCACGCGGACATCTACCCCGATCTCGACGCGGTCAAGCTGGCGTTTCGGCGCTTTGTCAACCTCATTCCGCGCACCGGGGCATGCGTCGTGGGCTTTGACTCGCCGCATGCCCGCGATGCAGCGTCCCGCTCGCTCGCGCCGCTGGAAAGCTTCGCCCTCGACGCGCCCGATGCGATCTGGCGCGCCGCCGACCTGACCTATACTGAAACCGGCATGCGGTTTCGCGTGACGCGGCGCGGCGAGCCTTTTGGAACCTTTGAGCTGCCGACCTTCGGCGACTTCAACGCGCGCAACGCGCTGGCGGTTGTGGCGGCGGCAGCCTTGTGGGGGGTCGCGCCGGAGCGGATAGCCGAGGGGTTGGCGACCTTTCAGGCCGTCAAGCGCCGCATGCAGCTTCGGGGCGAGGTCGGCGGCATCGCCGTCATTGACGACTTTGCCCATCATCCCACGGCGGTGAGAGAAACCTTAGCCGCGCTGGCGCGGCGCTTTCCGGGACGACCGCTGACGGCGGTGTTTGAGCCGCGCTCGTGGTCATCGCGCAAGCGAGTGTTTCAGGAAGTCTATCCCGACGCTTTTGACGCCGCCCGGCAGGTGATTGTCGCGCCGGTTTTTGGAAGCGAAGAGGTGCCCGCCGCCGACCGATTTTCGCCGGAGCGATTGGTGGCGGACCTCGCGGCGCGCGGCAAGCAAGCAGCGGTTGTCGCCGGAGCGGACGCCATTGTGGATTATCTCCTGCCGCGGCTCGCTCCCAATGAAGTCGTCGCCGCGCTTTCCAATGGCGGCTTCGGGGGCCTGCACGACAAGCTGCTGACGGCGCTGCGCGCGCGGCAGGGCCAGGCGGACCAGCCAGCCGCTGCCTGGGGCTCTTCAGGAAGCGCGGGCTGACGCTTCGCTAACCCCGTGCCGACTTTCCCAATCCGCCCCCGTCGCCTACGTCATAAGCCAGATGAGCGCCGTGCGTCCCAGCCGAGCGACCGGAGCCGGCAACAGCGCCCCCCGACTTGGCGGACGCTGAATGCGCGTATTGATCATCGGCCGAAACATGCGCCACCGCAGCCGCGCGCCATCAAGCGTTTCCGATACGCCATGCGCGTCGCCGGGAGATCCCGCCTCCGGCCCGCTCAGAAAGCGAATGTAAAAGGGGCCGGAGTCAACCATGTGCCGCTGCCGAATCGTCCAGGTTTCGCCGGTCGCAGGCAGCGTCACCCGCAGCCGGTGCGGGTACTTCAACCCTAGCCAGTTGCGTCGCTGAGCTTCAAAGGCGACTTCGACGGCGTCCGTCGCCAGTTGCGGTCGCGCGCCGTCAAACACAGCCCCAAACGAAAACGCGCCCGGCTGGCCCGGAAATGGCTCGTTGCGGTAGTAAATCAGCATGCGGTCGCCGCGCCAACAGCGGCCCCAGTGCCAGCGGTTGATAGCGCGGGTCATCGGCACGGGGTCGTAGTTGTGGTCGTGATAGCCGCGCCCCGCAAAGTTCACGCGCCGCTCGCGGCGCCCATCCGCCCCGCTGATTTCCAGCGCGCCGCTCACCGCGCAGACCGGAGCGACCAAGTTCCAGGTATGCGTCCCCTGCGTCGCGCTCATCAGCCCGGCGCTGGAAGCCGCCAGCGCCGGAGAGAACCAGTCTTCAGTAAGGTTGCGAAACGCGAACGCCCCAGTCAGGCGACGCCCAATCGCCACCGGAATCGCCGTTGTCACCTCGGTCAGGTCCACGTCAACGACCAGATGATAGGTCGCGGTCGCCGGGTCGTAAGCGAAGGCGTTGCGCCCCGCGCTAACCGCCGGGCGGTCGGTCGCTGCCGTAAAGTCGTCGTACTCAACCAGCGCGTAAGCAATCGGGCGCCCGCGATGGTAAAGCGCGAATGAGAAAGCGGCGTAATCGGCGGGGTTTGGCGGCGTAGCCCGCCCGCGCTCGTAAGCCTCGAAGTGCGCGTTGTAATCCGCCGAAAACGGCATGCCGCAAAACCAGATGGCAACCAGCCCGTATTCATGGTCATCGGAGAGCGCGTCAAAGTACCACCATTCATAAGCGCCCGGCTGGCGCAAGGCATGCCACGCATCCTCGGCGCGGCTGGCTATCATTCGCATAAGATGACCATCCTGCGCGTCGCTTGCGCCGGGCAGGGCGGCGCAAGGCGGCGGAAGCTGGCTTGACGCGCCAGCAGCGGATCCGCGAAGTGGGGACGCTTCGCAATGCGGCTCTCTATCTAGCGAATGAACGTCAGCCGCGCGCCGCGAGCGAGGGCCGCCGCAAACTCGCGGCGCGCGCGGGGCTTGGGCTAGCCGCTGATGATGCCGTCCTCGTGATGGGGAATCACCGGCTCGCGCGGCGGCAACACCTCGAAGGGCACTAGACCCTGACTGACTTCCTCCAGCGCGATGCGCGTGGGCTTGTGACTGGCGGAGCGAAGGCGCGGCTCGCGCCCTTTCTGGATTTGCTTGCTGCGCGCCGCGGCGACCAAGATCAAGCGGTACTTGCTATCTGGAATGTAGCGCACTTCAGGTTGATGCTCGGGTGTCGACTTTGAGGCTGTCATGGCTTGGGCAAATCTCCTTCCCGTAGCGAAGTCATGGTTTCAGCTTGAAAAGTGGCGATAATTGCGTCGAGCGCCTTTTCTGAAAGGCGCCACCGCTCGCGCTCGGCGCTGACAATGCACGTCAGCGCCCGGAGGGCGCGATCAAGGTTGTCGTTGATAATGACGTAGTGAAACTCCCGAAACCGGCGCACTTCCCGACTGGCGTTCTGCAAGCGACGCGCAATCGCGGATGGATCATCGCTGCCCCGCGCGGAGAGCCGCTGACGCAATACCTCGTAGCTTGGCGGCATAATAAAAATCCGAGTAGCTTCAGGCATAATCGTCGCCAAGCTTTCCGCGCCCTGCACATCAATGTCGAGAATGAGATCTTGGCCGCGGTCAAGCGTGTCTTCGACAAACTTGCGATGCGTGCCGTAAAAATGGCCGTGAACCACCGCCGATTCCAAAAACTCGCCATGCTCGCGCATGCGCTCGAAGTCATCCGGCGAAACAAAGTAGTAATGCTCGCCGTTGCGCTCGCCGGGACGCGGCGGGCGCGTAGTGTAGGAAATCGAATAGTGCAGGTTTTCCACCTCAGCCAGAAGTCGGTTGAGCAACGTGGACTTGCCGCCCCCCGACGGCGCGGAGACCACCACCAGCATGCCGCGACGCGGAGGATGTAGGCGGTCATTCGACATTCTGAGCTTGCTCCTTGATTTTCTCGACCTCGGCTTTGATGGCCAACGCCGCGTCGTGAATTTCGGACTCGCTAGCTTTTGACAGCATCGTATTCGCTTCGCGGTTCATTTCCTGTAAGAGAAAATCCATTGCCTTGCCGACGCCGGGCGTTTCGCTTGTCAACAAATCGCGCATTTGCGCCACATGGCTGCGCAGGCGGGCGATTTCCTCGGCGATGTCGCAGCGTTCGGCCGCATAGGCGGCTTCCTGGGCCAAGCGGGCTTCGTCCACGCTGCCCAGGTCCCGAAGCAGGGCTTGCATGCGCCGTTCCAGCCGCGCGCGCTGCGTATCAAAAACCGCCGCCGCCGCCGCCTCAATCGCAGGGATGCGCTCGGCGATGGCGTCTAGGCGGGCCGCGATTTCCAGCGCCAGCGCCCGCCCTTCCGTCTGGCGCATGGCGTCAAGGGCGTCGAGCGCCTGCCCGGCGGCGGATAAAAAGCCCTCGGCCAGCCGCGCGGTAAACGCTTCGTCCGATTCCGCGGCGGGCTGAATCGCGCCCGGCAAGCGGGCGATGAGGCTCAGGTCAAAGTCCCCGGCGACCCCCGTCGCCGCCTGCGCCTCGCGCAGCGCCGCGACATACCCCTGCACCAGCGGAAGGTTCACCACGAACGTGACCGGGCGATGCTGCGTCAAGCTCACGGTCGCGTCAACGCGCCCGCGCTGCAAGCGCGCCTGCACCAGCTTCCGAAATGGCAGGTCCAGGGCCGTGAGCTCGGACGGCAGGCGCGCATGGATGTCCAGAAAGCGATTGTTGACGGCTCGCAGCTCGACCGTCAGGGCAAACTCGTCAGTGGCGATGGCGGCGCGGCCAAACCCTGTCATGCTTTTCATTGCTCAGGCATCCTTCCCAGCGTCGCGCTTGTAATCGGCAAAGCGCCCATGATACCAGAAATCAGACGCTGCGTGGCCGGCCCGATTCAGTCGCCTTCCGGGGCGGCGGGCGATAGTCGCTCGGCAAGCGAGCGCAGGCGCTCCCGCAGCCGCTCCTCGTCGAGCGTGAGCACGCGCTGTCCGTCGTAAATGATCCGCCCCTTGACGACGGTCAGGACCACGTCGCGCCCGGTAGCGGCCGTGACGACCGTCGCCACCGGGTCATACGCCGGCTCGAGATGCGGACCCTCCAGCGAGATGCCGATGAGGTCGGCATCCTTGCCGACTTCCAGCGTCCCGATGCGGTTGTCAAGGCCGAGCGCGCATGCGCCATCCAGCGTCATCCACTGCAGGAGCGCGGGGGCCGGCAGCAGGTGTCCGTCGCCCTGTGTCGCCCGGCTGACGAGCTGCGCGAAGCGCCCCTCGTCCAATAAGTCGCAGACGTTGTTGGACGCCACGCTGTCCGTGCCCAGCCCGACGCGCGCGCCGCGCTGGCGCATCCGGCTTGCCGGCGCGATACCGTGGCCGAATTTGGCGTTCGACTTTGGGCAGTGGGCGACCCGCGCGTCGTGGACTGTCAGCAGCCCGATGTCTTCTTCCGTGGCGCGCGCCGCGTGGATCAGCAGCGGCTTGACGCGCAGCGCGTTCAGATCGCTGAGATACCGGATGGCCGATACCCGCGGCGGCGTCCAGGCGATGCCGCGCCGCCGCAAAAAATCGGCGAACGGGCCCTGTCCGCTGCGCAGAAAGTCATCTTCGGCCTGGGATTCGGCGCAGTGGATGGCCACCGGCAGATCTTGGCGCTCGGCGTACTCGATGACGAGTCGGAACAGGAGCGCGGAAACCGAATAGACGGCATGCGGCGAGACGCCCAGGCGAGCCAGCTCGGTTTCCGAGCGTCGCAGCGCCTCAATGCGGCGCTTGAGGCCGGAGAGGCTTTTCTTGGCCTGCATCGGATCGGGGCCAAACACCTCCTGGTAGGCGATGCCGCGCAGCCCGCTCTGGAGCAGCGCGCGAAATCCGGCGGCGGAAGCGCCCGTATCCGCCAAGGTCGTGACGCCGGCCCGCGCCGCTTCAACCGCGCCCCACTGGGCCGAGAGGTCAAGATCTTCCGCGTCCATGCGCTCATCGCGCAGGCGCGTGAGCGTCCGAATCCAGTCAAAAAAAGATAGGCCTTCGAGCCGTCCGCGAAAGGCGGTTAGCTCCAGGTGCGTGTGCGCATTGACGAATCCCGGGCAAATCGCGGCGCGCCCTAGCGCGACCGTTTCCAGCGTTCCGAGCCGCGCCAGCCGGGCGCGCACGTCCGTTTCCGGGCCGACGGCCAGGATTTGGCCGTCGCGCGTGGCGACGGCCCCATCCCGAATCGGCGGCGCCGCGACCGGAAGAACCCATTGCGCTGTGTAAAGTATTGTCATTTCAGCGCGCCGCCCGCGGAGCTGGAAGCGTCAAGGTGCGTCGTCACACACACCGCGCCATCCGGGGCGACTATCATTAGTAAGAAGTTCCGGCTAGCTTAGCGCTTGGCCGCTATAGCCTAAGACGCGGAGCCACGCCTATGCCAGACCGCCCTGCGCTTTGCCTGCTTGCATTTTTCTGAAACCCCCGCTCCGTCTCCAGCGTAGACGACCGTATTACGCTTCAATGCCGCGCGACGCCAAGCCGTCCGCCATCGCTGAAGAAAACTTCCTGGCTTTCATTTCTTAACTCCTCCCATGGCGCTTAGTCGAACCAAAAAACTGCTTATCGTTGGCGGGGCGACCCTGCTGGTGGCCGGGATTGTCGCCGCCAGCCTGCTGACTCGCCGCACCGACGCCCTCAGCGTTCAGATTGAGCAAGTCAAGCGGCGCGACCTGCTTGAAGCCAAGGTGTCGGCTTCCGGCGAGGTGCGCCCGGTGGCGCTTTACAACCTTACGGCCGAAGTCGCGGGGCGCGTCACCGATATTTTCATTAAGGAGGGCGATGTCGTGCGCAAGGGCCAGCCGCTGATCAAGGTGGATCCGACGCAGCAAATGACCTCGCAGCAAAGCGCCGAGGCTAACTACCGGGCGGCGGAGCAAGACGCGCGCGCCACGGAAACGCAAGTCCTCAGCGCGCAGAACCTTGTCACGCAAAACAAAGCCCAGCTCATCGCAGCCGAGTCTGACCTTGCCCGCCTCAAGGCGCAGCTTGACTTGCAGCGGATTCAGTTGCAGCGGACGACCGAGTTGCTGGAGGCGGGCGTGGTGTCACGGGCCGATTTTGACGCGGCGCGCGCCAACCACGATGTCGCCAAGGCAACCTATGACGCGCAGCTCATGCAGATCGAGCGGCTGAAACAAGTCGTCAAGGACGCCGAAATTGCCGTCCAGCGGGCTGAGGAATCCAGCAAATCCGCCTGGCAGCGCGTCAAGGCGGCGCGGGCGCAGCTCACTAACACGCAGTACTTCCTCGATCAGACGGTTCGCAAATCGCCGATTGACGGCGTGGTATCGAGCCTGCCCGTGCGCGTCGGCGAGTTCGCCGTCGCGAACTTCAACACCACGCCGCTGATGACCATCGCCGACATGTCGGAAATCAACGTCGAGGTCCAGGTGGACGAAACCGACATTGCCAACGTTCATATTGGGCAGCCGGTAAAGGTCAGGGTGGATTCGCTCGGCGATACGGAAATCCCCGGCCAGGTCGCGGAAGTCGGGCAGAGCGCGGTCACCCGCTCCGGGCAGACCATCGCCGCCAACGTCACCTCGCAGGAAGCCAAGAACTTCAAGGTCAAGATTCGCCTCGACCCCTCCGAAAAGGATCGCCAGCGGCTCCGCCCCGGCATGTCGGCCACGGCTGTCATCACGACGGATACCCGGCGGAATGTTCTCGTCATTCCGCTTCAGGCCCTGGTCAGCCGCGACCCGGCGGAGATGTCCGGCGCGCCAGCGGAGCCTCAGAAGTCGCCCGCCGGCGGCGAGGCCGAGAAGAAGCCCGCGAAACGGGCTGAAGTTTCCGGCGTGTTTGTCGAGGAAGGCGGCAAGGCCAAGTTCGTTCCGGTCACGACCGGCATTCTGGGCGAGACCGACATCGAGGTGAAGGAAGGGCTCTCGGAAGGGCAAAACATCGTGACCGGCCCCTACCGGCTGCTGCGGGCGATGAAGCCGGGCGCGGCCATCACGCGCGACCTCAAGGCGGAGGCGTCCGACAAGAGCAAGGGGTGACGCTTAACGGAACGAGCCGCGACACGCCAGGTCTGTCAACATGTCTATCAAAATGTCTGTCAAAACCGCGCCGATCATCGCCGCCGACCGTCAGCCGGCCACCCAAGCGCCGCCGGTCATCCAAACCAAGGATGTGTGGAAGACCTATCGGATGGGCGACGAAATCATTCATGCGCTGCATGGGGTGAGCTTCACCATTGAGCGCAATGAGTACATCGCCATTGTCGGGCCGTCGGGGTCAGGAAAGTCCACTTTGATGAACCTCATCGGCTGTCTCGACACGCCGACCAAGGGCGAATACTGGCTCAACGGCAAGCTGGTCTCCTCCATGGATGACGACGAGCTGGCGCGCGTTCGCAACCAAGAAATCGGCTTTGTCTTCCAGACCTTCAACCTGCTGCCGCGCGCCACGGCGCTGCACAACGTCGAGCTTCCCCTCATCTACAGCGGCGCGCCAGCGGCGGAGCGGCTGCAGCGAGCTAAGCGCGCGCTGGAACAGGTTGACCTCGCGCACCGCATGCACCATCGCCCCAACGAGCTTTCCGGCGGACAGCGCCAGCGGGTCGCCATTGCGCGGGCGCTGGTCAACAACCCGTCCATCATTCTGGCCGACGAGCCGACCGGCAACCTCGACTCCGCCACGAGTCGGGAAATCATGGCCTTGCTGGACGTGCTTCACGAGCGCGGCAATACGATCATTGTGGTCACGCACGAGCCGGACATCGCGGCCTACGCTCACCGCGTGCTGACGATTCGAGACGGGAAAATTGCCACCGACGCCCGCAATGCCAGTCGTCTCCAGCCGGTGACCGCTCCCGCGCCGACAGTTGCCGCGCCGATAACCTGACAAGCGCGCCACATAGCGGCGCGAACGGAAGCTGTGCTAGCCTGCGCCAGCGAGCAGTCCTGATTCCAAGCGCAAGGACTCACGTGGCCATATGGCAGGATATTCCGCCGACCAGGCAACCGCCTCCAACGCTGCGCCCGACCGTTTGGAGTTTGTCATTCCCAGCGTCATCGCGCGCATGCACGACCTCTTGCGCGAGTTGGTGAGCCTGCTCGAGGCGCGCGGCATTGCCGGGCCAAACTCCGACATCATCCTGGCGCTTGACGAAGCGATTGCCAACGCCATCAAGCACGGCAATCACGAAGACCCGTCCAAAAGCGTGCATGTGCTGGTCGAGTTCCAGAAGGACGAAGTCATCTTCACCATCACCGACGAGGGCGACGGCTTTGACCTCAGCGCGCTGCCGGACCCGACCGATCCAAGCTGCCTGATGCGCACCTGCGGGCGCGGCGTTATGCTCATCTACCATGTTATGGACGAGGTCGAGTACAGCCCGCGGGGGAACCAGGTTCGCATGAGGAAGAGGGCCGAGCGATGACTGGCGCGCCGCCCCGCTTCCGCCCCGAAGAGCTGCCCGACCTGCGTCAACTGGCGGACCTGGAGCCGCTTTCGACCGGCGACCTCATTGACCGCGCCGTTCATATCTACCGGCGGAACTTTACTCCGCTGCTGGCGCTCGCGGTTCTGCCGGTCATCGCTAGTTGCGTCGGGACGCTCCTTGTGGCCTACGCCGCCACCGGACTGCGCGAGTCGGCGGCAACCCTGCCGGTGGTCATCGTCGGCATGTCCGTCGGCTATGTTCTGACCTACGTCATCAGCCCGCTCCTGCTGATGCTCATTACGGGAGGGCTAACCCGCGCCGTCGCCGACTTCGCCATGCTCGACGCGCCCATCAGCCTTCGGCGCGCGTGGCGGATGATGAAAGGGCGGCTGTGGCCGCTGTTGTGGACGCAAATCGCCGGCTACCTGCTCTTTTGGCTGACGCTGTCCGGGTTAGCCCTTGTCGGGCTGTTTATTTTTTGGATCGCCATCCTCGCGGCCTTTCTTTTGTTTGGCTATCTGCCATCGACGCTCGCCGGCGGGCTCTTCACGTTGCTTATGGCGGCGCTTGTAGCGCTGGGCTTTGTCGGCTACTGCGCCGCCGTGACCCAGATCGCGCTCGTCCCCAGCGTCGCGATGATTGAGGGACGCTCGATGCGGGATAGTCTTATTCGGGCCATGCAACTGGCGCGGGGCGCCATCTGGCGGGTTGTGCAGATTACGCTCTTCGATATGGCGATCGCCTCATCCGTCATTTCGGCCATCGGCGTCCCGCTTCTGATCTATGTCATTCTCAACGGCGACTTCGATGACCTGACGCGAACGCCGACGTGGTTTCTTCTGGCCTTCAGCGTCGCGGATCAGCTCGGCAAGCTCGTGACGCTCCCGATGTCCACAATTGCCTACTGCCTGCTCTACTTCGACATGCGGGTTCGGCGCGAGGGCTACGATGTGGAGCTGCTCAGCGCGCGGCTGGCGGGCGCGGAGCCGGACAGGTCCCCCCGCCGGGCCGGCGCGACCGCGCCGCCACGCTCAATCCCGCCGCTGACGGTTTCTTCGCCAAGTAAAGCCGCCGTTGTCCCGTAGCGGGAAGGGGGGATAACCGAAGGCGGCGACGTGGCGGCAGGCAAGCTGGCCAGGCGGCGGGCGGCAGCCGCGAGCGCGCTTTCCAGGACGGCGCCGCGCTACCCGTTGAGTGACGGTTGGCAGCCGCCGCGCTCGCGATGGGAGCGCTTGGGGGCGGTCGTCTCCGAATCCAACGGCAAGCGACGGATGGCGTCAGGAAGCCGCGCCGCGGCTTAGGCTCGCGATGGGCGCTCCACGAGGTTTGCTAGTTGAGCCGGCACTGGAGCTGGCGGATGGCCTTCTTGGCGGCGGCGTAGTCAGGATTGTAATCCAGCGCCGTCGTGTATTCCCGCATCGCGTCCAGCCAGCGCCCCTGGAACTCCAGCACGCGCCCATAGTTGAAGTGCGGGTAAAAATAGCACTCGTAGCGCTTGGCCTCCATGGCGCGCTTGAGCCACATCGCGGACGACAGCGGATCATTGCGCTCGATGAGATACGCCCCGATGTCGTTGTAGGGGTTGCCAAAATCCGGGTCGAGCTCAATTGCCCGCAGGCACTCGGCTATCGCTCGGTCCAGGTCGCCAAGGAAGCTGTAGGTCCAGCCGAGAAAGGTATGCGCCTCGGCCGTCGGGTGCAGCGCAATTGAGCGTTCATAGAGCAGAATGGCTTCGTCGAGCTTGCCTTCCATCTGTCGCTGATAGGCTGCCTGAAAGTAGTTGGCGGCTTCGCGCTCGGCCAAATCATCCGTGGCATCGAGATGCTCGAAGTTATCGCGCGCGTCGTTCATCGCGTTGATCCTCGCTGGAGATTCGAAGTCGTCGCCGATTCGCTTGCGGTCGTTTTGTCATAAGGGCGGCGGCCGCTTCAACGGCTAAGATGTCTTCCTCGATCAGGCGCTCCAACAATCGCAGGAAAACCTGGGCCGTCGCAAGCGCGTCTCCCGACGCCCGATGGCGGGCCGGGTTGGCGATGCGGAAATAGCCTGCGACGCGGTCGAGCCGATAGCTATCTAGTCCGGGGACGAGGCGGCGCGAAAGCTGAACCGTGCACAGCGTCGGAGCGGTCCACGTAAAGCTTTCGTCGGCGCGCGTCAGCTCGGCGGTCAGAAAGCGGCGGTCAAAGCTCGCGTTGTGGGCGACCACGACGGACTGGGCGAGTCGTCGGCGCAGCTCCGGCGCGATGGCGCGGAAGGGCGGGGCGTCGGCGACCAGGGCGTCGCTGATGCCGGTCAGGGCCGCGATGAGCGGCGGAATTGGCTCGCCGGGGTTGACCAGGCTTGTGAAGGTCTCGGTAATCCGCAACCGCTCGATGATGATGCAGGCGACTTCAGTGATTCGCCCCTGGCGGGCGCTGCGACCAGTGGTTTCCACGTCGACGACGGCGAACCGGGCCTCGGCGAGCGGCTGGGATAGCTCAGTCGCCGCTTGCGGGGCGGCCTGCCAGCGGATGCAGTTGTCATCGCCCAGCGCGGCTTCGGGCAAGCGCGCGAGAAGCGGCAGCAGGATCCGCCGCGCGAGTTCCGGCGAGGTCTGAGGCGCCTTGAGCAAGTCGCGCGCCAAAGTGGCGAGCGAAACCGGCCCGCGCGCCGCCGACAGCCGCGCGCGGAGCTTTCTCAGCAGGGCGGGCGCAGCTTCGTTCATACGCGAGTTCAACGCCTCCAAGCGGCTGGATGGAAGAGCTATCCCTTCAGCCGAAAGCCAGGATCGACAAAAGCCCTGACCGCCGCCTAAAACACGACGGTTTCCTGATATTCGCCGAAGACGCGACGCAGCCGATCGGAAATCTCGCCGACCGTGGCGTAGCTTTCCACCGCGTTAAGAATGCGCGGCATCAGGTTGTCCGCGCCGCGCGCGGCCGCCTCCAGCGCGTCAAGCGCCGCCGCCCAGGCGACCGCGTCGCGGCGCTCGCGCATGGCGCGCAGGCGCTCGACCTGCGCCCGCTCGATGTCCGGGTCAATGCGCTGAATCGGAATCGGTTGATCCTCGGCGATCTGGAAGCGGTTGACGCCGACGACAACGACCTCGTTGCGCTCGACGGCGCGCTGATAGTCAAACGCGGCTTGCTGAATCTCGCGCTGCGGAAAGCCCTGCTCGATAGCCGCCAGCATTCCGCCCAGCGCGTCAATCTTAGCAATGTAGGCGGCGGCGCGCCGCTCAAGCTCATCCGTCAGCGCTTCGATGAAATAGGAGCCGCCGAGCGGGTCGGCGACATCCGCGACGCCCGACTCGTAGGCGATGACCTGTTGCGTCCGCAGCGCGATGCGGGCTGATTCCTCGGTCGGCAGCCCAAGGGCCTCATCCTTGCCGTTGGTGTGAAGCGATTGCGTGCCGCCCATCACAGCGGCCAGCGCCTGAATCGTGGTGCGAACGACGTTTACCTCCGGCTGCTGCGCGGTGAGCGTGCTCCCGGCCGTCTGCGTATGGAAGCGCAACTGCCAGGCCTTGGGGTTCGTTGCGCCGAACCGCTCGCGCATGAGCTTGGCCCACATGCGCCGGGCGGCGCGAAATTTGGCGACTTCCTCAAAGAGGTTGTTGTGCGCGTTGAAGAAAAACGATAAGCGCGGGCCAAAGGCGTTGACATCCAAGCCCGCGCCGATGGCGGCCTCAACGTAGGCAATGCCGTCGGCAAGCGTAAAGGCGATTTCCTGCGCGGCCGTCGCCCCCGCCTCGCGGATGTGATAGCCCGAAATCGAGATCGTGTTCCAGTTGGGGACTTCGCGGGCGCAGTAGGCGAATAGATCGGTAATGAGCCGCAGCGAGGGGCGCGGCGGATAGATGTAGGTCCCGCGCGCGATGTATTCCTTCAGAATGTCGTTCTGCACCGTGCCGTTGAGCTTGTCCGGCGTTACTCCCTGACGCTTGCCGACAGCAATGTAGAGCGCCAGCAGAATCGGCGCCGTGGCGTTGATCGTCATCGAGGTCGAGACCTGGTCGAGCGGGATGCCGTCAAACAGCGTCGCCATGTCTTCGAGAGAGTCAATCGCCACGCCGACTTTACCGACTTCGCCCATCGCCAAGGGCGAGTCGGAGTCCAGCCCAATTTGCGTTGGGAGGTCGAAGGCGACGCTTAGCCCCGTCGTGCCCTGGGAAAGCAGATAGCGGTACCGGGCGTTGGATTCGGCGGCTGTGGCGAAGCCGGCGTACTGGCGCATGGTCCAGAGCCGGCTGCGATACATCGCGGCATGAATGCCGCGCGTGAAGGGATACTCGCCTGGTTGCTCGCTCGCGCTGGCGGGCGCGTCGCCCGGCGCGTAACTTGGCTTCAGCTCGATGCCTGACGAGGTAAGCCGCTTGGTTTCCGGTTTTTGGGATGACATGACGCCGCGATGAAGATGCGTGAGAAACGTTTGAAAAGTCCGCCACGACTGCCAGCGTCAATGACGATGGCGCGTGACAAGATGATAGTTTGTTAGGGGCGCGTTTGCTACATTCTCATCCCGCGCCGCCGTTGCCGCCACTGCCTTGCTCGCTTTTCAATCTTCGGTATGCCATTGCCCCTGAGCCGAACGCCGTTTGGTTTACTCCACGGGCTCCTGCTGTGGGGGCTGGGCTCGGGCCTGTGGCTGCTCACGCTGGCTGTCGAGCTGAAGTTTTCGGGCGCGCTCCGGATTGACCTGCTCGACTTTGCGCGTCAGAGGGACGGCCTGGCGGCGGGCCTGTCTCTGCTCCTGCTAATGATTTGCTCTTTTCTTCGCCGGCGGTCGCGGGATGGCGCCCCCGTGCTGGCCGAAGACGGCATCATGGTGCTAGTTGTTTTAGTGTTTCCACTGGAAGTGACGGTGCCGCTGCTTGGCATTGCCGGAATTTTGGAGTCCGCAAGCCAGCAGGTCGAGCGGCATCAGCGCGGGCTGCCAGTGGGCGGGTGGCGGTTTGTGGCGGGCGAGATGCTGTTTCAGGGCGGCGTTGCCGCCTTCATCGGCTTGACTGGCAGCACGGTCGAGCAGGCCGGACACCTCGCCGAGTGGCACGTCGCGCCGAGGTTCGGGGCGCGGGAGCTGGTGACCATCCCGCTCATTTACCTTTCCATTTTCGTCATGCGCGCGAGCGTGTCGTTTCTTTACCTGTGGGCGCGGGGCGTCCCGCTGGGGGCGTTTATGCAGGAAACGCGCGCTCGGCAGTCGGTCGTCACGTTTCTGGCCGAGTTCGCCACCGTGGCGCTGGCGGTCATGATCGCGGTGGCGTACGCCCAGCTCGGCCCCCTGCCGGTTATCGCGCTATGCGCTGTGTTGGTCGCGCAGGTGGCGCTGCTAAGCAAGCAGGGCGAGGCGGCCGAGCGGCAGCAGCGAACGATTGCCGAGATGAAAATCCTCGTCGGCGTCGGGCGCGCCCTGAGCAACCCAGACCAGACGCGCCGCGAGTTGTTCCGGACGCTGTGCCAGGAAGGGCGCGAGTTGTTTCGGGCCGACTCGCTGGCGGTGTATCTCTTCCCTGAAGACGGCGCGGCCCCGCGCGCGCTGGAATGGCAGCCGGCGAGCGCGCCGCCCCCGCCAGCCGAGCGGCGCGGCGCGGAACGCAACTTGGGTCATAGCGGAAAGTGGCAAGCGCGCAGCTCCACCAGCGAGCATGAAATCCTCCATCCCGAGGCGGACGCGCTGGGGCTGGCCGAATGGTGCGTCCAGCACAAGCGGGCGCTTCGCATCAGCGATATCGAGCGCGAGGCGGCATCCTATGGCTATCGCTGGCTGACGGAGCGATTGCCTTACCGCTCCTGGATGGGCGTGCCGCTCGAAGCTGAAAAAAAGACGCTCGGCGTCATCAGCGTAGCGAGCTACCAAGCGCGGGCGTTCTCGGAGCAGGACGAGGGAATGCTGCATGCCTTGGGGCAGCAGCTGGTTGGGGCGCTTGAAAAAGCCCGCCTCCACGAGCTGGCGACGGTGGATGGGCTGACCGGACTGCTCAACGCGCGCGCCGCGCGCGCCAAGCTGGCGGAAATCTTTGCCAAGACGCTGTCCGCCAATGGGCAGATGTCCTTGATTATGTTTGACATAGACTATTTCAAGAAGGTCAACGACACCTACGGCCACGAGGTCGGCAACGAGGTGCTGAAGCATCTGGCCAAGGTGGCGCGCGATAAGCTCCGGGATACTGATATTGCCGGGCGGTATGGCGGCGAGGAATTCATCGTGGTCTTGCCTAACACGCCGGCTAGAAGCGCGCTCGATGTCGCTGAGCGCCTTCGGCGCTATATTGAAACTCGTCCCGTGCCGACCGCGGCCGGCAATCTGAGCGTCACCGCGAGCTTTGGCGTAGCCGCCCTGCCGTCCCCTGGGATGACGACGCCGGATGCGCTGATCGAAGCCGCCGACAAGGCGCTTTACGTCTCGAAGCGCGGCGGGCGCAATCGCGTCACGATGGCGTCGCCGCCGGGGCAGTCAGTTTCAGCCTGACGGCTGTGGAAAATGGAGAGAAAGCGGAATGTCGGAGTTTTGCCAACCGCAGTTGACAACGCTGCTAGAGGCCGAGCGCATCCAGGCGCGTATTCGGGAGCTGGGCGCAAGCATTGCGCGGGACTATGCCGGACGGTCGCCGCTGCTGGTCGTGGTGCTCAAGGGCGCAGTGCCGTTCAGCGCCGACCTGATTCGGGCGATTGACCTGCCTGTGACGCTTGATTTCATCGCCGTGTCCAGTTACGGCGCGTCCACGAAGTCGTCGGGCGAAGTGCGCTTGCTCAAGGACCTCGACGCGAGCCTCAAGGGCAAGGATGTCATTATCGTCGAGGATATTGTGGATACCGGCCTTACGCTGTCCTACTTGCTTGATATGTTCCGGCGGCGCGACGCGGCGTCAGTGCGCGTCGCGGCTCTGCTCGACAAGCCGGAGCGGCGACAGCGCGAAGTGGAAGTCGCCTACGCGGGCTTTACGATTCCGAATGAATTCGTGGTCGGCTTCGGCCTCGATTACGCGGAGCGGTATCGCAATCTGCCCTATGTGGCGATTCTCAATCCGGCGCTGTAGGGCGGCTCAGCGCGCCAGCCGCATGTCCAGGGCGATGAACTGGGTTGAGCGGACGCCATTCCAGGCATTGATGTCAGGCCGCCCCAGCGCTTCGACTTCGGCGTCTTTGGGAAGCTGGGCGGCGTAGTCCCGCTGTTGCCACCAGATAACTTCGACGCGACTCGTCCCGTCGCTCAAAACGAGCTTGAGATGCAGGTCCTTCAGCACTCGCTGCTCCAGGATGCGTCCGCGCAAGACAAAGCGCGGGGCGGGATTGCCGATGCCATGGGGCTCAAGCCGCGCCAGACTTTCCACAACGGGGATGGTCAGCGCCGACAGGGGAAGCTCGCCGTCGTAGCTGTAGGCGCGCGTCAAGTCATCCGGGGTAAGCGTCTGCCGGGCGTAGGCGTTGAGTCGCTCATGCAGCTCAGGCAGCCGCTCGACGGGCAGGCAAAAGCCGGCCGCGGCCGGATGGCCGCCATACCGCAGAAGGAGTCCGTCCCCCCCGACGGCTTGCAGCGCCGCAATCAAGTTGAACTGCGGAATGCTGCGCCCGGAGCCATGCGCCAGGCCATCCCGAAGGCTACAGACGAGCGCGGGCCGGTGGCGCGTTTCAACCACTTTGGAGGCCGCGATGCCAACCACGCCCTGATGCCACCCTTCAGCGTGGTCGCCGGCCAGAACATAAACCCAGTCGTCGCCGGACTGACTTGCAATTTGCGCCTCAAGCTGACTCACGAGCCGGCGCTGCACCTCTTGGCGCTCCGTGTTCCAGTTATCAATTCGCTGCGCGCGGGCGCGCGCTTCCTCCGGGGTGCGGCTGTCAAACAGCTCGATGACGCCAAGGGTCGTGCCCTCGATGCGCCCCGCGGCATTGATGCGCGGGCCAAGCCGGAACCCCAGATCGCCGGCGCTGACGCCCCGCTGCGCAAGCCCGGCGACCTCCAGCAGCGCCGCGAGTCCGTGATTTTTAGAACCGCCGTTGAGTCCGCGCAGTCCTTCCGCCACGATGGCGCGATTCGCCAAGCTTGAAAGCGGCACGAGGTCGGCATAGGTGCCAATGGCGACCAGCTTGGTTAGCGAGCGCAGGATCGGCTCGCCGTTGGGGCGGTCGGACAGCAGCGCCCGCGCCATCTGCCACGCTAGCCCGCAGGCGGCGAGGTCTTTTTCCGGGTAGGGGTCGTCCGCTTGCTTCGGACACACCACGATGGCGTCCGCCGGAACCTGGCTGCCCAGCGCCGTGTGGTGGTCAATGCACACCCCGGTGACGCCCCGCGCCCGCGCCAGGCTCCACTCCCGGTGCGCCGTGATGCCGATGTCCACCGAGATCAGCGTCTGAATTCCATCTTCCGCCGCCCGCTCAATGATGCCGGGGTTGAGTCCATAACCCTCTCGCTCGCGGTCGGGGACGTAATACGACACAAGGTCGTCGATTTCTGATCCCGCCAGCCGCAGCGCGTTCCGCAGGGTGACCAGTCCGGTCGTGCCGTCGCAGTCGTAGTCGCCCACGATGCGAATGCGCTCGCGCCGAGCCAGGGTGCCGCCAATGACGCGCAGCGCCTCGTCCAGATTCCGCATGGGCTTTGGGTCTGGAACATGCGCTAGGTCAGGCGACAAAAAAGCCGTTGCCTGCTCCGCCGACGTGACGCCGCGATTGATCAGGCAGGCTGCGACAAGCGGGTGAACGCCCAGCGCGGCGGCGAGCTTTTGAACTTCCGCCGCCGGCGGCGCGGCCGGCTTCCAGACTGCGCCACTGAGGGATCGGCCCCTATCGTTTGACATAGAGATGACGTCTCAGGCGGTTTGGATCAACGCGCTTGCTGGCCCAGCATAAACCAGTCCGCGCCGGAACGGACAGGCGGGAGCGCGGCGACGGTCAATCCCCGCAAAAACGCGGTGATTTCACCTGACCCTCCGGCGTAAGGCGGAAGCCATCGAGCGCCGCCGCCGCGCCGCAGGCGACGGGTTGGCATTTTTTGTCTCGCATGGTACGGTGGCCAACTTTGAATTTAGCTCAGTCCAACTCTCACCATGGTTTCTGGTTGCATTCATCCGCGCAAGTCTTTCGCCAGCTCTGGGGCGGACTGCGCCACGCGCATCCAAAACCCCCGCGTTTCGTGGAGGATACGCTTTGAATAACGGCAATTTTCTCTTTTCTTCTGAATCAGTGACCGAAGGGCATCCCGACAAGATGGCGGATCAGATTTCCGACGCCATTCTGGACGAGGTGCTGCGCCTCGACCCCAACGGCCGCGTGGCCTGCGAAACGCTTTTGGCGACCGGGCTGGTAGTGATTGCCGGGGAGATTACCACGACGGCCTACGTGGATTTCCCGACCGTGGCGCGGGATGTCGTCCGGCGGATTGGCTATGACAATGCCGAATATGGCTTCGACGCCAAGACTTGCTCGGTCATCTCGACCATCAACGCGCAGTCGCCCGACATCGCCATGGGCGTGGATACCGGCGGCGCCGGCGACCAAGGCTTGATGTTCGGCTTCGCCTGCACGGAGACGCCGGAACTCATGCCGCTCCCAATTCAACTGGCCCATCGGCTGACGCAGCGTTTGGCGCAGGCGCGGCGCGACGGGACGCTCGATTACCTGCGCCCCGATGGCAAAGCTCAGGTGTCGGTTGAGTACCGCGATGGCAAGCCGCGCCGCGTTGCCGCCGTGGTTGTTTCGACCCAACACGCGGAGTCAGTTAAGACCGACGACCTCCGGCGCGACATCGAGCGGCACGTGATACGCCATGTCATTGCCGACGGCATGCTCGACGCCGATACCAAGCTCCACATCAATCCGACGGGCCGGTTCGTCATCGGCGGCCCGATGGGCGACACCGGGCTGACCGGGCGCAAAATCATCGTGGACACCTACGGCGGCTATGCGCCCCATGGCGGCGGCGCGTTTTCGGGCAAGGACCCAACGAAGGTGGATCGGTCGGCAGCCTACATGGCGCGCTACGTGGCGAAAAACGTCGTCGCGGCCGGCTTGGCCGACCGCTGCCAAGTGCAATTAGCCTACGCCATCGGCGTGGCGGAGCCAGTCTCCATCTATGTCGAGACCTTTGGCACCGGGAAGATTGCCTCGGACGCGATTGTCGAGCTAATTCGCTCGCATTTCGCCCTGACGCCGCGGGGCATCATCGAGTCGCTCAACCTGCGGCGCCCAATCTACTCGCCGACCGCGGCCTACGGCCACTTCGGGCGCGACGAGGAGGGCTTTACTTGGGAGCGCTCCGACAAGGCCGACACCCTGCGGAAGGAAGCCGGGCTGTAGCCTCGGGCGCCGTGTCGCCTCAGGGCGCGGGCTTGTTTTATCAACTTAATCCGTAAGGACATCATCGAATGAGTACCAGTGTCGCGCAAATGAAAAACTATGACGTGGCGGATTTGGCGCTCGCCCCGCTGGGGCGCAAGCGCATTGAATGGGCCGACCGCGAAATGCCGGTTCTGCGGCTGATTCGCGAGCGTTTCGCCAAGGAGCGCCCCCTTGAAGGGTTGCGCCTTGTGGCGTGCTGCCATGTGACGACGGAAACTGCGAACCTGGCGCGGGCGCTTCAGGCGGGCGGCGCGGAAGCCGTGCTCATCGCCTCCAATCCGCTCTCGACGCAGGACGATGTGGCCGCCGCGCTCGTGGCTGATTTCGGCATCCCGGTCTTCGCCCGCAAGGGGGAGTCCACCGACGATTACCGCAAGCACGTGCTGATCGCGCTTGACACCAACCCGCACCTCATCATTGACGACGGCGGGGATGTCATTTCCACTCTCGTCAAGGAGCGCAGCGAGCTGGTCGCTAACGTGCTGGGCAGCACCGAGGAGACCACCACGGGCATTCAGCGGCTCAGGGCGATGCAGGCCGGCGGCCTGTTGCCGTTTCCAGTTATCGCGGTCAACGACGCCCAAACCAAGCACATGTTCGACAATCGCTACGGGACGGGCCAGTCCACGCTCGACGGCGTGATTCGGGCGACTAACCTGCTGCTGGCGGGACGGACGCTTGTTGTCGTCGGCTATGGCTGGTGCGGCAAAGGCGTCGCCATGCGCGGGCGCGGGCTGGGCGCGAACGTCATCGTGTGCGAAGTCAATCCGATTCGCGCCATCGAAGCCGTCATGGACGGCTTCCGGGTCATGCCGATGTCCGAGGCGGCGACGCAGGGCGATGTCTTCATCACGGTGACGGGAAATCGCCACGTTGTTGATCGCGCGCATTTCGCCGCGATGAAGGACGGCGCGGTCGTGTGTAACTCCGGTCACTTTGACTTGGAACTCAACCTGGTCGCGCTCAAGGAAATGTCGCGCGAGGTGCGCGATGTCCGCCCGCTCGTTCAGGAGTTCGAGTTGGCTGAAACCGGCCGGCGCGTGATTGTGCTGGGCGAAGGGCGGCTTATCAACTTGGCTGCGGCCGAAGGCCATCCGGCCAGCGTGATGGATATGAGCTTTGCCAATCAGGCGCTGTCGGCTGAGTACCTCAGAAGACATGCCGACCAGCTTGAAAAAACCATTCACCGCCTGCCGGAGGAAGTGGATATCGAGATCGCCTCGCTCAAGCTCGAAGCCATGGGCGTCAAGATTGATACGCTGACAGCCGAGATGGTGGAGTACATCAATAGCTGGGAACACGGGACATAAGGCCCGCTCCTCGGCTAGCGCCCTCTCGGACAAGATTTTGCCTTGCTGGCCGCGCCGCCGTCTCCCCGCTCGCCACGGGCTGGGAGGGCCTGTCGCGGCCCGCCGCGCGGGCTGACTCGCTGGGCGCGCCCGCTTTTAGATGGGCTCGCTTTTAGATGGGCTCGCTTTTAGGCGCGAAAAAGACGCGCCCGCCTGGAGCGCGTCGGAAGAGGGAAGGCGGAACGGGAAGTTGCGGTCTTGGCGACGCCTCAAGCTGTCGCGGCGGCCGGCTCGCTTGCCGGCTCGACCTTCCGCCGGGCGGTCGCCTTGGCTTCCTTGTCGAGCTTGCGCGACATCCTTTCAACTTGGCTGAGAATTCGCTTGATGTCCGAGCCGTTGGCTAAGTCAAGCGAGGCGACAACGTTGAGGACTTCCTCGCGCAGCGCTTCCTTGTCAAGCGCGGCTTTTTTCGACTTGGAGGCGGTCGCTTCGACGATTTGACGCAGCAGGCTTTCGAAAAACTTCTGGAGCCGCTCGGCGATTTGCTTGGCCTGGGCCAGCGGCCCTTCGCTCAGCTTGCTGACTTGGCGCTCGATGTCCTTGGTCGTGGGCAGGCTGAAGCTCGGCAGCGTCGGCAGGGGCAGCGTCGGAGTCGTCAGCTCGACTTCGTTGCCGCGCGCCACGGCATCGTTAAAAAACTTCTTCACATTGTCGCGCGCGACGAGCGTCGTGCCGATGCCAAACTTGACGCCCTTGACGGCCGCTTCCGTGACAACTTCAAGCGGCAGGCGAGGCGTTGGTTGCGCGGCCAACCGGTGCGCGGCCTTGGAGCGAGTCTTCGGCGTCGCGGTCGGGGCGGGCTTGCGGGCGGTTTTCTTGGCGGTTTTCGTGGTTGCCATGATGAGTGCACTCCTTGTTGCAAAAAGTATCCGTTCAGAATGAAGAGGTCGTCAGAATGAAGAGGTCAGGTTGCGCCCCGGCCTCACGACCGCGCGGCGCGCGCCCGCTTGCGGGTGGCGATCCCGGCGCCGTTGGTCGTCATAGAGCTTGTTTCAACCGATGAAGCGCTCGCCTCTGTCGTGGCGTTGGGGAGCTTCCCAAGCTTTTTCTCCAGCTCGGTTACGCGCCGTTGGAGGCGGGCGAACTCCGTCGCCGACGGGACGCCATGCTCGGTCAGTTGTTCCGTTACGCACTGGGCGACAAAAGCTTCAATAACGGCCCGCAGCGCCGGCGCCAGCTCATCCGCGCTCGCGGCGTCCTTCGCGCCGGGGCGCAGCGCCTCCCGCAACATTGACCCCAAGCGCTCAAACTGGCGATCAATCTGCTGTACGGTATCCAACCCGGCCGAGACCGTCCGCCGCATATAGCCAAAAAACAAATCGCTCGGCTGCCGGATGAATGAAACCAGCGCGTTGCGCGAGATCGGCTCGGTCGGCTGGCGAACCGTGGCCGCGGCAATCTTGGAAAGAGTCGCTTCCGTGATGTCTGCGCCGGTTTCCTTGTCGATCACCTGGACTTCCTCGCCGGCCTGGATGAAATCAGCCAGCTCGTCCAGCTTCACATAGCGCCGGGCGGCGACATCGTAGAGTTTGCGGTTGGCGTATCGTTTGATCGTGCGTGCCATATCGCTGCGTCCATCCTTTAGCGTCGGAGGTTGAAAAGTATCGAAAAGCCAACGCTGGAAGGATGATAACGCGGCGCGTCAAAAAAGGTCAAGCGAAAAATAACGCAATGCGTTAGAAAGACGCCGCTTTTTTCCCGTAAAAGTAAGTAAGGAAAAGGGAAAAAAATTACCGGTTGGGCGGGAAGGAGTGCCGCGAAGTGCGAATTTCGACGCTTTCGCCGGCGCGGCGCGCATCGCGCGCCTGCCGAAAGGCGGCGGTCAGGTCGTCGCCTTCGGCTTCCAGCCGGGTAGCCGACGGGGCGGGGGGCGCGAGGCTGTCGGTCACGCGGGCGAGGCCTTCAAGGGAAAGCTGAAAGCCGACGGCAGGTTCCGCCGTGCCAAACAAGCGCGCGAGCGCGTCGTAGCGGCCGCCGCTGCCCAGGGCGACGCCGCTGCCGGGCGCATAGATGCGGAACGTCATCCCCGTGTAGTAGCCCAGTCGGCTCACATGACTGGCATCGAACGTCAGCCGATCGGCAATGCCGAGCGCCGCCGCCACATCGAGCACCTGCTCCAGATCGTCCAGCGCCATAAGGATTTGGGGGTTGGTCGCCCGCGCCCGGATTTGACGGAGCGCCGCGCCCTGTCCGTGAGCGGTCAGCACGTCGCGCCAGAACCCAGGCGCTCGCTGGTCGCGCAGCCACGCCTCCAGCGCCCTGGTCTGTCGCCGGTCAACGATGTCGCGCAGCTCGTCGCTTTTCGCGGCGTCAAGCGCCAGCTCTTCCGCGACGCCAGCGAGCAGACCGGCGTGGCCAAGCGAGACCTGCGCCGACGCCAGCCCCAAGCGCTCGAGCGCCTCAAGCGCGACCAGTAGAATTTCCACATCGGCTTCTAGCCGATCGCTGCCGAACAGCTCCGCGCCAAGCTGCCAGACGGCGTCGGTCGCGCGACGCGCGGCTTGCGCGTTGCGAAAGACTTCGCCGACGTAACACAGCCGAATGGGGCGCGGCCAATCCTGGCAGCGCGTGGCGACGGCGCGCGCCACGAGCGACGTCAAATCCGGGCGCAGGGCCAGCAGCTCGCCCTCGACATCCGTAAAGCAGTAGGTCGCCCCGGCCTGACTGGGTCCGGCGCTGTGCCTGAACAGCGCGTAGGCGTCATAGACGGGCAGCAAAATTTCCTCGTACGACCAGCCCTGAAACGTCTCGAAGACAATTCGCTCAATGGCTCGCCGCCGCCGCACCTCTGGTCCAAGGGCATACGTGACGCCGGCGGGAAGTTTGAACAAGGTATCCGTCATGGCATAGTGCGGGCGCTTGCTGCATCGCAAGCTCGAAGTAGCGCGCTTGTACTTCAGATGAGACGGTAAATGCAAAAAGTCGTTTCGCGACCGCCTGACCTATAGCGCCCGTAGCTTGAGGGCGGGTCGCGCTCCCGAAGACCGGAATTTGGCGATATTCGCGGGGACGGTCGACGGCGGCGGCGCAGGTTGGCGGCGAGACGGGAGAGAGGCCAATGTCGGATGGAACGTCTCCTCCAGGGGGCGCTGCGCCGAGCGCCGACCCTAGAACCATCCCGTGTCCAAACTGCGGAGCGGGATTGGCGCTGAGTTGGAAGCACTGCATCCGCTGCGGACTGCGCCACGAGCCGGCGGCTTTCGCGCGCTTGGCCGCGCTGGAGGGCGAGCGCAGAGCCATCCTCGCGCAGCTGTTGCCGGCGGCAACGCCCGGCGCTCCGCCGATACGAGCCTCGTCGCCGGCCGATGCCCTGGTCAAGCCGCCGCCGTCATTGCTGGTTAATTCATCCGCCGCGCCGCCCGCCTCGGGCGGCGCTGTCACCCCCTGGCTGCTCGTGGCTCTGATTTATGGCGGCAGCCTGCTGATGGTTGTCGGCGCGGCGATTTACTTTCGGGAGGCCATTTTGGAGCGCCCGGCTCTTCAGCTGGCGATGCTCGCCGGGGTAACGGCGGGAGTGCTGGGATTGGGCGTCCGCGGCGCGCATCGCCGACCGGAAGACCTCGCGGCCCAGGGCGGGCTGTGGATTGGCGCGCTGCTGCTTCCGCTCAATTTTTGGGCCGGCGTCTATCACGGCCGGCTGCCGGCGGGCGGCGGGTGGGCTTACGCCCTGGCCTGCGGCGCAACCTATTGGCTGTTGGCGGCTTGGGTCGCCAACCGAATTTTAGCCTACCTGCCCGCGCCGGCCCTGCTGCTTGCCGTATGGTGGCTCGGGCTGGACGTGGCCACGCCGGGCGTTGCCGCAACGCTGGCGTCGGCCGCCGCCGCGGGGCTTGCGGCCTGGTCGGCGCGGCATCCGGGGCAGGTCCTGGCCACGCCCGGACGACGGTGGGCAGGCTTCGTTATTGCCGGGTGCGCGGTGGCGTCTCCCTTGTTGAGCGAGGCGTGGGCAGGGGGCGTCATCGGCGCGGCGTGCCTTGTCATGGGGCGACTTGGCGGCGCGCCAGCGGCGGTTTGGGCTTTATCAGTCGGCGGATTAGCGGCAATGACCATCAGTTACGGGCGCTGGCTCGCCGCGCTAGCGCTGGCGCCGTCCTTCCAGGCGCTTGGCTGGGTCGGCTGGCTATGGATGGCGACTGCCGGGCAGCGGGCGGCGAGTCGCTGGGAGGCGACGCGGAAGTTGTCGCCGCTCCTTCCTTCGCCGCTGCCGCTGTCGCGGCTTTTTGAAGGATTGGCGCAGGTCGTCGCCGGCGCGCTTGGCTTGTGGGCCCTCGCGGCCATGATGCAGAGCGCCTGTTTTCCGCTTGAATCGGCTCGGATGCCGCTGATCGAAGCGGTCGCCCGTTGGCTGGCGCTCGGACTGCTGTTGGGGTGGAGCGCCTGGCATCTTCGCGAGCAGCTAACCTGGTTTCCGCTTGCCTTGGCGACGACGACGCTCCTCGCCGCCGTCGGCGCGCTCGCCCGCCTGTCGCCGGCCCAACCCTTTCTGATCTTGGCGTTGCCGACGGCGCTGTGCGCGACGCGCCTCGGCGTGGAAACGCTCGGCGTCCGCTTTGGGCAGGGGTACAGCACGGAAGTTGATACCAATTTTGGTCTGGATTTTGGGCTGCCCAACCATCCGGCCATCATCCCGTCGCGGGTCATCCTGGATGGCGGACTGCTTGGTTGCCTGCTGGGGCTGCTCGCGCCGGACGCGCGGGACTGGAGCGTCGCGCAACTGCTTGGGTTTGGCGTCGCGGCTGCCTACTGCGGCTTGTGCTGGCTGGTCAACGGCGTTCCTCGGGCGCAGCGCGCCTACGCGCTGGCGATGTGGAGCGTGGCTTACCTTGGTCTCTTGAACGCTGGCTGCGGCATCATCAAGCGCGCCGACCTTTTCGTCGTCCTGCCTTGGATCGCCCTATTGGCGGCGCTTGCTCTGGTTGGCGCGTCCCGCCCCGTCGCGGACGAGCCAACGCTTCGGCGGTCGCTGTGTCAGGTTTCGCTTGGCGCGCTTGCCTGTGGGGCGCTCGTCGCCTTGGTTGGGATGATTGTCGGAGAAGGGCGCGCGGGCGGTCACGCCCTGACGCTGACGGCGGCGGCGGTTGCCGGCTGGACGGTGGCCTGGCGGTGGCAAATGCCGCTCATGGCGCTGCTATCCACGCTGTGCGGGGGGGGGGCGGCGATCCAAGCGGCGCGACTCGTCAGTTGCCCGTTTGAGGCGCTGCCTATGATCGGCGTCCTTTATGGCTACAGCGCGACTTGGCTGGGGTGGCGGCGGCGGCGTCAGGCGGAGCGGGCGTCCGAATGGTCGGCGCTCGCGACGGGCGGACAATGCTTTCTATGGCTTGCCGCCGTGTCCGGCTTAATGATTACCCAAGCGAGCGACGGCTTGGCGGTCGGCGGCAGTCTGCTTGGCGCCGCCGTCGCGTTGGCCGTCGTCAGCCTGATCGCCGCCGACGGGCCGTTGCATGACGCTTATGCGCTGGGCGGTCTGCTCTGGGGCGGCGCGGCCTACGCTTGGTGGCTGCGCTACCTTAGCTTGCCGGCGTTTGGGCTGATCGCCTTCATCGCTTTGCCGTACGGGCTGGCGATGGGCATCGTCGGATGGCTCAAGCGACGCTTACAGCGGGGCAGCCCCGCGCTATCGGAGGGACTTATCTGGGCGGGGAGCTTGATTTTTTGCTTTCCGGTCGCTTTGCAGGCGCTGCAACGTCGCCTGGCCGGCGGCGTCGCGCTGCCTTACGACCTCATCGCGGATACGGCGGCGCTGGCGTCCCTGTCGCTTGGTCTCGTGGCGCGCCTGCGCGGCCCGCTTGCGCTCGGCGGGCTTTGCCTTAGCTTTCATCTCTCCGTAGTCGTCGCGTTCAGCGTGCCTTGGGGCGATATTCCGTATAGTGTCTATCTCGCCATCACTGGACTCGCGCTTTTTATGGCTGGAACTTACTTATGGCGGCAGCATCGCTGGCGCTCAACTCGAAAGGCGAGCGGCGGGTCGCCCTAGAGCCGGTCGGCGGCGCGGGCGGGCGGCAAGGCTTGAATTGACACCGCGAAAGAAACTTTGTTAAACTGCCTAAGCCTTCTCAGAAAGTTCCTGGCGCTTTCAAAAACAATTTTCCCCGTTCCTGGAAAGTCTTATGCCGCTTGTTGGCGACCTCACCGACCTCGCGCTGGTGGACATCATTCAAATTAACTGCGTCGGCCGTAACACAGCGCGGCTCACGGTTCACTATCCCATCGGCGACGGCGTTTTTTACTTCGCTGACGGCGAAGTGGTGGATGCGCGCTTAGGCAACCTGGTCGGCGTAGAAGCGGTCTACAAGGCCCTGGAATATGACCAGGGCGCTTTTCGGATTGACACCGGGATTCCAGCGCCGACGCGAACCATTTTCGAGCCGTGGGCCAACCTCATCATGGAGGGGCTGCGGCTACTCGACGAGGCGCGCGCCGGGCGGGGCGAGGAAGGGGATCTGGCGGCGGCGACGCCGGCTATCGCTCCGACGCGGACGCCAACGACCACTAGCGGCGCGGCCCGCGTCGTGAACATCTATCAATCGCTGGTCAACGATCTTACCAAGGTCAAGGGCGTTGATCTGGCGCTGGCTGTCTCCCGCGACGGCACCGTGCAGGCGTCCAGCAAGGTCAGGTCGGCTGAAAAGCTTGGGATGATGGTAGCGCTGCTGGTTCATCTGGGGCGGCTTATCACGGTTCCAGGGCGCGTCGGTCCGCTGTCTCGAATGACTATCAGCACTGGGCCGAAGAAGGTCATGGTTTTCGATCTGGAAAATTACCTCGCGCTCATCGAGTTCAGCTCGGCGGTTCGCTTTGAGACCATGAGTCCGCATATTGATCGCCTCTTTCGCAAGATGCAGGCTCGAATCAACGGCGCCAGCGAGGGCGTCTCAACCGGGCTGCTGGGCGGCGCCGGCGCGCTGACGCCGCCCGGCCCCTATGCCGGGCCGCTGACGATGTAGCGCCGCCACTCTGGTTTATACGCCTGGTCATGATTGTTCCGCGTGGAAAGCCAGTTCATGAAAATCTAAGCACCTCCTATGTCAACGTCGCCGCTCTGCTAGCTGATCTTCAGGTCAACGAGTTTACGGGCTACGTTTCGGTCGAGTTCTGGGGCTATAGCGGCTACGTGTTTTTGTCGCGCGGGCAGATCGTCAACGCTTACGAGGCGACTGAAGCGATTATTCAGCGCGAGCGCGAGGCGCTTGACAGCTTGCTGTCGCGCGCGCAGGCGCGCAATGGCAAGGTCGGCTTTTTTCAGCATCCAGAAGAGGTGATTCAGGCGATTACCGGGATTATCAACGGCGAGCCGGTTCACCGCGATCTGTCCTCAGACTTTACTAGCCTTGAAAAGCTGGTCGAGAAACTCGTGAAGTCGGGCGAGGTCTGGTACGTCGAGGCGCTGTTTGAGGGGGAACAGGGCGGCGGCATCATCTACACGTTGGGCGACCGGGCGGAGGGCGTGGTCTCGGTCGAGTCCGCGGGCGCGGAGCCGCGCCAAACGGCGCTTGGCTTGGATGGGCTAAAGCTGATTTACGAGCGCGCCGCGAAGGGGGCGACCTTCAACGTCTATCGGGGCGTCGCGGCGCCGGCCGCCTCGATTGCGGCCATCAAGCCGCCGACCGCGCCGCGAGCGGAAGCCGCGCCCCCGGCCGCGGCCGTTTCGGTTAGGCGCGCCAGCGACGTTGGCCAGGCCGAGGAACCGCCGCCAACGATTCGCGTGCCTGAGATTCACATCGCGCCCCCGGCGTCGCCGGTTGTGGACATGGCGCTGGTTGAAGACGCGGATGACAGCGACTCGCCCCTGGAGCTTGAAGACGAAAGCACCCGTCCGCTGACCCGCGAGCAGTACGCCGAGCTAGTCAGCCTCATGGGCGAAGTGGTCAGCGCAGTGGAAGCCGGCGTAACGGACGCTTTGCGACGCGCGGACTTTCTGCCGTCTTTTCGGGAAGCGCTCATCAACATCGCCACGCATTATCCGTTTCTTGATCCATTCGCCGCCGAGTTCGAGTATGCTGGCGGGGTCGCCACCTTTCGCGGCAAGGCGCGTCCGGCCGACTTCGTGGTCGGGTTGGCCCAGGCGCTGCGACTTGCGGTCGCCGATCTTGACCGGCGCTCGCCCGACACGGGCGTGCGCAGCCACATCGAGATGGCGCTGCGAGCCTTGCGTCAACGGCGGCAGGCGGAGTTTGATCGCTACGGGCTGGAGATCGCTACGAATGAAATCCTGGCGCCCGCCGCTGGTTAGCTGGCGGCGCTGCGGGCGGCGGCTGTCCGATGGCGCGGTTCCGGCGGTGGCAGGCCGCTCGTGATTACGTAAGGCGTCGCTTGACGCGACGCGCAAGGAGCGCTCATGTCAAAAGCTCACGAAGTTTTTCTCCAGGACCTTATGCGGATGCCGGGTGTCAGGAGCGCCCTGCTTGTCAACAACCGCGGGGAAGTGCTTCTAAGCGCCGGGCAGTTTGCGCTGAACTCGCAGGCGACCGTGCAGATGGGGGTTTTGCTAGCGCAGCTTTCATCGGTCGCGGAGATTCAGTACGACAAGGTCGAGGAAATCTCGATGGTGTTTACGGAGGGGCGCGTCACAACCTTCACAAATCTTGACTTGATGATAGAGACCACCTATGGTACCCAGGAAGTCTTCCTCATTCTCGTCAGCGCGCCCGCCGCGAACTTGCCTACCATGCGCATGACTGTCAAGGTGGCGGCCGATAAGCTGAAAAAAGATCGCGCCGTGGCGGGCCTACGGATAAGCGTCAGCGTGCTGCGTCGGAATCTTTTGACGCGCGACCGGCTCGACGCGACAAGCTGGGAATTGCTTGAGGCCATGAACCGCGCCCAATGAGCGTGAGGCACGGACTGATTTAGCGGCACGGCGCGCGCGCCGCTTGTCTCAGGTTGCCAGCGCGCCCAACGGATATCTTTGCTTGAACCCTAGGGACGCGCACCATGTCAAACGCATTCAGCGGCAATCTCGCGCAGCTCAAACTGATGGATGTTCTCCGCTTGCTCCATGCGAGCAATCGCACTGGCACGCTTGAGCTCGTTCATGATGACGGGCGGCAGGGCGAGGTTCATTTTGACAATGGACAGATTGTCCATGCCGTCTATGAGGATGCCGTTGGCGAGGACGCCGTTTATGGGCTGTTTTCCTGGGGCGCGGGAAGATTTAGCTTCACCGCGGCCGACGCGCCGACCGACGAGCGCACCACATATCTTCAAACCGAGGAAATCCTGCTGGAATGCGTGACGTACGCCACGGAGTGGGAAAGCGTTCGGCGGGTGGTGCCTTCCGCGCGAGCGATCTTTCGGCTTTCCTCGCGCTCAATGAAGGAGTTTTCGCTTCGCGCTGAAGACTGGTCGGTGATTCAAAATTTGGATGGCGTGCAAACCATCGGCGAAATCGGCGACATTACGCAGCTCAACGAGCTGATGGCCTCGAAGGTCATCGTCCGGTTGTATGATCTGGGACTGGTCGAATATGTCGGAGAGCGCCAGGAAGAAGACGTGGCGGTGGATGCCGTGTCGGATGACATCATTCACCAGACGGAGCGGGAGCTGACGCGCGCCATTGGCCCGATGGCCCCGATTGTTCTCGAAGACTGCGCCGAGTCGATTGGCTTTAAGCTGCGGCAATTGCCCAAGGATATGATGCCATCGTTGGCAGAGCGCCTGGCTGAAGAAATCCCGGACAATGAGCGGCGGGTCAAATTTCAGGAAGCCATGCTCGAAATCATGCAACATCTCTATGCTTGATCGCGATGGCGGCTGATGATTCCTCAACTTTATGGCGCAAGCGCCTTGCCTGCCATCCGGCGCTACGCTTTCAGCGAGCTGGATCCTGGCAAGCGTTTTACGGTTGATTCGCCCCCAAGCATCCTCGCCCATGAAACTCAATATTCGTAACAAGCTCGCCGGCTTCGCCGCCCTGCTAATTTTCGCGCCGCTGGCTCTTTCGGCGCTGGCCTTCGTGATTATCGTCAGCGGCACCATAGACGGTAACGCTCGTCGCGACGTTGAAAAGGACGCCCGCCTAGCCGACCGCATTCTCCGCTCGCGCCAACAGACGCTGCGCGAAGTGGCGCAGGCGACGGCGCAGTCGGTCGCGGCCGAAAATCTGATTGACTCGGCGGCGCCGCCGACCGGCGCTTCAAGCGCCTCCGGAAATCCGGCCCAAGTGGCTCAGCAGAGTCAGGCCAGCGGACAGCAGAAGCTCAATCAGCTCATCAAGCAGCGAGTCGAGTCTTCCGGCGTGGATTTCATCGCCATTCTCAACACGAAGGGGCAGGCGCTCGCTCGCAACGCCGGCGGCGGCGAGGGTTCCTTTGGCGACAACCCGCTGTTTATCAAGGCCAAGAACGCTGCCGAGAGCAACCAGCCCGACGCGCTGCTGCGCGCGCAGGTTGCCGGAGCCGTGAATGAAACCCCCGACTTGCTCAAGGCCCTCGGCTTGGCCGAGCAGTTTAACAAGAATGTCACGGCGCAGGTTGGGCTGACCATCGAAGCCATTGCGCCGGTGGCGTCCGGCAATCGGGCGCTGGGCTATGTCGTGGCCGGGCAGCTCGTCAACAACGCGCCGCAGGATGAAAATCGCCCGCTAACGGCCCTGACGCGGGAAGTCAAGCAGACGCTCTACCGCGACCTGCAGGAAGTCGCCGTGTCGCTGGTCCTGGCGAAAGACAGGAAAGTCATCTCCGCCAGCGATCCAAAAGCGCTCGGCTTGGCGATCCAAAGCGAGCTGGCCGCCGATAAGCCGACGGCTGTCAGCAATAACCTGCTGGGCGGAAGTTACAAGACCGCGTTCGCGCCCATCAAAGCGCCGGATGACGTGACCATCATTGGCTACGTTGGGGTTGGCGTCCGCGAGAGCTACTTCAGCCAAGTCTTCAATACGACGCTGCTCATCATCGCCATCGTGACTGGCGTGTCGCTGGTGCTTGGCATTGGCGCGGCCTTTTTCCTGGCACAACGGCTCACCAGCCCCATTTTACAACTCACGGAAGCTGCCAATCGCATCAGCCTTGGCGAGCTCGATGAACCCATCGCCGTCGCCACCGGCGACGAAATCGGCGAGCTTGGCGAGTCGCTTGAGCGCATGCGGATCAGCTTGAAACAAGCTATCGAGCGTTTGCGCAGCCGCCGCTAGGATTTGCGGCTGCCGCGAGGATTTGAGGCTGCCGCGAGGATTTGAGGCTATGAAAATTCACGAATATCAAGCCAAGCGCCTGCTGGCGAAGTTTGGCGTGCCCGTCCCGCGCCACCATGTGGCGCTCAACCCGATGGATGCCTGTATGGCGGCGGAAGCGTTGGGCGCGTTTCCGGTTGTCCTGAAGGCGCAGATTCACGCCGGCGGGCGCGGCAAGGGCGGCGGCGTCAAGCTAGCGCACTCGCTGGAGGAAGTGGAATCCATCGCCCTGCGGATGCTGGGTCACAAGTTGGTGACGCCGCAGACGGGCCCCGAAGGCCGGACGGTTCACCGCCTGATTGTCGAGGAAGGCCTCCGCATTGACCGCGAGCTTTACCTCAGTTTGCTCATTGACCGGGCGACCTCGTCGCCCATCATCATGGCAAGCCAGGCGGGCGGCATGGAAATCGAGGAAGTCGCGGCGGAAACGCCGGAGAAGATTCTGCGCGAAGTCGTTGATCCAGCGCTGGGATTGCAGCCTTACCAAGCGCGAAAAATCGCCTTCGGGCTGGGCTTCACCGGCGGGCAAGCGTCCAAGGTGGCGAAGATTCTGCTGGCGCTCTACCGGGCTTTTGTCGAAAGCGACGCCTCGCTCATTGAGATCAATCCGTTTTTGCTAACCAAGGAAGGCGATTTTTACGCGCTTGACGCCAAGGTGACGCTTGACGACAACGCTCTCTATCGGCACCCCGACTACGTCGAGTTGCGCGACACCCGCGAGGAAGATCCGCTCGAAACCGAGGCCGCGAAGTATGACCTCAACTACGTCAAGCTCGACGGCACGATCGGCTGCATGGTCAACGGGGCCGGGCTGGCGATGGCGACCATGGACATCATCAAGCTGGCCGGCGGCAATCCCGCCAACTTCCTTGACGTGGGCGGCGGGGCTTCGCAGGAGCGCGTCGAGCAGGCGTTTCGCATCCTGCTGGCGGACCCGAATGTGCGGGCGGTGCTCATCAACATTTTTGGCGGCATCGTCCGGTGCGATATGGTGGCGGCGGGCGTGATTGCCGCGGCCCGCAACCTTGATGTCAAGCTGCCGATTATCGTTCGGCTTGAAGGGACGAATGTTGAGCAGGGGCGCGCGCTGCTCGAAAGCTCCGGGCTGAATTTCACGACCGCCAGCGGCATGAAAGACGCGGCGGAAAAGGCTGTCGCTCTAGCCGCGTAGCTGCGCGTCGCCCGCAAGGCGGAGCGCGGGGCTGCGTCGCCAGCGCAGCCTTTTGGAGGTCTCCGGGATGCCCGCCTTGCGCCTGACGGAACCGGTCAGCCTCGCGCTTGCGGCCGGCGGCGCGCGCGGGGTCGCCCACGTTGGCGCGCTGGAAGCCTTGGTGGCCCACGGCTTCCGCATTCGGGAAATCGTGGGCTCGAGCGTGGGCGCGCTGATTGCGGCGTACTACGCTGGCGTCGGTCTATCGCTTGATGAAATGCGAGCGCTGGGGCTGGGACTTGCTTCCCGGCACTTGTTGGCTTGGGCGGCGGCGCGGCGCGCCCCGCGCTTCGCGCAAGGCTATTTTCGTCGCCGGGCCGGCATTGTGCCGGAATACCTGGAGCGCCTCGAGCGCGCCTCGGGTCGGCAGCTCTGCCATGGCGTCGAGCGGATTGGGTTGCTGGCGTTCGATGCCGTATCAGGCCGCGAAATTCTGCTTCACAGCGAAATGCCGGATTTCCCGCTGGCGGACGCCACGCGCGGGGCGGTGGCAATTCCTTTCGTCTATCCGGCGCGCGAGCTGCGCCTTGGCGGGCGCAGGCTGCGTCTGAGCGACGCCGGCGGGCGGAACCGGCTGCCCATTGAATACCTGTTCGCCGCGCCCTTCGCGCCTCGTCAAATTATCGTCAGCGACATTGCCAATCGCCTTGCCCATCGGCGGGAAAACGCCGCCAAGGTCGAAGCCTGGCAAGCCCGTTACCCGGAAATGCCAATTCAGGTGGTGACGCCGGACGCCCTTGGCCGCGGCATGTTGCTCTATCGGCAGAAAGACCTTGCGGACTTGGTTGCTTCCGGGCGGGCAGCGACCGAGGCGCTGCTTCAGGGAGCGCCGCGCCCGCCTTCGGACTGAGGGGCGCTTGTGTCCGCCGCGCAGCTCCCGGACTTGAGTTTCCAAAGTCGCCGCAAATGATTTAGAATCCGCTTGTCATCCCCTAAAGCGCATATCCCTGCCGGTTTTGGGAGAAGTTGCATGTCAGCTACTCGTCAGGAAGCCGCCATGCGTCAGGTCTTCGAGCGCGTTGTCGCCGACCCTGATCTGCACTGGGCGACGATGAATCTCTACTACTATTCGGAGTACCACGGCGCGGAAGGCATTGCCGCGCTGGCCGCCCGCGTCGAGGCGACCAACCCGCGGCTTGCGGAAGACCTCGTCCATCATGCGGAAGACGAGTTCCGCCACGCGGAGATGATCGCCGACATTATGACGGACTTGGGCGACGCCCCGCGTCCGCCGCTGGGCATCAAGTATGTGGATGAGTTTGCCGCGTTGGCCACTGCCAGCAGCGATCCCGACCGACTGGATGAAATCGAGTTGCTCGCCGCGCTCAACGTGACGGAAAAGCGCGGGCTATTCAGCTTCGCGCTGCACGTCTCGACGCTGCCCAAGGAAAGCAAGGCTTATAAGCTGCTCAATCAGGTCAAGAACGAGGAAGCCGGGCATGTGCGGTGGGGCAATCAGCAGTTGGCCCAGCTCAAGGCCGGCGGGCGCGAAGCGGAAGTGCGGCGGGCGCAGACAAAGTTTGAAGTGATTGAAAAAGCCGCTTACGAAACGTCGCTCGACATCATGCCGGGCGCGCCGATTCGCCGCTTGCGCCGGGTTGTGGACATCGCCCGCGAGCTGCCCGTCGAGCGTCAAGTGCCCTATGTGGCTAGGCAGTTTCTGCGGGCCGCCGACCCGCGCCCGGTGCTGGGCGCTCGGTGGCAGTTGGTGGAAACTATCCTGTCCTCGGCGCAGTTGCGCGAGCAGGTCAGCGCGGATGTGAAGCGCATCCTAGCCGGACAGTCGCTCTCCAACGATTCCTTGCTGGGACGGCTGGCGGCGGATGCGCGGCGCGCGGTCGAAAGCCTCTGGCGACCGCAGGCGCAGGCGGCGTAAGGGCTGGGTTCGGGGCGCTCGCGGTCGGACAGGCTTCGCGCCGGCGGATTTTTCCGATAGGCGCAGCGCCGCTCGCGCGCTACGCTTGGGGCGCCGTCATGCCGTCGCTTTTCGCTCCGGACTGGGGAAGGGTTTGCCTGGCAGCCGGCCTCTCGGCTGAACTGGTTTTGACGCCATGTTTGAACACGTTCTCTTCGCGACTGACTTTTCGCCGCTCTCGCGCGGGCTGCTGAAATATGCCGCCGCCTTTGCGCGCCACGCCGGCGGACGAGTAACGCTCCTCAATGTGCAGAACGCCTCGCTGCCGGCGCAGGCGTTGCGCCTTTCCGAGCGGGCGCTAGCCGAAAACGGCTTTGAGTGGCTCGTGGGCATTCGCCGCGAGCTGGAAGAAATGCTCCAGCATGAGGTTTTGCAGGGCCTCGACGCTCACGCCCTGCTGGCCGAAGGCGATCCGGCGGCTGAAATCCTGCGTGTCGTCAAGGAAAAAGACGTTTCATTGCTGGTGATGGCCACCCAGCGCCGAGGCTTTCTCGCGCGCCCCCTGATTGGCTCGACGGCGCTGGCGGTCTTGGAAAAAGTGACCTGCCCGACGCTTGTCGCTCGCCCGCCTTCGCGGGACTTCGTGTACTACAAGGGCGCGGAGACGACGATCGCGCTCAATCGGATTCTCTTGGCAACTGACTTTCACCCGGTGTCGGATGCCGCCAAGCGCCTCGCTTTCGGCCTGGCCAAAGCGCATGACGCCAGGGTGACGGGACTGCACGCTGTACACGTCGTGCTGGGCTACTTCCCCATGCGGGCCACGCCCGGCGAGGATGACGCCGTGGCGCTTGTCCGGCGTCACGCGGAAGCTCGCTTTGAGGAGCTCGCGGCCGAGGCGGCGGCGGCGGGCGTCAACTTTGAGTCGCGCCTATGCGATGGTCGCGCCTACGAGGCGACGCTGAAAACCGCCCAGGAAATTGAAGCCGACTTAATTGTGATGGGCTGTGGCGACCGCCAGGCGGGACAGCCGCTTGGGCACCACGTCGAGCGGGTCATCCGCGAAATGACCTGCCCGGTGATGATCGCGCCGCCAGATGCCGCTGTCGAGTAGGCTCTCGCTTTGCGCCGAGCGCGCGAGAAAAGCCCTGTCCCTCGCGGTCCTTTCAGACTGAGACGTTACCCGCGCCCGACCCCGAGGTAGCGGAATCCGGCGCGGCGCGCTTGCGCCGGGTCGCAAACGTTCCGCAGGTCGGCGATGGCCGGCGTCCGCATAACGGCGTAAAGGCGCTCTAAGTCAAGCCGCCGGTAGAGATTCCACTCGGTCGCAATGATGAGCAGGTCGCAGCCGGTCGCGGTTTCATACGGGTCTTCGTAGAAATCCGCTTCGGGCAGCAGCATCCGCGCTTCCGGGATCGCCACTGGGTCGCTCGCCCGGAGCGTCACGCCCAACGCCTGTACCGCCTGCGCGATAGCGAGCGCTGGCGACTCGCGCAGGTCGCTCGTTTCGGGCTTGAAGGTCAGGCCCAGCAGTCCCGCGACTTTTCCCTGGCGCGGCTCGCCCAGCAGCGTCTTGATTTTGCCGAGCATGGCGTCGTGCATGTCAGCGTTGACCGCGATGCCAGCCTCGACAATCCGCAGCGCGTGGCTGTGGCTGCGCGCCAGGTGCGCCAAAGCCTGCGTATCCTTAGGAAAGCACGAGCCGCCGTAGCCCGGCCCCGGCGACAAGAACTTATTGCCGATGCGGCTGTCGAGTCCCATCCCGCGCGCGACATCGGCGACATCGCAGCCCAGCCGGTCGCACAGCAGCGCCAGGTCGTTGATGAAGGAAATCTTCATCGCCAGAAAGGCGTTTGAGGCGTACTTGATAAGTTCCGAAGTCTCGACCGTCGTCGCCACCAGCGGCACGCCGGTTTGCAGCAGCGGCCCGTAAAGGTCGCGTAAAATCGCGTTCGCTTGGGCGTCCGCACACCCAATGACAATCCGCTCCGGGCGCATGAAATCATTGATGGCGTCGCCTTCGCGTAGGAATTCCGGGTTGGATGCCACGCTGAAGCTCGCGCCAGCTGGGCACCGCTCCTCCATCACGCGCCGAATGGCTTGGCCCGTCCCGGTCGGGACGGTGCTTTTCGTGACGACGACCTTGTAGCCATCCAGCGCCTCGGCAATCTGCGCCGCAACGGCCTCGACCTGCGACAAATCGGGGCTGCCGTCAGGGTTGGGCGGCGTGCCGACGGCGATGAACACGACCAGCGCTCGCTGAACGGCGGCTTTCAGGTCAGTCGTGAAGCGAATCCGGCCGGCGCGGCGGTTTTTCTCAATCAGCGCTTCGAGGCCTGGCTCGTAAATTGGGACGCGCCCCTCTTCGAGCAGGGCGATTTTGGCAACGTCCTTGTCCACGCAGGTGACGTTGACGCCAAATTCCGCGAAGCAGGCGCCTGTCACGAGACCTACATAACCCGTACCGACGATGGCGATATGCATGGCGATGTTGTTGATAAGCTTCCTGTAAGCTTCCTGACCGAAAGTTGCGCGGTCTGCCGTCCTCGACTCTGGCAAAGCCGGTAATGACTGTCAAACTGGCCGAATCGGGGCGTCCGGCGGGGCCGGCGACAGGACGCTCCAGAGGTCATGGAGGTGAACGATTCCCTCCACGCGGTCGTCGGCATCCACGACGATGAGCGACGTAATGCGGTAGTCCTCCATGGCGCGCAACGCCGCCACAGCTCGGTCGCCAGCCCGCGTCACGCGCGGTCGCGGATGCCGCGAATGTCGCCCGTCCAGCGCTTGCCGCGCCGTCAACTGCAAAAAAGCTTCGGGCTGACGCTCCATCAAGCGCCGCAGGTCGCCGTCGGAAATGACGCCGACCAGTCGTCGCTCGGCGTCCACAACGGTCGTCACGCCAAAGCCTTTGCGCGAAATTTCGTGGATGATCTCCGGCATGGGCGTTGTCGGCGCGACGATTGGCACGTCGTCGCCGCCGTGCATCACGTCGCGCACTTGTAAAAGCGCGCGTCCGAGCTTGCCGCCGGGATGGCGCGCCGCGAAATCTTCCGGAGCGAAGCCGCGCGCCGCGCCGACCGCCACGGCCAGCGCGTCGCCGAGCGCCATTGCCGCCGTCGTCGAGGCTGTCGGGGCGAGGTTGAGCGGGCAGGCTTCGCTATCCACCCACGTGAGCAAAACCGCCGCCGCCGCCCGGCCGAGCGTGGAGTCGCCATGCCCCAGCACGGCGATCAGCGGCAGCCCCAGGTGTCGGAAACTGGGCAACAGCCGGACGATTTCATCCGTTTCGCCGCTGTGGGAAAACACAAGCAGCGCATCCTCCGCTGTCACGCGTCCGATGTCGCCGTGCGCGGCCTCGGCCGGGTGCAGGAAAAACGACGGCGTGCCAAGGCTGGCTAGCGTCGCTGACGTCTTGCGCGCGACAAAGCCGCTTTTGCCCATCCCCAGCGTCACGACATGGCCGCGTCCGGCGAGAATGATCTCGACGGCGCGCTCGAAGTTGGCGTCGAGGCGGCTGACCAGACGCGCAACGGCTTCGGCCTCCACCTGAAGCGCTTGCCGCCCGCGCTCAATGTGCGTCATCGTCGCTCTGCTTCATTCGGCTGGCGTCTCGCTCGCCAAGCTCGGCGATGGCTTCGGCGCGGGCGCGGCGCCCGCCGACCTTGCCGGCCATCTCGCCCAGGTCGGCGTCAAGCTGATCCAGCTCGCCAGACATCCGGGCCAGGCTAGGCGCGAGGCCGGCGATGTCGGCCGATGAGGTCGGGGCCTCCGGCGCGTCGCGCAAAAGCTGAAGCGCTTCCATAATGGCGCGTTCCTCGTCGGCGAGATTTCCCTTGTATTGCTTCAACAGCAGGGCGTTGTATTGCGCTTGTTGTTCCGGGGTTAGCATCGGGCGTCGTCCTCAAAGCGCCGGCGTCGGCGCGAGAGTAATTATTTAGTCGCCGATGATAGAGACTTGACTAACGCCGCGTCCATTGGGCGTAACGGCGACTTGGTAGCCGATTCGCTCAGCCAGCCCTGGAATATGGGAAATAATCCCAATCTGGCGACCGGTCGCTTGCAGATGGTCGAGCATCCCCAACGCAACTTCAAGCGATTGCGGATCGAGGGCGCCGAAGCCCTCGTCGATGAAAAGCGATTCAATCGTCACTTTGTTGGACGACATCGCCGCCAAGCCCAGCGCCAGCGCCAGCGAAACCAAAAACGTCTCGCCGCCTGACAGCGTCGTGATAGGGCGGATGGCGTCGGCCATGTCATGGTCAATCACCTGTAGCTCCAGTTCCGCGCCCCTGACCGGCGCTAATCGGTAACGCTGACGGAGCTGCCGCAAGTAGTGGTTGGCGTGATCGAGCAGCGCGCGGAAATGCAGGCTTTGGACGAACAAGCGAAACTTCTTGCCGTCCGCCGAGCCGATGACCTCATCGAGTTCAGACCAGAGTTTGAGCTCAGCGCGCTGCGCTTCAATCTGATTGACTAAGTCCGCAGCGCGGCGGCGGAGGTCGCTGTCTTGCCGAAGCCGCTCCGCGAGCGCGCCAAGCTGTTGGTCCCGCCGGGCGATTATCTCGTCCAACTTCCTGAGCTGAGCTTCGATGTCAGCGCGCGCGAGGTCCGGCGGATTTGACGCCAAATGCGCGTCAAGCTCACGCTGTTTGCTTTCAAGCGCGCCTTTAGCGGCGGCGACGGCGTCATCGAGCTCCTTGATCCGCGCCTTGAGTCGTTCGCGGTCAGCGACCGAAACGGACAGCAGCTCGGCAAGCTCGTCTGCGCCCAGTCCGGCGGCGGCTAGGGCGGCGTCAAGGGCCGCGCGCGCCGCGGCGATTTCCCCCGCGGCTTGGGCGCCGCGGTCTTCAGCGGCCTGGCGGAACGCCTCCGCGGCTGACTTATGACACTCGGCTTCGCTGAGCTTTTGACGCGCGTGATCCGATTCGAGAGCCGCTTTCCTGAAGGCGTCCTCCAGCTCCTTGGCGACATCTTCCGTCGGCTTTCCATCGAGCTGAGCGGCCCGCTCCTGGCGTTGCCGCTCAAGCTCGGCGGCGCGGGCGTCAAGGTCGGCTTTGGCTTGCTCGAGGGACGTGTTGGCGCTTTCGCTGGCTGCCTGCCGTCTGGCCAGCTCTTGCCTGATGTCGTTGTGGCGCTCAAGAGCTGACTGCTTGCGTTGCTCAGTGTCCTCCCAGGCCTTGGACCAAGCCAGCGCTTCCTCGAGGAAAGCGCCGGCGTCCTTGTCCAACTCCGCCCGCCAGTCGGGGCGCCGCGAAAAAAACGGCTCCAGCTCGCGAATCGCTTGCTCCCTACGCGTTGCGCGCAGCTCGCGCTTTTCGCGAAGCTGCGCTTGCTTTGTTTCCAGACGGAGCTGCTGATGTTCAAGACGGCTGATCTCGCCCTGCGCCTGCTGCGCCTTCTCGACAAGCTGATTGACAAGGCTTTGGGCTTGGTCGCGTTTGTCGCGCGCCGCGTCATGAGCCTCTTCAGCTTTCGCAAGCTGCTCTTGGTCAGCGGCAAGGCGCGCCAAAGCTTCGTTGAGCTTCGCTTGCGCCGAAGCTTCGAGGGGCGACGCCGGAAAGTCGGACGGTCGCCGCGCTGCCCATTGCTCGTTTTGAGCCCGCCTTTGGTCTTCGGCCTTGACCAGGAGCTCATGCGCCTTATGGGCGTTGTTCTTTGCGACGTCTATTGCCCTTGCGAGCTGTTGCGCTTCCTTATCTTGCGCTTCAAGCGCTCGCTGCGCGGCGGCCAGCTCGGCTGTGAGGCGAGCCACAACTTCGCTTGGCGGCGCCGGCTTGGCGGCGTCCGGGTGCTCGGTCGAGCCGCACAGCGGGCAAGCTTTTCCGGGAAAGAGCAAGTCGGGACGGCGCGCGGCCAGCTCTTCGGTCGCCTGCGCCAACCGCAGCTCCTGTTCGCGCGCCTGTTTCGCCGCTTCGAGCGCCGGGCGGTTGCTCAGCAGCTCGTCGCGCCGTTGTTCAAAGTTGGCGCAGTCGTCCTGCGCATCGGAAACCGCCTTTTCGGCGTTGGCGCGGGCGGCCTCGGCGTTGACGGCTTCCTCGCGCAGGCGAGCGAGGGCTTCGAGCATCTTTCGCCGCTCGTCAAGCTGACGCCGGGCTTCCTGTCGGGCGAGGGGCGATTGCGCCGCATGCAGCGCGTCAAATGTCCGCGCCGCAGACTCCAGCGCCGACTTGGCTGTCGCAAGTCGCGCGTCTAGGTCTTGAGCGGACTGCCGCGCTTGCTCAAGGTTGTTGGCAAGGGCGCTGATGGCGTCGCGGAGCCGCGCCTCTTCGTCGGAGAGACGGGCGATTTCCTGGTTGGCCTCAACGTAGGCTAGGATTTCGCGCTCCCACAGCTTCCGCCACTCAACAAGCGTTTTCAGATGCGCGTTGTCTGCGAGCCACTGATCAATCCCCGTGATTTCTTCATCAACTTCGACCTTCTTACGCGATGCCGCCTCCAGTTTTCGCCGTTCTTCATCCGCTTGACGGGCTAACTCGTCGCGGCGACGCTCGGCTTCCGAGCGCCGTTTAGCGGCTTCCGCGATGCGAATATCAAGGGCGCGCGCCGCCTCGATCTCCGGCTGTTTGGCGGCGCGCGCGCGTTCCACAGACTGCCGCCGCTCGTTGGCTTGTTGCGCCTGCGCTTGCGCCTTCGCGAGCGCCGCTTCGGCCGCGGCAAGCCGCGCTTTGGCTTCCTTCCGCTGCTCGTCAGCTTCGTCCTGAGCCTCGCGCGCCTTGCGGCACCCTTCATAGACCGAGCGCAAGCCCTCAGCTTGTTCTAGTCGCGCCAGGCGGCGGGCTTCGGCATCGGCGTTCTGACGCGTCTGAAGGTTCGCGTCGTAAAGCGCTTTCGCCTGCTGTAAGTCGGACTCAAGCTCGTCGCGGCGGGCATGCCACCGCCGCGCCTCTTCGCGGGCGTCCCGCTCGCTTCTCGCGCGCCGGCGCTTCTGTTCGAGGTTTTTCTGCTCACGCTCGACCGCTGCGCGGTCAGCTTCGGAAAGCGGCTGCAAACCGCCGGCTTTGGCTTCCAGGTCGGCGAGCGCTTTTTTTTTCTCGTCCGCGCGCCGGTGGGCGGCTTGGGAAAGCCGGGCGTATAGTTGCGTGTCGGTCAACGCTTCCAGGATTTGCGCCCGTTCATCGGCATTGGCTTTGAGAAACGCGGCAAACTCGCCCTGCGCCAGCAACACCGAACGGCAAAACTGCTCGTAGGTCAAGCCGACTTGCTCGACAATAAGCTTGCGCGTGCTTTCGCTCCCAGGCTGAGTCCGAGGGGTTACATCCGGCAACTCGAATAGCTCGGTTTTCGCGTCTTTGAGTTTGGCCGTCGGTTGCTTGCGGGCGCGGCTGACGCTCCACTTCGCCCGCCACTTTTTGCCGTCACAACCGATAAAATCCACTTCGGCGGAGGCTTCCGCCGCGCCGCGCTGGAGAATATGGCGTACGTCGGTGATGGTCAGGGCGTCTTGCGCAGCGCCGTCGAGAACGCGGTAGCCGCCGCGCTCGCCCTTGACGCGCGGCAGGCGGCCGTACAGCGCTAGACACATCGCGTCGAGAAGCGCGCTTTTGCCCGCCCCGGTTGGCCCTGTAATGGCGAACAGTCCGGATCGACCGAGCGGGCCGCTCGCCAGCGGCACATCGAAATTCGTCAGCGAGGCCAGATTCCGGCCGCGAATGGCGAGGATTTTCATGGCGACGGCAGGGTTTCCGGCGGAGGCTCCTGCTGGACTTGCTCAAGCAGTGTCGCGAAAGCTTTTTGGAGCGACGGCGGCGGCTCGCCGTCGTACTTTGCCTGATAGCATTGACGAAAAACGTCGCTTGGCTGTCTGTCGGGCAAGTTTTGATTGAGCGCGGCGGCGAGCGGGGCGCCGTCCTGCTGCGGGTAGGTCGCCTGAATGGCGATGATTTCCGCCCATTTGCCCTCCGCCGCGCTGTCAATGTCCGCTTTCAGCGTCGGCTGCGGCTGGTTAAGTTGCACGTGGACTGCCACGAGCGGCGGCAGCCGGTTTTGATCATCCGCTTGGTCGGGAAGCTGCCGAAGGGCGTTCAGCGCGTCTTGGAGCAAGGCGGCTCCCTGTTCGGGGATGCGTTGCAGATGACGCGCGCGCGGGACGCTCAGTGGCGTAACGCCAGCGATACGCTCGCCGTCAAGGTCAACCACAACGACTTGATGCCGGTAGTTGCGTTCAGTCAGGGAAAGCGGCAGCGGCGAGCCGCTGTAGCGGATGCATTCGCGCCCAGCGACGACTTGGGCCTTGTGCAGGTGGCCAAGGGCGACGTAGGCGACATCGTCGCGAAACAGCTCGACTGGCAGCGCGTCCAAGTTGCCCCGCTGGATGGACCGCTCGGTGTCGGAGACCGCGCCACCGACCATGAAGGCGTGACCCATCGCAACCAGCGCCTGCCCTGGTTGGCGCTTTCTATCGGCAGCGTCAAAGCATTCGGCGTAGAGCGCCGTCACGCCCTGAATAAAGCTTTCTGACGCGCTGACGTCGAAAGGGCGAATGAAGGGCATGGCGACGCACCAAGCGGCGGTTTCGCCATTGGCGTCGGTCAGCGGAACCAGCAGCCGATCGAGGTCGAGGCTTTTGCTCGCCTGGCGCGGCACGCCGCCAATGACGCGGACTCGGAAGGCGTTGAGCAAGTCGGCCGGCGCGTCGAGTCGCCCGGCTGAATCATGGTTGCCGCCGATAATGACCACATCCAGCTTGGGCAACTGGGCGTGACACTGGGCTAGGAAGTCATAGTAGAGCCGCTGCGCCGTCGCCGGCGGGCTCGCCGCGTCAAAAATGTCGCCGGCGATCAGCAGCGCGTCCACGCGCTCGCTGGCGAGGATGCCGAGCAGCCATTTCAAAAAGCGCTCATGCTCGGCGTCGCGTGAAACGACCCCTAACGTCGCGCCAAGGTGCCAATCCGACGTGTGAAGCAAGCGCATGGCTCGGCTCGCCCGCGCTTCAGCTTTGGTGGAGCTTGGGGTACTCGAACTTGTAGCCCTCTCCCCAAACCGTCTGCACGTAGATTGGTCGGCTCGGCGTCGGCTCAATCTTCGCCCGCAGCCGCGCGATGTGCGGGTCAACGTTGCGCAGGTAGCCTTCCTCATCCTGAAGCTCGTCGAGCAGTCGGTCGCGGGAGAAGACTTGTCCGGGGCGGCGCGCCATGGTCAGCAGGATGCGAAACTCCGTCGGCGTCAAGTCAATGGGCTTGCCGTTGCGAATCACGCGCCGGCGAATGACATCAATCGAGAGGTCGCCGCGCACCAGGATTTCCTCGATGTCCGGCACATAGGCATGCCGACGCAGGATGGCCTGGATTCGCGCCCCAAGCTCCAGCATGTTGAACGGCTTGGTGAGGTAGTCGTCGCCGCCATAGGCGAAGCCGCGCAGGCGGGTTTCCAGTTGGCTATCCGTCGAGAGAAACAGGATCGGCGCTTGCACGCCGCACTCGCGTATCTGAAGGCAGGTTTGCAGCCCGTCCAGATCAGGCATAACGACATCGAGGATGATTGCCTGCGGGCGCTGCCGCGATACCATTTCAAGCGCCTCGCGAGCGGTAGCCGCTTCCAGAACCGTGAAGTTCTGCCCGCTCAGGTAGGCGCCTACGGTTAGGCGAATCGTCGGGTCGTCATCCACGAGCAGGATAACCGGCCGCGACTGCATCGCCGCTGGAGTTGGCGGCGTGGTTGTCGCCGGGGGATTCGTTGTTGTGGCGTCTGTCATGGTCATAGTCAGGTCGTTATGGCTAGTTTGTGGACTTCCCTGCCCGCCGCCAGCCTCAGGAAGGACTTCGGCGCTTGGCTTGTCGGTCGTGCGCGTGAGCATAGCACTTGTGGTACAAACTTGAGCTTATAGTTTTTCGCTTGCCTTGCTTATCACTCTTGCCCGGAGGTCTTTCTGTCATGATTGCCGAAATCGAACGCCTGCTTGGCGATGAAGCCGAGTCCCTGCTGACCTATCGCGCCAAAGGGATTGCGGCGGAACAGCTGCATTTGCCTGGCCCGGACTTTGTGGATCGGATTTTCGCCCTGTCGGATCGCTCGCCCCAAACGCTGCGCAGCTTACAGCAACTTCTAAGTCACGGCCGACTGGCCGGGACGGGCTACATGTCCATCCTGCCGGTTGATCAGGGCATTGAGCATAGCGCCGGCGCGTCATTTGCGCCAAACCCTATTTACTTTGACGGCGAGAACATTGTGAAGCTTGCCATCGAGGGCGGCTGCAACGCTGTGGCGACGACGTTTGGAGCGCTTGGCTTCGCGGCGCGGAAGTACGCCCACAAGATTCCCTTCATCGTCAAAATCAACCACAACGAGTTCCTTTCCTACCCGAACAAGTATGACCAAGTCATGTTCGGGCGCATCGAGCAGGCCTGGAACTTAGGCGCGGTGGCGGTGGGCGCGACTATTTATTTCGGCTCGCCGGAGTCAGGGCGGCAGATTCAGGAAGTCTCGGAAGCGTTCCAGGCGGCGCATGAGCTGGGCATGGCGACGATTTTGTGGTGTTACACGCGCAACTCGGCGTTCAAGACGCCGGAGAAAGACTATCACTTGGCGGCTGACCTGACGGGGCAGGCGAATCATCTTGGCGTGACGCTCCAGGCGGACATCATCAAGCAAAAGCTGCCGGAAAATAATGGCGGATACGAGGCGCTCAAGTTTGGCAAGACGCACAAGAAGGTCTATGCCGAGCTGGCGACCGATCACCCGATCGAGTGGACGCGCTACCAGGTGGCGAATTGCTACATGGGGCGGGCCGGCTTGATTAACAGCGGCGGCGCGTCGGGGGACAACGACTTTGCGGAGGCCGTTCGCACGGCCGTCATCAATAAGCGCGCTGGCGGGATGGGGCTAATTTCGGGTCGCAAGGCCTTCCAGCGCCCGCTGGCGGAGGGCGTCAAGCTGCTCAACCTCATCCAGGATGTCTATCTCGCGCCGGAAGTGACCATCGCATGAACCAGCCGCCCGACTTGAGCCTGATCATTCCGGCTTACAATGAAGCTGGACGCATCGCGCCGACGCTGGAGAGCGTCGGCGCCTACTTTCGGAGCTTTCCTGGCGGCGTCGAGGTCATCGTGGTGGACGACGGCTCAACCGACGCGACCGCGGCGATCCTGCGCGACTTGTGTCCCCGCTTGGCAAGCGGCGGGATGGACTTTCGGGTGCTGTCCAATCCCGGCAATCAGGGCAAGGGCTACAGCGTGCGGCATGGCTTCTTGAAAGCGCGCGGCGAGGTCGCGCTGTTTTCGGACGCTGACCTCTCGACGCCGCTGAGCGAAATGCCAAAGCTGCTCGAGCCCATCCAGCGCGGCGAGTGCGACGCCGCCATCAGCTCGCGCGATTTGCCTGACTCTCAAATTAACGTCCATCAGTCGCCCCTGCGCGAGCTGGCGGGACGAGCCTTCAACCGCTTTGTTCGACTGCTCACCGGGCTGCGCTACGCCGACACCCAGTGCGGTCTCAAGGCGTTCCGGCGGGAGGCTTTTGCCCCCATCTTCGAGGCGCAAAGGGTGATGGGCTTCGCCTTTGATGTGGAAATCCTCTATCTCGCCCGCAAGCGCGGCGCGCGCGTGCTGGAAGTGCCGGTCGTGTGGAACCACGCCGAAGGCTCGAAAGTAGGCCTGAATTGGCGTTCCATCAGACCGTTTTGGGATGTGGCGGCGTTGCGCTGGCGCGACTGGCAGGGGGATTACGCCGAGTTGTCGGCGATGGCGAGCCCGGCCCCTTCGGCGTTAAGGTGATCGCATAAAGTGATCGTAGCCGCCGGGCTGCAACGGGCGCGTTGCGCCGGCGAGACGCAGCATCACGGCTGCGCCTTCCGTAACGCGGCCGATACAGGCGAGCTGAACGCCCTCTCCGGCGAGTTGCTCGCGCAGTTCCAGCACGGCTGGAACCTGCTTGGGCGCGACCGTGAACAGCAGCTCGTAGTCTTCGCCGCCATCGAGCGCCAGATGCAGCGCCGCTTCGGGGCTTCCGGCGATGGCCGCCGCGGCCGGGGCGATCGGAATCGCCTCGGCTTCCAGCGCCGCCCCGACCCGGCTCGCCTCGCATAAGCGGGCGATGTCTGTGGAAAGACCATCGCTAATGTCCATCATCGCGGAGGCAAGCTGGCGCTTGGCAAGGGCTTGCCCAAGCTTTAGCCGCGGCTCGGGGAAGAGAAAGCGCGCCTGCGCCGCCGGATCCGGCGGGAGCTTGCGCTCGAAGGCGCGCAGCGCGGCGGCGGCGGCCCCCAGCGTTCCGCTTACAAACACGAAGTCGTCAGGTCGCGCGCCGGCGCGCGTCACGGCGCAAGCTGGAGCGATATCGCCGATGAGGGCCACGTCAATAAACAAGCCCCCTGGGCTGGCGGTCGTGTCGCCGCCGACGAGCGCGACTTGCGTCCGGTCGGCGAGCGCCAGGAGTCCGGCGATAATCCTTTCGGCAAGCGCGTGAGCGTCGGGCGGAATGGCCAGCGAAGCCAGGCAATAGCGCGGCGTCGCGCCCATGGCCGCGCAATCGCTAAGGCTCGCCGCGAGCGCCTTGTGCCCGATAGCTTCCGCCGGGACGTAACGCCGGCGAAAGTGGACGTCCTCAACCAGCGCGTCGCTCATGACGACTAAGTGGCGTCCGGGCGGCGGCGTCACGATGGCGGCGTCGTCGCCAAGGTCAAGCTGGATGTCGTCTCGCTTTCGGGTCGCCGCTTGCTGAAGCCGGCGGATGAAGTCCCGTTCTGAGCGCATGGCGTTTCGCGCCGGGTCTAGCGTAGGGAACAAGTCGGTATCCCGCGCGGACTATGCTACAACAAGGCATCTCGCGCTGTGTGGCAGGTTTCCCATGTCGTCCGAGCGTCCGGCGAGCATTGTTGACCCACAGGCGGCGGCGCGGTCGCTGCGCGCTTATCGTCTGCGACGCGCGCGAACGCTGTTGCTCGGCGTCGCGGTCATCGCCCTTTGCGGGGCGCTGGCTGGGCAGGCGGCGTTCAATGTGCTCCCGATTCTGTCGCCACGCAATGTTTCGGGGACATTGCTGCTTTACGCGCTGTCGGCGCTGAACTTTCTGGCCCTCGTCATCCTGCTGGCGCTCCTCATCCGCAACGTTGTCAAGTTACAGCAGGAAAGACGGCAGCGGACGTTGGGGACGTCGTTTCAGACGCGCCTCGTCACGGCCTCAATGGTCGTTTCGGCGTTGCCCCTACTGATGCTGTTTTTCTTCGCTTATGGGCTTTTGAATCGCAGCCTCGACAAGTGGTTCAACCTTCCGGCGGAACGCTACCGCGACGGGGCGGTGGCCATACGCCAGTTAGTCCTGACGCGCGAAATGCGCTCGCTGCACGACGACGGGCGGGCGGTCAGCCGGCGCTTGGCGGCGCGCGAGCGGCAAGCCGCTTCGGCGCGCTTGCCCGCCGCGCCGAGGCTGGAGCGGAGATCAGCCGAGCGAGTCTTTGCCGAGGAAGCCCAGGCGCTTGGGATTGAAGCCGGTCAGTGGACGGATGAGCAGGGGCGGATTCAGGCCGCCTTCGGCGACTGGTCAGCGCTGCCGCCGTCGTTCATTGCCGAGCTGCGCTCGCGCGCCGCGAGCGACCCTTTCCCCGCGAGTCACCTGGAAGGCGACCTCAACACGTTCATTGCCGCCGCCGTCCCGCTCGAGGACAAGGCCGGGGCGCTGGTCGTTATTCGAACGATGCCGCCCATTCTCGACCAGAAAATCGCGGAGCTGACCCGCGTCGCCAACCAGCGCGCCACGCTTATCGCCGAGTCGCGGACGCTCAAGCTCAACTACTTGCTCATTCTGGGCTTTGTGACCCTGTTTCTGATGTTTGGAGCGATGTGGTTCGCCGTCACGACGGCGCGGGTGGTCGTCGTGCCGCTGCGGGCGCTGGCGGAAGCGACAGAAGCTGTGGCGCGGGGCAATCTCGACTATGTCGTGCGAGTCGAGGCTCATGACGAGCTGGCCACGCTGGTGGATTCCTTCAATGCGATGGCGCAGCAGGTGCGGGCCAATCGCGCGCAGCTTGATGAGCGCCGCCGCTACATTGAGACCATTCTGGGCAGTCTGTGCACGGGCATTGTCTCGCTTGACGCGCACGGCCGGGTGACAACGGTCAACCCAGCCGCCTGCAACATGCTGGGCGCGTCCATCGCGGTCGGGGACGACTTTCTGAAGCGCGTTCCGCCCGCCAATCGAGGCGACTTCGAACGGCTTTTGCGGCGCGCCCGCTGGGCGCGGCAGACAACGCTGGAGACCGAAATCCGCTTGTCGGAGCGTCCGTCGCTGCAGGTGGCGCTGACGGGAACCGCGCTTGTGGATACTGAAGGGCGGGCGACCGGCGTGGTCGTCATGCTGGATGACATTTCGCCGATGGTGCAAGCGCAGCGCAGCGCCGTGTGGAGCGAAGTTGCCCGGCGCATGGCGCACGAAATTAAGAACCCGCTCACGCCAATTCAGCTTTCCACAGAGCGGATTGCGCGTAACGTGGCGCGTCAGGCCGGACATCTGCCGCGCCTGCAAGCGACGGTCGAGGAGTGTGCCGCGAGCATTCTGGGCGAGGTGATCACGCTCCAGCGACTGGTGGATGAGTTTTCGCGCTTCGCCAAGCTGCCGGATGCGCAACTTGCCCCCGGCTCGCTCGATGAGATTGTCGAGCGAGCGGCGGTGCTCTACGCCGACCGCCTTGGCGACGTGCGACTGACGACGCGCCTAGACGGCAATCTGCCGCCGATCCTGCTGGACGCTGAGCAGATCAAGCGGTGCTTGGTCAATCTAATTGACAACGCCCTGCATGCCATTGAGGCTGGCGGCGAAAAGCCGGCGCGCGGCGAGATTCACATCGCGACGCGCTACCTGTCCGC
>NKPT01000207.1 GCA_002254845.1 Chloracidobacterium sp. CP2_5A | reverse complement strand
GTGGCGGGCGTGGCGCGACCGGGTGGCGGCCTTCCTTGCGGGCGCGGTGGCCGACGCGGAACTCAAGGCGCGCATCAGCCGCGGCTATCTGCAGGATCGGTTATTCTTTGACGCTGCAGAGCCTCAAATGGCCCCCGTGGCGACCGCCCTCGGGCCGGAAAAGCCCCATGTTTATCTGGAATTTGACGGGTCGGGACCGGATCGCTTCCTCAGCGCGACGCTGCTCAAGCCGGGCGAGTTTAGCGACGCGCCGGCGCGCATCGTCCACCCGCACCGGCGTGCGGCCGGCCTGATCGCGCTGGCGACGCTGGCGCTGTACATCCTTTTGCCGTGGCGGCGGCCCGGCGGCCAAGTCTTTGCTTACAACCGCATCCAAGGCGCCATCCTGCCGGATGTTGTGGGGCTGCTCTTAGGC
>NKPT01000250.1 GCA_002254845.1 Chloracidobacterium sp. CP2_5A | reverse complement strand
GTCCGAAGGCGACCGCTCGCAGACGTGGCTCGTTCCCGGAGAAAACCCCCACGACGCCCGGCGCCGCGCTTTCGCCGCCGTCGAGGCCGCCTGCCTCGACATCATCGGCAAAGCCATTGGCAAGCCCGTCTGCGATCTGCTCGGCGGACGCGCCCGCGATGCGGCGCCTTTTTCCGCCTATCTCTTCTACAAGCACGCCGGCGGCGGAGGCGAAGGCGCTGATGCACGCGAGGATGAATACGGCGAATGCCTCTCGCCCGAATCCATTGTCCGCCAGTGCCGCCAGATGATTGCGCAATATGGCTTCCGCGAAATCAAACTGAAAGGCGGCGTGCTGGATCCCGAAATTGAAATCGAAACCATCCGCCAGTTACGCG
>NKPT01000108.1 GCA_002254845.1 Chloracidobacterium sp. CP2_5A | reverse complement strand
GAGCGAGCGCCGGCCCGACGCCAGGAATGAAAAAGGCGCCGACGATCGCAAAGGCGCGGAGGACCTTGCTCATCCGACCCGCCAGCCAGAGGAGCACTCGTCGAGCGCGATGAGGACGAGACCATCGCGCGCGCCATCCTGCCCGACGAAAAGCCCGCCGCCAGCCCAGACGCACCCGACGGCGGAACCGTGAAGACAGAGATCACCCCGCCGCAGCCGGAGCGGCGCGACCGGATCACCGAGCGCGCGAGTGACCGCCGCGACGATCCCGCCCCGGCCCGCACGCGCCAGCCTGAGACCGCTCGCCGCAGTCCGGTAGCGACCGAGATACCGCGCGGCGGGATTGACGCCCGTAACCGCCTCGACCGCCGCGCCGGCAAACTGCGCGCAGTCCCACTCACCGAGCTCGTAGGGACGAGCGCACGACGCCTCAATGAGCCGCAACAGCCGCTCCTCCCAGTCGGGCAGCCGGGTCAGACCTGCCACGTGACGCCCTGATAAAATGGGTAGGGCACATCGACGGCGCCCCATGCCGGCCCGAGCGCTGGCGTGGCGCGCGCCGCGCCAATCGTCGCGCCAGCGCTAAGATCGCCGGAATCATAATCCTGCTGGCTAAGGAG
>NKPT01000204.1 GCA_002254845.1 Chloracidobacterium sp. CP2_5A | reverse complement strand
GACTCGAGGCGCGGAGAGTTGACGAGCTGGATTGGCGGCGCCGACCGCGCCTGATAGGGCCGGGTCAGCGCGCCCCAGCCGCCTTTCGGCGGCTCCAGCCTCGCTGCGGACTGCGCAAAGGCTGATGACGGCAAACCGTGCAAGAACGTGACGAGTGTAACGGCGGCCACCGCCGCCCGGGACGCGGAAAATCCTTCCTGCATGCTGTTCCTTAATACGCGGACAAAGCTGAAGTGTTCCTTACTTCGGATGCGGGAGCCGCCATCCGGGATTGAGACGGTTCCGGTCCATGCCCGCAACCTATTTCATTCTCAAACACGTCTCTGCCCCTTTGCCGGGCGCGGCCCGCTGTCCCCGAAGAAAAAACGCGGGGCGCCTGGAGCGCCCCGCACATTTTCAACCGCTTGCTGGCCGAAGCGT
>NKPT01000174.1 GCA_002254845.1 Chloracidobacterium sp. CP2_5A | reverse complement strand
GTACATGAAGGGCTTGCCGATGTCCGTCGGCGTGGCATTTCTGCTCGCCGCGCCGGTCGTCAACCCCATCGTCCTCGCCAGCACGTATGTCGCTTTTGGCGCGGGACCCGTCCTCGTGGGGCGCTTCGCGCTGACCATCCTGATCGCCGCAGCCGTTGGCATGGTCTTTGCCTTCGCCGCCCGACCACAGGATGTGCTGCGTCCGACTTCGCTCGCCCCGGTCATGGGCGGGTCAGGCGCGCCGACTCGCCGCGATGGGGCGTTCATCCCGCTGACAAACAGCGGCGTCATGCTCCCTGCACGCCCAACCCTGTTAGCTGGCTTGCGAATCGCCATTCGCTCCGCGAACCGCGACTTTTTCGATATGGGGCGCTACCTGATCATCGGCACGCTGCTCGCCGCCACCATGCAGACAGTTGTGAGCGAGAATGTCCTCACGTCGCTCGGCAGCGGTCCTATTC
>NKPT01000120.1 GCA_002254845.1 Chloracidobacterium sp. CP2_5A | reverse complement strand
TGAGCGGACGCTCTGGCGTTATGCCGAACTCCTGCCAGTTGAGCCGCCCGTATCAGACGCGCAGTTCAATGAGGGCGGCACGCCGTTGATCAGACTGACGCAGTACGAACAGCTTTACGAACACCCCCACATCTACGTCAAGGATGAGCGGCGCAACCCTACCGGATCGTTCAAGGATCGGCAGGCGGCACTGACGGTGACGGCGCTTCAGCGGATGGGCATCAAAGAAGTCGTCCTCGCCTCCACCGGCAACGCCGCTGTCGCCTACGCTGCCTACTGCGCCCGCGCAGGGATCAAGCTGTGGCTGTTCCTGACCAGCCTGGTGCTGGCTGAAAAAATGCGCGAAGCGGCGCTTTACGGCGCGGAGATCGTCAAGGTCTCCGGCAGCTACGACGAGACTAAAGTGGTCGCCGCCGAATTCGCCAAACGGCGCGGGATTCAACTTGACCGGGGCGCGCGCGGAATTCCAGGCAAGGAGAGCATGAAAACGCTCGCTTTCGAGACCGCCGAGCAGCTCGGCTTGACCTTCGATGGCGGCGGCTGGCGCTGCCCCGACTGGTATATTC
>NKPT01000061.1 GCA_002254845.1 Chloracidobacterium sp. CP2_5A | reverse complement strand
TGGCCGCCTGCGCCGCCGCTTCGGAAACGACCGCGCCGCGCAAGCCGTTTTCGAGATCGGCGATGATGTCGCGGATGTCCTCGATGCCGACGGAGAGCCGAATCAGCTCCGGCGTGACGCCGGTCGCCGCCTGCTCCGCCTCCGAAAGCTGCGAGTGCGTCGTGGAAGCCGGGTGGATGACCAGCGACTTGGCGTCGCCAATGTTGGCCAGCAAGCTAAACAGCTTGACCGAGTTCATGAACCGCTTCCCGGCTTCGTAGCCGCCCTGGATGCCAAAGGTCACGAGCGCGCCGGACCCGTTGGGCAGATATTTTTCAACCCGCGCCTTTTGCTCGCCTTCCGCTAGCCCCGGGTAGTTAACCCAAGCCGCTTGCGGGCAAGCCTTGAGAAACTTCGCCACGGCAAGCGCGTTCTCGGAATGCCGCGCCATGCGCAGCGACAGCGTTTCCGCCCCCTGCGCCAGCAAAAAGGCGTTGAACGGCGACAGCGCCGCGCCCGTGTCGCGTAGCCCCTGCACCCGCGCCTTGATGATGAACGCGAGATTGCCAAAGTCCTCCGCGTAAACGACGCCGTGATAGGACGGGTCAGGCGTCGCGAAGTCCGGGAAGCGGCCCGACGCCTTCCAGTCGAAGTTGCCTCCGTCAACGATGACGCCGCCGATGCTCGTGCCGTGGCCGCCGATGAACTTCGTCGCGCTTTCAATGACGATGTTCGCGCCGTGCGCGATTGGACGGCACAGCGCCGGCGACGCGGCCGTGTTGTCAATGATGAGCGGCAGCCCATGGCGATGGGCGATGTCGGCCAGCCGCTCGATGTCGGTCACGAGCAGGTTCGGGTTGCCCAGCGTTTCGGAGTAAATCCCTTTCGTGCGCTCGTCAATGAGCCGCTCGATGCCGGCGAAGTCGTCGGCGTCGGCAAATCTCACGGCGATGCCCAGCTTTGGGAGCGTGTAGCGAAACAGGTTGTAGGTGCCGCCGTAGAGCGAGTTCGTCGAAACGATGTTGTCGCCGGCGCTGGCGATGGTCGTAATCGCCAGGGTTTCCGCCGCTTGGCCCGACGCGGTCGCCAGCGCCGCGACGCCGCCCTCGAGCGCCGCGATGCGCTTCTCGAACACATCGGTCGTTGGGTTCATCAGCCGCGTGTAGATGTTCCCGAACTCCCTGAGCGCAAACAGCCGCGCGGCATGGTCGGCGTCGTCAAACTGATAGGACGTGGTCTGGTAAATCGGCACCGCGCGGGCCTTGGTCGTGGCGTCCGGCGCGTAGCCGCCGTGAATGGCGAGCGTATCGAAGCGGTAGTCCGACATCGGGGGCATCCTCCGTGAAGTGACCTGCGCAGCCCAAAAGCAGCCTAGAAAACGCTCGCCCCGCGCGTTTTGCCCAAATCGCGCGGGGCGTTCACGGTTGGAATCCACCGGCGTTTTAGCAGTTTTTAGCGTGGAGCAAGTTGCCTAAATCGCCACGTCAGGTTGTCAAATCATCCGTTATGACAGACAAAACATGGATGATAACGGAGACGCTTGTCAACCCGTTACCGCGGCGACCCGCGCGGCGGGACAGCCGGCATCGCCTCCGGCGCGATCTGCCCTATGGGGACTGACTCGGCAAAGGCTGGCTGGGCGATGGGACCTTGCGGCGCGGCGGAACGGCCGGACGCCGCCCCCCGATGACCACCAGCCGCGCGCCGTGGGGCGGCACGAGCGCCGCAAACAGGCGGTCGAAAGCGCCGACGTCGCGCCGCTGCCACACGTCGCGGACGGCGTGGCGGCCCGTCAGCCCCAGGTCGCTCCACTTGGCCGTGACCGTCTGCCGGTCCTCGCTGCGGTTGAACAAGCCAACGGCCAGCCGCCCGTCGGCCAGCGGGCGCGCCCAGACTTCCGTGCCATCGGCGGCCGCGTCCCGGCGCGTCGCCGCCTCGCCCAACTCGTCCTGGTCAATCGCGATGACTTCGGGGTTCGTGAGCAGGCGGCGCGTAAACTCGTTGAGTTGGGTCAGGTCGCAGCCCAGCATCAGCGGCGCGGCCAGCAGCGCCCAGAGCGTCATGTGCGTGATTTGCTCATCCGGCGTCAGGCGCGTCGGGCGCGTTTGCGCGCCCCAGCCAACCGCGCCGACCACCAGCATGTCCGGGTCGTTCCAGCCGCCGGGTCCAGCGAAAAGCGCCAGCGGGGAATGGCGAAACCCGATTTCGGAAACGCTGGCCCAAGTGTCTTCAATGTCGCCGGTCGTGCGCCAGAGATTGCCCCTAATCGCCGGGTCGCGCGCCCACGTCCAGACCTCGCCCAGGCCGTATTGACAGATGGCATAAACAATATCGCGGTCGGTTTTGTCGAGCGCCGCCCGCATCACGGCGTACGGCTGTTGCAGAGCCGCCGGCGTTTTCTGGCGAGCGATGCCTTCATAGGAACACCAGTCGTGCTTGAGGTAATCCGCGCCCCAGCTCGCGTAAAGCCGCGCGTCGTCCTCTTCGCGCCGCCAACTGCCAACGTAGCGGCCGCACGTGAACGGCCCCGGCGAGGTATAGATTCCAAACAACAGCCCCCTGGCATGCAGGAAGTCGCCCAGCGCCTTCATGTCGGGGAAGCGCTCGTTGGGCTGCATAACGCCGTCTGGCCCGCGCCGCCCCTGCCAGCCGTCGTCAACGCAAACATAGCGATACCCGCAGGCCGCCAGCCCGGTTCGCTCAAGGGCCTCCGCCGCGGCGCGAATTTTTTCGTCGGAAACCGTCGTCCCCCAGACATTCCATGAGTTCCAGCCCATTGGGGGCGTCAGCGCTAACTTGTTTTTTCCGGCGATGATGCGCAGGGTCGCCCGCGCCGCGCCGTAGCGATTCCGCACGGTGATGACGACCGGCGTCGCGCCTTCCTTCTCGACCTTGCCGCGAATGACGCCGGTCGCGGCGTCGAGCGTCAGCCCGGCCGGCAAGTTTGTCACGGCATAGGTTAGCGGCGGCGCGCCAGTTGCCGGGATGCGGTAGATGAACTCGCGCCGGGGCGTGGTTCCGACCACGCGCGGGCCGTTGATGCGCGGCGTCGGCTCGTCGTTGGCCGCCAAGTCGGGGTAGCTTGGCTCCGCGGCGGCCGGGATGTCTGTCGCCGGCGGCCTGTCCGGCGCAGCCTGGGCGCGCTGCGCCGCCAGCCAAGGCGCGCCTCCTAAGCTCAGCCAGAGCAAGCCGGCAATCACACAAAGCTGTCTCACAGGCAAAACCTCTCGCGTCGCCAGAAAAATCTCGATGGACGCAGACTCTACCTAAAGTGAAGCGCGTTGCGTCAATGCGCCGGCTTACACAACGCGCCCGGACGGACGCCGCGCCAGGGCCGCGCCGCCCTTGGCTGCGGAACGCGCCGATTCTACAGAGCCAAGTCGCTCTGAGCTTACGCGCGACGCTCACTGTATGCTTTACTACTTCTAGCCGGCGACCGCCTAGGTAGCTTTTACAGCGCGCTGCCTCGCGCCTCTGCGGTGAAGTGTTTATTTATGCTGCCTGCTCGGGTCATTAGCTGCGTGCCGATTGTTATAGCCGCGGTGTTACTTTGGAACGCCCGCGCCACGCAGGCCCAGTCCCATGCCCCTGCGACCGTAACAGTTGAGCAAGCTGTCGCGGAGACGCTCCAGCGCAACCTCAGCCTTCTCGCTGAACGATACGAGATTCCTCGCGCCGAAGCCGAAGTCCTGACCGCCCGTCTGCGTCTCAATCCGGTGTTGAGCATCGGCGGCGACCACCTCGACTGGCTCGGCACGGGCTATAACCTCATCAACAACGCCGGCCCGCCGGAGTATGCCGCTCGCGTGGACTGGGTCATCGAGCGGCCAAGCAAGCGTCGGTCGCGCATTGCCGCCGCCGAATGCGCCCGCGCCGCCGCCGAGTGCCGCCTTCAAGACGCCATGCGAAAACTGGCGCTCGAAGCCCAGCAAGCCTTTGTCGAGCTTCAAGCCGCCAAGGAAAGCCTCGCGCTGGCGCGCGCAAACCAGAAAACTTTTGAAGAACTCGTCGCCATCAACGCCGCTCGCGTCCGCGCTGGCGACCTGGCGCCGATTGAACTCGTCCGAACGCGCGTTTCAGCCATCCAACTGGCGCAGTCCGTTACGCAGGCGGAAGCCCGCTGGCGCGTGGCTCAAAGCCGCCTGCAAGCCCTGATGGGCCGCGCCGAGACGCTTGACGCCTTTGAAGCCGTCGGCGATATGCGCCGCGATACGCTGCCGCCAAGTCTGTCCCCGTTGCTCGCCAAGGCCTTGGACCGGCGTCCGGACCTGCGCGCGCTCCGCGCCGAGCAAGCGCGCAGCCTAGCCGACCTCAGGCTTCAAATCGCGCAGGGCAAGGTTGAATACACCGTTGGCGTCGAGTACCGCCGCCAACAGGGCCTTGCCGGGACAGGGAACTCGCTAGGGCTGTTTCTGGCGCTCCCGCTGACCATCTACGACCGCAACCAGGGCGGCATCGCTCGCGCGCAAGCCGAGCTCCGACAAGCCGAGCTCCGCATCGCCGCGTTGGAGCGCGAGCTGCGCGCCGAACTCGAAGCCTCCTACCTGCAGTGCCGCGCCGCCGATATGGCGCTGTCCAGCTTTGAGGGCGGGCTTCTGGAACAGGCCCGCGACGTGCTGGAAGTCACCGAATACGCCTATCGGCGCGGCGAAGCAAGCTTTATAGAATTTCTCGATGCTCAGCGCACCTACAATGAAACCATGCAGGGCTACATAGACGCGCGAGCGGAATATGCGCGGCTGCGCTTCACGCTCGACCGTCTGTCCGCGGAGGAACTCCCATGATGAGTAAGCGCTGCGCGCTCTGGCCGACCATCGGGCTGTGCCTGGTCGCCCCTGGCTGCCAAAAACAGACGCCCGCGCCGCCGGCCGCCGCCCCGGACAAGGCCGCCGAATGGCTGCGCGAAGTGCGCGTCGAGCCAGTCGCCCTCTCGCCCGTGCCGCGCGACGAAGTGGTGGCCCCCGGCAAGGTCGAGCTTGACCCAAATCGCGTTGCGCGCGTCATGCTCCCGCTGCCGGGCCGCATCACGGATGTGCGAGTGCGCGTTGGCGACGCGGTGCGCGCCGGGCAGCCGCTGGTCACGCTGGAAAGCCCCGACGTAGCCGAAGCCGTCGGCGCGTTGCGCCAGGCCGAGGCCGCGCTCGTCCAGTCCCGCGCCGGACTGGCGCAGGCCGAAGCCGCGCTCGCCAAGGCCGAGCAGGACGCCGAGCGCGCGAAAGACCTCTACGAACACCGCGCCATCGCGAAGAAGGAAGTGCTCGCCGCCGACAACGTCGCGGTACAGGCGCGGGCGGCGGTCGAGCAGGCGCAGGCGGTCGTCGCGCAGGCCGAAGCCGGACGGGAGCAGGTTCGCCGTCGGCTTGAAACCCTTGGGTTAGACCCGGCCGGGCGCGAGCAGCGGGTCACGGTTCGCGCGCCGCTGAACGGCAAGGTGATGGAGCTGGCCGTCGTTCCGGGCGAATACCGTACCGACACGTCCGTGTCGCTGATGACCGTCGCCGACCTGAGCCGCCTGGTGGTGACAGCCAACGTCCCGGAAGCCAGCCTCTATCTCGTCCAGGTCGGCGAGCGGGTGGACGTTGAACTCACGGCCTTCCCCGATCAGCGTTTCGTCGGGCGCGTCGTCCGCATCGCGGACGCGATTGACCCGCAAACCCGCGCGGCGCGCGTCATTGTCGAGCTAACGGCTGGCGCGCAGCGCCTGCGGCCCGACATGTTCGCCCGGCTGCGGCTTTCTGACGAGCCGACGCCGCTGCCCGTCGTGCCGAGAGCGGCCGTTGTGGAGCGCGAGGGCGTCACGGGCGTTTTCGTGGAGCGCGAGCCGGGCAAGTTTGATTGGCGCCCCGTCCGGGTGGGCGTCGTCACCGCCGACCGCGTGGCGATTCTTGACGGGCTCGCCGCCAACGAGCGCGTCGTCGTGGGCGGCACGATGCTGCTTTATCGCAACTAACTTTCCGCCCGCAGCGAGGCGTCATTCATGATCGAGCTTCCGAATCTGGCGTTGCGCTACCGCCCGGCGGCGCTGGCAGCGGCGCTGTTGCTTATTGGCGCGGGCGTCTGGGCGTTTCAACATCTCAAGGTCGAAGCCTATCCGGACATTTCCGACACCGGCGTGGTCGTCATCGCGCAGTTTCCAGGCAACGCCGCCGAGGAGGTGGAGCGGCAGGTCACCATCCCCATCGAGCGCGCGCTCAACAACACGCCGAAAGTGATCGGGCGGCGGTCGCGGACAATTTTCGGCCTGTCGGTCGTCGAGCTGACCTTTGAAGACGGCGTGGATGACTACTTCGCCCGGCAGCTCGCGCTGGAGCGGCTGCGCGACGCCGAGCTGCCGGAAGGGGTTCAGCCGGAGCTAGGGCCGCTCACGTCAGGCATTGGCGAGATGTATCGCTACCGGCTGGATGGCGCGCAGCTTTCAGAAATGAAGCTGCGCGAGCTTCAGGACTGGGTCGTGTTGCCGCGCCTGCTGCAAACGCCGGGCGTGGCGGATGTGGCGACCTTCGGCGGGCTGGTTAAGACCTACCGCGTGGAACTCGACCCGCTCAAGCTTGAAAAGTTCGCCCTCACGGCCAAGCAAGTCGCCGATGCTGTCAGCGCTAACAATCGCAACGCGGGCGGCGGCATTGTGGATAACCAGCAGCAAAGCCTGGTTGTCCGCGGCGTCGGGCTCGCGCGCTCGCGGCAGGACATCGAGCGCATTGTCATCGGCGCGTTTGACGGGGTGCCGATTTTTGTCCGCGATGTGGCCCAGGTGAGCGTCGCGCCGGCGCTTCAGACCGGCATCTTTGGCTATGACGACGTATCGGGCGGCGTCGAAGGCATCATTTTGCTGCGCCGGTGGGAAAATCCGAGCGACACGCTGGCGGCCCTCAAGGAGGCCATCGCCGAACTCAACGCGCAGCTCGCCCCGCAGGGCGCGCAACTCGTCACGATCTACGACCGGAGCGAGCTTATCTCCAACACGCTGCAAACCGTGTCGCGGACGCTTATCGAAGGTCTCATCATCGTTACGCTCGTGCTGTTTTTCTTTCTGGGGGATGTCCGGGCGGCGCTCCTGACGGCCGTGACGATTCCGCTGTCGCTGCTGTTCGCGTTTATTTGCCTGAAACTGGCTGGCATCCCGGCCAACTTGCTCAGCCTGGGGGCGCTCGACTTCGGCATCATCGTGGACGGCACCCTCGTCGTGGTTGAACACATCGTGCACCGGCTCGCGAGCGACGCCAATCAGCGGCGGAGCGTCCTTGAAACGGTGCGTCGCGCCGCGCTCGATATTGAGCGGCCGGTCTTTTTCTCGCTGGCGATTTTGATTTGCGCCTATTTGCCGCTGTTCACCATGGAGCGGGTAGAGTATCGGCTTTTTGGACCCATGGCCTTCACCGTCTGCAGCGCGCTGCTGGGGGCGCTCATTCTGTCGCTGACGCTGACGCCCGTGTTGGCGAGCTACTGGCTCGCGCGCGGCGCGCGCGCCTGGGAAAACCCGGCGGTCGAATGGCTGCGGCGCGGCTACGCTGTGGCGCTCAAAGCGACGCTGTCCCGTCCGCGCCTGACCGTGGCCGTCGCGGCGGCGGCGGTGACGGCGGGCGGGCTTGGGATTGGCGCCCGCCTTGGGACGGAGTTCCTTCCGCAACTGGATGAGGGCGTCATCTGGATTCGCGCCAACTTGCCGCCCGGCATTTCGCTGGCGGAATCAGCCCGCGCCGCGAGCCGCATGCGCGCCATCATTCGGGAGTTCCCCGAAGTGTCGCTGGTCATTTCGCAAAGCGGCCGCAACGACGACGGCACCGACCCCTTCGGCCCGAACCGCAACGAGCTACTGCTGAATTTGCATCCGTATGAAACGTGGAAGTCGGGGCGAGCCAAGGCGCAACTGGTGGCCGAGATGGCGCGGCGGCTGGAAGCGTCCATTCCCGGCGCGACCTTTAACTTCACGCAGCCGATCATTGACACCTCGACCGAGATGGCGACTGGCTCCAGCGCCGATTTGGCTGTCATCATTCGCGGCCCCGACCTCAAGCGGCTGCGCGAGCTGGCAAAAGAGGCGCTGGGCGTGATTCGGCAAATTCCCGGCGCGGCGGATAGCTCCATCGAGCAGGAGGCTGACCAGCCCCAACTGCGCCTGCGCGTCAATCGCGAAGAGGTGGCGCGCTATGGCGTCAACGTCGCCGATGTGCAGGATTTGATTGAACTCGCCATTGGCGGCCGACCGGTCGGCGTCGTGTTCGAGGGCGAGCGCCGATTTGACATTGTTGCGCGCTATACGCCTGACGCTTACGCCAATGTGGCGACCATTGGCAAGCTCCTCGTGCCAACGAGCGCCGGCGCGCGCGTGCCGCTGGCGCAATTGGCGGACATCGCCGTGGTGGAAGGCGCAACCATCATCGCCCGGCGCGAAAATCAGCGCCAGATTACGGTGCGGACGAACATTCGCGGGCGCGACCAAGGCGGGTTTGTCAGCGAAGCGCAGCAGGCCTTTGCCAAACATATCGCCTTGCCCGAAGGCTATACGGTCGAGTGGGGCGGGCAGTTCGAAAACCTGACGCGCGCGCGCGCAAGGCTCGCCATCGTGCTGCCAGTAACGCTAGCGATCATTTTTGGCTTGCTGTTTCTGACGTTCGGCCGGGCGCGCGACGCGCTCGTCGTGCTGGCGAGCGTTCCGTTCGCGCTGGTCGGCGGGCTGGTCGCGCTGTGGCTGCGCGACATCAACCTCAGCGTCTCGGCGGCAGTCGGGTTCATTTCGCTTTTCGGCGTGGCGGTGATGAGCGGCGTGCTCGTCGTGTCGGAAATCAATCGCCTGCGCGAAATCGAGGGGCTGCCGCTGGATGAGGCGATTTTCGCCGGCGCGCGCAACCAGATGCGCCCCGTCCTTATGATGCTCATCGTGGCGCTGCTGGGGATGATTCCCGCCGCGCGCGCCGTCGGGATTGGCTCAGACGTGCAGCGCCCGCTGGCAACCGTCGTCGTGGGCGGCTTGTTTTCGGCGCTGGCGCTGACGCTGCTGGCGCTGCCAAGCCTCTACGCCGTGGTCGCGGGCGCGCGAAAGTCAGCCGCGCCCCCGGAAGCGACCGCCGCGCCGGACTAGCGCGCCTTCGACCGTCGGCGCGCGCAGGGAGACTCGCCGCCCTCGGCAACCGATACGCCGCGGAAAGCGGGCGAGGAAAGCCCTGCTGGCGAAGGTCTTCGCCGGCAGGGCTGCGAGTCGCCGCGTTGCCGCCGGCTAGCGTCCTTTCTCGCGGAGCGCCGCCTGGACTTCGGGCGGCAAGTTGGCGAAGAACCGGTGGCCGGTCGAGCGCTCGATGTCGGCCACGGAGACGCGGTAGTTTTCCCAGTTATCGTTGCGAATGCCCTGCCGGTTGGGCATGTCCACCGCGATAACTTGCGTCTCTCGGTTGATGCGCGCAAGGTCGTTGTCGCCGCGCGGAATGAGCACGACCACCTTCCAGACGCGGTCGGGAATGGCGATGTTGGCGTCGCCGCCCTGGCCCGGAATGCGCCCGATTTCGCCGTAACTCCCCATGACGGTGTAGGCTTCCATGTCATTTTGGCGAATCTGGTCGCGGACATATCGCTCCATGCGCTCCCAGGGCCCCTGATTGTTGTCCGGCGCTTGCGGTATCACGTTCGTCATCAGGAACGTGCCGTCGTTTATCGGACGGCTGGCCGTTCGGTCGGCGCTCGGCAGGTGATGGCCGCGGTCATACCCGCTGCCCGTGTAGTCAAACGTCGTCACGCGCCGCCAGCCTTCGGGAAGCTGGTTGTCCGTGCTGTTTTCGTCGAATTTACCGCGGCCCTCGCGCCCTAGATGCGACTGGTCGGTATGCCAGGCGACCCAGTTGGGCTTGGCGTCGGCGCGGCTGTAGGAGGCCGTGAACTGATCGCGAACGATGAGGTAGTTGTTCTCGTTGCGAACGTCCGACGTGGCGTTCGACGGATTGCCGAGCAGGAGCGGGCTGTTGTCAGGCGGCGGCGTCGGGCGCGGCGGCGCCGGCGGCGGCGTCCGATCCGTGCCCGTCACGGACAAAGACCAGCTGCGCAGCGTGCCGACGTCGGCCCGCTCGCGGTCCTCGACGATGAGCGTCCAGTCGCCCTTAGCGGCAACGCCGTTGAAATCGGCCGGGTTAGCCGTGAAGCTCACCGTCCCGGTGCCGCGCCCGCCTTCGCGGTTGCGCAGCGTCACCTCCTTGCCTTCAGGCGAGCGCAACTTGACGACCAAATCGCTG
>NKPT01000140.1 GCA_002254845.1 Chloracidobacterium sp. CP2_5A | reverse complement strand
GATCTAGGGAATCTGATCGAAAACGCGGCGTTTGGAGGAAGGCTCGGCATCGCAGGCGGAGGCGAACGGACGGCGCGCCTCGGCGCCGCGGACGCGCAGCAGCCCCTCATAATACCGGATGTAATCGAATCCCGAAAACGGCGCGCGCGTGAATTCGTACGCCATCGCGGCCTTGCGCCACGCCTCAACGTCCTGCTCGTCCAGAGCGAAATAGGCGTAAGGCTGAAAACCCTCGGCGTCCTCCCAGTTCTCCGCGTAATAGACGCCGCGCACGGTGCGCACGCCGCCGATGGCGGCATAGAGCAGGGCGTCGCGGACAATGCGGTGCGCCGCGGCATGATCCTTGTGGATCGAGTGGCGGGGATGAGTGAACACAACCGAGGGCGCAAATTCGCGGATGCGCGCCGCCACCCAGCGCGCGGCTTCTTCCGTCGCGGGCAGCTCGCCGTCCTTCCAGGTTCCGAAAAAGACCTCCGCGCCCAGCGCGGCGGCCGCGGCCTGCGCCTCCCGGCG
>NKPT01000225.1 GCA_002254845.1 Chloracidobacterium sp. CP2_5A | reverse complement strand
TCCGGTCAGTCGAGTTGGAACGGCTGACAGATGGCAACGGGCAATTTACAGGCTATCGCGCCACCATCACACGCAACAACGGCGCGTCCTATGATGCGGAGTGGACGTTGGCTGATGCGGAACGCGCCGGCCTGTTGCGCAACCCGCAATGGCGGCAGTACCCAGAGCAAATGTGCCTGTGGCGCGCGTTAGGGCGCGCCGCTGACATGGGGGCATCTGATGTGCTGGCCGGCGCGGTGGCCAGCCTGAATTGGGCCGGCGAGCCGGCGGCGCAGGTCGAGGTGATCGGCGCGCCGCCTAATCCCATCCCTGCGCCTACGCCGGCGCCGCGCCTGACATTGGATGATTTGGATAACGAGGATGACGAACTGGCCGCCGACGACCTGGCGCGCTGGC
>NKPT01000196.1 GCA_002254845.1 Chloracidobacterium sp. CP2_5A | reverse complement strand
GCGCCTGCGCTGGAACCTAAGTTGCTCAAGCGGCAACAGCTTTCCAATACCTGGCTGGAAACGCTTCGCGATGCAATCGGTTCAGACGTTGTCGCCGCGCATGTCCGCAAGACTCAGGCAACCGCTGTCAGCGCAGCGGCCGCAGGGGGCAACGACCCCTAGGTTTTGCCGAAGCCTCCACCGCCGGGAGTTTCAAGGAACAGCCGATCGCCCGGCTCAACAGTCGTCCCATCAATTGATTTCAACTTCACCAAAGTTCCGTTGGCGCGAGCGATGTGCTGCCGTCCGCACGCGCCGGGTTTGCCGCCGTTCATTCCATATGGTTGTTCGACTCGATGTTGGCTGAGCACGGCCAGCGACATGCGCTTGAGAAAGGTCAGCTCACGAATGGCGCCGTCTCCGCCGCGATGCGCGCCCGCGCCGCCTGAGCCG
>NKPT01000091.1 GCA_002254845.1 Chloracidobacterium sp. CP2_5A | reverse complement strand
GTGGAGCAGGCGTCAGTTATCACACGCTTGGCAATATCGCTGTCCGACGAATTCCATAGATCGCTGTCCCAACGCGCCGTGACCTCGAAGACGGCCATGGTCCGGTCGGACGGGGCCATGCCGGGATCGAAATTGCGCGGCTCGTAAGCGCGGTTGAACACGAGGTGTTCCTCGGGGAAGTAGAGCCAAGTGTTTGGCGTGACTTGCGGTCGCCGGACGACGAGAGCGACGAGCATCATTCCCAAGTAAGTGAGCGACCGCGCCGCCGCGCCAGCCTTTGGATCCAACGCGAGCGGTTCGAGCGCGCCAGCGAGATCGGTCACGGGAATGGTCGAAATAACGCTCTCGGCAGGCAACCGCTCAGCCCGCCCCGACGCATCGCGAATCACGATGGCCGACACGCCCGTCGCGGTTCCCTCGATGGCCTCGACCGCGGCGCCAGTGATAAGGCGCGCCCCTGCCTGACAGGCGCGGCCAAGAAGGCTCTCGACGAGCCGCGAGACCCCGCCGCGGATGTAGGCGAACTCGCGCAAGGCGGTGGGGCGGCGTTTCTCGGCGTGGGCGCGACCGACGAGTCTGCGGATCATCTGGGCGGCGCCGCCGGCGCTGACGCGCACGCGAGCCACCTCCACGCTCAGGTGCCGCGGCTCGGTCTTCCAAACTTTGCGCGCGTACGGGCCGACAAGCAGTCCGTAGGCCCGCGCGCCAAAGGCGTCGGACATGGCTTCCTCAAAGTTGTGAGGAGTGCGGATAGCGGCGCGGGCCTTGCCCGCCAGTGCCGACAGAGCAAAGCCTGCCATGTTGACCGGCCCCAACCGGCCGAGCAATTCGCCGGCGCGCACCGGGTACTCGAAAAAGTGGCCGCCCAGCAGCAACTGGCTGCGGCGGGTGACGGTCACCATTTGGTCGCGCGCGATGAGTTCGGGCAGCAGGCGCTCGATCTCGGGCAGTTCCGT
>NKPT01000076.1 GCA_002254845.1 Chloracidobacterium sp. CP2_5A | reverse complement strand
TGTTGCGCACCGTCGCTTCCCACCCGCAGCCAGGACTCGTCGTCACCGTCAGCGTCGCGCCGGACGCGCCGTCCCCCGAGACATTCGCCGTCAGCGGCGTCACCGTGTATTCGCACGACGCGCAAGGCGCGCAAGTCGGCAGCTGCGCGTCCAGCCGCAGCCCCGGCGCGATGAGCGGCTGATTGAATGAAAATTGGGTAAATGACGCGTCAACCGCCGCCGCCTGCACGCCAACCGTCGCGCTGTTCCCGTTGCCCGGACCCGTCTGCGCATAGAGATACTCAAAGCGACTCGACCCCTCCCGCAGCGCGACCGCGACGTGGATTTCCTCGCTTGTCCCAAACCGGACGCCGCGCCACTCCACAACCCACTGCCGATTCGGGGCGCTGCCTGTCACCTGCGTGAAGATGCCGCGCGGACCGCCGCCCTGCTGCGCCGTCAGGTCGATGTCGTCCCAAAACACGAACAGCGCCGGCGCGTTCCCAGTCGGAGCCGGCAGCGACTGATTGCCGAAAAGGCTCTCGCCGCCCCCAGCTAGCCGCAAAATTCCGTTCGTGTCAGCCACCAAGGTCGCCCCTGCCGCCACGCTCGCGTTATAGACTGAAAAGCCAAACGGCGCGGTCAGCGGAATCAGCGCGTCATCCTGCTGACTGCCGTTGACAAGCTCCCCTCCGGACGGAATCGCCGCGCCGCCGGACGATGCGAACGCATAGCTCCCGCCGTCCGCAAAGCCGGTCGGCACGCGCAGCATCGCGATCAACGGCCCGCCGCCGCCCGCATAGCTGACGGTCAGTCGAAACTCGACCGCTTGACCGCACGGCACGGTCGGGCCAAGCGCAAACCGAAACGCCGGCGTCGGGCCCGTCGCCGTCTGCCCCGTCCCCAAGTCGGGGAATGTCCCTGTCCCTGCCGTCACCGCCACCCCCGGCGTCAGAGCTGTTAATGTCGCCGAGAGCCCCGTCGCGGGCGTGCCGTCATTGCGAAGCCGAACCGCGAGCGTCCCGGACTCGCACGGCTCGATGACGCCATTGCCATTCCCTCCCTGCTCCATCGTCATCACGTCGAGCGCCGCCAGGAGTGGCGCCGTCGGCGTCACTGCCGTCGCGTTCGAAATCACCAGCCCAAAGCGCTGATCGGTCGCATCCGCATTCCCTAAAATCCCATCCCCATTGAGCGCCGAGGCAGTGACGCGCGCGACTATCGGCGTCCCGGCCGGCTGCGGCGGCAAAAACACGTTTTCCACATTGTTGCGGTTGTCCGCGCTCCCGCCGATCACCGACAACCCATTCGCCAGCGCGTTTCCCCGGTAGGTTTGCCCGCCCACCGTCACCGCCAAGTCAAGATCGTTGACAAGCGCCGGACTCGCCCCCGGCGCGCCCGGCGGGTCGCTGTAGGCCAGCGTCACCCGCACCGGCTGCCCGCCGTTGGCCACCAGCCCCGTGAACACGTAGGTCTGTCCAACATCCAGCAGCGCGATGTTTTCGTCGACATAGGCCGTCGGCAACCCGCTCGGTATCGAGCGCCGTAGATTTACGCGCCCCCACCCCTCGCCGCTGTTCGGAATCGGCGCCGTTGTGTTGCTGCTCGGCGCGCCCGGATGCGCGGCGTTCATATCCACCGCCCCGTTGATGAGCGCCGCCTTGACCAGCGCCGGGGATGGGGTTTGCCCCCCGTTGTTTGCCCGCCACCAGCCCGTAAACACCGCCGCCGCCCCCGAAACATGCGGCGCGGCGAACGACGTGCCGCTGCCGTGGATGTGCACGCCGTCCCCAATCTGCGCCCCGACCTGCCCGGAAGTCGCGCGCGGCCCTGTGATGCGCTGCCCCGGCGCGCACACGTCCGGCTTGACGCGCCCATCCGCCGCCGGCCCGCGACTAGAGAAGTCCGACAGAAAGTCAATGTTGGTGTTGGGAATGCCTGAAAACGGGTTCAACTCCGGGCGCAAGCCCACCGAAGAACCGACCGTAATGATGTTCTTGGCCGCCTTCGGGCGCGTCAGCGTCCTGTCGTTCGGTCCGCTGTTGCCCGACGAAAAGACAAACAGCAGCGGGTCAACGCTCTCGCCCTGCGAGGCGTCCTGCGTCAAGGCGTCGTACTGCGCTTCCCGCGCGCCGTAGTCCGTCCCCACGCCCGCGCCCCAACTGTTGTTGGAAATCGTCGCCCGCGCGCCGTTCGGCGGCAGCGTCGCGATCGTGTCGTTGACCGCCGTCGCGTCCCCGCCCTGATAAGCGCCGCCCGTAATGAACGGCACGCTCACGAGGTGCGCCCCCGGCGCGACGCCCAGCCCGTAGTTGTAGTTGCGCGGATCAAGAATGTTCGGGAAGGGCGTTGTCCCAGCGATGATGCTCGCGCACAGATGCCCGTGGCCGCCCCGAAACGAGGTCGCCCCATCCGCCCCGCGCGCCGGGCCCGCCACGGCGTTGGCCGCCGTGATGTAAAAACCCTGCGGCCCGGGAATTTCCAGGCCGTCGTCCACGATGCCGACCGTCACGCCGCTCCCGTTGCTGCCAAACTGCGCCTGCGGGTCGTAGCCCGGCCCCGTCAGGTTATCAATCCCCGTCCCCGTGTAGTTTCCCGCCGTGACGTGCGCGCTGCGCTCGTCTTCAAGCGTCGGCGGCGCATACGGCTCAATGGACATCACCTCTTGTAACCCGGCCGCCGCCGCTACCCCCTGCGGCGTCAGCCGAACGCGCAGCATGTCAAACGCCGCGCCGGACGGCATCGGGTCCGCCGCCAGCACCTTCCCAACCGTCGCCACCTGTCGGGCCGCCGCCTCCAGCCCCAGCCGCTTGAAGGTCGCCACCAGGTAGGTCCCGTCGCCTGATGGCTTCCCCTTCTTGCCGGTGAACACCCACTGCAAGTCGGGACTTAGCTTGTAGATGGGGTGGTACGGCCCCATCCACCGCACAAACGACAGCCCCTCCGCCGCCTCGCGCGCCGTCGCCGGCACGTAGGCCAGATACGCTTGATGCGGCACGTACTGCGCCGGCTCAACCCCCATCTGTCGCAACTGCGTTAGCCAGGCGTCCTGCGTCCGTCCCGTGAACTGGACAAGCCGGTAGCCGTCGCCGGCGGCCTCGGCTTCCGTCACATAGCCGCCGCGCAAGCCGCGCTGGGCGAACTCGCGCGCCGGGTCGCTCGTTTGCGGGTCGAAGCAAAAGCCGCGCAGTGAAATGGTGAAATCAGCGGGCGGGGTCGACTCAGACATAGCGGACCACCCGGCAGCGGCGCGCTGCCGCGCCGGAAAGCCAACCATGATCAAGGACAGCAGCAACCAAGGCAGCGCCGCAAAGCCAAGGCGGCGGGTGGCGCGGAAATGAGCGACTGGGAGCAAAGGCATATGCGTGATTCAAATAGCGGACAGAGTGGGGCAAGCGTTGATCTCAAGCTCAGGCGACGCTTTAGACGAGAAAAGCGACAGACAAGTTTGGTTATATAAAGACCGCGGCGAGAATAAAAGCGTCTGTCAAGCCCGCCGGCCCGCTATGACAGCCGCGCTACGCCATAATGCGCCCGCGGCACTCGCCGAACCCAATTCGCCGGAAGCCATCCCGAACGCAATAGCCGCGCAGAATAACCTCGTCGCCGTCTTCCAGGAACCGGC
>NKPT01000321.1 GCA_002254845.1 Chloracidobacterium sp. CP2_5A | reverse complement strand
GGCGTGATCATCAACGGCGGGGCGATCGTCGCCGCTGAGGCGCACGCCCGCGCCACCGGCGCGCTCCGTTTTCCGCTGCTCGTCCTCGATGGCAGCGGACGCTTCGCCGATGCGCTGGCCGCCGCCTATCACGCAGGCACGAGCGACGACGCCCGCATCCGCGCCATCCTGGAACAGGGCACAGTTTTCGTGCGCTCAGTTTACGAGGATCCGGCGGCGCTGCGCCGCTGGCTGGAGGAGTTCTTCGGCTTGCCCCGGTAACGCAGGGCGGCGCCTGCGGCTGAAAAAAAACGGGACGTGTCCCTATCCGGGCACGTCCCGAT
>NKPT01000282.1 GCA_002254845.1 Chloracidobacterium sp. CP2_5A | reverse complement strand
GGGCTCGACTTCTCGAACCACTTCGTGATGCTCGCGGACCCGCCGGCCGGCTATACCGGCCCGATGACCCACGAGGCGCTCACCAAGGCCGGCGTGCCGCTGCTGGCGTACGGCAACTTCATCACGGTGGCGCTGAACTTCGTGATCCTCGCCTTCATCATCTTCGTGATGGTCAAGCAGATCAACCGTCTCAAGCGCGAGGTCCCGCCCCCGCCGCCGGCCCTGGCCGAGCCGCCGGAAGACGTCAAGCTGCTGCGCGAGATTCGCGACGCGCTGCGCAAGTAACGACGGGTAACAGACGCTTGCACTTCGGCGCGCGCGACGCGCTGAAGTCGGCGCGCCCACCGTCGATATCTG
>NKPT01000189.1 GCA_002254845.1 Chloracidobacterium sp. CP2_5A | reverse complement strand
GGACCTCCGCGTGGCGCGCATCAAACGCGCTCTCTTGGTTCGCTCACTCCGTCGAAGACGAGGAGCGACGCTACGAGATCCAGCGTCTCGCCGGCGCCGTCATCCAGAAGGCCGCGTGACTTGCTGCTCGCGATCGTCGTCATCGCGACTGTCCAGGTGCCCGCGCGCGTGAGGGCCCCAGCTCGCTGGGGCAAGCGTCCGCACTGCTCACGCCGCTGGCGTGGCCTTGTCTTCGGCGTTGCCATCACGATGCGCCAGCGACGCTCGCGGCCGCACTGCGTGCCGCGCTGACGGCGCGTGGCACATCCGGCATCGCCAATACCTCGCATCGGCGCCTCGTGCTCCCCGCCGCGCGCGGGGCCGCTTAAAGGCCTAAAGTCTTAAAGCCGTAAAGTTCAAGGTCGGCCGGCGAGACGGGCCTACCCCCCGGTCTCGCGCTC
>NKPT01000231.1 GCA_002254845.1 Chloracidobacterium sp. CP2_5A | reverse complement strand
GGGCAAGATGGTGACGAGCGCGAACGCAGCGGCAACCGGCGCGAATGCCGGGTTGGGGCGCGGCGCGGCGTCAGCGGCGAGACTGACAGCATGGCGCGGCGGCAAGCTCCAGTGCGAATAGTTGACCAGGTTGAAGGGCGTCACGCCGGTCACTTCGCGGCGGCGGGCATATTCGATGAACAGCCGCTCATTTTCGCCAATGCTTTCGATGGCGCGCTCGAAACTGAGATACGCCGCCTGCCCGCCCAGGTCGGCGCTGACCTGGGGCGAAACGTAGTGATATGCGCCATGCTCGCCAAAGAGGAGCGGCTTGCTTTTGTCCCAGCCATCCACCGTGCCGTCGATGTTGTAATGCAGGCTGAAAGCGTCGCACCATTCGGGCGGCGCGAGCCG
>NKPT01000385.1 GCA_002254845.1 Chloracidobacterium sp. CP2_5A | reverse complement strand
GTCGTCAGGTCAAACCGGCCGGCTTCGACCGGGAAGAACTCGCCGTAGGGCGACAGCACGCCGGATTCGTCGAGCGTGGGCAGCCCGTTCGAGCCAACCTTGTAGGCGCGGTCAAAATACTGGCCGAGATAAGCCAGCTTGTCGGCGTAGCCGTTGGTGATGCCGAGTTTGGCCCAGCCGCCGACGGTTAGCTTCTTGCCGACAGCGGCGAGGAGGGGCGGGATTGGGT
>NKPT01000276.1 GCA_002254845.1 Chloracidobacterium sp. CP2_5A | reverse complement strand
GTCCAAGACAGGCGCTAACGCGGGGGATCGCTTTGGATTTTCAGTCGCGTCTTCGGGCAGCACAGTCGTTGTGGGCGCGCCATATTTCGACAGCGGCGGCCGCGCCGATCGCGGCAGAGTGTATGTCTACAACGGCGTCAACGGCTCGCTGCTCAAGTCCAAGACCGGCGCAAAGGCCAAGGATCGCTTCGGGTGGTCGGTCTCCGGCGGCGTTGATGTCAATCGCGATGGTCAGGTCGATTTCATCGTCGGCGCGCCGTACGACGACACGCGCGCCACCAACGCGGGCGCCGTTTACATCTACAATGGCGGAACCTATGCGCTGCTCAAGAAACTGACTGGCGAAAGGAAGAGTGATTG
>NKPT01000159.1 GCA_002254845.1 Chloracidobacterium sp. CP2_5A | reverse complement strand
GCGAACAGGGACATACCGACGCGCGCATTGCGGTCAATTTGACCGCTTAGGATGGCGCGGATTTCCTGGGGTAACTGATAGCCGGGCATCCCAAGCGCCTTGCCGAATTGACCGACGGCCACCGTAAGCTCGCGCACCTGGTCAGGGCTAAACCCCGCCGCCATCCCGGCGCCGAGTCCCTCCTGGTACGCGCTCGCCAACTCTTCAAACGTTGCCGCTGTGCTCAGCGCATCGACGCGCAGGCGCTCGAGCTGCTGCGCTGAAATCTGCGCGGCGATCCGGAAGGCGTCCGGCACTTCCCGGACCGAGCCAGCGGTCAGCAAGTTATTGGCGACTAAAGACCTGATAGAAATCTCGACTGCTTCGAGGCTCGCCTGAAACCGGACCCCCTCCCCGTACACCGCTCCGAACGCGCCGCCGACCACGCCGAGCGCGCCGCGGAGCGCCTGGGTCGCGGCGATGACTCCCGATATTGCCGAGCCG
>NKPT01000158.1 GCA_002254845.1 Chloracidobacterium sp. CP2_5A | reverse complement strand
GCGAACAGGGACATACCGACGCGCGCATTGCGGTCAATTTGACCGCTTAGGATGGCGCGGATTTCCTGGGGTAACTGATAGCCGGGCATCCCAAGCGCCCGGGCGAATTGACCAACGGCGACCGTAAGCTCGCGCACCTGGTCAGGGCTAAACCCCGCCGCCATCCCGGCGCCGAGTCCCTCCTGGTACGCGCTCGCCAACTCCTCAAACGTTGCCGCTGTGCTCAGCGCATCGACGCGCAAGCGCTCGAGCTGCTGCGCGGAAATCTGCGCGGCGATCCGGAAGGCGTCCGGCACTTCCAGGGCGGAGCGAGCGGTCAGCAAGTTATTGGCGACTAAAGACCTGATAGAAATCTCGACTGCCTCGAGACTCGCCTGAAACCGAACCCCCTCCCCGTACACCGCTCCGAACGCGCCGCCGACCACGCCGAGCGCGCCGCGGAGCGCCTGGGTCGCGGCGATGACTCCCGATATTGCCGAGCCG
>NKPT01000268.1 GCA_002254845.1 Chloracidobacterium sp. CP2_5A | reverse complement strand
GGATCGTGACGGATTCGTGCTGTTCGGCCTGGCGCTCGCGCTGCTGGTGCTGGGCCCGACGTCGTCCATCCTTCCAATTCAAGACCCCATCGCCGAGCGCCGCATGTACCTTCCCATGGCGGGCGTCGCGATTGCGATCGTCCCTCTGGCGCTCCGTTTCCCGCCGGCCAATCGAAAGTTTCTGATGGCGCTTTGCGGCCTTGGCGTTTTCTACGCCACCATGAGTTACCAGCGGGCGCAAGTGTGGTCGTCGGCGATTTCGCTTTGGTCCGACACAGCAGAGCAATCGCCTAACAAGTTCCGTCCGCGCTTCTGGCTCGGCCAGGCCTACCTGACGGCCGGACGCTGCGCCGACGCGCTCCATGAG
>NKPT01000209.1 GCA_002254845.1 Chloracidobacterium sp. CP2_5A | reverse complement strand
CGATCGTGTTGACGAACGAGTCGCTGACGTTCGGAAAGACGTCCCTTCGCTGGAGCGACATCGTGCGCATTGACCGCACCGGATGGGTTTCGCCGCTTGTCGTGTGGCTGGTGCTGAGCGACGGTTCGCGCAAGTTGCTGATCTATCCCGGAGCGCTGCGCGGCTCGCGGCGTCTGTCCGCTGACCTCGACCGCCGCATGGCCGCCTCTTCGCCGGCGAACCGTTCCGCGTCCGAATCGGGCCCGGCGGGCGGACAGGAGCGGCTGCCCTTGCTCAATGCCGACGACGAAGCCGAAGTCGAGCGGCTGTTCCAACGCCTGAAATCTGTCGGACACCTTGAGCAGGACGACCGCTAGCCTTTCGGCGCGGGCGCTTCAGCTCCTGATTCTGCTGGCGTTCGCCGCCGCCCTGTTT
>NKPT01000363.1 GCA_002254845.1 Chloracidobacterium sp. CP2_5A | reverse complement strand
GGTGTTTGGCGCACTCACAATGGCCGAAATGATGTCGCCCAATCTGTCAGAGGAGGCGATCATCCAGAAAGCAGCCCTTGGCGCCGAAGCGATGCTCATGCGCGGCTTTACCGCCGTGCGCGATGCCGGAGGGCCTATTTTTCCGCTCAAGGCGGCCATTGACCAGGGCAAAATCAAAGGCCCGCGCATCTGGCCTTCGGGCGCCATCATCAGCCAGACGGCGGGCCATGGCGACTTCCGCACGCCCGACGAGCGCCCGCGCCGCTTTTTCGGCATGCCCTCGCGCTCCGAACGCTACGGG
>NKPT01000097.1 GCA_002254845.1 Chloracidobacterium sp. CP2_5A | reverse complement strand
TCTTATGGTTGGGCGTCATGCCCTCGCGCGCCAGCAGATAACCGAGGCGCCGATAGCCGAACCGGCGGCGCTCCGCCGCCAGCTCGCGCAGACGCGCCCGCAAGGGCGCATCATCAACCCTTGTCGGCTGATAGCGGATCACCCGCCGGCTCACGCCAACCAGACTGCACGCCCGACGCTCGCTCAGCCCGTGATGCTCACGGGCATGGGCGACGGCTTCCCGCTTAGCGCCGGGCGTTACCATTTTTTTGATGCCAGATCCTTCAGCACCACATTGTCGAGCATCGCTTCGGCCAGAAGCTTCTTCAGCTTCGCATTCTCGTCCTCAAGCGCGCGTAACCGCCGCGCTTCCGACACCTCCAGGCCGCCGAACTTGGCCTTGTACTTGTAGAACGTCGCTGAGCTGATCCCATGACGGCGGCACACGTCCGCAGTCGTCATCCCGGCTTCCTGCTCCTTCAAAATCGCAATGATCTGCTCTTCGCTGAACCTGCTGCGCTTCATTTTCGTCCGACTCCTTCGAGGCGGACTCTACTCAAAATCGGTCACATTTCAGGGGAGCACGTCACAAGGTTGAAGTCTAAGCTCAGGACTCGCTGGTTAAGCCAGAAGGTGGCGGTGGCGGCGAGTGTGATGGCGCTGAAGAATGTGTGTGCGCAGCGGTCGTCGCGCGTGGGGATGCGGCGCATGCGGTGGCGCTGGCGGCAGAGC
>NKPT01000317.1 GCA_002254845.1 Chloracidobacterium sp. CP2_5A | reverse complement strand
GGTAGACGCCGGTCGCTAGCAGCGCGCCGCTCCAGACAGCAACGGTCGCCCGTGCTGCCAATCGCCCGCGTATCACCGCCATCCGCCGTCGTGCCCATGCCCACGCCGACGCTGCTCCCTCGGCGACCAGCAGCGCCGCCGGCACCGTTGCACCGATGGCCCGCAGCGCGTGCGGCGCGTGACCGGAAAACACGCTTGGCAACAAAAACGCGCCAAGCGCGGCAAGCGTCATCATATTTCGCGGCCGCAGCGGACGGCGCAGCGCGCGCCAGAGGCCGATCAGCAAGAATACCGACAGCCATCGCGGCAGGAAGGCTCCTCCGGGC
>NKPT01000124.1 GCA_002254845.1 Chloracidobacterium sp. CP2_5A | reverse complement strand
CAATCGCTTGCGTGCTTTGCATGTCGGCTTCGGTCTTGTCGGAGGGGTGCCAGGCGATCATCACGTCAACGCCCTGAAACACGCCATCGCGGATCATGTAGGTTTTGCCGTAGCCGGCTTCCTCAGCGGGCGTGCCAAAGAACTTGACAGTGCCTTTCAGCTTGCCTGCGGCGATGCGCTCCTTTAAGGCAACGGCTCCTGCCAGGCTGGCTACGCCGAACAGATTGTGTCCGCAGCCGTGTCCGGCGGCACCTGGCTTGAGCGCTTCTTTGGTTGGAATCGCCTTCTGGGAAATGCCCGGGAGCGCGTCGTATTCGCCCAGGATGCCAATCACCGGCTTGCCTTCACCAAACGTGGCCACAAAGGCGGTGGGCATCCCAGCGACCCCCCGCTCCACGCGAAATCCGCTCTTCTCGGCGTACGCTGCCAGCGCTTCCGCGGACCGGGTCTCCTCAAAAGCCGTCTCTGCATAGCGCCAGATCTCGTCGCTCAATCCCGCGAGTTCCGCGCTTCGCGCGTCGATGCTGCGGATCGCTTCCTGCTTGGT
>NKPT01000180.1 GCA_002254845.1 Chloracidobacterium sp. CP2_5A | reverse complement strand
GAAGTAATCGAGCCCGCTGGGCGGCGCCTCGGCTGACTCCCTCGGCACGGCAGCCGCCGCTTTCGCTCGCCGCTGCCCGGGCCGTGTCTTCGCATTCCATTCGGCATCGGCGCGGTCGCTGTCGATCAGGCCGTCTGCGTTGGGCGTGATCCGCCCGGAATGGACCGCCTTTTGCACTGCCGCCAGGCTCACGCCGCGATGTTTGGCGTAAGCGCGCAGGCTCAACAAAGGCATCGAACTTTCTTCTGGCCCGATGGCGGAATTCGCTTGCTTCTACGCGGAACGGAAGCGATGAATGGAGTCGCAATGAGGAACACCAAAGAACAATCGACCACGCAAAACGCCGCCCGCCTGTATGCCGAGCGGCACGCCGAAGCCCAGGATCTGCTAGCCCGCATCGCCGCACGCCTCGCCGAGCACCAGAAGCGGCAGACCTCGCTGAGCGCCGATTG
>NKPT01000155.1 GCA_002254845.1 Chloracidobacterium sp. CP2_5A | reverse complement strand
CAGCGCTTGGCGGCCGAGCGGGCAGTACGTCGGCTTGACGGCGCTGGTCGTCGAGGACGAGCCGGACCTGCTGGAGTTGACCTGCGAATGGCTGACCGAAGCCGGCTTTGACGTCCTTGCCGCGCGGACGGCGGAAGAAGCCTTGCGTCATGTCATCGCGCAGGACGGCAAGCCGATTCACCTGCTCACCACGGATGAAGTCATCCCGGAAGGCAGCGGAGCGCAGGTGATCGATGACATTACCCGGCAATATCCAGGGTGCCGCTGCATCGTCATGAGCGGGTCATTCGGGGCGCGCGAGCGGGCATCGCCCCTGCCGGGAGGACCTGTCTTTCTCGCCAAGCCGTTCAGCGAAAACGAGCTTCTCCATGCCGTCAAGCAAGCCTTGGGGGAGCAAGGCGGATGAAAAGGAGCGACCGGCGGGCGCTTCTGATTGCGCCGAACGGCTTCAAGGAGACGCTCTCATCCTTGCGGGTCGCGCGGGCGAT
>NKPT01000154.1 GCA_002254845.1 Chloracidobacterium sp. CP2_5A | reverse complement strand
CAGCGCTTGGCGGCCGAGCGGGCAGTACGTCGGCTTGACGGCGCTGGTCGTCGAGGACGAGCCGGACCTGCTGGAGTTGACCTGCGAATGGCTGACCGACGCTGGCTTTATCGTCCTTGCCGCGCAGACGGCGGAAGAAGCCTTGCGTCATGTCATCGCGCAGGACGGCAAGCCGATTCACCTGCTCATCACGGATGAAATCATCCCGGAAGGCGGCGGAGCGCGGGTGATCGATGACATTATCAAGCAATATCCAAGGTGCCGCTGCATCGTCATGAGCGGGTCATTCGGGGCGCGGGAGCGGGTATCGCCCCTGCCGGAAGGATTTGTCTTTCTCGCCAAGCCGTTCAGCGAAAATGAGCTTCTCCATGCCGTCAAGCAAGCCTTGAGGGAGCAAGGCGGATGAAAAGGAGCGACCGGCGGGCGCTTCTGATTGCGCCGAACGGCTTCAAGGAGACGCTCTCATCCTTGCGGGTCGCGCGGGCGAT
>NKPT01000073.1 GCA_002254845.1 Chloracidobacterium sp. CP2_5A | reverse complement strand
TCTTCAACCGACAGCATTTTGTCGCGCTGGACGCGCATGGCGATGTTGTCCCAGAAGGACGAATCCACGCCGCCAAAGTGTAGAAGCGTGAAGCGAATGCCGCTGCGCTTCAGGTCAAGCGCCATGGCCCGCGTCAGGCCGGTCACGGCAAATTTCGAGGCGCAGTATCCGGCGGCCTGCATCATCGCCGCCCGTCCCAAAATCCCTGGAATGTTGATGACGATGCCGCCGCCGGTTTTGGCCATTTCCGCCGCCGCGACTTGGGTGACGGTAAACACGCCGCGCGCGTTGACCGCCAACATCCGATCCAGGTCGTCTTCCGTCAGCTCGTTAAACGGCTTGAGAATGCCAATCCCGGCCGCATTGACGACCACATCAATGCGCCCCAGCGCAGCCACCGTCGCGGCGACGAATGAAACCACCTGCTCCCGGCGCGTCGTATCCGTCGGCATCGCCACAACGCGCCGCCCCAGCGAGCGAATCTCGGCGGCGACAGCTTCCAGATCGGCCGCCGTCCGGGAAGCCAGGGCCACGTCGGCCCCGTGACGAGCAAAGCCAAGAGCGGCGGCGCGCCCGATGCCCCGTCCGCCTCCCGTGATAAGAACCGTTTTTCCGGTGAAATCCATGAACGAAACTCCTGACATCAGAAAGCGAAGGCTTGGCAAGGCGGCGCTTGGCGAGCGAGAAAATCACATTACTATTGCCTCATGACCGGAAACAACCCCGCTTTCAAGAACGATCCGCGAGTTTTCCGCGCCAAGCGCTGGTGGCAGCGGCTCATTACGCCGCGCCGCGTCTTTTTTTTGGCGCTGTCCTTGCTGCCGGTCGTCGCGGCGCTCCTTTACTACTACATTGTTTTCTCAGCAATGATTGACGACAAGCTGCGGGGCGAGTCGTTCGTTCGGGCGAGCGGCATCTACGCCGCTCCGGCGCGCGTCATCAAAGGCGGACCGTTTGGCAAGACGCAAATCCTGGATTATCTGGCGCGGGCCGGGTACACGGCGCAGCCGCCGGCGGGTAACGCCGCGCGCGGGCGCTACGCGCTCGACGGCAACCGCCTCGACATTTTCCCGAGCGCCGACGCTCAGCAGTCCGGGCGGGCGTTTCCAGCGGTTCGCATCCGCTTCAACGGCAACGCGCCGGCCAGCATTCAAGACCTTTCCAGCCAGCGGGAGCTCGTGGAATGCCTTTTGGAGCCGCCGCTCCTGACCTCGCTCAATAAAGCGCGCGAGAAACGCAAAATTATTGAATTCAATGACTTGCCTAAATCCCTCGTCAACGCCATCGTCGCGGTCGAGGACCGGCGCTTTTTCGATCACCGGGGCATTGATATTCGGGGCCTGAGCCGCGCCATTTACCGCAACTTTTTCGACCGCGACGGCGGCTTGCAGGGCGGCTCGACCATTACCCAGCAGCTCGTCAAAAACTTTTTCCTGACGCCGGAGCGCACGCTCAGCCGCAAGCTCAAGGAGGCCTATATCGCCATCATTTTGGAGACGCGCTTGACCAAGCAGCAGATTTTCCAGCTGTATTGCAACGAGATTTACCTCGGGCAAGACGGCAGCTACTCGATCAACGGCGTCGGCGAAGCGGCGCGTTTCTACTTCAACAAGGACATTGCCAGCCTGAATCTGCCAGAGGCGGCCTTTCTGGCCGGCATCTTGCGCGGGCCCGGCTACTATTCGCCCTTCAAGCATGCCGACCGCGCGCTTGAGCGCCGGAACAAAGTGTTGGGCGATATGCTCGAAGTCGGGCTGATTACCCAGCCGGAATATGAAAAAGCCAAGGCGGCTCCGCTTGGGGTCGTGCCGCGCCGCGCCACCAGCAACGCCGACGCGCCTCACTACCTCGACTATCTCCAAGCGGTTTTGGCGGAGCGCAAGCTGGACGGCGTTCTTTCCGACCCAGCCGCTCGCATCTATACCACGCTTGATCTCAACCTCCAGCAAGCGGCGGTGGAAGCGGTTCAAAGCGGCGTCGCCAATCTGGTCAAGAAGCCCGCGCCGGGCCTCGACGCCGCGCTGGTGGCGCTCGACGCCCGGACTGGCGACATCCTAGCCATGGTCGGCGGGCGCGACTACTCGCAATCGCAGCTCAACCGCGCGACTGACGCTCGGCGGCAACCCGGCTCGGTCTTCAAGCCGTTCGTTTACACAGCGGCCATTGAGGAGGAAGTGATTACGCCGTCATCGCTGTTCAAGGACGAAAAGCGAACCTTCGCCTATGGGAACAACCAAACCTACAGCCCTGATAACTTCGGGCAGACCTACACCAATCGGCAGGTGACGGCGCGGACGGCGCTGACAAAATCGCTCAATGTCGTCGCGGTGAGCGTCGCCGAGGCCGTCGGCTATGACCGCGTCGCCCGGATGGCGGAGCGATTCGGGCTGCCGCGGCCGGAAGCCTACCCCAGCTTGGCGCTGGGCACGAAGGAGGCGACGCCGCTGGAAGTAGCCCGCGCCTACACGGCTTTTCCAAATCGCGGCGCGCGCGTCGAGCCGCGCGCGCTGACGCTCATCGCCGATGGCAAAGGCAACGTCATCGAAAACATCGGGCCGCGGACAACGCCTGTGGTGTCGCCGGCGGTGGCGGCCGTGATGACGCATCTCCTGCGCGGTCCTGTCGAGCGCGGCACAGCCGCCAAAGCCAAAGGGCTAGCCAAGGCCTTGGCCGGCAAAACTGGCACGAGCCGCGACGGCTGGTTCGCCGGCTTCACGCCTAATTTGGTTTGCGTGGTCTATGTCGGCTACGACGACAATCGTCAGCTGGGCGTCACCGGCGGCAGCTCGGCGTTGCCGATTTTCATAAGCTTCCTGCGGGCGGCGCTCAAGTTTCGACCGGACCTGGCCGGCGACGCTTTCCCTGAAGCCGATGGCGTGGAAAAGGTCACGGTGGATTTGCAGACGGGGCTGCTTCCCTCGCCCGCTTGCCAAGGCGAGACGATCGAGGAGTGGTTTCTCGCCGGAACAGCGCCGCAAAAGGACTGCACTCAAGCGAGCCTGGGAGAGATGGACAGCCCCAGCCTTGTGAGCGAGCCAAGCGTCCAGCCGCCCTTGCCCGAGCCGCCGCCGCCGCCGCTGCCGCCGGCTTTGCCGGACCCCCTTCCGCCGCGCGATGCCCGCCCCCTTGGCCAGCAGCCCCGCGATTAGCCGCAACACGCTCGGCTTTCCGCGCCGGCGGAGCGGCCGCCTGGCTGAGGCTGCCGCGGGCGGCGCCCTCCCGCGGCGCGCCGACTGGCGCGGGGCGACGTCCTCGCCGCCCCCGAATCGCCGCGCTGACTTGGAAGCGCGCCCCGGCGGATCGGGCTATGTATCGCCCGCGAAGAGGCAGCGCGCCTTTCGGCTCGGGCGGGAGCTTCAGCGTCCATCTTGACAGGCTCGCGTTTCGCGCTATATTAGCACTCGCAAGGCGCGGTTGCTAATCAGCGCCTCCAAAACACGTCGAATCAACACTTAGGCTAAGGAGAATGGATATGGCTACGACGATTCGTCCGCTCTACGATCGCGTGATCGTCAAGCGCGTCACGGAAACGGAGCAGGTTCGCGGGGGCATCATCATCCCCGATACGGCAAAGGAAAAGCCGCAGGAAGGCGAAGTGATTGCCGTTGGCAACGGGAAGCTGCGCGAGGATGGCAGCCGGACGCCCCTTGATGTGCAGGTAGGCGACCGGGTGCTGTTTGGCAAGTATTCCGGCTCGGAAGTCAAGATTGATGGCGAAGAGTTCCTCATTATGCGCGAGGACGAAATTCTTGGCATTCTCGAAAGCGCTGCCAAAGGCAAAGCCGCTGCCAAGTGATGATTCGACGCGACGGGCAAGCTCATTTTGAGAGCTTGCCCGTTTTAGCGTCGGCGCGGCGGCGCTTGCGGGGCAAGCGCGAAGGCTTGGCTAGATTCACGGAAAACCATCTTACGGAAGGAATTTTCAAGGAGAAACGCTCGTTATGGCAAAGCAAGTCATTCATGGCGAAGAGTCGCGGCAGGCAATTCTGCGGGGCGTCAATCAGCTCGCGGATGCCGTCAAGGTTACGCTCGGTCCGAAGGGCCGGAATGTTGTGATCGAGAAGAAGTTTGGCAGCCCGACCATCACGAAGGACGGCGTGACGGTGGCGAAGGAAATCGAGCTTAAGGACGCGCTGGAAAACGCTGGCGCGCAGATGGTGCGCGAAGTGGCCTCGAAGACCTCGGATGTGGCCGGCGACGGCACGACGACGGCGACCGTGCTCGCGCAAGCCATTTTCCGCGAGGGCGCGCGGCTGGTGGCGGCCGGCCACAACCCGATGGCGCTCAAGCGCGGCATTGACCGGGCGGTGGAATCGGCCGTGGCCCGCGTCAAGGAGATGTCCAAGCCGGTGAAGGGCGAGGCGATTGCCCAGGTCGGCACGATCTCGGCCAACGGCGACAAGCAAATTGGCGAAATCATCGCCGAAGCGATGAAGAAGGTCGGCAAGGACGGCGTCATCACGGTTGAGGAATCCAAGTCGCTCGAAACGACTCTCGAAGTGGTTGAAGGGATGCAGTTTGACCGTGGCTATCTGTCGCCCTACTTCGTGAC
>NKPT01000360.1 GCA_002254845.1 Chloracidobacterium sp. CP2_5A | reverse complement strand
GCCCTTGCCGCTTCCACGGCCTTCCCGACGATTCTCTTCATCACCGCGGGGTTCTTGTCGAAATACTCGGTCAGCTTCTCGTTGACCATCTGCGTGACAAAGCCGCCGATGTCGGAGTTCAGCTTGCCCTTGGTCTGCCCTTCGAACTGCGGCTGCGGCAGCTTCACGCTGACCACCGCCGTCAAGCCTTCCAGCACATCGTCGCCGGACAGATTGGCGTCCTTGATGTCCTTCAGCAATCCGGCCGACCGGGCGCAGGCGTTGAGCGTCCGCGTCAAAGCGGTCCGGAAGCCAGTCAGATG
>NKPT01000224.1 GCA_002254845.1 Chloracidobacterium sp. CP2_5A | reverse complement strand
GCCGCTCGGATTCACGCGAAAGTTGTCAAAGCTGCTGCCGCGGTAGCGCGCCGGAATCCGCGCCCGCTCAATCAGATTCTCGGCGCCCCCGCGACACTTCAGGCAGCGCCGCGAGCGGCGCCCAACCGGGTCATACTCAAACCCGGTTCCCTGACAGACCGGGCAAACGTCCGGCGACGGGTCGGCAATCTGCGGCGGGCGAGGAAGCGGATCAAGAAGCGACATGGTCGCGAGCGGGCGCGTCTGTTTTCTGTTTGCAAGACGCTTTGTCGAAGGGTGAACCAGGCCAGAGCGCTTTCAGCGAGTTTCCACAGGCGACTAAAAAAATCAAGCCGCCGCTTTGAGCTGACCCTTATCCGTTGCCCCACTTGAGCTTATCGCGGAGGAGCTTGAAGT
>NKPT01000011.1 GCA_002254845.1 Chloracidobacterium sp. CP2_5A | reverse complement strand
GCCATGAGACTGGCAAGGCATGAGACTGGCAAGGCATGAGACTGGCAAGGCATGAGACTGGCAAGGCATGAGACTGGCAAGGCATGAGACTGGTCATTCAGCGAGTGGCGCGGGCTTCGGTATCAGTTGCGGGCGAGACGGTCGGGCGTTGCGGGCGCGGCTTGTGCGTGCTGGTCGGCGTCACGCGGGGCGATACCGAAGCCGATGCCGACTGGCTGGCTGAGAAAACGGCCAACCTGCGGATTTTCGAGGATGAGGCCGGAAAAATGAACCGGTCGCTGCTGGAGGTTGGCGGCGAGGCGCTGGCCGTGTCGCAGTTCACGCTGTATGGGGATGCCCGCAAGGGAAGGCGTCCGTCTTTTGCGGACGCCGCGCCCCCGGAGCAGGCCGCGCCGCTGGTGACGCGCTACGTCGACGCGCTGCGCTTGCTAGGCGTCTCGGTTGAGACGGGCGTGTTTGGAGCGACGATGCAGGTCGAAATTCACAACGACGGCCCGGTGACGCTCATTCTGGAGCGCCCGTAGCGGGCGCCGCGCTCGCTACGGGCGCGGCAAGCGGCTGCTACTGTCCAGCGCGCAAGTCAAGCAAGTAGGTGTCTGAAACGTAGCCGTCCGGGTTCATGACCTGCACGCTGACATACGATTCGCGCAAGGTCTCGGCCGGCAGGCGGAAATAGACCCGCTGGTTGAAAAGCCCGCGCAGCGACTTCCTCATAACGGCCTGCGTCTCGACGCCATTGACAATCAGCGTCGGCGTATCGCCTAGGCCCTGTCCGCGCGCGAAGAGCCCTATCGTCGGCGCGTTTGACTTAGCCGAGGCGCGCACTCGCGCCAGGTTTGTCACCTGGATATTGCTACAGATGACTGTTTGAGGGGCGGTGATTTGTTGCCCTTGCTCATCCGTCAGCCAGACTGTGTAGCGCCCAAGGCGCGGCGGAAGCTCAAACATCCCCAGCCGACTCGACCACGCCCGAAACGGCAGGCTCAGGAACGCGCCGTCCTCGGCCAGGAGCGAGACGCGCATCGCCCGATCAAGCTGGTCGCCTAGCGCGGTGACGCGCCGGTTCTTCAGCGTGACAAAGTTGTTGACGAAGCCGCGCAGCCGCGGCTCGGTAGCCGCGGGGCGCGCCGAAACTTCCACCAGCGTCGCAAAGGGCGACCAGGCGCGTTCATCCCCTAGCGCGCCAATCACGAGCGCGCGTCCGGGGGAGACCGCCTGCAACGCGATGGAGCTGTTGGAAAACGCGCCTTCCAAACAGCCCGCGTCGAGGCTGAGCGCGGCGAAGTCGAACACCGGAAGTCGCCCGGCCAGCGAGCGGGCGAAACCCGTCCACGTCACCCGCTCGCCGACATAGAGCGGCAGATGCGCGGGCGGCGGCTCCGTCACAACCCCCGGACGCAGGGTATTGGCTTCTTCCGCCGAGGCGATAACCCGGATGGCCGCTAGCTGCGAGGCGACCGGGCCATCGGGGACGCGGCTGGCGCACACCGCTAGCACGCCGGCGACGCCCGCGCGCCGCGCCGTCACCCGCCACGCGACTTCATTCGCGGCGCCGCTGGGCAGCATGTCCACGTCTAGCACGGACGACAGCCGACTCCGGTCAGCCAGAATTTTTCCGGCGGAGTAATAAATCGCGTCGCGCGTTGGAAACGACTCAAACAGCAGCGCCCCGGCCAAGCGGGCCGAAACGCCGTCGCCGGCGAAGCGAAACGTCACCGTACGCGTATCGCCAACGCGCATCAGCGTCGGCAGCCCTTCAATCGCGATTGGCGCGTCGCCCGCAGGCAGGGCGCGCATCGGGCGCAGGTCGGCCAGGGCGCGCATCGAGTTTGTCGTTGTCAGCGTGTAGGTTTGCTCAAACGTCGCTCGCGGCTCGCCGGCCATATCCGCTTGCGCGACGAAAAGCCCGCCCAGCAGGACGAGCAGGGCAACCGAAAACGCCCGCCACTTTGGCCGGCGAATCACTGCGCGCATGGCATAATCACCTTGCTGAGACAGAAGTCGCGTTACAGCGGACGTTATGTAACACAACCGCTTGCCAATACGAAAAGGCTTTTCTTTGCCTCCTCCGCGCCCGTTTCGGATGCCTATGCCCAATCGCTCCTCGATGCCCTCCCCGCGCCAGGACGCTCCGGCGAGCGTCTTGCACATCACCGACACGCACCTGTTCGCCAAGCGCGATGGACGGCTGTTGGGGATGAACACCTACGACTCGCTGACCGCCGTCCTGGCGGATGCCGCGCAGTCCGCGCCGGACGCCGCGCTGGCGACCGGCGATCTGGCGCAGGATGGCGCGGCCGAAGCTTATGCGCATTTGACGGAAGCCTTAGCGGCCTTTGCCGCCGCCTGCGCCGCGCCGCCTCCGGTCTATTGGCTGCCCGGCAATCACGACGCGCCGCCAGTGATGCGCGCGGCGCTGGTCAAGCCGCCGCTGCGTCCGGAGCGCGAAGCCATCATTGGCAACTGGCAGGTCATTTTGCTCGACTCGACGGTGCCCGGCGAAGTCGGCGGGCGACTCTCCGACGCCGAGCTAGCCCGCCTCGACGCGAGCCTGGCGGCGCAGGCCGACCGCCCGGCGCTGGTGTGCCTCCACCACAACCCGGTTTCGGTCAACGCGCAGTGGATGGACAGCATCGGCCTGGCGAATGCCGACGCCTTTTTTGAGACGCTCGACCGCTGGGCGAGCGTCCGCGCGGTGTTGTGGGGGCATGTTCACCAGGAGATTGACATCGAGCGCCGGGGCGTCCGGCTGATGGCCTCGCCTTCGACCTGCATTCAGTTCAGGCCGCAAACGGCTCAGTTCGGCATCGACCAGCGCGCGCCGGGCTACCGCCGACTGTGGCTCTATCCCGACGGGCGGCTTGAAACCCGGGTGTTTCGCGTCGAAAGCTTCGCCGGTCGCGCCGACGCCGAGGCGACCGGCTACTGAGGGTTTCAGACTACAGGACGACCACGGGCCCGTGGTCGTCGCAGTGTCCGTCGTGGACGCGGTGCAGGCGGCCGTTGACGAGGTAATCCACATGGTCGCCATGCGGGACGGCTTCGTGACCGCAGTCAGGCCCATGGACGTGTTCGCACGCGGTCGCCAGCGGCGCGCAGCCGTCGGGGTTCGTCGCGCTGACGGCGAGCGCGTGCTCGTCATAGTGGTCGCCATGCTGAAAATGAAGGTGCCCGTCGTGGAGATAATCCACGTGGTCGTCGTGCTGAATGCGGGTGTGGCCGCAGTTGGCGCTGTGAACGTGCGTATGGTCGGCGTGAGTGGAGCAATGAGGCATGATGATGACGCTTCCTTTCGAGCGAAGTCGGGTCGCCGCGCTTATGCGCGCCTATGCATGTCGCGCATGAGCGAGGCCCTGGTGAAAGAGGTTACGGACGTGTTCATCCGCCAGCGCGTAGTAGGCATGCTTGCCCTCGCGGCGGACCGTGACGATACCGAGCGCGCGCAGTAAGCGAAGCTGACTGGAAACCGCCGGCTGCGACATGCCCAGTGTCAGGCACAGCTCGCCGACGCACAGCTCGCCCGCGTCAAGCAGGGCGATGATTTTCACGCGCGTCGGGTCGGCGAAAGCCTTAAACACGTCCGCCGCTCGCCAGGCGAGTTGGGCGTCGAGCGGCTCGCGCTCAGAGCTTTGATGTTCGGTTACGCAGGCGGAAGCCATTGGTCATCGCTTTCATATAAGCGCTTGCTTATATGTTTATTTCTAATGCGCTTTGCCGTCAAGCGCTTTTTGTTTGGCGCGCTTTGAAAGAGATGGCTTAGCGTCTGCCGCCAAGTCGCTGAATCCTCTTGGCTGGCGACTTGGCGGCGCGCGCGCTCGGGCGGCGCGGCGACACGCTTGTCTCTGTTGGAAAACGAACGCGCTGTGCTAAAACCCCCGTGGTCTGTTTGCCAAAAGCCATGACGAAGTCGATTCGCTTTGACTCGACCGGAATCGCGCCGGTCGTCATCCAGGACGCCGCTACCAACGAAGTCCTCACGGTTGCCTACATGAACGCCGCCAGCTACCAACTCACCTGCGAGACGGGCGAGGTCTGGCTCTGGAGCCGGTCGCGGCAGTCTCTGTGGCATAAGGGGGCGACTTCCGGTCATACGCAGCGCGTCGTCGAGATCCGCCTCGATTGCGATGAGGACGCCCTGGTCGTCAGAGTCGAGCCGCGGGGCCCGGCCTGCCATACAGGCGCGACCAGTTGCTTTTTCAACCAAGTCTTCCCGCCGTCTGAAAAGCCAGCGCCGCCGCCGCCAGCGCCCGCTAACAGCCCATCGATCGCCGCCGCGCCGCCCATCGCGCCGCCAGAAGTCAAGCTGGTGCCACACAGCGCGCTCGAGCTTGGCATCCTGCTTGACGAGCTGTACGAACTCATCCGCGACCGCAAGGCCAAGCGTCCGGAAGGCGCTTACACGACCTATCTGTTCACCGCCGGACTTGACAAAATCCTCAAGAAGGTGGGCGAGGAAGCCTCGGAAACCATCATCGCCGCCAAAAATGACCAGCGGCTTGAACTGGCGGCCGAAATGGCGGATTTGCTCTATCATTTGCTGGTGCTAATGGCGGCGCGCGACCTGACGCCCCACGATGTGGCGGAGGTCCTCCGCAGCCGCGCCGGCAAGCGCCGTCCGCTTCCAGAGTGAGCGCCTGACATGAACTCGCTTCAGTTCAACCCGGCGACCTACGATGACTTTTTGGGCCTGGCTCAGGAAGCGACGGTCGTGCCGGTCGCGGTGACGCTCCCCTCCGACATCCATACGCCAGTCGGCGCTTTTCTCAAAGTCGCGGGACAAGCCAGCGATGTTTGCATGTTTGAAAATCATCGGCTGGATCGGCGGCTCCTGCCCTACACGTTTATTGGCCTCGCGCCGCGCTGGGTCATCATCGGCCGGGATGGCAAAGTTGAGCTGCGCTCGCCGCATGCCACGCTTGAGCGCCAGGAAACGCTTCTCCAAGCCGCCCGGCGGCGGCTGCGCGCCGACATTCCAGCGCGCTTGGAGGCCATTCCGCCGCTGGCCAGCGGCGCTTTTGGCTATCTGGCGCACGAGGCGGCCTACCAGCTTCAGGGCCTGCCGCCGCGCGTCGCCCCAACCGTGGAAGGCGCGCTTGCCTCGTTCGGAACCGTGATGGTTTTCGATCACGCCCGCCAGCAGTTACACATCGTGATCAATGTCTCGACTGATGGGCGCTCCGAGCGGCTCGAAGCGGAATACGCTAAAGCCCGCGCCGTCATTCAAGCCATCGCGCAGCGGCTTGACGGGCCATTTCCCGAGCCGCCCTCGGTCGCCGCCCCCAGCGGGCGCGCGATCGTTACGCCGCTGACGCCGGAACAATTTCGCCTCGCCGCTGAGAAAGCCGAGCAGCGAATCCTGGCAGGCGAAGCGCACTGCCTGACGCTTGCGCAGCGTTTGGAGCGCCCGACCAGCGCGCGCGCCTTTGCGATTTATCGCCTGTTGCGAACTGATCCTGAGCCCTCGGCCACATTTTTCTTCAGCTCCGGCGGGACCACGATCCTTGGCGGCGCTTCCGACAGCTTGGCGCGCGCCATCGGGCCTGTCCTTCGGGCCTACGTGGCGACGCATGAGCGCCCCATCGGCGCCACTGAGGCCGAAGCCTCTTTGACGGTGGCCGAGCTGAGGGATGACGAGCTGGCGCACAGCCAGCACCTGCTTTTTGTTGACGCCGCCCGCAATGACCTCGGACAAATCGCCGCCTACGGCTCGCTCGACCTTGAAGCCCTCGCCCAAGTGGAGCAAACCCCTGCGCGCGCGCGCTTGATTTCAACGCTCCAGGCTCAGCTCGCTCCCGGACGCGATTACCTCGATGTCGTGGCCGCCCGCCTGCCGAGCGCCGTCTGGACCGGACTCCCGAAGCGCCCCGCCCTGCGGCTGACTACCGAGGCCGAGCCGGTTCGCCGGCATCATTTTGGATGCCAGTTTTGCCTTTTGTCGCCACAGGTATCGCTACAGGGGGAGGCTCTGGTTTGCGAGCCGCGCCAAGTGGTCGAGGTGACGAATCAAGTGGCGCGCTTCCACGCTTTCGCCAGCCTGACCGGAGATACTGATATTGGCGCGGCGCTCGTCGCCGGCGCTAAGACGGCGCAACGCATTGCCGCGGCCATCGAGCGCGCCGAGCAAAGCGTCTTATCGAGCGCCTAGCCTGCGCCGAAATGTCGCTACGCCGCGGCTGACGGCGCTTTCGCCGGCGCGTCTTCCAGTCCGCCGTCGCCGGACGCCGCCCCCTGATCGTTAAGCCAGGATGCGCTTGTCGCCGTAGCGCCGCGTAACGCCGGTTTGATCAAGCCACTCCAACAATGGGATGGCGTACTTTCGCGGCAGATTAAACATCGCCTTGAAATCGCCGACGTCAAGCCGTTCGCCGGACAGTTTCGCCTGTCGCGCGCGGGCGACCACTTCGGCGGCGGCTTCGGCGTGGAGCAGAAAGTCAGCCACTCGCAGGATGCGTCGCTCCGCCACAAGCGCCTCGACGCTCATTCGCGCTTGGTCCGGCGCAAGGCCGGCGGCGCGGACAAGCTCCGCAAGGGTCGGCGGCCGCCATCCCGCTTCGCGGCAAACGCGCTCGACGCGGTTTTTCAACTCGGCCTCCGCTTCGGAAAGCCGAGCCTGATGCGTCGCCAGCCGCATCGCGCGGGCGTCCGCCACGATGCGCTTTTGCTCGACGAGCCTCGTGACCGCGCATTGAAAAGCTTCGGGCGGCACCTGGCGGGCGGCGCGGTTGCGGATGTCTTCGCGCGGGAGTTCAAGCTGAAGCGGACGCTCCCGGTGCGCTGCCGTTAGCGCGGCGAGAATGGCTTGAGCCAGCTCGTCGAGCGATGCCTGGGCGACCAGGCGCCGGCTCGCCTCCAGGTACGCGCAATCTGCCGTCCGCCGCGCAAAGGCTTCCGCTTCGGCATCGCTGTCGCCAGTCAACTGGGCCAGCTCGCCCAGCGTCAGACCCGCCGGGCCGGCCCGCCGGACAAAAGCCAAGCGCCGCGGGTCGCCTCCGGCGTCCGCCTTTTCAAGGAAGCCGGCCGCCGCGCGCAGGCGACCGCGACGACGCGGCGGCCGGGCGTCGAGGATGCGTCCGCCGCCAATCGTCGCGGCCGGCGAAAAGCGCCGGATGATGAAGCGATCGTCGGGCAGCGCTAGCAGCGGCGCTTCAAGGCGGAGTTGGGCGTAGCCTGCGCCGCCGGGCGGCAGCTCGCAAGCGCCGTCCAGCAGCGTCACCCGCGCCATGACTTCGCTTGTCCCGTGGTGAAGGCGAACCCGCGCCTCGTCTGGCAGCGCCTGGGGCGCGTCTGAAAGGAGCTCTAGCCAGACGTCCAGCAGGGAAGTCGCCTGAAAGCGCCGCGGCGGGGCGACGACCTGGCCGCGCCGCAGGTCGGTCGCCTCCAGCCCCGCCAAATTGAGCGCCGTCCGCTCGCCGGCCCGGGCAACTTCCCGCGCTTCGCCATGAACTTCAATCCCGCGAATGCGCGCCGTCAGGCCGCCTGGCTCGATGCCGACTTCATCGCCGACGCGAAACATTCCAGCCAGGAGCGTTCCTGTGACAACCGCGCCAAAGCCGCGCTTGACGAAGACGCGGTCAATCGCGAGCCGCGGCGGGCGCGTCGCGTCGCGGACGCCGACCAGGGCGGCTTCGGCTTCGAGCGCATCCAGCAAGCTGTCCAGTCCGTCGCCGGTTTTGGCGCTGACCGCGACAACCGGCTTGTCGGCCAGAAACGTGTCGGCGACCAGCGCCGCGACATCCGCTCGAGCCAGCGCCAGCCACTCGTCCGTGACGAGATCGCGCTTGGTCAACGCGATGACGCCGCGAGCAAGACCAAGCAACCGACAGATTGCCAAGTGCTCAACGGTTTGCGGCATGACGCCCTCATCCGCCGCAACGACCAACAACACAAGATCAAGCCCATGCGCTCCGGCGAGCATGTTTTTGATGAAGCGTTCATGGCCGGGAACATCCACAAAGGCGAAGCGCCGCCCGTGGCGCGTCAGCTCGGCAAACCCCAGGTCAATTGTCATGCCGCGGCGCTTTTCTTCGGGAAGCCGGTCGGGATCGCGGCCGGTCAGCGCGCGGACCAGCGCGGTCTTGCCGTGGTCAATGTGGCCGGCCGTGCCGACGATCAGGCTTGGCATGGAGCGGCGTTCGCGGAAGCGCGGATGGCGGCTGATGGGGTCTTATGGGACATGACGGGCAAGGGTAGCGCGCGTCGCTTCGTCGGCCGCGAACAAATGCTCGACGCGAAGAGACGCCAGGGTGATGTCTTGCGGTCGGCCGAAGGTCGTAAACGTCATGAAAAACGCCAGCGGGCCATAGCGCGTTGTGTAGCGCGTTATCAGCGCCGGCGAGGCGGATGGCAGCTGGTTGCCGCCCTTCCGCCTATCGCCCCCAATCCGGGCGCGCAGCAAGTCCGCTAACGCTTCGACCTTGGGCTGTATCGCCGGCTCGGCGGACGCTTCCTGCCGGAGTTGCTCAAGAAGCTGCATCCCGATTTCGTCCACATTGGCGACCGCGTTGACCAAGCCTTCCGGGTGAATGAATAGGTCCAGCATATTAACTGGCTGACTGATCGGCATGCCGTCGGCGAGCTGAGGCGCCCAAGGCAAGAGGGTGGCGGCCAGCCAAGCTGCGCCGCGGTTGAGTCCGATCAAGTTCCACTGCGCGTCAAGAACCATCGCTGGCATGGGGTCATGCGCCTGAAGAAGCTGGGCGAGAGCCTGGGTCGCTCGCGCTAGAGCCGGGGCAGTGAGCGGCGTCGCGGCGTAGGCTGGCGCATAGCCGGCTTGCAACAAAAGCTCGTTGCGCAGCCCAAGGGGCGCGTCCAGCGTCTGAAGCCAGTCCAGGAGAAGCTCGCGGCTGGGTTTGGAGCGCCCGCTTTCAACAAAGCTAATGTGACGCTGCGACACCCCAAGCCGGAAGGAAAGCTCCATCTGGCTGATGCGGCGCGCTCGGCGCAACTGCTGGAGCGACCTGGGGAGCGGCGAAGCGATGGTTTGCATGCTCTCAATTCAAGTCAAGCCTGATTCAAGCCCGCGTCGGTTTCATTGCAATAACCTGCCAGGTAGTTGCCCGCGCGACGCCCGCCCGCGGATACTGCGCGCCATCTTAGCTCTTTCGGAGGTTAAGGCATGCAGCGCGTTGTGGTTGCCTTAGCGCTGATTCCGTTCAGCGTTTTGACGGGACTCGCTCTTTGGTTTCACGGCTACTGGGGCATTCTAGAGCCGCGCTTCAAGTCATTTGGGGCGGCGCAAGTCTTTGCTGATCTCGTGATTGCGCTGACGATGGCGATGATTTGGATATGGCATGACGCAAGGCGGCTGGGCCGCAACCCATGGCCATGGATTGCGATAACCCTGGCCTTTGGCTCGTTTGGCCCGCTATTTTACCTTTTGACGCGCAACGCGCCCAAACGACTCGATCCGGTCAGGGGCTCGCGCGCTTTCCAGTCGATTCCAGCGATGCTCAGCGCTCGCGCTCCCCAAGCGCCGGAAACCAGGACGGCTCAACCATGACGACTCGGAACAGCGGCGCGACCCCAAGCGCGCTCGCTGTCGCTTGAGCGCGGCCGAAACCGCCGTTCTCTTGATCGGGGGCGACTCGTCATCGGGGGCGACTCGTCGCGCGGAGCGAGTTAGCCATCACGGCCGCATCGCGGTCGTAGCGCTCGCGCGCCGCCGCCGGATACACAAGCTCGAAGCCGACTTGCCGCCGCGGGCTGACCAGCTTCTTGAGGTAAAAAATCCGAGCGTCGCCCGCCTCGTAGCCGGATATGACCAAAAAACCTTTGCCCGCCCGCCGATAGGTCACGCGCCGCCCTGCGTCCGCGCAGCGGTCAAGCTCCGCGCGGAGCGCCTCAGTCACGGTTTCCCCAAGCGGGTTGAGATTGCCCCAGGCGCGCAGCTCCGCGCCGGCGGCGTTTTTGAACGCCTGCCCGTCGCCGTTTTCCGACTCGCCCTGCGGGATGAAATCCGCCGGATAGGCAATTCGATAGCCAAAGCGCGCATTGACGTAGGACAGGAAGCCTGGCTGCGCGTGGACGCCGGGAAGGGACTGCCCAGCGCAGATGAGCAGCGCCAAAAGTCCAATGGTTGAGCGGACGCGTTTCATCGGCTTGCCATTGTGTCGGGCTCAATCATGCAGCTTGCGTTGGTCGCGGTGCCACGGCCACCTGAAGCGCATCGCGTTGGCGACGCTGCGCCCCGGGTTGAGAAAGCTGCGCGCCATCCCGCGCCAGAACGGATTCCGAACGCGCCGCTCAAGCCGCTGGATAAGGTGCTTGTCCAGCGCGTCCTCGCCGATGAGCCAAAGCGTGCCAACGCTTGGCGTGATGACCAAATCCACATAGGACATCGGGCTTTTGCCGTCGGGCCGCGGCGCGCGCCCGACATTGCCCAGCGAAGCCTCGCTCAGCGGCCCTATCTCGAACTGCGCGCTGTAGGCCGCCGACCACGCCATCGCCTTCATACGGCTTTTCCAATAGGCCTTTTTCCTTGGCGCAAACTCAAGGAACTGCCCCTTTGGATCGTTGTGAATCTGAATGTAACCCGCCGCCGCGCCCATAATCGGATGCCCGATATAGTTGACCAGAAACGGGTCTCCGTCGCGCCAGCCGCGCAGGTTGCGAACCGACTGAAACCAGTCGCGGAAAAATGGCCCGTTGATTTCCTTGCGCGTCCCGTCTTCCGTCGCAAAGCGCAGCGCATGCTGAAGGGCATTGAAGAGCATCGCTTGCCGGATGGCTTCCCTCCACTGAAAGCGCGCGGGCGGCGGCGTGTCTCCGACAGGCGCGTCGGGGTCATCCGAGGCGTTGCCGGCCGAAGGCGCGGACGTCGCCTTTGACTTGGGCGATGGGCCTTCCGGCTGAAGCCGGTCGGAAGGCTTGAACGCTGGCGCGAGAGAAAGCTCAGCGCCGGGCGACGCTTCCCATGGAATCCATGGAAATAGCGCGGCTTGGTCGGCGGGACTCCAGTTGACCTGGATTGGCTTGATTTCAGGGGCTTCCTCTCGCAGCGGCGCATCCTGCGCCGAAGCCAGGGCGGTTGTCAGCGCCAAAAGCCAGACCATAGCAAGCCGCTTCCGTCCGCCGAGCGCCGCGTTTATCCATTCCCGAAAGATAAGCGTTACATTTGCGTAAGGCTCTGTTTTCACGCGGGTGTTTCGCTCCAAGGCTTCTTTTCTGGTCAAAGTCATGAAAGGGACGCCTATGTGGTTTTTCAAGCGTTTGGGTGCAAGGAGCTGCGCGCTGAGCGCAGGCTGTTTCTTCGGGATGCTGTTCGGCTGCCTCGCTGTTGCCAGCGCCCAGTCTGAATCCGGCAGCGCCGGCATCGAAGGCGTCGTTTCGGATCAAAGCGGCGGCGCCGTCGCCGGCGCGACCGTGGTCATCAAAAATAGGGAAACCGGCTACATCCGGACTGTAACCACGGACGCCAACGGGCGCTACGCCGCCGGGGTGCTGCCGGTCGGCGTTTACGAGGTCGAGGCGACGATGGCGGGTGGCAAGCCCGGAAAGCGCTTGGTCAAGCTCACCGTCGGCAACGCCGAGTCGGCTGACTTGACGCTCGAAGTCGAGGGGGTCAGCGAAATCATCGAGGTCACCGCCGACCAGGGCGTGGTGGACGTGCAGGAATCGGCGACCGGTCTCAACATCAGCGAGCGGGCGATTCGGGACCTCCCGGCGCGCGGGCGCAACTTCGCCGAATTCTTCCAACTCCAGCCTGGCATTATGCAGGAGCAGGATCGCAGCGGCCTGGTCGTCGCCGGGCAGCGCTCCATCAACTCGAATGTCGCCGTGGACGGCGCCGACTTCAACGATCCGCTCCAGGGCAACCAGCGCGGCGGCAACGAGGCCGTCTTTTTCTTCCCGCAATCGGCGGTGCGCGAGTTTCAGGTTGTGCGGGCGGGCGCGAGCGCCGAAATCGGGCGCACCAACGCCGGTTTCCTCAACGTTGTCACCAAAAGCGGCACCAACGAGTTTCATGGCGAAGCGTTTTACTTCAACCGCAATCGCTTTCTGACTTCGCCGGACGCCTTCGGGCGCGATCTTGACAATCTGCAAAATCAGTTCGGAGGGAGCATCGGCGGTCCCATCAAGCGCGACCGCGTCTTTTTCTTCGCGGCGATTGAGCAAAACTTTCTCCGCGTTCCATTTGTGGTCAGCTTCAACGTGCCGACCGGTCAGACGCTGCCGCAGGTCCTGCGCGACCTTGAGGGCGAAAAGCGCGGCACGAACAACCCAACGGCGCTGTTTGCGCGCAGCGACTACCTCCTCAACAGCCGCAACACGCTCAACGCGCAGTACAACTACACGCGGCTGCGCGGCGAAAACTTCAATTTTGAAAACGCTCGGCAGACGGCGGCCGAGTCGGTCAACTACGCGCGCCAAAACAGCAGCCACGGTTTCAAGACCAGTCTCGTGACGGTTGTGACGGACCGCTTTATCAACGAGCTGCGCGGGCAGATCGCGGGCGATGACCGCGACGAAGTGCCCAACTCGCTCAGCTCGCAGATTGACATCTCGGGCGTGGGGACGGTTGGCGGGGACAACGGCCGACCGCGCGCGTTCCGCACGCGCCGCTTCCAGCTTTCCGACAACGTGAGTTTCACTGGCGGTCGCCATCAGCTGCGCTTCGGCTTTGACCTGAACTTCAACCGCGTCCAGCAGCAGCGGGCGGCGGCGATTCAAGGGCGGTACGGCTTTACGGGCGGGAGCGCCCTGCTCAACTACACCCGCGCGCTGACCGGCGTCAACACAATCAACCGCTATCGCGGCTTCTTGCCAGGCGCGCCGCAGGAGCCGGCGACCTTCCGGGGCGTGCAGCAGGAAATTGCCGCCTTCATCACCGACAAGATTCGCGTCCTGCCGACGTTGACCGTCACGCTCGGCCTCCGGTGGGAAGGACAGTTCAACCCGCAGCCCATCGCCCCGAACCCGGACATTCCCGAAACGCAGCGCATCCCGAACGATCTGGAGCAGTGGCAGCCGCGGCTGGGGCTAGCCTGGAATGTGGGGGGCGACAAGAAAACGGTCGTTCGCGCCTCGTCCGGCCTGTTTACCGCCCGGACGCCCGCCACGCTGTTTCAGCGCGTCACGACGGAAAACGGCATCCTGAACCTGGCTATTGACACGAACAACATCCCGTCCGGCGCGCGGCGCAACGCGCTGCTGGCGGCGATTTTCCCGGCGTTCCCAAACGCCATCGCGACGCTGCCGGCCGGCTTCGCGCCGATTGATTTCCCGCAGCGCGTGTACGGCTTTGCGAGCGATTTCCAAAATCCGCGATCATTTCAGGCGGCGCTGACGATTGAGCGTCAGTTTTTCAAAAACTGGTCGGCGACAGTGGGCTTCATCCGCAACGCGACATGGGATTTGCAGCGCCGGGTCAACCGCAACCTGCCGCCGCCGGGCAGCCCCGGCCACGTTGTGGCTGGCGACTCCGGCTACGTGTTTTTCAACACGGCGTTCCGTCCGATTCAGATTCTGAATGGCCGCAACTATGGCCCGATTCTCATCAACGAGTCGTCGGCGCATTCGAGCTACAACGGCGGGACGCTGACCGTCACGCGCCGCTATGCCAACCGCTTTCAGCTCACGGCAAACTACACCTTCTCGCGAACGATGGACGACGACTCGAACGAGCGCAACTTTAATCAGGAGTTTGCCATCAACCCGTTTAACCTGAAGCTGGAGCGCGGACCGTCCAAGCAGGACATCCGGCATAACTTCAACTTGAGCGGCCTGGCGGACTTGCCCTACGGCTTCATCGTGAGCGCGCTGATTGTGGCGCGGTCGGGGCTGCCCTATACGGCCATCATTGGCGATGACGTCAACAACGACGGCAATGACAACGACCGGGCCATTATCAACGGCGTTGTTGTTGGGCGGAATTCGTTCCGTCAGCCCAACTTCTTCAATCTCGACTTGCGCGTTGCCAAGGGGTTCCGCATAGGCGAGCGAATGCGGCTCGATTTCCTGGCCGAGTTTTTCAACGTGACGCGCAACACGAACAAAAACTACGACGTGGACGCGATCGCCACGGTTGAAGGCCCGCGCCCGCTGGCGAACGGGACGCTTTCGACGGCAGCGCTGAATCGGGCCGGCTTTCTGCCATTTAGCGCGCCTTCGACAGCGCGCTTCGGCGGACCGCGCCAGGTGCAGCTCGGCGCGCGCTTTACATTTTGACGTTTTTCGCCCCGACGGACGCGCGCGCGGCACAGCGATTGCCTCGCCCGTTTTTTGTCGAGCGGTTTCCGCGCCCGCCGAGCGCGCTTGCGCTGACGAAGGGCCGCCGACGAAGGGCTGCGGCGCGCCGCGGAGTCGCGCTTTGAAAGTCGCTCAACCGCCGCTGAAAAGCGAGCCAGGCTGGAAAAGCGCGGGCTGACCGGTAGCCGCCTCGTTGGCGGCTGTCGGCAATCGCTTTAGGCTTGTCGTCCAGGAGCGTCAGCCGTTGCGTTGTTCGGGCAGGACGCGTGACCGGGTCCGCTCGTCTTCGAGCGCCTGCATAACGCGCGACACAAGGTCTTCGCGCCAGTGCCGAGCGACCACCTGCACGCCGACTGGCAGACCGGCGCTGCCGCGCTCCACGTCGCGCGCGGTTCGCTGGCTGAGGTCGAGCGTGTCGGGGCGATCGCTTTCCTCGGCGGGGCCAACTGTCGTCCACGGGACGACGCCGGCTGGCAGGCCCAGCAAATTGTAAAGCGCTGTGTAGCTCGCCGCTTCCGCTACGCTCGCGCTCGCGCCATGCGTCAGCGCCGGCAACCCGTCCGCCGGGCACAGGATGACAGCGCAGCGTTGCTCATCGAGGCGTTCCAAAAACCGCTCGCGATAGCGCGCGCGGGCTTCGACCAGCCGCCAATAGCCTTCGGCGCTGCGCTCGCGCGCCGCCCGCAGCAACCGCGCCGTTGCGCGCTGTCCGGTCAGGTCGGCCAACCGCGCCAGCCAGTCGCGCGTCCAGTTGGGGAGTTGGGCAAGGGCCAGATACGGCCACAGGGGCGTCCAGACAGGTTCGGCGTACAGCAATTCGCGGATGTAGCGCAGGTTGTCGGCGAACAGAATGCCAATAAACAGCCCAAAGGCTTCGGCGACATCCGGAGGCTGCCACGGGATCACCTCCGCGCCGCGTTGTTCAAGCGCATTGACCGCCTCGCGGACGGCGCGGCGGATGGCCGGCGATGGGCAGAACAGCCCGTTGTCCAAGTAGTAGGCGACGCGCAAGCCATTGAAGGCGACATCTTCATCGGAGTCGCGCCACGGCACGGGCGCCGTCAGGTCGCCGGGCGCGTTATCCGGCGCGGTCAGAACGCGCATCGCCAGGACCAAATCCGCGACATGGCGCGCCAGTGGTCCCGGTTGGCACTGGATAGCCTCCATGCCGGGGAAAACTTCGGCATGGCCCTGCATCGTCAAGCGCCCTGAAGTTGGCTTGAGCGACGCGATGCCGCAGGCGTGCGCCGGCAGTCGAAGGCTTCCGCCGATGTCGCTGCCCAAGCCCAGCGGCGACCCGTAAGCCGCGATAATCGCCGCTTCGCCGCCGCTGCTCCCGCCGGGCGCTCGCAGGTCGCTGAGCGGATGAACGGTTCGCCCATAAAGCGGATTCTCGCACTCGTTCGCCATGGCGACCTGGGGCAGGTTGGTTTTGCCCAGGATGATCGCGCCGGCCCGGCGCAGACGGGCGACCGTCGGCGCGTCGGCGGCCGCTCGCGCGTTGGCTTGCCGGATGAGTCCCAACGAGGTTGGCAGCCCGGCGACATCAAAGGAAGCCTTGACCGTGATCGGCAGCCCGTGCAGCGGGCCAAGCGGCTCGCCCGCGGCCCGCCGGGCGTCGGCTTCATCGGCAGCGCGGAGGACGTCGTCAAAGCGCGTCACGACAACCGCCCGGAGCTTGGGATTGACCGCTTCAATCCGGGCAATGTGGGCTTCCGCCACTTCCCGCGCCGAGAGCTCGCCTGTCGCCAGCCGCCGGACGAGGTCGGTCGCGCTCATTTGAACCAGCGAGCTCTCAGGCGCAGCGTCTTGGCCAGCCATCGTTCAGGCCTCCCCGTCCGCCTTGACTAGCGCGGCGCGTACTGGGGCTGGGGCGACGGCGCGGCGGCGGGAATGGGCGCTCGGGCTGGCGGCGGTATCTGCGGCTGCGCGCCGGACGTGCCGCCGGCCGTCCCCTCGGCGAAGATTTCCTTGAACATCCCAACCGATGAAAGCACGCTCGACGCCTCGACCGGCATAAAGACCACCTTGCTGTTCTGGCTTTGCGCCATGTCGCGCAGCGACTCGATGTAGCGTCCCATAATCAAAAAGTGCGCCGGGTTGCCGTTGCCGCCCAGCGCTTGCGCAATCATCTGAATGGACTTCGCCTCGGCGTCGGCCGCCCGCAGGCGCGCCTGGGCCGCGCCGTCCGCCCGCAAAATCTGCATCTGGCGCTCGCCTTCGGCGCGCGCAATGGCCGCGTCGCGCTCGCCCTCGGCCCGCGTAATGGCCGCCTGGCGCTCGCCCTCGGCTTGCAGGACCGTGGCGCGCCGGTTGCGCTCGGCCGTCATCTGCTTTTCCATTGTCACCCGCACGTCTTCCGGCGGATTGATGTTGCGCACTTCGACGCGCGTCACCTTGACGCCCCACTTGTTGGTCGCGCCGTCCATCACCATCCGCAGCTTGTTGTTGATGATGTCGCGCGACGACAGGGTTTCATCCAGGTCCATTTCACCCATCACGCTGCGCATGGCCGTGATGGTCAACTGGATGATGCCCCCGGCGAGGTCGGAGACCTCGTACACGGCTTTGTACGGGTCGGTAATCTGCCAGTAGATAACCGAGTCCACGCCGACCGTCACGTTGTCCTTCGTGATGACCGGCTGCATTGGCAAGTCAGTGTATTGCTCGCGTAGGTCAATGTACTTCATCCCGACTGGAAAGCCCGTCCAGTTGACGGTGCGCGGCGAGTCAATAAAGGGAACGAGCAAGTGCGGGCCACTGGTAAGGATGCCGGAGTATTTGCCCAGCCGCTCGATAATCAGCACTTGCATCTGAGGCACGATCCGGATGGCTTTCACTAGCGTGTTCAGGAGGAGGAGGGTGACGAGGATGAGAAACCCAGTTGTGACCATTTATGGCAAGCTCCTTTGACTGGGAATGTTCGCCTGTGGCTCGATCAGGCGGGCGTCCAAGCGGATTTGTCGAGCTATCCAGTGAGCTTCCAGTCCGGGGCGCGTTGAGTGGCGCGTACGTAAAGCTGATTACCTTCAATCCGAACGACTTCGCACTCCTCGCCAATGGCGAGGGCGTCGCCAGCGACGGGCAGGGCCGTCCAAACAGTGCCATCGAGCTCCAGCTCGACTTCGCTGCGGACTCCCTTGCTCTCCTTCAACACGATGCCCCGCTTGCCGACGAGGCTGCTGTCGCCAAACGCGGGCGCTATGGAGGTCGGACGATCGAGCCAGCGGAGAAAAATCCTTCGCGTGCTCAGCGTCAAGGCGGTTGAAACCGTGATAAGGGCGACAAGCTGAGCCGGCGCGCCAAAGCCCAGCGCCGCCGTTAGCGCCGCCGCGCCCGCGCCAATGCCAAACCACAGAGCGATGAAGCCGGAGGTGGAAATCTCGACGACCGCGAAGATGGCCGCGATGACTAGCCACATAATCCACATATGCTCCGCCCCCAACGCATCGTCATTCGTTGTTTGCTTGACTTCTTTGTTCGCTTGGTTCGCTTGACTTCTTTGCGCGGTCCATACGCTGCCAAGCGGCGAGAAGTTTCCAAGCCTGATCGCCAGCGAAAACAGTTTGCCGATTTTAGCCCAGCGTAGCACGTCTGAGCCGCGTTTCAACCGTCCGCAGTCGCGTCGCCCGCGGACGCTCCCTCGACCAAGCTGGCAGGCAATCGCGCTTGACGCCGCGCGCGCTGGGGCGTAAGAGTTCGCTGTTCAAACGAATGTTTCAATCGAGTGATTAAGTAAGATAGTGAGCTTATGAACATTCGCGTTTTCCGCAAAGCGGCTTGGGGCGCGCTCGCGGCCCTTGGATTAGCAACCTCGCCGGCGGCGGGGCAGGACGGGGCGCCGGAATCAGCCGCCTTGGCGCGTCCGGCCTTAGCCGGGATTGTGCGGCCTGTGGGCCAAGGCGTTGACCAGTCGCCGGCTGGCTCGGATCAAGACCTGGCGGAACAAGCGCGCCGCCAGGTCTCGGTCGAGGCGCGCGTCGGCGTGACGCCGGGACTGAGCCGGCCGCTGGCGCTGCGCGAGGCCATCCTGATGGCCTTGCGGGCCAACCCGGACATCGAGGTTCAGCGCGTCGCCGTCCAGCAGGCGGCTTTCGATGTCAACCGCGCCAAGGGCTTTTACGACATCACGCTCGCGAATCAATTCGCCTACGCGGCGCTGCGGAACCCGGCGGTCAATCCCTTTGCCGGCGCGGATAAAAACGGCGCGGTTGAGCTTCGCTCAGCCCAGAACGCCTTCGCATTCACCAAGCCGCTGATGACCGGCGGGCGTTTGGGGGCTGAAGTCGTCCTCGCTCGCCAGGACACGACAAATATCTTCGCCGGGGTGAACCCGCTCTACACCTCGCAGGTGACCTTTACGTTCACGCAGCCGCTGTTTCGCAACTTCCGAACGGATGAGTCGCGGCGGCAAATCGAGTTGGCTAAAAAGCGCCTGACGCTTTCCGATTCGCAGTTTCGGCAGCGGGTGATAGATATTGTGGCGCAGGTGCAGTCGGCCTACTGGGATTTAGTCTTTGCGCGGCGCGACGTTGAGATCCGCGCCGAGGCGGTGGCGCTAGCGCGGATTCAGCTTGAGCAGAACCGGCGCTTCGTCGAGGCCGGAACGGCCGCGCCGGTGGAAATTGTCTCCGTCGAAGCGCAACTCGAGCAGCGCCAGGAAGAGTTCCTGCTTGCCTTGGAAAACCTGACGCGCGTGGAAAACGCGCTCAAGTCCCTGATCCTTGATCAACGCCAGTCGGCAGCGTGGCAGGAAGCCATCGTGCCGACCGAGCAGGTCAATCTGGAGCCCGTCAACATCCCGCTTGACGACGCCGTGCGCGCCGCGCTGACCAAGCGCCCGGAGATGGAGCAATTCGCTATTCAAAAAGCGTCGAACGCCATTGACGCGCAGTTTTTCCGCGACCAGTTGCGCCCGCAGCTTGATTTTCTGGGTTCCTACAGCTTGCAGGGGCTGGCCGGAACGCCGCTGCCCATCACGACCAACCCCTTTGCCGGCGGCTTCAACACGGCGGTGCTGGAGCGGTTGAATCTGCTCTCCGCCGGCGCCGGGCTAGCGCCGGTGGTCATACCGCCGCCGGCTAACCAAACGCCTAGCATCTTTATCGGCGGCTTTGGGACGAGTCTCAGTAATCTCTTCACAAAAAACTTCTATGGCGTTCGGGTTGGCATCAACCTGAGCTTTACGCCCAGCAATCGCGCCGCCCAGAGCGCGCTCGGACGCTCGCTGGCGCAGGATCGGCTGATTGACGCGCAGCGCCGGCGTTTTGAGACCCAAATCGAAAGCGAGGTGCGCAATGCGCTCCAGTCGGTTCAGACGGCGCTCCGGCGGGTGCAGGCGGCGCGCGCCTCGCGGACGGCCGCCGAGGCGCAATACGCCAGCGAGATGCGGCGCTACCAAGCGGGCGAGTCCACGAACTTTCTTGTCCTTGACCGCCAAAACGCGCTATCAGCCGCGCGCGGGCGCGAGATTCGGGCGCTGACGGATTACAACAAGGCGGTGGTGGCGCTTCAGCGGGCGATGTCCACGACGCTTGATACCAACAGCCTCACGGTCAAGCCGTCGAATAGCGCGCGCCCGGAAGAGGCCGCTCCCGACGTTGAGCCAAGCCCATGACAACCCAAGCGATGTCTCGCCTGACTTTCGCTCGGCAGTGGGCGGCGGATTGGTCGCCGCTGCGCGGGCGCGCCTTTCGGCTTTATTTCAGCGGTCAAGCCGTTTCGCTGCTCGGCACGTGGATGCAAATCACCGCGCAGTCGTGGGTGGTGTGGGAGCTGAGCCGCTCCATGCAGGCGCAGGGGATAGTCGCGCTACTGGGCTCCATCCCGCTCATTCTGTTCGCGCCCTGGGCTGGGGCGGCGGCCGACCGCTTTGACCGGCGGAAGCTGCTCATTGTCGCCCAGATTGCCGCGATGCTCTTGGCCTTTGCGCTGGCGCTGCTCGTGCAAGTCAAGCTGGTTCAACTCTGGCATGTTTACGCGCTGTCGTTCTTGTTGGGCGTGGTGGCGGCGGTGGAAATGCCGGCGCAGCAGGCGTTCATCGGCGACTTGGTCGGCATGGCTGAAATTCGCAAGGCGCTGGCGCTCAACGGCGTTATCGTGCAGTTCGGCCGGACGGTCGGGCCGACGCTGGCCGGCTGGGCGATTGCCCGCGTCGGCGTCGCCGAAGCCTTTTGGGTAAACGGCGTCAGCTTTCTGGCCGTGATCGCCAGCCTGCTGGCCATTCGCGCCGTCGCCATCGAGCGCGCGCCCAGCGCCGCCCAACCCGGCGGCTTTGGCGAGGCGGCGAGGTATTTGCTGTCACAGCCGCGCTTAGTGGATTTGCTGGCCTTTGTCATGCTGGCGTCGTTTTTCGTGCTGTCGAACCTGACGATCTATCCGGCGCTGGCCACGGTCGTGCTGGGCGGCGACTCGCGGACGCTGGGCTGGCTGCTGGGCGCTTCGGGCGTCGGCGCGCTCATCGGCTCGCTGCTGGTAACGCACTTCAGTCGCGCGACGCCCCGCGTCGGGCTGGCGCTCACGGGGTGTACGGTCTGGGCCGGCGCGATGATTATCGGCAACTCCTGGAGTCGAACCTTGCCCGCCGCTGTCGCCTGCATTGTGGCAACCGGCTTGACTGTGCCTTTTATCTTCACGACGGCGAATGGACTTATGCAAATGCTCGCGCCCGCGCAGATGCGCGGACGACTGCTCAGCATCCTGCTTATGGTAGGGTTTGGTCTCCAACCAGCCGCCGCGATTGGGATTGGATGGATTGGCGACCGCTTTGGCGCTTCACAGGCGCTATTCGTTAATGGCTTTTGTCTCATCGCGGGCGGGGCGCTAATGACTGTCCGGCGCGGGCTATTGTCCTGGCAGCTTGGACCTGCCGTCGAAACGCTCAGTTCCGCTCGACCAAAGCCGCTGCAGGCGCAGTTGTGAGTCGCTCGACTGAGAGAACTCGCTTTAGAAAAAGCGCGGCGCGCTTAAGTCCTGGGGAGCTTGAGGGAAATATTCACTGCCTGCCATAGCTTACTCGCCCAAAATGAAGTTGCGGACCCACAGCCAGACTGAGCCTGTTCCTGCCAGAGCGCCCGCGCTGGACGCGCTATCGCGTCGGCGGCGGCGCGCGGCCGATGGCGACGCTGACGCCAAAACCCGCTTGCTGACCGTGGCCGAGCGACTGTTTGCCGAGCGCGGTTTTGCTTGCACAAGCGTCCGCGACCTGGCGACCGAAGCCGGCGTCAACATCGCCGCCGTCAACTACCATTTTCGCAGCAAGGAAGAGCTTTATCTGGAAACGCTGCGCTACGCGATGCGGCGTTCGAAGGACATCACGCCCCGCTTCGCGCGGATTTTGCGCTCTGCGCAGCGCGTCGGCACGCCGGAAGCCGCCCGGCAGGGCATCGCGCAGTTCATTGCGACCTTTATCACGCGCCTTTACGGTCAGCAGGGCGAGTTCGACTACTCGCCGGCGCTGATGTCGCATGAAATGCTCCACCCGACCGGCGCGCTCGACATCGTGGTGCGGGAGTTTATCGAGCCGCGCTTTGAGATTCTCAAGGCGCTGATTCGACTGGCGCGACCAGACCTCAAGCAGGACGCTGACGTGACGCTCCATGCCTTCAGCATCGTCGGACAGTGCCTGCACATGCACTTTTGCCGCCCGATTACCTTGCAGTTGGCGCGCGAGAGCGCGCTAACGCCCCGGTTCATCAACCGCGTCGCTCGCCACATCACGGCGTTTTCGCTTCGGGCGCTGGAGGCGTCTCCGGCGCTTCCGGGCGCAGATGCGGAAACAAAATGACATCCCGAATCGAGCGCTGATTCGTCAGCAGCATCGCCAGCCGGTCAATGCCGACGCCTTCGCCGGCCGTCGGCGGCATGCCGTAGGCCAGCGCCCGGATGAAATCTTCGTCGAGCGGCATCGCCTCGTCGTCGCCTCTGGCCCGCTCGGCAAGCTGCTGCTCGAAGCGCCGCCGCTGCTCGTCGGGGTCGTTGAGTTCCGAAAAGGCGTTGGCGCACTCCATGCCGCCGATAAACAGCTCGAAGCGGTCAACCAAGCTCGGATCGTCGTCGGCAGTCCGCGCCAGCGGGCTGAGTTCCTTCGGAAAGCGCGTGATGAAGGTCGGCTGAATCAGATTTGGCTCGGCGACCTGCTCAAAGAGTTCGCCAAGGCGCTTGCCGTAGCCAGCCGTCGGCGCGACCGGAAGTCTCAGGCGCTCAAGGGCGCGGTTGACGCCTGCGAGATCGGCCAAGTCGGCGACGGTCGGGCGGTCCTCGGTCGGCCAGTAAGTCACAATCGCTTCCTGCATCGTCAGGCGTCGCCACGGGCGGGCGAATGAAATCGTCGCCTCGCCGTACGGGATGGTCTCCCCCTCGCAGACGCAGGCGACAACCTCGGTCAAGAGTTCCTCGGTCAGCGTCATGAGGTCTTCATACGTCGCGTAGGCTTCGTAGAATTCCAGCATGGTGAACTCCGGGTTGTGGCGCGTCGAAAGCCCCTCATTACGAAAGTTGCGGTTGATCTCGTAAACCTTTTCAAAGCCGCCGACGATAAGCCGCTTGAGGTACAGCTCCGGCGCGATGCGCGCATAGAGCGGCATATTCAGGGCGTTGTGATGCGTCGCGAAGGGCCGCGCCGTCGCGCCGGACGCGATAGGGTGCAGCATCGGCGTTTCGACTTCGAGGTAGCCGCGCGCGTCAAAGAACCGCCGAATGGCTTGGATCATCCGCGACCGCTTGACAAAGGTCGCCCGCGCGTCACGGTTAGTCATTAGGTCGGCGTAGCGCCGCCGGTAGCGCAGCTCAATGTCGTGCAGCCCGTAGCGCTTGTCCGGCGGCGGGATGATGGCCTTGCTCAGAAAGGCAAGCTGCTCGGCGTGCACCGACAACTCGCCGGTTTTCGTCCGAAAGAGCTTGCCGGCGACGCCGATGAAGTCGCCCAAGTCGAGCCGTTTGAAAAGCAGCCATTCATTTTCGGGCAGCTCGTTTTTCCGCAGGTATGCCTGAAGCGTCGTCGCGCCGTCAGTGAACCGAATGAAGGCGGCCTTGCCCATGAGGTTGATGGCTTGAATGCGCCCGGCGACCCGGACGGCGACAGCTTCGGCTTCCAGCGCGTCGGCGGCGCGCTCGCCGTAGGTCGCCACAATCTCGCTGACGCTATGCGTCCGGTCATAGCCGGCCGGATAAGTTGGAAACCCAAGCGCCGCGATGTCGGCTAAGTTCTGGCGACGCTGCCGAGTGTATTCGTTTTCTTCCATGGCCATGGTCTGCCATCGCGTTACGTAGGCGCGCGGCGCGCTCGCGGCTCCGACTGAGCGTCACGTCCCTATGACTTGCATGCGGCGGAGGATGCGGGCCAGCTCGATGCGCCCGCGATTGATGCGCGACTTGACCGTGCCTTCAGGAATCCGGAGCTGCTCGACAATTTCCTGATAGGTCATTTCCTCAATGTCGCGCATGACGACGCACTGGCGCAGGTCGGGGGACAGCTTCCCGATAGCTTGCATGATTTGTAAGTGTTGCTCCTTGCGCTCAATGCGCCGCTGCGGGTGGTCGGCGTTGCTTTGCAGGCGGTGGATGTGAACTTCGATATCCTCGCCGCCTTCCACAGGCTGGCGCTGGCGGCGGCGATAATCGTCAATCACCAGATTGCGCGCCAGACGGAGCAGCCAGTTCGGCAAGTCGCCCGCTTCCGGGTTGTATTGGTCAAGCGAGCGGTAGATTTTCAGAAAAACTTCCTGCGTGAGGTCTTCGGCCTGCTCGTGTCGCCCGACGAACTTATAAGCCAACTGATAGACCCGCCGCGAGTATTGCCGGACAAGATATTCCCACGCGGCCGACTCGCCCGCGAGGCAGCGGGCGACCAGCTCGATGTCCGCCGAGCGGTCGCGCGGCGGGAGGTTCGGCGGCTGCGAGTCATCCTCCAAGGACTTCAGAGCATCCTGTTGGTCAGCAGGCAGATCGCTCAGGTCGTTGGATCCATCCGCAGGCGGAGCGGGCATGGCAGACGGCAGCAAAGCATTCGGCGAAGGCATTGTTCAAACCCGTGAAAAGCTCTATCAGGGGTTCTCAATGGACGCGACGTTACGCCTTTTGCGCGTGTAAGTCAAAACGCTGCGGCCGCCGCGAGCGACTCCGCTAATCGGGAGCCGGCTGCTTTTGCACGAGAAACGTATTTGATAGGTCCCCGCCTCGATAGTCGGCCAGGGCGTCGTCCAGCGTCTCCAGCACGCGGCACCCGCTCTGCGCGATAATCTCAAAGACGCGCCTTTGCGGCAGGACGTGCATCTCGACGACTCGGCGGCCCTGTTCCGGACTGGCGCGCAAATAGGCTTCGGCGCTGAAGGCGTAGCCCTGCTGGTAGGTCAAAAGCTGAAAGCAGGCGACGCCGCTGGGCGCGAGCGCGTCCAGCAGCGCCTTCAGGATGAACCGAATGACCGGCGGCGGATTGTGCTGAAGCACAATCGTCGTGTAAACCGCGTCCGCTTGCGGAAGCTGCGTTACATCCTGGGGGCGCTTGATTTGCGCGAAGCGGATGTTGTCCAGCCCCAGCGACGCCGCGAACTGTCGCGCCAGCTCCAAATGCGGCGCCGAAATGTCGTAGGCGCGCACCTCGCCGAAGCGTTGCGCCAACGCATGCGTCACGCGCCCGACGCCGCAGCCGTACTCAATAATCCGCTTGTCGGACAGCTTCTCCGGCAGGCATCCGTTGCGGCGCAGCAGGTTCAAAAATTGCTCGGCGCTGTGCTGACCCGATGCGTAGAATCGCTCCCGATGAGCGTCCAAGTTGGCTTGCTTGAATTCGTCGGCGCTCAGCACCGACCAGTGCGGCTCATGCTCGCCCAGATGCTCCCAGCTCAACCGCGTAAGCTCCAGCAGCTTTTCGAGCGTGGCGTCTTCGACGGCGTCCTCGATCAGCAAGGCCGGCTCAAAGCCGGTCAGCGACGGGCCGCACAGGTAGCGCTCGCGCTGGCGAAATTCCGGGCAGCTGAAAAAAGCCCGCCGTAAATCGCTGAGTTTGGGATACCCTAGATGAGCTTGAACCTCTTCCTCGGTCGGCTCGCGTCCGAGGATCAGGCGATACGCCCACAGAACGGCTTTCAGGTATGCGCGCATGCGCCGACTGTAGCAGCCGGCTCGCGCCCCCGACAATGCCATCCGGCAACCGAGCCTATCCGCTGGAAGCTAAGCGGCGAATCCGACTTCTTGGCCCGTCGCCAAGAAGTCGGATTCGCTTGTACGGCGCGGCTTCAGAAGGTGTAGCGCAGCGCAAACTGCATCACGCGCGGAGGCCCCTGCGTCGCTGTGAAGCGACCAAAGCCGGGTCCGGGTTGGCTGGTCGTCGAATCCTGCGGAAGCTGGAAGTTGACCGTCTGCGCGCCGGTGAGGCTCGCCGTATTGGTCGCATTAAAGACCTCCCAGCGGAACAGCAGGGTTTGCTTTTCGCTCCACGGCATGCGGAAGTACTTGCCCAGCCCGAAGTCGAGCGACACAAAGCCTGGATCGCGGAGGATGTTTCGCCCGCCGGTCTCGCCGGCGCGCGGATTGCGGAACGACTGCGATGCCGCCACCGGATCGCGGAACAAGTTTGGCCGCCCGTCAGCGCCGTTGCGCGTCGGCGACGATGAAATCGGGCGCACCGGCACGCCGTTGCTTTGAACGTTCCAGTTCGTCGCCCAGCGCCGCCCGTCAAAGGGCGCGTCCACGGGCAGCCCGGAATTCCACCGGAAAATCGTCGTCAACTGCCAGCCGCCGATGAAGGCGTCCGCCCAGCGCGGGATGTCGGAGGCGAAGGCGCGCCCGCGCCCCACGGGAAGGTCCCAGATTGAGTTGAAGTTGATGACGTGGCGTGTGTCAAAGTCCGAAAATGACCGGTTGTCGCGCGGCCGAATCGGGTTGAGGATGAACGCGCTCCCAAACTGCCCGAACCGCTGAAGACCCGACGCCGTGTCGAGCGACTTCGCCAGCGTGTAGTTGAGGTCCCACGTGAGCTGGTCCTTGTAGCGTTGCCGTACCGAGAGCGTAAAGCCGTGGTAATCCGACGTGGCGATGCTGCCCCAGGCGGACAGCGTTCCGTACTGCGGCTGGAAGAAAATCGGCGCGGCGGGGCGACCATCGGTACGGAAGAAGAAGTTGGCGTAATCAAACGCCAACTGGAGGGTCGTCCAGTCGCTGCCGGCGATGCCGTCAATGACGCCGATGCCCGGCACGGGAATCCGCGCAATCGAGGCGTAGACCGCCTGCGTTGGCGTCAGGCCGAGAAAAGCGGATTCGTCGCCCACGAAGAAGTCGCCCAGCGCCCCGATGAGGTCAACCCCGCGGAACAGGTTAGTGAAGTAGGCGAGGTTCGGCACGGCCGACAGCGGAGCGTTCCGGTCGCGCAGGTCGGCAAGGATGCCCGCCACGGTGTACCAATCCTGACCCGACTGCGGATCGCGCAGGTTGTTGAGCGCCGCCACATCGCGCGTGGCGAGCAAGTTCCGCCCGATGCGCCCGATGTAAGACGCTTCAACGTAAAGTCCGGCCGGCAGCTTGCGCCCAATCGTCGCGTTGAAGACGTGGTTGTAGGGCGCGCGCACTGTGGCGTCGAGCGACTGCTCGATGGCTTGAATGCGGCCGAACGACGACGGCTGCTGACGCGGAAAGCTGAGCTGCCCCGGAATGGTGATGAGCGGCAAGCCGCGCACCTGCTGCCCGACGCCGGTGATTAATGGCCCGGGGCGCGTTGTGACGTTGAACGAGTTGGCTGGCGTCAGCGATTGCGACGAAAAGCCGAGCGTGTTGTTGTTGTCGAACTGGAAGGCGATTTGCGTGCCGTAGTAGTCGTTGATTAGCCCGTAACCGCCGCGAAGGATGGTGTCGCCCTCGTTGCCGAAGAGGCGTTTCCAGAAGCCGCCTTCCGCGCGGGGCGACCAGGCGACGGCAAAGCGCGGCTGCCAGTTATTCCAGTCAATCTCGTAGTTGCCAGGCTTGCCGTTGGCGGGGCCGGCCAAATCCACCACGATGCGCTCGTTGAAGGGCACGCCGGTTTCCATGCCGCGCAAGCGGCCCTGAAAGTACTCGCCCAGCGGGACGGTTGTCCGCGCCTGAAGCCCGTTTTGCTCATAGACTGGGCGGCTGACGCTGTAGCGAATGCCATACGTGAGCGTGAGGTTCGACCGAATGCGCCAGGTGTCTTGGAGATAGCCTTCGTATTCCTCGGTCGCCACATCGCGGCGAATTGGCACGCCGCTATTGAGCAGCGACCCGTCGCGATTGAAGTTAAAGTTGGCTGAATACTGCGACGCGCGGCCGATGAGCGCCGACATGGCGACTTGCACCGGGCTGCGGAAGCCGCTGCTAATCGGAAAGCCGGCAGCGATGATCGGGTTGGATAAAACCGCGCCGCTTTGCTGATAAAACGAGAAGTTGGCCACAATGGCGTCAAAGGACCGGGCCGAGTTCAACACCTTGTTGCGGATGATGCGGACGTTCCCGCCGAACTGGAACGAGTGACCGCCCTTAATGAGCGTGAAGTCATTGACATAGTTATACACCGGCGACACCCGCGCCAGCGACCGCGAGAAAGCGAAAGGCTGAAACACATCGCGCAAGTTAAGCGAGTTTTGGCTGGAGTCGCCGCCCAGCGTGAAGGCATTGCGCGTGATGCCAAATCGGAAAACGTTGATTTTGTTGCTCGAGACTGTCCAGGTATGGCTTACAGCCAGCCCCGTCGGATGCTCCCAGGCGGTTGGCGTCGGCGTATCAGGGAACTGTTGAGGGGCGCGGGCGCTGTTGTCCTGTTGGTAGTTGAGCCGGGCCGACAAAACATGCCGGTTCTGGCGATCAACGTTCCAATCGAGCCGCGCGATGCTGGTGTTCTGACGCACCGGCAGGGGCGCATTGAAGGTGAAGCCGCCGGTGTTGAGGCCGTCGCCTACTTGGTCGTTGTTGACTGGGTATCGCTGCGCCGCCTGGGCCATCAGTTGCAGCGTGACCGGGTTGAGGCCGACTGCCGGGAAAATAGCTTCTAGTTGCGGGCGCGTCAGCGTGGTCACGCCGCCGCTCGCGTTGATAAAGCGGAGCGTTCCCTGTCCCATGGTCGGACGCGGGACAATCCGCGTGACCGGCGTTCCCTGCGCCAAGCGCAGACCTTCGTAGGTGAAAAAGAAGAAGAAGCGATCCTTGATGACCGGGCCGCCAATCGCGCCGCCGAACTGGTTGCGGATGAGCTGCGGCCGCCGCGTGCCGGCCAGGTTGTTGAAAAAGTCGTTGGCCGACGTGATGGTATTGCGGTGGAAGTGAAATAGGGTGCCGTGAAACTCGTTCGACCCGCTCTTGGTGACGAGCGAAATCTGCGCGCCGGACGACCGCCCCTGGTTGGCGTCGGCATTGACCGTTGTGACGCGAAACTCGCTGACTGAATCCGGCGTCACGCGCAGCACGGGGGTAAAGGCGAAGCCGTTGACTTGGTCGTTGACGTCCACGCCGTCGAGCGTGATGTTAGCTTGGTCGCTGCGGCCGCCGGCGACGCTGCCATCCGCCGTCACGCCCGGCTGCAAGCTCAAGAGCGCCGCGACGTTGCGCCCTTCGAGCGGCAGTTGCTTGATTTGCTGCTCGACGAAGTTGTTGCCGAGGCTGGCGTTTTGCGTGTTGATAACCGCTTCCAAGGAGCTAGCGGAAACCGTGACGACTTCATCCGCGCCGCCGGCTTCCAGCGTCACCGAAACATCCGTGGTTTTGTCTACAAGCCCTTGAATGTTCTCGATGATTTTCTTCTTAAAGCCGCCAGCTTCGATCGTCAGGTTGTAGCGCCCGGTGATCAGGTTACTGAAGCTGTAAGCGCCGTTGTTGTCAGTAGACTGGGTCCGGGTTGCGCCGCGGTTGGCATCGGCGAGCGTGACGGTCGCGCCGGCGATGACGCGCCCCTGCTCGTCTCGCACGGTGCCCGCGATGCCGGTTGCGCCCGATTGCGCCATGGCTGGGACAAGGCTTCCCGCCGCTAGCGCCAACAGCAGAGCAACCCGTCGCATCCAGAAACGATATTGTTTTGGCATGCCCAGGGGACTCCTCTCCGTAGGGTTGAAGGTATGTCAAGGGAAATCAGCCACGGTGGAAACGGGGCGCGCCACGCTCCAGGTCAAGCTGATTAGGTGTCCGACTTTCAGGATTGTCTGATTTGTAACACACGCTTTACGCAATGGAAATCGAAAAAATGGAAATCGAAAAGGGAACGGGCGGGCGCCAGCCCTAGTCAGGTCGCTCGGCGGGCGACTTGGCGCGGCGGCTGGGGCGCGGAGGCGGTTGGGGGCGGGTTGACGCTGGCGCGCAGCGCAATCCGCCCCGCGCTTGACACTGCGCCTTGGCGCGGCGCATCATCGACCGCTTGATGCCTGGGAGGTGCCAGATTGACGGCTGCTATTCACGTCGAACGCCTCAGCAAAACCTTCAAGCGCTACCAGCCCCGCCGGTACCGGACACTCAAAGAGTCGCTTATCAACGGGGAAGTGTTTGAGCGACGACTCTCCGAGCGGGTTGAAGCCGTCAAGGACATTTCCTTTTCCGTGTCGCCCGGCGAGACTTTTGGCATCATCGGCCGCAACGGCGCCGGGAAAAGCACGCTGCTTAAGTTGTTGTGCGGCATTCTCAAGCCAACCAGCGGTCGCGTCGTGGTCCATGGCCGCGTCGCCGCGCTGCTTAGCTTGGGCGTCGGCTTCCACGAGCAAATGTCGGGCCGCGATAACGTCTTCCTCAGCGGGCTTGTCTTAGGCCTGTCGCCCCGCGAGGTCCGCGCCCGCTTTGACGACGTCGTGACTTTTGCCGAGCTCGAAGAGTTCATTGACGCGCCCGTATGGACCTACTCAGCCGGGATGCGCATGCGGTTGGCGTTCTCGGTGGCAGTCAATGTTGACCCCGACATCCTCGTCATTGACGAGGTTTTGGCGGTTGGGGACATCGCTTTCACGGAAAAGTGCCTGGCGCGGATGCGCGAGTTTCAGGCGCGGGGCAAGACGATGCTGCTCGTCACGCACGACATCGCCTCCATAGCCGAATGGTGCCAGCGCGCTTTATGGCTTGACCAGGGGCGCGCGCGCATCATCGGCAGCCCGGCCGACGTAGCCCAAGCTTACTTGAGCGAGTTTTCTGAAGCCGCTTCCATGTCAGCCATGAACGCCGTCGCATGAAATCAACCGTCTTCTGCACCATCGCGGCGAAAAACTACTTTGCCTGCATTCGGACGCTGACGGACTCCATCCGCGAGCGTCATCCGCAGGCGGAGACTGCCGCGCTCGTCGTCGATCGCGATGAGTTGCCGCCCCTTTCCTTGGTTCCAGCGTCGCCTCGGCTTCATGGCCCGCTGGATTTTCTGTCCGAAGGCCGCTTCCGCTCAATGGCCTTCAAATACGATGTCACTGAGTTGTGCACGGCCGTCAAGCCCTTCTATCTCGCTTATCTGTTTAGCCAGGGCTACCGAAAGGTCGTTTATCTCGACCCCGACATTCTCGCGCTGCGCCCGCTGGATATCGTCCTCGAAGCGCTCGACCAGTCCAACATCGTCCTGACGCCGCACCTCGTCGAGCCCCTCCCGCTGGACGATAAAATTCCGACCGAAGTCAATATTCTGCAAGCTGGCGCTTACAACCTGGGCTTCATCGGGCTTTCCGCCAGCGCGGAAACCGAGCGGATGCTCGCGTGGTGGTCCCGGCGGCTGGAAGACTTTTGCTTCAATGAAGTCGGCAAGGGACTCTTTGTCGATCAGAAGTGGATCGATCTCGCGCCGGGCCTGTTTGATGGCGTGCGCGTCCTGCGCCATCCGGGCCTCAACGTCGCCTACTGGAACTTGCGCGAGCGAGAGATTGTCGAGAAAGACGGGGAGTTTTTCGCCAAGGGCGAGCCGATTCTTTTCTTTCACTTCAGCGGCTACGACACAGCCCGTCCCGGCGTGATCTCGCGTCATTTGTCCCGCTACGCGATGGATGATTATCCAGTGGTCGCTCCCCTCTTCGACCGTTACGCGAAGCTGCTGGCCGCCAACGGCCATGCGACCTATCGCAAAATTCCATATGGCTTTGACGCCTTTGACAATGGCTTTCCCATCGAGCCGGCTATGCGGCGGCAATACGCCGACGCGCTGCGCCAAGGGCGACAGTTCGGCAACCCGTTCGCGGTTGGCGGGCGACGATCGTTTTTCCGCGAAGTCACTGGCGTCGAGCCGGTCGAGTTGCCGATGGGGGTCAACATCGCCGGTTATTTCCGCGCCGAGATGGGCATCGGCGAGGCCGCGCGCGGTTACGTTCGCGTGATTCGGAAGCTGGGTTATGCCACGAGTTTGTACGATTTCTCCGACACCGCGCTCAGCCGCAAGCTGGATAGGACATTTGGCGAGTTTTCACAGGAAAGCCCCTTTGGGATCAACCTCGTTTGCATCAATGCCGATCAGGTTGAAGTCTTCGCGAGCCGCGCGGCGGAAGGCTTTTTCCAGAATCGCTACAATATCGGCTTGTGGGCGTGGGAGTTGCCGGATTTTCCGTCCGAATGGGCGGCTTGCGCGCAGCGCTTCGATGAAATCTGGACGGCGAGCAACTTCATCCGCGCCAGCTTGGAAAAGTCCATCGAGACGCCGGCTTACACCGTTCCCCATGTCGTTGAGATAGACGCGATCAAGCCTTTGGGCAAATCGCATTTCGGGCTGCGGGAAAAAGACTTTTGCTTCCTTTTCTCGTTCGATTTCAACAGCGTCTTCGAGCGGAAAAATCCGCTGGCCGCCGTGGCCGCCTTCAAGCGCGCCTTTCGACCGGACGAGCCGGCCTGCCTCGCGCTCAAGTGTATCAACGAGCATCTCGCGCCGGATGACTTTGCCCGGCTCGAGGCGGCCGCGCAAGGCGCCAACATACGGATTCTCAACGGCTATCTCTCCCGGGAAGAAAAGCATGCGCTGACGCAGGCGTGCGACGCCTACGTCTCGCTTCATCGCTCCGAAGGATTCGGGCTGACGATCGCTGAAGCGATGTACTTCGGCAAGCCAGTCATCGCCACCGGCTGGTCAGGCAACATGGATTTCATGACGCCGGCTAACAGCTATCCGGTGGAGGTGACGCCGGCGGTCATTCGTGAAACCATAAGCGTTTATCGCGCCGGCAACGTGTGGGCTGAGCCGAGCGTGGAGCACGCGGCGCGACTGATGCGGGACGTGTATGACCATCCCGCAGCGGCGCGCGCGCGCGGCGATCAGGCGGCCCGCGATATGCGCGAGCATCACTCCGTCGCCGCCATCGGGCGGGTGATCGAGGCGCGGCTGCGCGCCATCGAGCGGGAGCGCCGGGCGCGCGTCGCGCAACGGGCCATGGAACGGGCCAGGGCCGCCAAGCCGTCGCCGGCTCAGCCGCTAGCGGCGCTGGATGCCCCCGCGTCAACCGCGCTCGCCGCGTCGCGGAATGGGCATCATCCCCAGGGGTGGCGGCTGGCGCTGCGCTCACAGCTTGAGGTCGCCCGTCAGTCGCCGCCGCTGCCCGGCGAAGCCTACATGGACGACTCCCAAGCCGGAGCGTTTGGGCGAATTTCAAAGCGATTTCTGGCGCGGCTGTTTCGCTTCTACATTTTTCACCAAAACAACCTGAATCAACATCTTCAGGGGCGCGTGGCCGAGCTGACCGAGGATGTCCATCGCTTGAACGAGGCGCTAGCCGAGCTGCGCGCGCATTGGCTTTCCAGCCAAGAGAGGTAAAAGTCGCCGCAGCCTCCAGTGAAAGCTTGTGAAGTCGCTCCTCGACTATTACCGCCGTCATCCGCGCCAGATTCGACAGGCTCTGCAAACCGCGCGCAAGCTGTGGCGGACGGAAGGCGTCGCCGGCATCTGGCGGCACGCGCAAACGCGCATTGCCGAAGAGGGGCGTTCCGCGCCGCGCCGCTATCCGTACGCCAAGTGGGTGGCGCGCTACGACCGGCTGACGGACGCTGACCGGCAGCGCATCCGAGCGCGGATTGACCAACTGGCCTGCCGGCCAACCTTTTCCATTGTCATGCCGGTTTGCGACCCGGACCTCCGCTGGCTGCGGGCCGCGCTGGCTTCCGTGAAGCGGCAGCTTTACCCGCGCTGGCAGCTTTGCGTTGCCGACGACGCTTCAACCCGCGCCGACGTTCGGCGCTGCCTGGCCGAAGCGGCCCAGTCGGACGCGCGCATCGCCGCGGTCTATCGCCCGGCGCGCGGCGGCATCGCGGCGGCTTCCAACAGCGCCCTGGAGCTGGCCACGGGCGATTTCGTCGTCTTTCTGGATCATGATGACGAGTTGGCGGAACACGCCCTCGCCTGTCTTGCCGCGGAACTCGACGCCCACCCTGAAACGGACATCCTGTATTCCGACGAAGACCAGCTTGACGCTCGCGGCCGCCGCTTCGCCCCGCATTTCAAGCCCCGCTGGAGTTTGGAGCTTCTGCGCGGCTGTCACTACCTCGCGCACTTGACGGCCTACCGGACGGCGAAAGCGCGCGCTGTCGGCGGTTTTCGTTCTGGCTTCGACGGCGCGCAGGATTACGACTTGTGCTTGCGCATCGTCGAGCAAACCGAGCCGGAGCGGATTCGGCATGTGCCGGGCGTCCTCTATCACTGGCGCGTCGCGGCCGGCTCGACGGCGGGCGGCGTCCAAGCCAAGCCCTACGCAGTTGACGCCGCCCATCGCGCGCTTTCTGAGCACCTTGCCCGCGCCGAGCCCGGCGCAACCGTGACGACGACGCCCGCCGGCCGGCACCGCGTGCACTATCCGTTGCCGTGCCCAGCCCCGCGCGTCAGCGTTTTGATGGGAGCGCGCGATCGCGCCGAGCTGACGGCGGCCGCGCTGCGCGGCGTGTTGGAAGAAACCGACTACTCGGATTTGGAAGTCGTCGTGGTTGACAACGGCAGCCGCGAAGCGGCGGCGCTGGCGCTTTTTGAGCGGTTGCGCCAGGACTCGCGAGTTCGCGTCATCCGTTATGACGCGCCCTTTAACTTTTCCGCCATCAATAACTTGGCTGCGCGTCACGCGACTGGCGACGTTTTCGTTCTGCTCAACAACGATGTGCAGGCGATTCATGCCGATTGGCTGTCGGAGCTGGTTCGACAGGTCGTCCGCCCCGATGTAGGCATCGTCGGCGCGAGGCTGCTTTACCCCGACGACACAATCCAGCATGCCGGGGTCGTATTGGGGATTCGCGGCGTGGCTGGTCACGTCCATCAACGCGCTCCGCGGCGCGCGCGGGGCGTTCCCTCGAACGTCCAACGGCTATGGAACGAAGTCGCGCGCGAAGTGTCAGCCGTGACCGGCGCTTGCCTGGCGATTCGCCGCGAAGTGTTCGAGCTGGTCGGCGGCCTCGACGCTGAAAACCTAGCCGTCGCCTTCAATGACGTGGATTTGTGCTTGCGCGTCCGCGAGCGCGGCTATCGGGTTTTGTTCACGCCGCAGGCTGAGCTTTACCATCTGGAATCCGCCTCGCGCGGCTCGGATCACCGGTCCGAGCGGCGTTTGACCTTTCAGCGCGAGTGCGAGTACATGCGCGCGCGGTGGGGCGCGTTGCTTGACGACGACCCGTATTACAATCCCAACCTGACGCTTGAGCGGCTTGATGCGTCGCCCGCCGCGCCGCGCCGGCCCTATTTCTTTCGGGAGTAGCTTTTGTGTCGCTGAAAGCGGTGATTTTTGACTATGGCAAGGTGCTGTGCCAGCCGCAGCCGGTTGCCATTGTGGAAAGCGTCGTGGCGCGGCTGGGCGTCGGCCCGGAGCGTTACGCGGAGGCTTACGCGCGATTTCGCGGCGAATACGACCGCGGGACGCTGGACGATGTCGCCTACTGGCAGGCGGTGGCGGGGGATTGCGGGCGGACGATTGAGCCGGCGGCGGCGGCCGAGCTGGCGGATCTAGACGCGCGCGGCTGGTCGTATCCAAACCGCCCGCTTGTGGAATGGGCTGGGCGCTTGCGGCGCGCAGGCTTCAAAATTGGCATTGTCTCGAATATGCAGCGCAGCTTGCGGCGGCGACTGGGCGAGCTCTGCCCGTGGCTTCCGCCAACCGACGCCGCCGTGTTTTCAAGCGACATCGGCTTCATCAAGCCGGAGCCGGAAATGTATCATCGCGTCCTGGCCCAGCTTGCGGCGCGCCCCGCGGAAGCGCTGTTCATTGACGACGTCGAAGCCAACGTCGTCGTCGCCCGCGAGCTAGGCTTGCGCGCCCTGCGCTTTACGGATGTGGCGGCGCTTGGGCGCGACCTCGCGGCTTTTCCCGAACTTCCCGCCCTGGATGCGCCGACGCCGGTATGACCGACAGACCAGATGGACTCCCGGCGCTGTCTAATGCGCCGTCTGATGCGCCGCGTCAGGCGTGGCTGCATCGCGCTCTGCTGTTGTCGCTGCTCGGCCTTTTGGCGGCGGCAACGTGGCGCAAGTGGGGCGATCCGCTCATTGACTTTGGCTGCGAGCTTTACGTCCCGTGGCAAATCACGGAAGGGAAGCATTTATACCGCGATATGGGCTGGCTGGGCGGGCCGCTGGCGCAGTACGGCAATGCCCTTGCGTTTGCGCTGTTCGGTGTTTCGCTGACGACGCTCATTTGGCTCAACCTGACGCTGATAGCGCTCCTGACGGAACTGATCCGAGGCTACTTCGCCCGCTGCGTTTCGCCTCTGGCGGGACTCGTTGCCGGGCTGTTGTTTCTCAGCCTCTTCGCTTTTGGACAGCACGGGCCGCTATCCACGTACAACTATGTCGCCCCATATCGCCATGAGCCAATTCGCGGCGCTTTGCTGGCCATTGGCGCCTTACAGTGCGCCGCCGCGGCCTGGGCGACTCAGCCGGAGCGACCTTCGCGTGCGCGCTGGCTGATTGGGCTAAGCGGCTTGCTCTTTGGCGGCGTGTTGCTGACCAAGCTCGAAATGGCGCTCGCCGCCGGGCTGGCGCTAGCGGCAGGGCTGGCCGTTGGCTTGACCCGCTTGGGCGTTCGCCGCGCAGACGCTTTTTGGTTTGTTGGCGGCGCGGCGCTGTTGCCGGCGGCGTTCATCCTGTATCTCGCGCTTCACATGCCGCTTGGTCTCGCGCTGCGCGGCGCGCTGGGCAACTTCGTCACCGTCCTGGCCGCCAACCCGACGCAGCAGGCGTTTTACCGCCATGTGGCGGGGCTGGATGCCTGGCGGGAGCACGTCGCTCACATAGCGACCGGCTGTGGCGTCATTGGCGCGGCGGCGCTTGGCGGCTTGGCGGCTGAGCGATGGCTGGCGCGCAGGTGGCCGCTTGGCGCGGCGCTTGGCGCAGGCTGCTTGACGTGGTGGCTGGCTCGTTCTTTCGCGCCCTGGGATTGGTTTGCCGAGCCGTTTCCGATTCTGCTGGCGCTGACGGCGGCGGGGTTCGGCTATGCGGCGCTAAGCGAGACGGACGACGCGGCGCTACGGCGGCAATGGCTGCCGCTTCTGATGTGGAGCCTCTTCGCGCTGGCTCTGCTTGGCCGGCTGGGGCTTGCCGCGCGGCTTCGCCACTATGGCTTTACGCTTGCTATGCCGGCCTTTTTACTGCTGGCCGTCCTGGCGCTCTTCGCGCTGCCAAGGCTCATTCGGCTGCGCGACATTGGAACGGGGCTGCCAACGACCGGCATCGCCGTCGGGTTTCTCATCGCTTGCCTAACGGAGCACGCGCAATTGGCTTTTAGCTACCATGAGAAGAAGACCCAGGCGATCGGCGGCGGCGGCGACCGGCTGATGACGTACGGCGCGCCTTGGACGCAAGCTGGAGCCACGCTTTCCGAAGCGGTCGCCACGCTGACGCAGTCCCTCCCGGCCGGAGCCACGCTGGTCGTGATGCCGGAAGGCATCGCGCTCAACTATTGGTCGCGGCGGGAGAACCCGACCTCTTTTTTGGCTTTCGACCCTTATTATCTGGCGGCCTGCGGCGGGGAGTCGGCGGTAGTGGAGGAACTGGAGCGTCGGCCGCCAAATTTTATTGCGCTGACCCGGCGTGATATGAGTGAGTATGGCGTTGGGTGGTTTGGCGAGGACCCGCGCTACGGCCGGCAAATCATGAGCTGGGTTGCTCAGCGGTACGAGGTCAGGCGGATTTGCGGCAGTTGGGAAGACTTTGGCGTCGTTATCCTCGAGCGGTCATCCTCGAGCGTCGCGCCTTGACCCGCGAAAGGGCGTTACCCACTGGCTGACAGCTTTTCCGCCAATAATCGCTCACCGAGACGTTAGTTGAGAGACAAGGCGTATGAATCCATCCTTTGGCTCGCTTTCGGCTGAAGTTCTGGGGGCGATTATCCAGCGTCTCCATATCCCCCTAATGCTGATTGATTACGACACTCGCCGAATTATCGCCGTCAATGACGCGTTTATCGCGGAGTCCGGGTACGCGGCGGATGAAGTGGTCGGGCAGGAAACCAAGCGGGTTTCGCTTTTCCTGTCTGACGCAGAGCGCGATCAGATATACGCCAAGCTGGCTGAAGATGGTCACGTTTGTTGTACTGTCATGGGGAAGTTCCCGGATGGCAGCCTGGGCGAGCTGCAAGGGCGCTTGACGCTGGTTGAAGCTGACCGCCGCTACGCCCTGATGACCACCGAGCGCGTCACCGGGCTATTTCAGGGCGCTGCCAGGCAGCCCTTGCATGATGTGCTCTCAGTGATTCCGAGCGTGACTTACCAGTACAAATATGACGCCGACGGCAAGGGACATTTCACCTACCTCAGCAACAAGGTAGAGACATTGTCTGGGCTGCCGGCTGGGGTCATTTTCGCCAATGAGGCGGCGTGCTGGCGACGAGTGCCTTATGCCTACCGGCTCAAGGTTCGAGATTCCTTTGCCGCTGTCAGCGCCGCGCTCAGCACATGGGAATGCACGTTTCCCTTTTGTCATGCCGTCACAGGCGAGGAGCGCTGGTTTCAAGTCATCGCGTTTCCAAAAGCATTGCCGGGCGGCGGCGCGCTGTGGACTGGCTTCGCTTCCGATATCACTGAAATTCACCGTTTACGCGCCGCTCGTGAAGAGGCTTATCGTTTATTGGAGGAAGAGCGGTTGCGCAAGGGCAAGCTGGAGTGGCTGGGCACGCTGGCCGGAGGCATCGCCCACGACTTCAATAACCTATTGTCCGTTTTGACTGGCAACCTCGGTCTCCTCAAGCGCGATTTGGCGCTGAGCGCGGGAAATCAGCGTCGGATGGAGGCAATCGAGCGCGTGATCCAGCAGTCCAAGCTCCTCGCCAAGCAGCTTCTGACCTTTGCCAAGGGAGGCGACCCGGTTTTAGAAACGCTGACGCCGGAAACTTTTGTCATCGAGTCGATGCAGTGCATCCTTGAGGCGCGCGGCGTGGAGGCGATCTTCGAGCCGGAGGCGCGCCTGTGGCCCGTGCGGGGCGACAAGGGGCAGCTGATGCAAGTGTTCCAGAACCTGGCTGTCAACGCCGCCGACGCGATGCCGGAGGGCGGGCGCGTCCAAGTTAGTTTCCAAAACTGCACGCTGGCTGAACATCAAGTGCCGGGCGCCACGACGGGCGATTATGTGCGGATCAGCGTCGCCGACACCGGCTGCGGCATTGCGCCGGAGCATTTGTCGCGGATTTTTGATCCTTATTTCACCACCAAATCTGGCGGTCATGGCTTGGGGCTGGCCGTCAGCTATTCCGTCATTATGAAGCATGGAGGGCAAATTCTGGCGACCTCGACGGTCGGCGTTGGAACGCGCTTTGATGTGTATTTGCCGGCTAAGAAGACAGGGGAAATCACGGTTGAATCTTCCGTGATCACGGAAGAGGAGGCCGCCGAAATCCTTCAGCGGCGGTTGCTGGTGATGGACGACGACGATTTGATGCGCGACCTGCTCGAAACGGCGCTGGAAAACTTCGGCTATGGCGTTGTCGCCTGCCGTCACGGCGAGGAGGCGATCGAGCGTTACTGCGCCGCCAAGGCGTCCGGTCACGCTTTTCTAGGCGTGATTCTTGATTTGCGCATCGCCAATGGCCTTGGGGGGCGGGAAACGCTGGAGCGGTTGCGTCAACTCGATCCGGCCGTGACCGCCATTGTTTGCAGCGGCTATCACGAGGATGGCGTGATAGCCAACCACGCCGCCCACGGCTTTGCCGCCAAACTGGCCAAGCCCTTTGACATTGAGGAGTTGGAGCGCGTTCTCAACCGGCTGTTTGGCCCGACGAAAGCGCCATGAGTCTGCGTGGTCGTTCCGTTCAGCTTGCCAGTTGGGGGCGCTTCCCAGTCACGCCGACCGAGCTGCTACGCCCGGCGCGGCAGGATGATCTGTTGAGCTTACTGGGCGAGAGGCGCTACGCCGCGCTGATTGGGCGCGGCTATGGGCGGAGCTACGGCGACGCCGCGCTCAACGCTGGCGGCGCCGTGGTTGAGCAGACTCGCTTTGACCGCCTGCTGGCGTTCGATGAGTCCGCCGGCGTGCTGGTCGCTGAAGCTGGGCTGCGCCTCAAGGAGATTCTGGAGACCTTCGCCCCGCGCGGCTGGTTTCTGCCGGTGACGCCCGGAACGAAGCACGTCAGCTTGGGCGGCGCGCTGGCCTGCGATATTCACGGGAAAAATCATCACTGCGACGCTTCCTTCTCCAGTTATGTCGAGTGGTTTGAGCTGTTGACGGCGGATGGCCGCATCCGGCGTTGCTCAAAAGCCGAACAGCCGGATTTGTTCTGGGCGACGGCCGGCGGGATGGGCTTGACCGGCTTTATCCTCACGGTGGCGCTGAAGCTGCGCCGGATTGAGACGACCTACATTGGCGTGGATTATGCCCGGACGCGCGATTTGGACGAAACTATCGAGCGCTGCGAGGCAGAGGACCACCGGTATCGCTACGCCGTTTGCTGGATTGACTGTCTGGCGACGGGGAAGCGGCTGGGGCGGAGCGTGCTCATGCGCGGCGACCACCTTGCGGCGGCGGAGCTTCCGGCGCAGCTGCGCAAGCATCCGCTGACGCTTCCGCGCAAGCGGGAAGTGACGGTGCCATTTTCGTTCCCTAACGGCGTCATTAATCCGCTGACGGTCAGGGCGTTCAACACGGCGTTTTACTACCAGCACCCGAAGGCGCGGTCGGGCGCGGTCGTCGACTTCGATTCGTACTTCTACCCGCTTGACGCCGTGCTGGAATGGAATCGCGTCTATGGCCGACGGGGCTTTATTCAGTACCAGCCCGCGTTACCGCTGGAGACCAGCCGGGCGACCCTCATCAAGCTGCTGGAGAGACTGAGCCAGGCGAAAATCGCGTCATTTCTGGCGGTGCTCAAGCGATTCGGGCCGCAGGAAGGGCTGCTGTCGTTTCCGATGCCGGGCTATACGCTGGCGCTCGACATTCCGATGACCGGCGCGCGGATGCTGGCCGTTCTCGACGAGCTGGATGAGCTCGTCGCGCAAGCCGGCGGGCGAATTTACCTTGGCAAGGATGCCCGCCTGAAGCCGCGCCATTTGGAAGCGATGTATCCGCGGCTCCCGGAGTGGCGGCGCATCAAGCAGGCGGTTGATCCGGAGGGAATTTTTTCGTCCGACCTTTCGCGACGGGTCGGACTAACGCCCGCCAGCTAGCGCGCTAGCTGGTCGTCAGACTGTCCCGGTCAACGAGCACAGAAGTGATGACCGCCTCGGAAACCGCTTGTCCTTCAACGCTGATGTCGCCGCGCAGCCGGGCGACTTTCCCCTTGAACCGCAGCAGCGTCATCGCAATATGAAGCGTATCGCCCGGCACGACCGGTCGCCGGAACTTCACTTCGTCAATGCCGGCGAAGAGCAGTAGCTTTTTCTCCGGCTCGGCAATTTGGTTGAGCAGCAGCAGCCCGCCGGTTTGCGCCATGGCTTCGATCTGCAGGACGCCTGGCATGACTGGCATGCCGGGGAAATGGCCCTGGAAGAACGGCTCATTGATGGTGACGTTCTTGAGTCCGACAATGCGCTGTCCAGGCGCGATCTCGACGACCCGGTCCACAAGCAAGAACGGGTAGCGGTGGGGCAGGAATGTCTGGATTTGGGCGATGGTCAGCACCGTGTCCATGATTAGTCTTCGCTTTCCGCCGGTTGGCGCGGCGGCGGTCCTAGAAGCGTCTTGACCATCGCTTCAAGCGTGGCCAGTCGGGTTTCAATGTCCGGCAGGCGGTAGGGCAAGCGGGCAGCGTAAATGCGCTCGCGTTTCCATTCGCGCAGGGTCGTGATCGGCATTCCAGCGTACGTCTCGCTACCGGCGACTGACTTAGTGATCCCGGTTTTTCCGGCGATCGTCGCGCCATCGCCGACTTCGACCTGCGGATTAGCGCCAACCTGCCCAGCTATCGTCACGCGCCGCCCGACTCTAACCCCGCCGGAAAGACCGGTGAGCGCCGCCAACAGGGTTTCCTCTCCAATGACGCAGTTGTGAGCAATGTGGACGAGATTGTCAATCTTGGTTCCGCGTCCGATGCGGGTTTCCCCAAGCGTGGCGCGGTCAATGGTCGAGTTAGCCCCGATTTCCACGTCATCTTCGATGACGACGGTTCCGACTTGGGGAATCTTGACGTGCGCCCCGTCAGCGTCACGGGCGTAGCCGAAGCCGTCCGCCCCAATGATCGCCCCGGCATGAACGATACAGCGGGCGCCGATGCGGACGCCGTCGTAAATGGTCACATTCGGGAAGATGGTCGTATCGTCGCCGATGACCACGTTGCGCCCGATAACGACCCCCGCTTGAAGGGTGACGCGCGCGCCAAGACAGGCGCCGCTCCCAATGACGACGCGGGGGCCGATGGTCGGCTCATCGCCGATGACGACATCCGGGGCGATGCAGGCGTCCGGGGCTAGCCCCTCCGGGCGGCGCGGCGGAACGTGCAGCAGCTCAATCGCTCGCGCAAAAGCCACTTTTGGATAAGTGGTCGGGAGCAAGTTGTAGCGGGCGCGGTCGGCGTCGGTCACGGCGTCCGCCGCGACGATAAAGGCCGCCGCCTGCGAGGCGGCAAGTCGCTCGTGGCGCGCGCCAATCGCCAGCGCGATCTGTGTGTCCGCCGCCGTTTCAAACTCGCCGACGCTTGAAATCGGCAAGTCTGGATTACCAAGGCAGGGAACGCCCAGCGCGGCGGCCAGCTCGCCCAGCTTCATGACCGGTTAGGGCTTGGCTCCGGCGGCCGGGGCGGCAGCGACTGGATTGGCGCGGTTGTATTCCTTGACAAAATCCTCAGTGATGTCGGCGGCGTTGTCCACGTAGGGCAGCATATTGAGGTTGTTATTGGCAGCCAGCGCCCCAACGTCAATGATCATGACAATGCCCCGCGCCGCGGCGTAGCTTTCCATGAACTTGAACACTTTTTCGCGCAGCGGGTTCAAGACGGTCTGCTGCTCGCGCTCAATGTCGGCGCGCAAGTCCTCGTCCTTACGCTTATACTCCTTTTCAAGGGCTAAGCCTTGTTCTTGGGCTTGCCGCCGGACCTCAACCGAGAGCTTTTCGTCCTGCACCTTTTGGCTCATCTCTTGCAGGCGCTTGGCAAGGGCTTCCAACTCCGTCGTTCGGGGCTTGAACTTGTCTTCCAGCTTTTGGGCTTGCCGCCGGAACTCGTCTATTTTGTCGCCAAAGGCGAGCGTATTGACAATGACAACCCTTCCGCTCGGAAGGGAGGTCGCCTTGACCGGCGCTGCCGGTTGTGAAGTTCCCGTCGGGAGCGCCTGCGCCGAGGCCGTCGTAAAGCCTGCCGCGACGACGACAAGCGCCCAGAGTGGAAGTGAAAGCTTCATGGTTGCGTATGAGTCCTTAAGAAGTGGCGGCCGTCCCGCGTCGCGCGTCAGGCAGCGGGCTTTCCGGCAGCATGCTGGCAGATGCGCTCCCCGTAAGGGAAGTCTACTATTATACGAATGCTCGGCCGGAACGCAATTGAGCGTTTCGCAGGGGATTCGCTTGACGACCAGATTGACGCGCAAGGCTTGTACGCTACGATACGCGGGCTTGTATTGAAATCTGCTCGTTCCGCGCTGGCCCAGCCGCTCGAAGCTCATCCCGGGCGGGATGAGACAAGCCTTTGAAAGGTCCGCTTACTATGATGACGTGGCGCGTCGTTGTTCAGGAACAAACTTACGAAACCAACCCTGAAGAACTCAAGCAGTGGGTTCGCGAAGGGCGCGTTTTGCCTACGGATCAGGTTTTTCAGCCCGGCCTTGGCTGGGGCGCCGCCGGTCAAATTCCCGAGCTGCAAGCTTGGTTTCCGCCCGGCGCGACGGCGCTGCCGCTGACCGGCGGCGGGATGGGGGCGTCGCCCTATGCCGCCCCATCGTATCCGCCGCCAGCGCCCTACGCTCCGCCTCCCAACCCCTACGCGCCTGCCTATGGGCAGGTCGGCTATGCGCCGCTGATGCACGCTCGGTCGCTGGGCGTGGTCGCTGGTCTGGGGAAGCGCTTCCTAGGCTCGGTTTTGGATGGGTTTTTCTCGGCGCTATGCGCTCTGCCGGGCATGCTCATTTACGTGATGGCCATTGTTGCCGGCGCCGGTCAGGGCGGGGAAGTCCCTGTCGGGCAAGCCGCTGGGGGGAGACTTCTGATTTACATCGGGATCATCGCTTACTTGCTGCTGTCGGCCTACATGACAAGCAAGAGCGGCGCGTCGCCTGGAAAGAAAATCGTTGGCACCGTGGTGCTGCGCGAGGATGGCGAATATCTCAGCTTTGGCATGGCGATTCTGCGCGAGTTTCTCAAAGGACTCTTCAACAACATTTGCATCTTGCTGAACTTGTGGCTGCTCTTTGACTCGGAGCGGCAGCAGCTTTACGACAAGATCGCGCGCGCCAATGTGTATGAGTCCTAAGCCTGCCGCGGCGAGTCTGTTTCAAGAAGAGTCTGTTTCAAAGAGCCGCTTTGCGGCTGGCTTCGGCGCTCCGCGCTTCCGGCTCGACCGCCGCCATTTTCGTGCGATGCCAGTCGCCCGCTTCATCTGTCTCCGGCGCCTGCGGGCGCTGGTAGAGAATATCCTGACCGACCTCGGCGGCGGCCGCGTCAAAAGCGGCGCGCAGGTCGCCCGCCGATGGAAATCGCTCCGGCGGGGATTTGGCCATAGCGCGGGAAACAACCGATACAATGACTTCCGGCAAATGCGGGCGACGAAGACGAATTGGCGGCGGCGCGGCGGCGATGTGCCGGGCCATGACGTACTGCGCCGGCCCGACAAAGGGCGGACGGCCCGCGAGCATGCGGTAGAGCAAAACGCCAAGGCTGTAAATGTCGCTGGCCGCGGTCAACGCTTGCTCGCCGCACTGCTCGGGGCTCATGTATTCCGGCGTCCCCACGGTGAGGCTTTCGCCTGAAATCTCAAAGTTGTCGCCCGTCCAGCCCGAAGCCGGCTTAGCGATGCCAAAATCAAGCAGCGTGACCCGCTCTCGTCCGTCTTCGGTCAGGCTGAGGAAGACGTTGCCCGGCTTCAGATCGCGGTGAATGAGGCTGGCTTGGTGCAGGGCGTCCACGGCGTCGCAAAGCGGAGCGAAAATGGACTGGATGCGCGTTAGCGGAAGCTGACCAGCTTGGTCCAGCTCGTCGAGGAGCGGTCGCCCATCAAGCCACTCAGTGACAAAATAGACAATGCCATAGGGCGTTTCTCCGCGGTCGTAAATCTCAATAATGTTTGGGTGGCGAATTCTGGCTAGTAAAGCTATCTCGCGGCGGAAGCGCAGGACAGCGTCATGATACCTCCCAAGCTCGTGCTGCGAGATCGCTTTGATGGCGACCAAGCGGCCGGTCTGGAGGTCGCGCCCCTGGTAAACCGTCGCCCCCGCGCTGGTATGAACCCTTGTCAGCGCCTCGTATCTGTCGTTCAGTGTAATGCCCGCGAGCGCGCTGCCTGAAATCATCGCCGAGTTCAACCGCTTTCTGCTCTGTCAAGCGCTCTGCTAGGGAGAGGCGTTTGCCTTGCGGCCATGTCTAGTCTATCGCGTCCGGACGGCTTTGCTAACCCCAGCCCAATCGCCCGGCTTTAGAGCGGGAGGCTTGACCAGTCGTCCCCTTTCGCCGTGTCGCGCAACGTCTCGAAGAGCCGCTTCACGGCGCGCAGTTGCGTCTCAAGCGGGAGACCTTCCGGATCCATGTCCGGCGTCGGCGGCAGGTGCGCGAACCCGTACCGGCACGGCCGTCCCCGCCGGAACAACTCGGATTGAACGCCATAGAAGAGATGATTGCAAACGTACGTCCCGGCGGAATAGGAAATCTCGACCGGAATGCCGTCGCTCCGAAGGGCGGCTTCCATTTGGCGAATCGGCAGCGTAGTCGGCAGGGCAAGCGCGCCGTTTGGGACGATCCGCTCATCCCGGCGAGTATTCCCGGCATTGTCCGGCCGCTCAAAGTCGTCGCAGTTGATGGCGAGCCGTTCCAGCGACACGATTTTGCGACCGGCGGCCAGTCCGAGTGAAATGGCCGCCGCCGGCTGCTCCGCGTCAATCGCCTGTAGCATTTGCGCGACGCATTCCCCAACGATAACCGGCAGAACGAGCCGCGCCAACTGGACGCCCGCTGGCGCCTCGGCCATCAGCGCCAGCGTCTGGGTCGGATTGACGGAAAACTCGGCGAACGGCTCGAAACCCGTTACTAAAAACTTGATCACGAGGAAGCTCCCTCTCTTTTGACTTCTCTTTCGAGCGCGTCAGGCGAGGATCTTTTTGCGCTAGCCCGTCACAGTTTACCACTTCACGCGCGCTCCGCTGAAAAGCGGTATCGCCCTTGAAGCCGGGCGCGCGCGGCTAGATCGAGCGCATCTGGATTTCGCGAAGATTGAAGCTCGGCGTTGCCTGGATCAGGCCCTGGAAGCCGGCTGGCGGCGTTTCCGGCTGGCGGCGTCCTATGGCGAGCTTGATTGAAGCGTTCGGCGACTTGCCCGCTCCGCGCCGGGATGGGGCGCGGCGGCATAAGCTGATTGATGGCGGCGCAAGCTGACGAGCCGGGCGACGATCGCCTTCCGCAAAAGCGGAGCGGCGGCGAGGCTGAGGTCGTCCGCGGACGGCGCCCTTCCCGCGCCGACTTGGCGGGAGCGGCTTCCGAGCCGTCCCAACTCACCACATCCGTCCAGCGGCGTAGGCCGCCGGCTGGCGCTGGCGCTCCTGCGCGTCCACGACGGCGATGGCCGCCAAGTTGATGATGTCCTTGACCTCAGCGTTGTTGGGCAGGACATGCGCCGGGTACGACAGCCCCATCAAAATCGGGCCAACCGCTTCGGCGCCGCCCAGCGTCGCCAGCAGCTTGTAGGCGATATTGGCTGACTGAAGGTCAGGGAAGACCAGCACCGTCGTCCGCTTGTCGCCCAGCGCGGCGAACGGGTAGTCGCGCGTCAGTTGCTCGGACGACAGCGCGACATCGGCCATGACTTCGCCGTCAATAATGAGCGACGGCTGTTTTTGCCGGGCCAAGTCGACCGCCAGCCGAACCTTCTCCGCCAATGGGTGCCGGACGCTGCCGAAGGTTGAAAATGACAGCAAGGCGACGCGCGGCTCAATGCCGAACTGTTCCGCCTCGCGGGCGGCATGAATGGCGATATCGGCCAGGTCTTCCGCCGTCGGCTCGATGTTGACAGTGGTATCGGCAAAGAAGTAGGCGCGGTTTTTAGCCAGCATCAGGTGCAGCCCCATGACGCGCCGGACGCCGCTGGCCGCGCCAAGCACCCGCAGCAGCGGCTTGAGGGCTTCCGCGTAGGCGCTGGTCACGCCTGTCACCAGCGCGTCCGCGTCGCCGCGCCTCACCATCATCGCGCCAAAGTAGTTGGCGCGCTTGAGCATTTGACGCGCGCCAACCCGCGTCAGCCCCTTGCGCTGACGCAGCCGATGCAGCGCCTCGGCATAGTCCTCGAATCGCTCGGAAGTCTTGGGCGAGATGATTTCAATCTGGTCAAAGGTCAGTCGCAGCGTTTCCGCGCGCGAGCGAATGAACGCTGGATCGCCCAGCAGAATGGGGCGGGCGATGTGATCTTCGGCCAGCGCGGCGGCGGCGCGAATCACGCGGTCGTCGTCGCCTTCCGGCAGGACGACCCGCTTCGGCGCGCGACGCGCCTTGGTGAACATAATGCGCAGCGTTTCGCGCGACTTGCCTAGTCGGTTGGCAAGCTCCTCGCGGTACGCCTCCAAGTCAAGCGGAAGCTGCGCCACGCCATCGCGCATCGCGGCTTCCGCGACGGCCGAGGCGACCCAGATCAACACCCGGTAGTCAAACGGCTTGGGAATAATGTAGTCGGGACCAAAAACCAAGTGCGAGACGCCGTAGGCTTTGGCCACCGCTTCCGGCACGTCCTGCTTGGCGAGCGCCGCCAGCGCGCGCGCCGCCGCCATCATCATGCCGTCCGTAATCGTCCGCGCGCGGGCGTCCAGCGCGCCGCGAAAAATAAAGGGAAACCCAAGCACATTGTTGACTTGATTGGGATAGTCGCTCCGTCCGGTCCCCATAATGCAGTCAGGCCGCGCGGCAATGGCTTCCTCGTAGCTGATTTCCGGGTCCGGGTTCGCCATCGCGAGCACCACCGGGCGCTCGGCCATCGCTTTGAGCATCTCGGCCGTCACCATGCCCTTGGCTGAAAGCCCGACGAAAACATCCGCCCCGCGAAGCGCGTCGGCCAGCGTCCGGGCGTCGGTTTCGACGGCGAACTCGGCTTTGTGCTCGTTCATGCCTTCCGTCCGCCCGCGATAGATGACGCCCTTGGTGTCGCACATGAGGATGTTTTCCGGCCGGACGCCGAATTTCTTGTACATCCGAGCGCACCCCATTGCGCTGGCTCCGGCCCCGGAAAACACAATTTTGACGCTGTCGAGCGATTTCCCCACGAGTTCCAGCGCGTTGACGATGGCGGCGCTGGAGATGATGGCCGTGCCGTGCTGGTCGTCATGAAAAACCGGGATTTCAAGCTCCTCGCGCAACCGGCGCTCAATGTAAAAGCACTCCGGCGCCTTGATGTCCTCAAGATTGATGCCGCCAAAGGTCGGCTCGAGGATTTTGAGCGTTCTAATCAGCTCCTCCGGGTCCTCGGTCGCCAGCTCCAAATCGAAAACGTCAATGTCGGCGAATCGCTTGAACAAGACGCCCTTGCCTTCCATGACCGGCTTGCCGGCCAGCGCCCCGATGTTGCCGAGACCAAGCACCGCCGTCCCGTTCGAGACCACGGCCACGAGATTGCCTTTTGCCGTGTAGGCGTAGGCTGTCGCCGGATCGCGGGCGATTTCAAGGCACGGCTCGGCAACGCCCGGCGAGTAAGCGAGCGACAAGTCGCGTTGCGTCAAACAGGGTTTGGTCGGGACGACCTCGATTTTTCCGTGGCGTCCCTGGGCATGGTAATCCAGCGCGGCCTGGCGGCGGTTCATGGCGATACCTCAGGTGCGTATCAAGACAGTTCACTGACTCTAGCGCAGGCGTCCGCATCCATACACTAGTTCTCAAAGTTCTCAAAGCGCGTCCGAAAGCGCCGTCCTCAGTCCGCCAGCCAGCAGGCGACCTGATGACCGTTGTCCAGATCGCGGAGCGGCGGCGACTGGCGACGGCATTCCTCAACGGCAATCGGACAGCGCGGGTGAAACCGACAGCCCGCCGGCGGCGACAGCGGACTCGGCACATCGCCGGAAAGCGGCGCATGCGTCTTGCGTCGGGTCGGGTCGGGAACCGGGATGCTTTCCAGCAGCGCCTGCGTGTAGGGATGACGCGGTTGAGCGAACAATCGACGCGTCGGGGCGATTTCGACAAGCCTGCCGAGATACATCACGCCGACTTGCGTGCAGAAATGCTCCACCACGGCCAGTCCGTGCGAGATGAAAAGATAGGTGAGGCCGAACTGCTCGCGGAGGTCGGCGAGCAGGTTAATGACTTGCGCCTGGACGGAGACGTCGAGCGCCGAAACCGGCTCGTCCGCCACGATAAACTTGGGTTTCAGCGCCAGCGCCCGCGCAATGCCGATGCGCTGCCGCTGTCCGCCGGAAAACTCATGCGGATAGCGGCTCGCATAGTCTGGGTCCAGCCCGACGATGCGCAGCAGGTCGGCGACTTGCTCGCGCCGCGACTGCGGATCGCCGATGTCGTGAATGATGAACGGCTCGGCGATGGCGTCGCCAACGCGCATGCGCGGATTGAGCGAGGCGTAAGGATCCTGGAAGACAATCTGCATATCGCGGCGCGCCCGGCGAAGCTCCGCCGACTTCAGCCGCAGCAAGTCGCGCCCCTGGAAAATGACGCTTCCGCTCGACGGCTCGATGAGGCGCAAAATCGCGCGCCCGATGGTGGTCTTGCCGCAGCCGGATTCGCCAACCAACCCGAACGTCTCGCCAGCTCGCAGCGTGAAGCTAACCTCGTCAACCGCCTTGACCGCGCCCCCGGAAACCGGGAATCGCTTGACTAAGCGCTCAACCTGCAACAAAGGCGGGGCGGGATGGTTGGCAAGCATCAGGCTTGAAAGCGAGGGAGACTGGCGCGCCGGGCGCGCCAGCGGGAAAGGGTTACGGGGGCAGGACTTTCGCCAAAGCGAAGACCCGCGTCAAGAGGGCGCGGCTGCGCGCATAAATGCCGGGCTGCTCGCTTTCGCGCGGTCCGGCCACGTTGAGCCGCGCCGGCCGCGCGCGGCTTATCCAATCCAGAATGAGCGGGGCGGCGTCAGGCAGTTGCAGCGTGACCACCGCGCAGGGCTTGCCGAGCCGCAGCGCGCGCTGGATTGCAAAATGCGTTCCGCCGCGCAGCTCGTCCTCGATCAGCGCCAGCGTCCCGTCGCTATCGCGGACATTCCACGCCGTCCTCTGCACGGGATCGGCGTCCGGCGTTTCCGCCAGCGGATACGCCAGCGGGAGCGGCCCGTCTTCGGTCCAGCGTCCCTTCGGACACCAGCCAGCGCAGGCTAGCCCAACCGCCCGCGCGGCATCGAGCGCCGCCCGATCCACGCCGGTTTGCCCGCCTGAAACAATCGTTAGGCGCATCCTCAGGCGGTCAGCCGACGGTAGATGCCCGGCAGCTTCTCCGGCAGGCTCAGCACGTCGTCAATCACCGTGTAGCCAACGTCGCCGTAAAGCTCCTTGAGCTCGCGATCAGCGTCGCGCTCGATGGTGATGCAAAACGGCGTGATGCCGGATTGACGGGCGTCAGTCAGCGCCTGCTTGCTATCCTCCCGCGCATAGCGGGCGTCGCCATAGTCATGGTCATACGGGCGACCGTCGGAAAGCAAAATCAGGAGCTTGGTTCGCGCCTCGCGCGCGCCGAGCTTGGTCGCCGCATGACGCACGGCCGCGCCCAATCGGGTGTTGTTCTGGTAGGTAATACCGCCAATCCGCGCTTCAATGTCGGCGTTGTAGCGCTCGTCAAAGTCTTTCACGACATAAAAGCGGACGTTTCGCCGACCCTCGCTCGTGAAGCCATAGATGGCGTAGCTGTCGCCCACAGCTTCCAGCGCCTCGTTCATGATGACCAGCCCCTCTTTTTCAATGTCAATGATGCGCTGTCCCGGACGGCTGTAAGGCATCTTCGGGTGGCGCGTCATGGCGCGGGCCGTTGAGCTTGACATATCCAGCAAGAACGCGACCGCGACGTTGCGCGCGCGCCGCAGGCGCTTGATATAAATCCGCTCATCTCCCGCAAGCGAGGCGCGGCGGTCAATGCAGCGATCTACAACAGCTTCAAGGTCAAAGATTTCGCCATCCAGCTCGCCGGTGACGCGCCGAAAGGCTTCGGGCTTCATCAGTTGGAACTGATGGCGAATGGATGAAATCAATCCCTGGTGGCGCGTCCGGGTCAGCTCGACGAAAGCGCGCGTCCCTGCCGTTGGCCGGCGCTCGACCACCCGGCACCACTCCACGCGGTAGTCGTTCAGCTCGCGGTCCCATTCGTCATAGAGAAAGGCCCGATCATCCGATTCCAGCGTCTGTTCTTGGGCTGGCGCGCCTTGACGCGAAAGCTGCGCCGCCACGTCGCGCAGCGGCGGCGTCGAGCGCTCCTGCGCCCAAGCTTCAAAGCTTTGGCCCGGCTGCGGCGGGGATGACAGCGACTCGGAAGCGCTTGGCTCAGCCAGGGCTTCGGATATGCTGGCCTCGCCCGGCGCGGCGTCGCTTGGCTCAGTCGCCTGCGTCAGGGCGTTTTGCGGGTCATCGCCCCGTTGGTACCGCTCAATCAGCTCATAGATGCGCCGGGTCGCCAGCAGCGTGTCGGCGAGTTCAGCCGCTGGGCTGTCAAGGTGAGCCGAGGTGATATGTTCGAGCGAAGCGATAATGCCGGGCAGCGTCTGACGCGCCGCGGCGTCAACCCCACCGCACAGCGCAATCTGAAAGAGCGCCTCCATCCATTGGCTTTCCGGCGGCAGCTGCGTCAAATCCGGGCGCGTCGCCCGCAGCCGCCCAGCGACGAAATCCAGATCGCGCCGGATGCCGCGGTAGGCGTGGCGTAATCGGCGGTCAATGCGGGCGTTTTCGAGCATGGCGAAAATGCGGGTCGCCGTGACCGGATCCGGAAACTGACGCAGCAGGACGCGGTAGGTGATTGGCTCGCGGCGCGGCGTCCGCTGCCCCCCCTGAAAAGTCAATCGGAAGTCCTCATACAACGCGATGAGGGCGGGCGTATCAGCCGCATGCGTGCCATATTCAATCTGGCCCGCGCCATGGGCGGCAAGGGCTTTGTAGAGGCGAAAGTTCGATTCCTCGTCCTCAAAGTCGCTCACGCGGCTGGGGAGCTGAATCGCTTGACCATCGCCAATCGGCGCTTGCTCCACCGCGCCGGAAATCGACGCCACGGTGACGGCGCGACCGGTCAAGCCCTCCACGTAAAGTTGCAGAATCGGGGCTACGGCAGTGAGGGAGAGTCCAGTCAGTCGCCGCCCGCCGTCGAGCGCCTCCCGGCTCGCGCGGGATTGCAAGCCATAGTAAGCCTGGACGGCCCGACTATCCTGCCGGTGGCGAGCGAGTCCCGCGATCGCCCAGTCGCGGAAGCTTTCAATGTCAGCCTGACGTAGCGCCAGCGGGGCGGACTTGAAGCACTCCAAGGCGGCGGCGCGATCAACCCGGTCGATGTCCGCCACGGTGTCGCAGAGTAAAACAAATGCCGCCGGCAGGCTTTTGCGCTCGCCGCCGGCCGTCGCCAGCGCGGCGATGACCTCCGGCGTTAGCTTCAAAAACTGATAGCTGCTCGGGTTGCCTTGTGCGCAAATCGCGAGCGCCAAGCGCCGCCAAGCAACGTAGCCGCGGTCGCCCGTCTGCTTGACCACCGCCGCCGCCGCTCGCAGGTAATGGAGCGCCAAGCTGCCGCCGCGCTCCAGAAAAGACTGCGTATGATCAAGCAGATCGGGAAGGCGGGAGCGCGTCTGGCGATCAAGGAAGCTTGGAATGGCAAGAAAAAACTCAGCCGCCGCGCCGCCTGCCCGATAGGCGAAGGCCGCCGTCATTTCAACGAGGCGATTGAGGAGCGACTGGTCGGGCGCGTCAAACGCGCCAATATGCGCGAAGACCGCGGGCGATTGGCGCAGCAAATCCTGACTATGGCGGACGGAATGGCGGGCGACTTCATTGGCGATGGAAAGCATCTGCGAAAAAGCCGGCGTTTCGCCCATTTGGGCCGCGACGGACGGAAATAGCTTGAAGGTCTCAACCGCCGCGCGCGTTGAGAGCGTGGACTGGCGCGTCGTCAGGACAATGGCGCTTAGGCGGTGGGCCGCCGAGAGCGCGTCGAGCGTCTTCGGGCTGACCCGAAAGAAGTCCTGCGCCGCTTCAAGGTTGGTAGCGGCAAGGCGCTTCCCGCACTCGCCCCACGCCTGAAGCTCAAATGATGTCAGTCGCGCCGCCACTTCCGGCGTTACGCGGAAAAACTCCAGCGCCGCGCGGGGCGATAGGCTGGTCAGCCCCGCGCCAATGCTCATCAGGAACAGTAATCGTTCCGTCGGAATGCCAACGAGTCGGGGCGCGAGTTGCTCCGCCTCAGCGGCTTCGCTCCCTTTGAATAACTGTCGGAGCTTGGTTTTGAGTTGAGACTCGGCCATGACTGGTTCGCCTGTCATTAGCCCGCCGCCGAGGGGCGCCCTTCGACCTGCGGGACGCCGCCAGCGGGCGGCCCCAAGACCGCCGCCACGGCCTGGAATCGCTTTTCAAAAGCGAGCCGACTGCGGTTCGCGTGGCCCGCCACGCTGACGCGCGTCGTCCCATCCGACAACGGCTCCAGCAAGATCCACAGCCGCTGATGCGCGAAGAAAAACACTAGCCACAGCGCTACGATGAGCATCGCCGAGCCAAGGTAAACCGTGGTCACGCCAGGGTCATACTGGACCTGCAGAACGTGACCGCTCGAAACCTTCTCAAAGTCCGTCATGACAATCCGCAGGCCGCCAGCCTCGGTTTTCGCTTTGAGAAACGGCGCGTTGCCAATGGTTTCAAGCCCCTCGGCCGGGAAGGCGTAAAGCTGTCGCGGATTGTCGCCGAGCACGTCCAGCACAGCCATCGGCCGCCGATACTCGCCGCTCGCGCTCGCGACGCGACCGCCCTGGAAGGTGACATCCGGGATGAAATCGGCCAGGCGCGTCAGTCCCAGCCCCGGAATGTCGGTCGGCTCGCGGCGGATGACATAGGTCGCGCCCGCCTCGCCTCCGTCCGGGCGAAGCTCGATGCTGACCGAGCGCGCGCTGCCGAAGTTGTCGAAGCTGGCTTGAAAAAAGCGGTAGCCGCGGTAGTCAAACGGGTTGTTGAGGTGAATGTGCGCGGGGATTTCAACTTGGCGCTGCGCGTCCTTGACGATGGCCCGCGTATGCCAGTCGAGCGTGTTGGACGCGCTCAAATCGGGCTTGCGCGGGTCAAGCAGGTTTTGCTCGATGTCGGTGCACACAAGCGTGAACGGCATGGCGAACTCCTGGGGCGGCTCATCCGGCGCCCCAAAGCTCACAAACGTGTTCGCCGATTGCCCCGGAACCATGCGCGTCGTGCCCTTGTGGCCAAACAGCCCGCCAACCAGCGCGCCGCCAAAAATCGTGAGCAGCGCGATGTGAACCGCGTACGCTGTCAGCCGATTCCACGCATGGCACTCGGTCAGAATCGTCACGCTGCCGTCGCGGGGATTGGCTGTCTCAATCGTTCGGTACACCGCTCCCACCGGCAACAGGCGATGCGCCGCTGGACGAAGCTGTTCGGCCGCGACGGCCTTGAGTTTCCGAGATACCGTTTCAGCGTCCAAGGCGACGGCGACCTGGCGAAATGGCTGACGATTGACAAACGCCTGATTGATTTTGACGACCGGCTTGCTGACATAGCGCCACGCAGCCGGGAAGTAGTCAATTGATGCCAGGACAATGTTGAGGCTGACCGTCAAGAGCAGCAGGTTGAACCAACGCGCATGGTAGATGTCGAGCAAGCCGAGAAGCTCATACAGCTCGCGTTCGGCCGGAAGCAGACTGGCGTAATATTCCGTGAACCCGTTCGTTCCTTTTTGGATGATGACCGTGCCAAGCGCCGAGGCGACAATCAGGACGGCCAGCAAAAACACGCCGACTTTGACGGAGCTGAGAAAGCGAAGCGTTGTATCCAAGGCCCGCTCTGCGGCCGACTTGCGCGGCTTCTTGGGCAATTGAGGGGCGGGCGAGCGCGGGGCGCGCGCCGGAGCGGTTTCGGCAGCTTGCGCCACAGTCGCGGCGGCAACGTTGCCAGGCTTTTCAACGGAAATGGCCATGGAGGCTCGCAAACCTAATGAGGAAGTGTCGTCGTCGACGGGGGAAGGCGGTCGTCCGGAGCGCGACTCAAGGCGAATTATTCGCGCGCTGTCGGATAAGGGTCAAGGCAAGCGCGCGCTGCGCGACCAGCCGCGCCAAGCCTTATGCCGCGCAGCGCCTTATGCCGCGCAGCTCGTTCCAGCTCGGCGCAAGCCAGCTAGGCATAGGCGCGGGGGGGCATTATGATGTGGGCAATCTGGTTTCCAAAACAGTGTGCGCGAATGCCGCGGGCCAAGCGGCTGGCGGCATTCGCCAGAGGAGAATCTCGACATGAGCGGATTTGGTGTTCTGCGTCGTCCGATTCGAGCGGCTGAGCGTGGCGAAGGGCAGGGACAGTTGATTGCCGTGCTGAGCGTGGTAATCATCGCTGGCTTCATTATTTTCAAAACGCTGCCTGTTTATTGGCGCGAGCAAAATGTCAAAAACGAGCTCGCCGACATGGCGCGCAAGTTCGCCATTGGGGCCAAGGGGTTCACAACCGAAAAGGAGCTTGAGAGCCAGTGGGCGAAAATCAGCAATGAGTTTCAAGTCCCCGAAGAGGCCAAGTTTGAGTCGAAGCGGCAGGGCGGCAAGGTGATTCTGACCGTCAAGTACACTGAGCCGATTAACTTCCTGGTGTACACCTACGACTGGGAAGTCAACGCGGAAGCGTCCGATGCGACAGGCCGCTACTGAGCGAGTGGCGCCGCCTATGCTCCTTGACTACCGGGGCGACCGCCTTTATTTCGGGCTCGATCAGCGCGTCTGCCTGGCGGAGTTTGTCGAATTCCTTGAAGAGCCGCTCTACCTCTATGACCTGCGCCACTTCGCGCGGCGTTACGAGCGATTCCAGGCGGCGTTTGCCGACCTGCCGCACATGATCCATTACGCCGTGAAGGCGAACGCGCACCCGGCTTTCCTGCGCCGCGTCGCGGAGCTTGGCGGCGGCGCGGATGTCGTTTCCGGCGGCGAGTTGCAGCGGGCGCTCGATTGCGGCGTCCCGCCGGAGCGCGTCATCTTTTCCGGCGTCGGCAAGTCGCAGGCGGAACTGCGGCTGGCGATTGCCTCCGGCATCAAGCAGATCAATGTCGAGTCGGTCGGCGAGTTGCGCCGGATTATCGCGGTGGCCGAGTCGCTCAACAAGCAAGCGCGCGTGGCTTTTCGGTTCAATCCGTCCGTGGATGCCGAAACGCATCCCTACATCGCCACCGGCTTTCGGAGTCATAAGTTCGGCATTGACGCGGAAGCCGTCATGGCGTGTCTCTCGCTTGCCCTGGCTGCGCCGCGCTGGGTTCGGGTGGCGGGGGTGTCGCTCCACATTGGCTCGCAAATTCTCGATGTGGGAAATTTCGCCGAAGCGCTCCGAAACACGCGGCCGCTGGTGGCGGCGATGCGCGCGCGCGGCTTTCATCCGGCGACGTTCGACGTTGGCGGCGGCTTTGGCATTCACTACGACACTGGGGATGAGACGCGCGAGCAGGATAACTTCGCTCGCTACGCGGAAGTCATCAGGCAGGGCGCGCAGGGGCTGGCCGATGAGATTCTCTTTGAGCCGGGCAGGTTTCTCGTGGCGCGCTGCGGCATCCTGCTGGGCCGCGTCGAGTACGTCAAAGCGACGCCCTACAAAACCTTTGTGATCGTCAATACGGGCATGCACCACCTGATTCGCCCGGCGCTTTACCAGGCGCGGCATCGCATTTTGCCGGTCGTCCGGCGCGGCGAGCGGACGGTGACGGCGGATGTCGTCGGTCCGCTATGCGAGTCGTCCGACTTTCTCGCTCAGGGCATCGAGTTGCCGGAGCTGCGCGAGGGCGATTGGCTCGCCATCGCCGACGCCGGCGCTTATGCCCGCAGCATGGCGAGCGAATACAACCTGCATCCCTTTCCTGACGAGCGGTTCATCGTGGAGTAGGATGCTCTCGCGCGCTTGCGGGGCTGCCGTCTGGCTGTCTGGTAGGAGGCTCTGAGAAGCGCGGCGAAATCTGCGGGAAGCGGGAGTCAGACATGGTTCGGATATGGAAGCGGCGGTGGGCGCTCTTGAGCGCGGCGGCGCTGATAGCCGTCGGGGCGAGCTGGGCGCTTTCGCCAGCCCAGAGCGGGCGAAAGCGCGAGTCGTCGCCGCGGCAATACGAGCCGCCCCGGCCCGCGCCGGCGCGGCCGTCCGAGCCGGTCCCTGCGCCGGGCTCCGAGCCGTCTCGACCGCGAGTCGCCGCGCCGGCGGAAGCGCTGCCGCTGGGCGCGGACGCCGCGCCTTCCGGCGCGGATGAGTCGCAGGAAGATACCCTGAGCATTCAAACGCAGCTTGTGATGGTGCCCTTTGCCGTGACGGATAAGCGCAATCGGTACATCAATGACCTGACGGCGCAGGACATCCAGGTTTTGGAGAACGGCAAGCCGCAGGAAATTTTTTCATTCGCCCGCGAAAGCGATTTGCCGCTGACCTTCGCTCTCCTGTTTGACATCAGCGGGAGCCAGCAATACAGCATCGCCGAGCAGCGCCTGGCGGCGCAGGCGTTTTTACGCCAAACGCTGCGCCCGCAAAAAGACCTGGCGGGCGTGGTGACCTTTCGGCGGGACATCGAGGTGCGCCAGAAACTGACCAGCAATCTTTCGGCGCTGGAGCGAGCCGTGAATGACATTCGCTTTGAGTCGGGCGGCTACGTCTATGGCGGAACGCCCCCGCTTGATCCGTCCATCACAGGGACGAGCCTGTTTGACGCCGTCTGCGTGGTCTCCAGCGAAATGCTACTCCGCGAAGCCGGGCGGCGAGTCATCATTTTGCTGACGGACGGCGAAGACACGACCAGTCGCTATAAGTTGAGCGACGCCATTGACACGTCCCTGCGCTCGGATGTGCAGGTGTATGCGGTCGGCATCCCCGGCGGCGTGCCCAACGGCTTTGGCGGCATATCCATTACCGGGCTTGACCGCCGCGCGCTGGAGCGGCTGTGCGAGTCCACTGGCGGGCGGGCGTTCTTTCCGCGCAGCCCGGCGGATTATGTCGCCGCTTTTCAGCAAATCGAGACTGATCTGCGACAGCAGTACATCGTGACCTACAGCCCGTCCAACCCGACTCGCGATGGAAAGTTTCGGGAGATTGCCGTAAAAATCCTGCGCCCCGGCGAAGCCAAGAGCTGGCGCGTTTTCGCTCGCAAGGGCTACTACCTAAAGTAGCGTCTCTCAAAGTAGCGCGTCCGCCCGCTGCCTCTGTTCCAGTCGGCGCGCTCGGTTTCAGCTTCAATCCGCCAAGGCTGGCCCTCGCTTGAGGTGAAGATTTGGCTTCATCGGCGAAGCTTCCGTCGCCGTTGGCCGCCTTGCCGCCGACCCTTGCGCGACTTGGACGGCCGCCCTCGATCTAAAGAATGCGGCTCGCGCGCATGGTCGAGCGGTCAGACGGCAGGCGACGAGCAGGCGGCGCGCTTCATCCGCAAGCGTCAGCCCATGGCTAGATTTGATTGGGCATAAGCTGTGCAGGCCTGCGGCATCCCGCGCTGAAAGCTTCTGGCGCTTGCGCGGCGTGGGGGGGTAGAGTCGCCGCTGCGCGGGGCGGAGTCGCCGGCGGCGGGATTTGCGACTCGGGGAGATGTTAGGCGAGTGGGGAAACTAAAGCTTGAAAAAGCCGCGCTAGCCGGGCGCTATCTGATTCAGCAGCGCTTAGCTGTGGGAAGTCGAAACGAGATTTTTCTGGCGCGGGATGAATCCAGCGGGGGGCTCGTCGTCATCAAGGCGCGCGGCGCTGAGGTCTTTGGCCAGCCGCTGAGCGCCGGCGGGTTATCTCCTGTTGTCGCTCGCTTTCGCCGGGAGGGTATCTGGCTTGATCGGTTGCGTCATCCCCACATTGTCCGGCGGCTGGATGGCGGCGCGGCGCGCGACTTGGCTGGCGCGGCGTTCGACTATCACGTTCTTGAGCGCTTGGCGGGCGGCGACTTGGCGACCGTCAGCGCGGCCAGCGGCGGACTGCCTTTCGCGGAAGCTGTGCGGCTGCTGCGTCAGGCGGTTGTCGCCCTGACGCATTGCCACGTCCTTGGGGTTATTCATCGGGATGTCGAGCCGGGCAACTTGCTGCTCGCCGCCGATGGCCAAACGCTCAAGCTGGCGGACTTTGACGCCGCCGCGAGCGATGAGGACGCGAGCGGAGGGGAGGATGTCTTCCTCGACAGCGATGCGGCCGATCGTCCGCGCGTCTACCTTCCGCCAGAATGTCAGCCTGGGCGATTGTCGCCGCTGTCGGCGACGATCGACGTATACGCTCTGGCGAAAACGCTTTACGCCGTCCTGACTGGTAGCCCGCCGGCGGACTGTATCGGGCAGCCGATTGTCGCGTTGCCATCTCGATTGGCGAGCTTGCCAGCGGCTGACGCGCTATTGGAGGTTTTGAATCAGGCGACGGCGATGCGGGTGACAGATCGCTACCCGACCGTCGCGGACTTCTGGTCGGACGTAGAGCGCGTTATCGCCCCTCCACCAGGGCGCGCGCTCATCGGCGCTGAGCTGGATGGGATCGCGTCCTTCAAGCCGGAAGCGTCTGCCAACGGGTCGGACGATCGCCCGCCCGTGGCCTCGCCCCGGCCGCCGGCCGAGTCCGGCGCGCCGGATCACCCGTCGGTCGCGGACTTGCCGTCGCCGCTGATGACGCGCCTGATCGGCATCGGGATCGCTCTGGCGTGCGTGGCGTTGTTTATTGGCGGATTGACGGCGCTTTATCGCTTCGCCCGCGAGCTTGCCCGCGAGCTGCGGACTGGCCGCCCAGCGATCGCCGCGCCCGCTCGCCCGCTTTTTTGCGTCAAGACGTTGGCGCCGACCAAGGCGCTGGCCGCGCCGACGGAAAACCCGACCCCCCGCGATTGGGTCGGCGATCTTTCCGCTGGGACGGAGGCGGATGTCCTGGAGATGCGAGGGAATTTTTACCGGGCGCGCCCGCAAAAGTGGGCAAAGCGAAGAGACGCTTCCATCACTGAAGGATGGATTCCGCGCGAGAGCGCGGACGGGGGATGGTGACTCGCCCCGCCGTCGTCTTCCCGTCGTCTTCCCGTCGTCTTCCCGTCGTCTTCCCGTCGTCTCCGACGATCAATCCCTGGGCGCGCGCTTAGACGCGCGCTTAGGCTGTAACGAGGAACTGGCGCAGCTTATCGATGCGCGGGCTGACTTCGCTGCGTCGGTAGTCAATGAGGCCTTCGTCGCGGAACTGGTTCATGATGGTAGTGATGATCTCGCGGGAGGTGCCGACCATCTGCGCCAGCTCTTCGTGGGTCAGCCGCAGCCGCTCCAGCCCGGAGTCGCTGCTGGACTTGAGCAAGACGCGCGCCAGGCGGCGCGTCGTGTTGTCGAACGCCAGCGTTTCGATTTGCTGCTGCGCCTGGGACAACCGCTTGCAGAATAGCGAAAGCATATCCAGGAGCGCTTTTGGATTTTCGCGCAGCATGCCGAGGAAGTCATGGACGCGAATGGCCAGCACGCGCGTCGCTTCCATCGCCACGGCCTGGTCGCTGCGACGGTCGTCCACTTCGCAGAAGCACAGCTCGCCGAAAATTTCGCCGGCGCGATGGATGCTGATGATTTTCTCCTTGCCGTCATCGGAAACGCGGGTGATTTTCACGCTTCCGGACAGGATGTAGAAAATATGGTCAGCCGGATCGTCAAGGTGGTAAATCGTCTCGTTGCGATTAAACTCCCGCTCGCCGCTGACAACCCGGACTTCATTGAGCTGGCCTTGAATAAACTCAGCAATAGGATCGATGGTGCTCATAGCTGAACCCGCCTAGCTCCTGATCAGCATGGATACGCGCGGCGCGAGCCGCTCGGGGAACGCGCTAAAAGGCGTTGAGAAGCGCGGGGACCTGCCCTAAGCCGCCGCCACTAAGGGGACGTGACGTCAAGCCGATTCTTTTTCCTTGGGTGGCAAAGCCGCCAGCTCTTTGCGCTTGGCATCGTCAGGGTCCTCATTGACAGCCTTTTTGAAGTTGCGGATGCCTGCGCCCAGCCCGCTAAAGAGTTCAGGAATCTTTTTCGTTCCGAACAACAACACCACCACAAGGCTGATGAGGAGAATTTCCGGCATGCCAAGGTTCATAGCGTGGCTAACTCCTACGCGGCCGAAGCGATCGGCCAAGGTGTCCCCATAGTAAGAGTGCGCTGGCGCACTGTCAATTCAACCAAGGCGGGTCAGCGCCCGTTGGCGTCTTGTTCTCTACAGCTTCTCCACTCTACAGCCTTCTCCCGCGAGCGGAGCGCCCCCGCGCTTAGCTGTCCGCGGGCGCTGCAAGCGCCGGGCGCGAGCGGGACGATTCCTCTCGCGTCGTCCGGGCTGGTTGGCGTATCGTCGGTCAAGCGCTTGATTGCGCGCGCTGTCCGCCCCCGCGCGTCACCAGCGGACAGCCCATTCATTGCTGCGAGATAGCTCTAAGCCATGAGAAAAATTCGCAAAGCCATCTTTCCAGCCGCCGGTCTCGGCACTCGCTTTTTGCCGGCCACCAAGGCCCAGCCTAAGGAAATGCTGCCCTTGGTTGACAAGCCGCTCATTCAGTATGGCGTCGAGGAAGCCATCCTGAGCGGCATCGAGCAAGTCATCATCGTGACCGGGCGCGGCAAGAACGCCATCGAGGATCACTTTGACATTTCCTTTGAGCTGGAGCAGTTGTTGCGCGAGAAGGGCAAGCTCGACCTGCTTGAGCAAGTGCAGGAAATCTCGAAAATCAATGTCTCGTACGTGCGTCAGAAGCAGGCCCTGGGGCTGGGTCATGCGGTGCTGGTGGCTCGCGAGCTGGTCGGCGACGAGCCGTTCGCCGTCATTCTTGGCGACGATATTGTGGATTCTAAAGTGCCCTGCCTGCGACAGATGATAGAGGTGTACGAGCGTTACGGGCGCTCCGTCATCGGCACGGCGCGCGTCGAAGGCGAGGCTATTTCGCGCTTCGGCGCGTTGGCGGTGGACCCGATCGAAGAGCGCGTCTATAAAATCCGCGACATGGTGGAAAAGCCGCCCTATGCCGAGGCGCCTTCCAACCTGGCCATCATTGGCCGCTACATCCTGATGCCGGAAATTTTCGATGTTCTTGAAAAGACCTCGAAGGGAGCGGGCGGCGAAATTCAGCTCACTGACGCCATGCGCGCGTTGCTCAAGGAGCAAGCAATGTACGCCCACGAGTTTTCCGGCATTCGCCACGACGCCGGAGACAAGCTTGGCTTTCTAATGGCGACCGTCGAGTTCGCGCTTCAGCGTCCGGACCTCGGCCCGGAATTTCGGGCCTATCTCAAGTCGCTTGTTTTGTAAGGCGACGCCCTTGCTGTTGCCAAAAGCGCGCCGGCCGGCGCGCCCTTTTCCCGCACAAAGCTATGCGCCAACACAAAAATCTGACCGCATCCCTTTGGCATGTCTGCCTTTGGCAGGGCTTGTTTTGGCTGACGCTCGTCGCGCCAGCTTCGCTCAGTCTGCGCGCCCAAACGCCCGACGCGACCGATACGAGGAAGCGCCCCATCGCCCACGGGGATGTGTGGCTGATGAAGCGGGTCGGCGCGCCCGCGCCAAGCCCGAACGGCGCGCTGGTCGTCTTTTCCGTGGTCGAGCCGGCCTATGATCCCAAGGATCAATCAAGCGACCTCTGGCTGGCGCGCGGGGACGGCGGCGCGCCGCCGCGCCGGCTGACCTTCACCAAGGCCGCCGAAAGCGATGTCGCGTGGAGTCCCGACAGCCGGCGCATCGCCTTTGTGACGAAGCGCGAAGGGGACGAAGTCGGGCAAGTGTATATTCTCGATGTCGTGGGGGGCGGGGAAGCGCGGCGGGTCACCTCCCTTTCCACCGGCGCGAGCGCCCCGCAGTTTAGTCCCGACGGCCAGACCTTGTTGTTTTCAAGCGTCGTTTTTCCCGGCGCGCTCAGCGATGCCGACAACCAGCGCATCGCGGCGGAGCGGAAAGCCCGCAAGTACAAGGCGCGCGTCTATGACGACTACCCAATTCGGCGCTGGGATCACTGGGTGGAGGACACGCAAACCCATCTGTTCGTTCAGCCGGTCACCGGCGGCGAGCCGGCGCGCGACCTGCTGGCCGGGACGAAGCTGGTCGCCGAGCCGGGCTTTGGCGGGCGGGCAACCAACGCTGCCGATACGCTGGACGCGGCTTGGACGCCCGATGGCGTTGGGATTGTCTTCACGGCGACGACCGAGCGCAACGCGGCGGCCTACAGCCCGGTGGAAACGCATCTGTATGTCGTTGACGCGCGGGGCGGCGAGCCGCGCCAGCTGACCCCCAAGGGCCACAGTTACGCGCGCCCGCTGTTTGCGCCCGACGGGCAGTCGCTTTACGCGCTGCGGTCGCCGACGACGGACGGGAAGGTCTATCACCTTGATCGGCTGGCGCGCTTTGACTGGAGGGACGGGCGGCTGGTTGCCGAAGCCTTGGTCGCTCCGGCTTTTGACCGCTCGGTCGAGTCGTTCGGCGTCACGCCCGATAGCCGGACCATCTATGTCACGGCGGAAGAAGCCGGCCATGAGAAGCTCTTCGCGCTCCCGGCGCGCGGCGGCGAGGCCGCGCTTGCGTTCGAAGTGAAGCTGGGCTGTTACGCCAACCTGGCCGTTCCGCCGAAAGCCGAGAAGACCTTGCTGTTCGCCACTTGGGAAAGCGCCGTCAATCCCGCGGAAGTCGTTCGCATCGATCCGACGGCCGGTCGCCACGCGGCGCTGACGAGCTTCAACGCGGCGGCGGCGGCGCGGATTGACTGGCAGCCGCTTGAGCATTTCTGGTTCACGAGCCGCGCCGGGAAGCGCATCCACAACATGCTGGTTCTGCCGCCCGATTTCGATCCCAGCCGGAAGTACCCCATCTTCGCGTTCATCCACGGCGGGCCGCACACGATGTTCCGCGACCAGTTTTTTCTGCGCTGGAACTATCATCTCCTCGCGCAGCCGGGCTATATCGTGATTCTGACGAACTACACCGGCTCAACCGGCTTTGGCGAAAAGTTCGCGCAGGATATCCAGGGCGATCCTTTTGGGACATGCGGCAGCGAGATCACGGAAGCCGTGGACGCGGTTGCCGCCGCCTTCCCGTACGCGGATGGCGAGCGGGTCGCCGCCGGCGGGGCCAGCTATGGCGGGCACTTGGCGAACTGGCTGCAAGCGACGACGACGCGCTACAAATGCCTGATCTGCCATGCCGGTCTCGTTAACTCGGAATCGCAGTACGGCACCAGCGACACGAGCTACTTCCGGGAGCTGACCAACGGCGGCCCTGTCTGGGAGCAAAATGAAACGTGGCGCAAGCAGAACCCGATTCGTTATGCGGCCAACTTCCAGACGCCGATTCTGCTCACGATTGGCGAAAATGACTTTCGCGTGCCGATCAACCAGACGCTGGAGAACTGGACCATCCTTCAGCGCCGCCGCGTGCCAAGTCGGCTGATTGTCTTTCCTGAAGCGAATCACTGGATTCTGCGGGGCGAAGACAACAAGTACTTATTTCAAGAGGTTCATGCTTGGCTGGCAAAGTATCTGCGCTGAAACGTTTTACATCGCGTTCACAGGCGAGTGATTATCTAGCGTCCATGAAGCTGTGGGTGTCGCGCATTCTGTCCGACGTTTTCAATCCGCTTGTCAATGCGGTGGCGGCGTTCCTGATCATCATTGCGACTGACGCCAATCATCAGGGGGCGAGCAAAACCTTGGCGGCGATGACGGCAATTGTCTTCGCGGCCGGCTTGCCGCTTTCGGCGCTGCTGGTGATGAAGCGGCGCGGCCTCATCACGAACGTCAACATAGATCGGCGCGAGCAGCGGACGCGCCCGTTCATCCTCGGCGTTCTGTGCTACGCCTTCGGCTTCATTTTTCTGAAGCTGTTTCAGGCGCCGCGCTTGGCGCAGGGGCTGATGTTTTGTTACGCGGTGAATACGGCGGCGATTCTGGCGATTACGCGCTACTGGAAAATTAGCGTTCATGCCACTGGCATCAGCGGCCCGCTCGTGGCGCTCTATTACCAGCTTGGAGCGACCGTGCTACCTTACTTCAGCTTGATTCCGTTGGTGTGCGCCTCGCGGGTCGTGATGAAAAAGCACACCGTCGGACAGGTCATTGCCGGGACGGCGCTGGGATTGACCGCCACCGCCGCCCAAATCAGCTTTTTATTCCGCTGACGCCGGCGCGCCGCCGTTGCCGTCCCAAGCTTGGCGCGGAAGCGCCGCGCCGTAAGCCCGCTCTGTTTTGGAAAGCCGATGAAACGTTGTCACAACTTCAACGCCGGGCCAGGCGTGTTGCCCGTCCCGGTGTTGGAGCGCATTCGAGAGGAAATGTTGAGTCTGCCGGGCGTCGGCATGTCCGTTTTGGAAATCAGCCATCGCTCGAAGGCCTTCGAGTCCATCCTGACGCAGGCGGAGGACCGCCTGCGGCGCTTGCTGAGCGTTCCCGACACGCACCGCATCCTGTTTTTGCAGGGCGGGGCGAGTTTGCAGTTCAGCATGATTCCGCTCAACTTTCTGCCCAAGGACGGCGTCGCCGATTACATCGTGACGGGGAGCTGGTCGGAGAAGGCCGTTGAGGAAGCGCGCAAGGTCGGGCGGGTCAACATCGCCGCGACGACCAAAGAGGAAAGCTACGCTCGCATTCCAAAGCCGGCGGAGCTTCAGCTTGATCCGACGGCGGCTTACGTTCACTTCACGTCGAACAACACGATTTTCGGCACCCAGTGGGCGACCGAGCCGGAAGTCGGCGACGCGCCGCTGGTCTGCGACGCCTCGTCGGATTTTCTGAGTCGTCCGCTGGACGTGAGCAAGTACGCGCTTGTGTACGCCGGCGCGCAGAAAAACGCCGGGCCGGCGGGCGTCACGCTGGTCATCCTCCGCGAGGACTGGCTGGCGCGCATTCCGGACGGATTGCCGACCATGCTCGACTACCGGACGCATGTCCAAAACCGGTCGCTGTATAACACGCCGCCGGTCTTTGCGATCTACGCGGTCGGGCTGACGCTGGAGTATCTTGAGGCGCAGGGAGGCTTGGCGGCCGTGGCGGCCGCGAACGCCGAGAAGGCTAGCAAGCTCTATGCCGCCATTGACAGCGGAGGCTTTTATCGCGGGACGGCACAGCGCGACTCGCGCTCGCTGATGAACGTTTGTTTCCGCCTTCCGAATCCGGGCCTTGAGACGGCTTTTCTCCGGGAGGCGGCCGCCAACGGCTTTGAAGGGCTGCCGGGGCACCGGTCGGTCGGCGGCATTCGCGCCTCGCTTTATAACGCGCTACCGCTGGAAAGCGTCGCCGCGCTGGTTGACTTCATGCGCGATTTCGCTCGCTGTCACGGATAATCTGGCGGAACGTCGCCGCGGGATGCGGCAGCCGGCCGCAACTTCTTGCGCATTGACGGCTTGCCCGTGACGCTTTAGGCTGCGCGAGCAAGAATCTTCTGAATTCAAGCGCCCGGCGCGGCGCCGCAGGCGCGGAGGGGGCGATGACCTTTGACGAAGCTTTGAGCGTGCTGAAGAAGCGCGGGCAGAAAATGACGCCGCAGCGTTCCGTCGTGCTACGCACCCTGATGGAGTCGCCGCGCCCGTTGACCGCGCAGGAAGTTCATCGCGAGGTGACCAAGGCGCATCCCCATGTGAGCCTTGATACCGTGTATCGCAACCTGACGCTGCTAACCGATGTCGGGCTGGTTCATCAGTCGAACCTTCAGAATCGGGATGTGGCTCGGTTCGAGTTTCAGGGCAACGAGCATCGGCACTACGCGATTTGCCTCAGTTGTCAAAAGAGCATCCGGCTGGACTGGTGCCCGATTGAAACCAAGCTCATGACGCAGGCGCTGCGCAAGCAGTTTTCCGTTGTCAAGCACGCCTTCGAGGTCTATGGCTACTGCGCCGAGTGCCACGTCGCGCTCTCGATTTCGGCGTAGGCCGCTTTTCAGGGTCCGCTTTTCAAGTCGCGACTACTCAATCGCCCGGTCATCGGCTAGGCTGCGAATTTCTGTCGCCTGCAATCGCAGCAGGCTCGTGACGTAGCCATCCTCTCGCTCGGGTCCAACTGAAAAAACGCCCCGCGCCAGCACTGGCTCGCCATAGCCGCTGACCTTGAGCTGCCCGGCGCGCACCAAAATCATGTGCTGAAGCAGGGGCGGCGCGCCAAAGCAGCAGCCGTTCGCGGACTGCGTCAGCAGGAACTCGGTTTGCCCGGTCGGGCTGTAGAGCGGTAGCGCGAAGCCGGCGATCTCGACCTGCTTGCCATCAAGCGCTTGGAGCGCTGGCGGCGGCGGGGCCGGCTCGGCCGCCCGCGGGTCGAAGTCGTAATTGGCGTTTTTGATGTAGTCGAAGCGCAGCCGAATGACATCGCCCGCAACCGCGAGCGGGCGCTGGCCGTCGGCCGACGGGCGACCCGTCGGCTGCGGGGCCAACAGGCTGCCAATAACCATCAGCAAGAGAAGCCCGCCCAACCCAAGGTAGGGCGCGTGGGCGCGAATCTGCTCGGAAAGTCGGGGCATAGGCGGGAATAAAGGCGGCCTGCTTGGCCAAGCCGCCGTAGGGCGATACGGTACGCCAAAACGGAAACGGCTAGCTCAGCTTGTCGAGGGCGCGCTCCGCCGCCGCCAGCGTCACCTCGACGACTTCATCCACATGCGCCAAGCCCATAAAAGCCGCTTCATACTGGGACGGCGGCAGGTAAACCCCCTCGCGCAGCATCGCGTGGAAGAACCGGCTGAAAAGCGCCGTGTCGCTCTTGGAAGCCGAATCCCAGTCAGTCACTTCGTCAGCGGTGAAAAAGATCGTGAACATGGAGCCGACCCGGTTGAGCGTCGCCGCATGGCCCGCTTTGTGAATGAGCTTTAGCAGACCTTCGGACACTTTTTTGGCCTGCCGCTCCAGCGTCTCGTAAACGCCCGGCTGCTGAAGCAAGCGCAAAGTCGTCAGCCCGGCCGTCATCGCCACCGGATTGCCGGAGAGCGTGCCCGCTTGATAGACGGGGCCAGCCGGCGCGACGCAATCCATAATGTCGGCGCGTCCGCCATACGCGGCGGCCGGCAAGCCGCCGCCCATGACTTTTCCAAGGCAAGTCATATCGGGCGTCACGCCGTAAAGCTCCTGCGCGCCGCCGCGCGCCAGCCGAAAGCCGGTCATCACTTCGTCGAAAATGAGAACCGCGCCATGTTGTCGCGTCAGGTCGCGCAGCCCCTGCAAGTAGCCGGGCTTGGGAATGACGCACCCCATGTTACCGACCACCGGCTCGACAATCACGGCGGCGATGTCGTCAGGATAGGCCGCGAAGGCGGCTTCAACCGCGGCTAAGTCGTTATACGGAACAGTAATAGTGAGTTGAGAGACGTCTAGCGGCACGCCGGGGCTGTCCGGCAGCCCCAGCGTGGCGACGCCTGATCCGGCCTTCACCAGAAACGCATCGCCGTGGCCATGGTAGCAGCCGACGAACTTGATGATTTTGCGCCGTCCGGTAAAGCCGCGCGCCACGCGGATGGCGGCCATGGTCGCTTCCGTGCCGCTGCTGACCATGCGAACCTTCTCGACCGACGGCACGAGCGAGACGATGAGCTCGGCGATTTCAACTTCAAGCTCGGTCGGCGCGCCGAACGACGTGCCGCGCTCGATGACGGACCGAATCGCGGCCAGCACTTCCGGGTGCGCATGGCCCAGAATCATCGGGCCCCACGAGCCGATGTAGTCCACATATCGCTTCCCGTCCGCGTCCGTCATGTAAGGGCCGTGCGCGGAGCGAATGAAGACTGGCGTGCCGCCAACGCCCCGAAAGGCGCGGACCGGGCTGTTGACGCCACCGGGAATCAAGGCGCTCGCTTGCTCAAAAAGGGTGGCTGAACGGCTTTGGCCGGCTTTCTCGGTGTTAACTTGCATGAGACTTGTGAGAGCGTCGCTTGGATTGGAATGGTTAGACCGCGCTGCTGGACAGCGCGACCTCTGAGACGTCATTGGGGCGGCGCCGGCGGCGCGCCCGCGCTCCGCCGCAGAGCTTTTAACGCCAACTGGACTGCGAGTCAAACTGGCTGGACGCGCTTGGCTTGCGGCTAGGGCGCGGACGCCATCGCGTCTTCCACGGCGCGAAGCCAGATCTTGGCGCTTTCATCCCGGCCATTCGAGAGTTCAAGGCTGCGCTGAAGCTCGGCGCGCGCCGCCTCGGCTTGCCCAACCGTAATGTAGGCGCGCCCAGCGCAGTAGCGGGCGTCCGGGTAGTCCTTGCGTTCATCTGGCAGCTCGGCGTATTGCTCCAGCAGCTCGGCCAGCCGGTCGGGGCTGGGTTTCGCGGCCAGCGCCGTCGCCGGCCGGAGATTGCCGGGATTATCGCTGCGGCTTAGCTCGTTGCCGATGAGAAACTGGGTTTCGTCGTTGAGGGTCGTCAGCAGGTTTTGAAAAGTATCCGCTGAAGCGCCTTCATACTGGTCAAAGGCGATGCGATAGGCCGCCAGGGCCGCGCTTTTCTCGCCTTTGAAGGTCAGCGCGATGGCCAGGTTTTCATGCGCCAGCGGATAGAGGCCTTGACGCTGGGCGATGGCTTGCCGGAAGGCGGCGATGGCCGCGTCGAGCTCGTTGGTTTCCTTGAGCTGGCTGCGCACCAGCCGGACGTTGCCTAGGTTGAGGTAGGCCTCCGGAAAGACGGGCTGTTGCCGGATGGCGATCTGGAACTCAGCGATGGCGCGGTCGTAATCGGCTTGCTTTTCGTAGAGGCGACCCAAGTTGTAGCGCGCCAGCGCATAGCCGGCCTGGTCGTTGCCAATCGCGGCGCGAAACGCCTGCTCAGCGGCCGGCAGGTCGCCGAGCGTTTCCTGGATCAGCCCCAAATTGTTCAGCGCCTCGCGGAACCGCGGCTGAAGCGTCGCGGCGGCTCGGTAGCTGGCGGCCGCGGCCGTTAGTTGACCCTGGCGAGCCTGCGCCAGGGCGAGGTTGAAGTGCGCGTTGGCTAGCTTGGGGTTGATGTCAAGCGCGGCTTGGTAAGCCTGGACGGCGCGCGCAATGTCGCCCGCGCGGTAGTAAGCCACCCCTAGATTGACCTGCGCGGCCGCGTCCTTGGGGGCAAGCTCAAGCGCGGCTAGAAACTTGTCTCGCGCCGCGGCTTCATCGCCGATTTCCAGCAGCGCCCGCCCCCACCCGGCCAGCGCCTCCGCCGCTTTAGGATTGGCTTGCACGGCTTGCTGATAAAGAGAAATCGCCTCCCGGTACCGCCCCTGGGCCGCGAGCGCGTCGGCGCGCTCGGCGAGCGTCGGCTGGCGCTTAGGGGCGCCAATGGGCTGGCGTTCCGAGCGGGCGACGGCTTCGCCAACCTGCTGGATGCCGCGCTTTTGCCCGACTTCGGCCGGCACGATCCGCAGCGCCGAGGCGCGCGCGCCGATGGTCGGGTCGATTCGCAGGGAATTCGGGCGCGGGCGCTCGGCCGTCGGATCAATGCGTAGCGAGCGCGGCTGCTGAGGGCCAAGTCGCGTCGCCGCGACCGTCGCCCACAAGCGGGAGGATCCGTTGGTCGCCGCCAACGCCAGAATGGATAGCGATGTTATCGCCTGCGCGGCGAGTCGGCGTCGAAGCATGGAAAGCTTTTGGCTCGGACGTTGTTTTTCAGCCCCGGAGTGCAATATAGTCGGCAAGGATTGGGGCTACAAGCGGCGCCCCTAACTCGGCTGGTCGGATTCAGGCGCGTTGCTCCGGTATGAATGTCGAAACCGCGAACCTGCTCGAACTTGGCGCTGTCATTGATGGGAAATACCGCCTCGACGCGTTGCTTGGCCAGGGCGGGATGGGGAAGGTCTTTCGCGTCACGCACCTTCAGCTCAAGAAAACCTTCGCTTTGAAGGTCATGCTGTTCGATGTCGCCCGCGACGCCGCCGAGCGCCAAAATCGGCTGGCGCGCTTCAAGCGCGAGGCAGAGGCTCTCGCCCGGATTAGCCACCCCAATATCGTCATGGTGACGGACTTCGGCGCCATTGGCGAGGAGCAGCTGCCCTACATCGTGATGGAGTTCATCGAGGGCGTGACGCTGCGCGATCACTGTCGGGAGGTTGGTCAGGTTCCGCTCGACTTCGCCCTTGAGGTGACGCGCCAGATGTGCGCCTGTCTGCACACCGCGCATACGCAGGGGATCGTGCACCGCGACTTGAAGCCGGAAAACATCATTTTGCAAACCCTGCCGGACGGCAGCGCCATGGCCCGCGTGCTCGACTTCGGCATTGCCAAGCTCGCGCCGGAAGGCGGCGAAAAGTTTGAAACCCTTACGCGCGAGGGGCCGGGAATTGGCTCGCCGGGAACGCCCAAGTACATGGCGCCGGAGCAAATGCTCGGTCAGCCGATTGATCCGCGAACGGACATTTTCGCCATTAGCCTGATACTTTACGAGATGCTGGCCGGGGCGTTGCCAAGCGTGCCGGTCATCTTGGCCGAGCCGAAGCCGATTTCCAAGGTTCGACCGGATATCCCCGCCGCGCTGGACGACATCATCGGGCGCGGCCTATCGAAGCTCCCGGAGCAGCGCCAGCCCTCGGCTCTGGAACTGAAGCGCGAGTTGGAAGCCCTCGAAAAAAGCCTGACCCTGGAAGCCGTCCTGCGCGACCGAACGACGCCGCCAGGCGGACTCTCGACCACGCCCGGATTTTCCCCCGTCACGGGGATGACCAGCCCGGTGTTGCTGACCCTGCAGAGCGGCTCCGTGACGCTGACGCAGCGTTCGATGGGCGTTTTGCCAATTGCCGCGGGGCTGGTTGTGATGGTTGCGGGAGCGGCTGGGTGGTTTTTCTATCCGCAGATCAGCGCGGCGCTCAACGGCAAGGCTGCCGCGACCGGCGCCGCGCTCCCGTCCGCCGCCCTGCCGCGGCTGGCGCTGTTTCCAGGCGGCGAAACGACGCTCGGCACCAACCGTGGCGATAAGCTGTCCGTGCCGGAGTTCAAAACGACCATCGCGCCTTTTCGCGTATCGCAGACCCTGATTACCAATGGGCAGTATGCCGAGTTTGTCAAGCGGACAAAGCGCCGGGCGCCGGCGGGCTGGAACGGCTCGTCGCCGCCGGCGAGCGATTTGGACAAGCCCGTGACCGGCGTGAGCTGGGATGATGCGGACGCTTATTGTCAGTGGCTCTCGAAAGAGACTGGCGCGAGGTATCGCCTCATCAAGGAGTTTGAGTGGGAGTATCTCGCTCGCCAGCGAGATCGCAAGGGCGTGAGCGACTTGCTCGACGCCGGCTTCCTGGAGTGGACCGCCGACAGTCTCACGGTCTATCCCGGCGGAAAAGGCTTCGCCCCCAATCCCGACCTGCGCATCTTCCGCGGCCGGGATGACCGCGAGAACCCAAACGAAGGCGTGACGTTTCGCTTTCCCCAGAAGCCTGATTTCACCAATAATCGGTTGGGCTTTCGGGTGGCGGCGGATCCCAAGCTGGGAGGGCAGTGATGGCGGCGTCCGGCGCGGTTGAGTTTTACAAGTCGCTCATTGGGCAGACCTTCAAGGACAGCTACCGGATCGAGAAAATGATCGGGAGCGGCGGCATGGGGGCGGTCTTTTTGGCGACGCATCTCACGCTCGGCAGTTCGGTGGCGATTAAGGTGCTTTCGCCCGGGCTGACTGCCGACCAGTCGCTAGTCAAGCGCTTCCAGCGCGAGGCGCAGGTCGGCGGGCAGCTGACGCACCCAAATATCGTTCGCGTCCAAGACTTTGGAAAAACGCCCGATGGGCTGTTGTTCATGGTCATGGAATACGTTCCGGGCGAGATGCTATCCGCTCGGCTGGCGCAGGCGGGCAAGCTCGCGCTTGACGAGTGCCTGTTCGTTCTGGAGCCGCTGTGCGACGCGCTTGGGCTGGCCCACGGGCGCGGCCTGCTGCACCGTGACCTCAAGCCGGCCAATGTGATTGTCGGCGAGCTGGGCGGCCGGCGCGTTGTCAAGCTCCTTGACTTCGGCATTGTGAAGCTTCTCCAGCCGGATGAAAACGTTTCCCAGTTGACGGCGACGGGGCAGGTCTTCGGCACGCCGCTTTACATGGCGCCGGAACACTTGATGGGGTTGACCCTGACGCCGCAGGCCGATATCTACAGCTTAGCGGTCATGGCCTATGAAATGCTAACCGGAAAGCCTCCGGTCCAGCACAACGACCTGCGAAAGATGCTGGAGCTGAAGATGAAGCCGCCGCCGTCCGTCACAACGCTTGTCCCGTCGCTTCCGGCCGCGCTTGACGGCGTTTTCGCCAAGGCGCTCGCGTCAAATCCCCAGGAGCGACACGCGACGGCCAGCGAGTTTTTCGCGGCTTTTCAGTCCGCCAGCAAGCAAAAGACCCAGGAGATGCTTTCGTCCGCCTTTGCTGGTCAGTCGGCGGCGGCTTCCGCCCCGGCGGACGCCGCGCCGCCTAAGGGATGGCTAGGGGGCTTGTGGAGCCGGGTATTTGGCGGCAAACGCTGACCGGCAAAGGCTTGACGACTGGATGAGGCGCCGCGCGCGGCAAGGAGCGTGTCCATGTTTGAGAACATACTGCTGGCAACGGATGGTTCCGAAACGGCGCTCAAAGCCGCCCGCGCCGCTGGGGCCTTAGCGGCCAAGACAGGCGGCGTCATTACGATTCTCTTCGTGATGGAGCCATTCAATGAGATGGCCTACATCAGCTTGCCGGGATACGAGTTGGGGATAGACCCGGAAAAGGTCGAGCGTTTTCAGCGCGAGTCCGCCGCCGTCGTCCTTGACCGAACCGCCGAAGTCGCTCGCGAAGCCGGCGCGACCTGCGTCACTCGCTATGAGATCGGCCCGCCAGCGGCGACGATTGTCTCCGTTGCGGAGACCGAAGGCTTTGACGTCATTATCCTGGGAAGTCGCGGGCGCGGCCCGATTGCCTCATTTTTGCTGGGAAGCGTTTGTGATCGAGTGATGCACCGGGCGCACTGCTCGGTTTTGGTTATCAAGTAGCGCGATAACAAGCCGTGCCTTGAGCGCATCCGGTTGATTTCATCCGGGCGCCGACAGGCTAGGTGCATGTTCATGACGGATGAAACGCCGCTTCAATCCAAGCGCGCGCCGGCGCGCCCGCATGGGCGGGTCTACCACCGGGCTTACTTGGGGAATCTGCTGGCGAGCCACTTCCATGTCCCGCTGGTGGTTGTTGAAGCGCCATCCGGCTACGGCAAAACGACCCTGTTGAGCGCAGTGAAGCATCGTCCAGGCGGCCAGGCCGGCTGGCTGACGCTAGACGCGGCGGACGCGGCGCTGAACGCCTTCACGGCCCATGTGTGCGCCGCGCTCTATCGCTTGCCGATAGTGCCTGATTACCACGTGCTTGAACCGGGCGACATCCGCCCGGCCGCGCAGCTGATCGTGAGCGGCATGCGGGAGCTGGGCATCGAAATTCTGATTCTCGATAACTTTGAGAGCGTGGCGGACGCGCCGGCGATCAATCAGTTGGTTGAGCACGTGGCGGCCGACTTGACCCCGCCGATGCAGCTTGTCATCGCGACGCAACGCCCGCCGCTTTTCAAGCGCGCCGCTCGCGGGCGCGTCGCCCGCCTTGACATTACCGAGGCGGACCTGCGCTTTGACGCCGAGGATGTCGTCGGCTACTTCGCGCAGGTCGCCCGCTATGACCTGAGCGCCGATGAAGCGGGGCTCATTGTCGAGCGGACAAACGGACAGGCCGCCGCCGTCAACTTGGTTCTTCAGATTGCGTACGGCCTGCCATCATACTTGCGCATGAACTTCGATGCTTTGTTGGCGCCGGCTGGAGAATCGGCGCTCGTTTCGTTGCTGCGGGAGGGGCTGCGGCGCTTGGCGCCGCCGCTTGAGGAATCGGTCCGGCTCCTGAAGAGCGGGGAGGGCGGGCTGTCCAGCCGAGCGCTCTATCGGTCGCTGGCGGACGCGAACTGTCTCGTGCATACCCTCGATGACGAAGACCGAACGCTGGTGATCCATCCGCTGCTTCAAGAGCTTTCAAGTCGCCTGTAGCGCGGGCGACGGGCGCGGCAAGTCGCGTGGCAGCCCGTCGCCCTTGGCTTGGGCCAGAACCTTGAACCGGTCTCCAAAGCCGCCGGGCACTAGAAAATGCTTGAGCGCCAGCCGCGCCTTGACGGCCTCGGGCGTTTCGCCCGCCAATACGGTTTCCTGAAGCAGGTCCAGCAGACCGAGCTGCAGGAGATAGTCAGCTTGGCGGGCGAGCTGGATGGCGCGCAGCCCGTAGGTCGTTCCATAGTTGATCAGCGCCGAGAAGTTCGCGTCCGCTGTAATGTCCTGCTGACCAAGGTTGGCGAACACGTCCTCTGAAACCCGGTGGCGCGCGAAGCAGCGCAAGGTTCCGGCGGGGCGACCGCTCAGATGGTCGCCGGTGTCGCCATAGTCAATGGTCACAAGGTACCCGCGCCCAAGGGCGGCGGCGGCCTTGGCGAGCCAGTCCGCGGCATCCAGCGCGATTTCGCATTGCTCCCCCTCGCCCAGCGCGAGCTCCCCTTTAGCAAGGTAGTCGGCAAAGTCCTGCGGCCGGGTTGGCGCTTCCCAAACAAGCTGAAGCCGGCCGTTGCCGACCGTCACCAGCCCTTCGCGCCAGCGCCCGCCGCGGCAGGCGAGCAGGTGAACCGGCAGCGCGTCAATCAGCTCATTGGAAAATATCAATCCAGTGATAGGCGCCGTCGCCAGCGCGTCCAGCTCGCTCCAGGCGACCATTGCGGCAAAGGCGGACAAGCGCGCCGCCTGGGCGGCGCGCATCGCGGCGCTGGTCTCGCAAATGACATAGCGCGCCCGGCGAAAGCAATCCGGCGCGATAACGCGCAACTCGGCAAGCAAGTCGGCTGCCAAGTCGCCGGCGCCGGCGCCGCATTCCGCAATGGCGAAGTCCGGCGGCTGCCCAAGCGCCTGCCAGATGGCCTGAGCCTGCCGGGCGAGCAGCCGGCCGAAATGATTGGAAACGCTGCTCGCTGTGTAGAAGTCGCCGCGCCGGCCGATGCGGTCGCTCGCCGTGGCGTAATAGCCATGCCGCGGGTCGTAAAGCGCCAGCGCCATAAAGTCGCGGAATGTCAGCGGCCCCTGGCGGGCAATGCGGTCGCGGATAAGCTCTTCCAGGCTCGTCATGGCTCGCTGCGCGCTGGCTGCTCGCTGCGCGCTGGCGCGCTGGCTGGCGTATCCGTCAGCCGAATCAAGTGGTACGCGCGAGCGCCTTTGCGCAACACGCCGTATTGCCCGCCAATGAGTTGCTCGCGCGTGACGCGAGCGTGAGCCGACTCGACGCGCCGGTTGTTGAAGTAGAGGCCGCCGCCTTCGATCAGCCGCCGCGCTTCCCCTTTTGAGCCGGCCAGCTTGGCGGCAACCGCCAGGTCGATCACCAAGGCCCCGGACGCGGCGAACATCGCCGCTGAAATCTCCGTCGAAGGCGCGTCATGGAAAACCGCCAGCAGCGTATCGGCGTCAATGTCGGCGATGGGGCTGCCGCCAAACAGAATGTTGGTGGCAGCCAGCGCCGTTCGCAGTCCAGCGTCCCCGTGGACAAAGGTCGTGACCGCGGCGGCCAGCGCGCGTTGCGCCGCCCGCGCTTCCGGCTGGGTCAGCACGGCGGACTCCAGCTCGGCAATCTCCTCGGCGGAGAGAAACGTGAAAGCTTTGAGATAGCCGATCACGCTCGCGTCTTCGGTATTGAACCAGAACTGGTAAAACTCATAGGGCGAGGTTCGATCAGCCGTCAGCCACACCGCCCCCTGCTCGGTTTTTCCGAATTTCGCGCCGTCCGCCTTGGTAATGAGCGGGATGGTGAGACCGTGGGCGACGCGCCCGCGCATGCGGCGGATGAGCTCGATGCCGGCCGTGATGTTGCCCCACTGATCGCTGCCGCCGATTTGGAGCGTGCAGTCATAGCGATCGTAAAGCTCCAGGTAGTCGCGCGCCTGCAACAGCATGTAGCTGAACTCAGTGTATGAAATGCCGGTTTCAAGCCGCCGCCGAACGGATTCCTTGCCAAGCATCATGTTGACGGAGAAATGCTTGCCTGTTTCGCGCAGGAAGGTCAACAGCGGCAAATCGCCCAGCCAGTCGGCGTTGTTGACGACGCGCGCCGCATTCGCGCCTGTGAAGTCGAGGAATTGCGACAACAGGCGTTCAATCGCCGCTACATTCGCCGCGATGGTGTCGGCGTCCAGCAGCGGGCGCTCGGCGGACTTGCCGCTTGGGTCGCCAATGAGTCCAGTTCCGCCGCCGGCCAGGGCGAGCGGCCGGTAGCCAGCGCGCTGAAAGCGCGCCAGGGTCATGAGCGGCAGCAGGTTGCCAACGTGCAGGCTGGAGGCCGTCGGGTCGAACCCGGCATAGACCGTCAGGTCGCGGCGCTCCGCCATCTGTTGTGGCAGGTCAGGCGTGTAGTCTTGAATCAGCCGCCGCCAAGTTAGCTCATCAAAAAGCGTGGTCATAATCAAAAAAGCGCGGTCATAGGATGGCGAGGGCAAGCCGTAAGTTATTGGGCGCGCGGCCGCTGCGTCGCCGAGTTTGCCACACATCGCGCCGCATGAGTTTAGCCGCATGAGTTATTAGCGGATTTCAACTTGTTTTGCTGATTCGGGCGTATGTATATTCACGCGTCGCCATCAACTCTCATCAGCGCGTCCGTCTCGATAGGCTGGGCGTATCGCTTAGGCGGTGTATCATAGTTGCGGCAAGGCAATTCCATATTTCTACATCGAGTTGCGCGGCTAGACCCTAACTTGCGAGATCGGTATGGCATCAAACACTTCGGGTGAAATCGCTTGCTCTGTATGTGGCGCGCCGAACGCTACGGATTGGCTGTATTGTCAACAGTGCGGCTCTCCGCTCAGGCTCGAGCCAGCGGCGTCGGCTCGGATAGCGCCGCCAAGCGGATCGGCCTCCGGGCATCGCGCTGAGATTCCGCCAACTGTCGTGGCGCAGCCATCGCTGCCAGTTATTCCGCCGACGATCCTGGCGCAGCCGGCCGTGGCCGCGCCGCCACCCGTCCCTCCGACGGTGGTCGCCCAGCCGGCGGTGCCCCCGACGGTGGTCGCCCAGCCGGCGGTGCCCCCGACGGTGGTCGCCCAGCCGGCGGTGCCCCCGACGGTCGTCGCCCGCGCTCCGCTTGCGGAGGGGGCTGACACGGTCGTTTGCGAGCAATGTGGCAAGGTCAACCCTTCCGCGAGCCACTTCTGCGCAGGCTGTGGCGCGCCGCTCCCCTCGCCGCTGATGAAAACCATTGTGCGCGCTTCCGAGCGCCCGCGAGGGCGAACGGCGCGCCTGTTTCTGATTCAGGAAGGCGGCAGCGAAGGCGAAACATATGAGATCAAAGGCGATGAGCTGACCATTGGCCGCAATACGGGCGACATCAAGTTTCCGCATGACGGTTACATGTCGGGTCGCCACGCCCGTATCATCCGGCGCGGCGACGAGTTTATTCTTCAAGATGAGAACTCGCGTAACGGCACCTTCAAGAAAATAGACGGGCCGGTTACGCTCAAGTCCGGCGATATTATATTGATTGGCAAGCAGTTATTTCGCTTTGAGGCGTAAGGCGCGAGCTGGCTTGGCAACTGCGCTCGCCTGTCAGCCGCAGGAGCCAGCTGAAGAGAAACGCTGAAGCTCTTTATGTTGTGAGGAATGGGTGGCTGCTTCCGTATCCAAAACGCCAGAGCTATGGGTCTCGATTTCGGCGTGCACCGATGTCGGGATGCGGCGCGCTGGCAATGAAGACAACCTCCAGGTCGTCGACCTAACCCGGCAGCGACTAGGGCTGGCTCATCGCGAGGCGACGCTGTCCCCGGATGTCGCGCAGCATCCCCTTGGCCCTTTGGGAACGCTTCTCATTGTGAGCGATGGGATGGGCGGCGCGGCGGCTGGAGAGGTTGCCAGCGAGATGGCGGTCGAGATCGTCTCGCGCGAGATGGGGCGCCAAATGAGCGCTGGCCTGGCTTCGCGCGATGCCATGCGACTGGCTGCCGACAGGGCCAACGCGGCGATTTGGGACCGGTCGCAGAATGAAAGCGCCATTCGCGGGCTTGGCGCGACGTTGACGGCGATTCACCTCTCTGGCCACGAAGCGGTTGTGTCGCAGGTTGGCGATTCGCGGGCCTACCTCATTCGCGGCGGCGCGATTCGTCAGCTCACCGAGGATCAATCATGGGCGAATGCCGCCAAAAAAGCCGGCATGCAGGTGGCCAATGTGCCCAATAATGTGATCCTTCAGGCGCTCGGCACGCAGCGGGCGGTCAACACGGATATTACCGTCGAGGGAGTTCAGCCCAACGACATTTTTCTCTTATGCAGCGACGGGCTTTCCAACAAAGTCGAGGAGCATGAGTTGCTGGCTCAGGTCTCCGCGGCCGAGTCGTTAGACGCGGCCGCGGAAGCCTTGGTGAAGCTCGCCAATGAACGCGGAGGGGAAGACAACATCACGGTCTTGATTGCCCAGCTGCTGCCTTCCGCAGCGGGAGAAGCGTCCGCTTCGTCCCGCGTGACGCAGGTGTTCGCCTCCGCGCCATCCTCTGGCGACGCCACCATCCCTTTTGAAAGGGGGCGCGTCACGGCGGAGCTTCACGGCGGCCAGACGCTTTCAAGCCTCAGCGTCGTAACGCGTCAAGCCAATGCCAGCTCGGACGGACTGGCTCCGGTCAATGAGAGCGCGGCGGGCGGCGGTTTGTCTTCCGGTCAGCTAAGCCCGCTACCTGAGGGTTCGCCGGCGCTTGTCACCGAGCCTGTGACGCCGACGGCGGCCCCGCGAAGTCCAACGAGCGGGAAGCTCGTTGTTTTGTTAGCCCTCGTCGCCGTCGCCGGGATTGTTCTCGCCGGGGCGGGCGCGATGCTCTGGATTTTGCAATCGCGCGCCGCCGCTGTGCGCGACCTCGGAAAAAATCCATCCCCGGAAGCTTCCCCGTCCGCGCCGCCGCCAGTTGCCGCGCCAGCGCCGTCGCCGGCTAGTCCTCCCAGCAATCCTTCCAGCGGCATCGGGCGCGCCGATGGGCCTATACTCGATGAAGTCGAGAAAAAACTGGAACTCGCCGAGCGGCAGGCCGATGACCTCGCTCGCCGTATGGAGGGGCTATCCGTCCACGAGGCGGAGCGAAAAGCCTGTGAGGAAAAATGCGACCAATTGAAAAAGCTCAAGGAGGCGCTTGGTCGCCATCGCCGCCGGGAAGCCGAGCCGGGAGACCTGTCGGTGGCGGACATTGAAAGGGAAGTCGTCGCTATCTCAAAGTGGCTGAGCGAGCTTCCCGAGCCGCTGCGCAAGCGGAAAGCGCCGATTGGGAAAAAGCGTCCGGGAACGGAGTCGCTTGACGAAGCAATTGAGCGCGGCATTCAGGAGATGCTTCCCAACGCTTTGCAATGGCCGGGCGCTCGCCCGTAATGGCTCAGGGGCGATGGGTTTCATCATTCATCAGTTTCATCATTCATCAGTTTCATCATTCATCAGTTTCATCATTCATCAGTTTCATCATTC
>NKPT01000261.1 GCA_002254845.1 Chloracidobacterium sp. CP2_5A | reverse complement strand
CTTCGCCGAAATCGGCGACTTTATCCACCAGCCGGTCAAGACCTACTCCAGCGGCATGGTCGTCCGGCTCGCCTTCGCTGTCGCCATCCATGTCGAGCCGGAAATTCTCATCGTCGATGAAGCGTTGGCGGTGGGCGACATCTATTTCCGCCAGCGCTGTCTGCGGAAGGTCCACGAAATGAGGGCCCGGGGAACGACCATTCTCTTTGTTTCCCACGCCGCGGGCGATGTGAAGGCGATCGGGGACCGCGTCCTCTGGCTCGATAAGGGCAGAATCCGAGAGCTCGGCGAGCCTGACTACGTCATCGCGCGCTATCTTGCCGCCATGACGGAAAAGGACTCCAGCTACGTTGTCCAAACGCATCGGTCGG
>NKPT01000048.1 GCA_002254845.1 Chloracidobacterium sp. CP2_5A | reverse complement strand
CTTCGCCGTCATCAGCCCAACGCAAATCACGGCGACCGTCCCGCCCGGCGCGACCACCGGACCGATTGCCGTCACAACGCCCGCCGGAACGGCGACCAGTCGCCCCGATTTCATCGTCCTGCCGCGCGTCCCGCCGCAAACGGTCGGCGTTTTCCGCCCCAACCAGGCGTTCTTGCTCCGGCAGTTCAATACGGACGGACTGCCGGACATCGCCGTGCCGCTTGGGCAGCCCGGCGATCGTCCGGTTGTCGGCGACTGGGACGGCGACGGCAAGGCTACCGTGGCGATTTTCCGTAACGGACAGTTCCTCATTCGCAACGAGAACGCGACCAGCGCGCCCGTGACGACAGTCGCGTTCGGGCAGGCTGGCGACCTGCCGCTGGCTGGCGACTGGACCGGAAAAGGCTTCGACAGCATTGGCGTCTTTCGAGCGGGGACCTTCCTGCTTCGCAACAGCAACACGTCCGGCGGCCCCGACATTGTAGCGAACTACGGCCTGCCAACCGACCTCCCGGTCGTGGGCGACTGGGACGGCGACGGCAAGACGACTGTTGGCGCATTCCGTCCCTCGACCGGCTTTTTCTTCCTGCGCAATGAGAACGTCTCAGGGAACGCCAACATTAGCTTTTTCTATGGGCTGGCGGGCGATCTTCCCATCGCGGGCGACTGGGACGGCGACGGCGTGACCACCGTCGGCGTTTTCCGGGAAGGGATGTTTTTCTTGCGCAACACGAATACGGCGGGCTTCGCCGACCTCGCCGTAGCCTTCGGTCAGCCCGGCGACCTGCCGCTGGCCGGGCGCTGGAAGACGCCGCCCATCATCCCGCCCGGCGACTTCCAAACCGGCAACTCGACCATCGTCTGGCGCAATCGCGTTACAGGGCAAAACGCGATCTGGAAAATGAACGGCGTTAACTTTGTTGAGAGCGCCCTCCTGCCGACAGTTGAGGATTGCTGGGTCATCGGCGGCGTGGCGGATTTCAACGGCGACGGCAATACCGACATTCTGTGGCGCAACCAGGACATCACCGGCTTCGACGCGGTCTGGACGTTTTCCGGGACGACGCCGACGGCGTCGCTGCCCGTTACGCCCGAACAAACCGATCTCAACTGGACGATTAGCTGTACCGGCGATATCAACCGCGACGGACAAACCGACATCATTCGCCGCAACGCGACGACCGGCGCGGTGGAAGTCTGGCTGATGAACGGACGCGCCCGCAGCGCCGCCGTGTCGCTTCTCATTCCAGACCTCGCGCTTTCAGAGCGGATTGTCGGCAGCGGCGATTTCGACCAAAACGGATTGCTCGACTTGCTGGCTCACAACCAAGCCGAAGGCAAGGCGCGCATCATTACGCTGATTGGGACGGCGGCGGCTGACAGTCGCCCGCTCCCGTCGCTCGGCCCTGACTGGCGGCTGGCAGCGGTCGGCGACTACAACCGGGATGGGCAGCCGGACATCGTTTGGCGAAACACGACCACCGGACAAAACGTCATTTGGCTGCTGCGCGATCTGGCGCTCGCGCAAAGCGTCGCCGTCCCGACGGTTCCAGACCAGCGGTGGCAGATTGTCGGGCCGCGCTGAGGCTCAGGCGAGCGTCCGGCCGCCTAGCAAGCTCGGAGCGGAGCTTTCAGGCGGCCGGCCTTTTCAGAAAGGCTTCGTAGCGCCGGCGGTCATCGCGCGGCATTTCCTTGATGTAAATGTAAACTACCCAGTTGCGACCGTCGGGAGCCCGGTTATAGCGCGCGGCGAAGCCGCTCATGCGCACGGTGCCGTCAGGCAGATCAACTTCAATCGCCAGCCGGTTTTTGAAAGCCACGGTGTGATCGCGGATGATGTTGAGCTGTCCGGTTTCAATCGTGCCGGTCAAGACGCGCATGCCCTGGGGCGAAGCCTCCTGGACGCGCCCGGGAATAGTCCGGGAGCGATTTCCCTCGTCATCGGCGTCAATGATGGTCAAGCGCAGCGGAAGGTCATGCGACGGCGCAAAGCGCGACGCGATCGCCGGCGCGCCAGACGCGAACGTCGCCGCAGTCGCCGACGGCATTTCCGGGCTGACCGTGAGTCGCTCCTCGTCGCCCGCCTCCCGAAGCCAGTCTTGGCAAACCTTCCAGACTTCATCCATGGCTTGGGGACGAGCGTCCGGCTGTTTGGACAGCATTCGCATCGTCAAGGCGACCAGCGGGGCGGGAATGGCCGGATTGATATCCGAGAGCGGCCGGGGCAAGGCTCCAGTCTGCATGCTGAGCACCTTGCCGGGGGATTTGGCTTGGAACGGCGGCGCGCCCGCCAGCATCTCATAGAGAATGACGCCCAAGCCGTAGATGTCGGTTCGCGTATCAAGGGCCTCGCCCAAACAGGCTTCCGGGGCTGTGTAGTAGGGCAAGCGGGCGATTTCAGACCCGGTGTCGTCCGTCACCGAGCCGGTTATGTTTTCCTTTAGGCAAGCCAAGCCCACATCGGCAACCTTGACCCGCAGCGCCTGTGTCTCGGCGTCGGCGAACAAGAGAATGTTTTCCGGCTTGAGGTCACAATGCGGAATCCCGATGGCATGGGCCGACGCAAGCCCTTTGGCGGCTTCGCGCGCAATGGTCGCGGCGCGGCGCGGCGACAGCGGCTGGCGAGCGCGCAGCTCCTCGCGGAGGTCGTGCCCGACGACATACTCCGTGACTAAAGCGACATAGCCGCCGCCCATCTCGACCACAGCAAGGCAGGCGACTAAATTCGTCGCCTGAAGCGTGGCCAGCCGTTCAAGATTGGCGGTAAATCGCTGGCGGGTCTCCGGGTTAGCGAACAAATAGGCCGGCAGCGCCTTGATCAGCGCCTGGCGGCTCGCGACGGCATCCAAAGCCAGGTAGACATCCCCCATGCGCCCGGTCGTCAGCAGACGCAGAAAGCGGAAGCGACCCTGCAACGTTGTTTGACCCGGCAGGCCATCCAATAACCGAGCCCCATCCTGAACGCAAAAGCGCGCGACATCCTCGTAGCAGGACTGACAAACTGGGCAGAGCTTCATAACAGTCTCAGGGGGCTGGCTCCAGCCGGGCGACTTCGCGCGAAGGCCACGCGACACAGGGCTTCCCTAGCCGCGCAGTCGTATCACGTCAGACAACCTGAAGAAAACCCGGAGGGAGCCGACACGAAAGTCAACGTCGCCCGCTAAAGACGATGTCGCCCCGTCGAGCGCCCGAAAGCTCTTTTTTTTAGCCCGCTCGATGAGGCGGCTACTTGGCCTTCTTCGCGGTCGCTTTCTTCGCGGTCGCTTTTTTCGCCGACTCAGCCGGGGCTTCCGCCTCAGCCGCTTTCTTCGCCGGCTTCTTCGCCGGCTCGGCGGCCGCGGCAGCCGGCTTAGCGGCGGCTTTTTTTTCCGCCTTCTTCGGTTCCGCCTTCTTGGCGGGCTTCACTTCCTTCACAGCCGGCTTGTCCGCCGGGGCCGCCTTGGCCGCGGCTTTCGGCTTGGCTTCCGCTTTCGCCGTCTCAGCTTTCGAAGCCGCCGGCTTTTTAGCCGCCGACTTCTTGGCTTCCGTCTTCGCGGCCGCTTCCGCCGCCGGCTTCGCCGCTTCTTCCTTTGGAGCGGCGGCTTTTTTAGCCGTGGCCTTCTTGGCGGTCGTCGTCACGGTCGCCTCGACAGTCGCTTCCTTCTTGGACGAGGATTTTTTGGCTGAAGCTTTCGGCTCAGCTTCGCTTGCGGTCGCTTTGCGTTTGGTCGCCATGGGGAATCTCCTTGAGTTCAGACAAAGTCAAGCCACTACATTCTGTGGTGTAATTTTTCTTGTGTTCAAGAATTTTTACTCCACAATATCTGGTGTATAGGGATGGTCATAGAGCTTGTCAATCATTTTTCCGAGCAAAACTCGTGAAAAACGCCCATAAAGCTTGAAAAAATCAAAATTCCCCGCGCTTCCGGCGCCTGTCGCCTCCCGCTTGCGCTTGCCGGCAAGCGTCGTAGTATCTCCGCAGCGGGCGGAAGAGGGCGCGGCGCGAAAGGTGTGGAGAGCGTGTTGTTCAAAGGCGCGACGAAATGCCGGCTGACGCTTGGGCTGCTGCTCCTGGAGTCGCTGCCACTGGAGCCGCTGTCGAGCGGCTTGGCGACGGCGAGCGGAGGCAAGCGCCCGGTCGCGCCCGCGAAGGCGGCGCCAAGCGCGCCGAGCGCTCAGTCGCCAGGCGAGCTCGAGCGCGACATGGAAGCGCGGCGGCAGCGCGACCGCGACGAGCGCTCGCTGCGCGACTTGCGCCGGGCAAGCCAGGAGCTCGAAGCGCTGACGCGCAAGCTCGCCAAGCGGTTCGACGCCGTCCCCCCACATTCGCGCCCGCCGCTGTCGAGCCAGGATATCGATGATTTCAAGCAGGTCGAGAAGCTCGCCAAGCGGGTGCGCGACCTGCAGGGCGGGCGGGGCGACGGCGAAGACAATCGCCCGCTGCCTGGCGACTTCAGCGCGCAGCTCGCCTTACTCTTGGAGCTGAGCGCGGAAGTTCGACAGCAGTCGGAGCGCGCCTCGCGGCACACCGTGTCGGCGGGCATCATATCGCGGGCGACGCGCATCGCCCGGTTATCCCGTAGCCTGCGCGGCGGCTAAAGGCCGCGCCGGCGCCCCGAAAGGAAACGCTATGACCAGCCATCAGCGGATTGCCTGCCCGGCGCGTCGCCTCTGGCTACGCGCTTGGCTTGGCGCGTGCGGGGTCGCGCTGGCGACCAGCCGCCCGCTCGCCCAGCGTCCCGCGCCAGCCGACGACGACACGCTGCGCCTGACAACCGAGCTGGCGCTGGTGAACGTCACGGTTATGGATGACAAAGGCCGCTACGCGCGAGGGCTGCGCCAGGAGGACTTCGCTATTTTCCAGGACGGCGCGATGCAAAGCATTGAGCACTTCAGCGCGGAAGACGCCCCGTTCTGCGCGGCGATCATGATTGACGCCAGCGACAGCATGCGGACCAAGCTGCGCGCCGCGCGCGCCGCGGCGGCCCACTTTCAATCGCTCATTCGCGCCACCGACGCCGTGGCGGTTTACGCCTTCGGAAGCGCTATCGAGCAGCTTCAGGATTTCTCGTCCTCGCGCGCCGTCAGCCCTCGACTGGCGGACATGCGCGCCCGCGGCCGAACGCGCCTGTACGACGGGCTGCGCCTTGTCATCGAGGCGCTTGACGCGCGGCCGGAACAGCGGCGGGCGATCGTTCTCATTTCCGATGGCGCGGACACGGCAAGCGATACGCGCCCCGAGACCGTCGCCCGCCAAGCCGCCCAGGCGGATGTTCTGGCTTACGCCATAGACCTTCACGACCCCCGCTTTCCAAGCCGCCCCCCGGAGGAGGCGCGCCAGGCGGACTGGCTGTCGGAACTGGCGGCCGCGACCGGCGGACGCTATGTCAAGTCGCCCGGCGGCGCCCATTTGGAAGCCCGCTTCGGGGAAGTTGTCGAGGAGCTTCGCGCGCAATACACCATTGGCTTCTACCCCCCGAACGGCTACGATGGGCGACCGCACAGCATTCGCGTTGTCGTGCGTCGGCCGAACGTGACGTGGCGGGCGCGGAAAAGCTATATCTGATTGGTTGCCGCGCGGCTCTCGGCGCGACCCGCGCAACGCTTTCGCCACGTGGAGCACATCCTTTTCACCCACAGCGGCGCGGCGGTTGATTTTATGCTCTGCCTGCCGGCCATTCAGGCGACGCGGCGGCGCTTTCCGCAAGCGCGCATCCAGCTCGTCGCCCCAGACTTCGCCTGCGACATCGCCCGGCTGGCCGACAGCGCGGATGTCACGCGCCCGCTTGGCGCGCACCGCTCGGAGATCTCCGGCCCCTCCGCCTTCAAGGCGCTCCACGCTTTGAACGGCCTGCGGCGGCAGGTCTTCGACGCGGCGGTCAGCCTGACGGAAAGCGCTCTGGAGCAGGCCGCGCTGGCCTTGATACGGACGCGGCGGCGACTGATGCTGCGCCCCGTCGCGGCGGGGACGGCCAAGCGGCACCTGACCGACGCGGCGGCGGCGCTGGTGGCTGATTTGGGCGTAACGAGCGCGCGACCGACCCCGCGCCTGGCGCTCTCGCCCGCGACGCGCGCGGGCGAGTTGCAAAAGCTCGCCAAGCTCGGCTGGCGAGACGATAGGCTGACTATCGCGCTGCATCCGACGGCGGGATGCGCGCCGCAGGTCTGGCCTGCCGAGCGGTTCGCGCCGCTCGCCGCGCAACTCGCCGCTGAATACGGCGCGCAGTTGCTGGCGATTGAAACTGAGGAAGAAGCCGGGCTGACCGAGCGGCTGCGCCCCGAATGGAAGCGATACGGGCTCAAGCCAATCGTCTTGCGCCGACCCGGCGCCGCCCTGCTGGCGGCCGCGCTGTCGCAAGCTTCAGTCGTCATCGGGAGCAACCGAGCGCCGATTCACGTCGCCGGCGCGGTTCAAGCGCCCAGCGTGGTCGTTATGGACGGCTCGCGCGATTCAAGCTGGCGCGCGCCGCGCGGCGCGCGCGACCGGCTGCTATACGCTCTGCCGGCGCGCCCGGTCGCGCCGGACGATGTCTTTGAAGCGGCCTGCCAGGCGATGGCGGCGAGCCGCGCCGGAGCGTTGTTCGTCGCGGACGACGAGCCGCCATCCTCTGCCTTCGCTTGAGGGGCTTATTTCAGCAGGCTGACCAGCTCCCGCACGGCGTCGGCCGATTTCCGCAGCGCGGCGGCTTCATCCTCGGTCAGCTTGATCTCGATAATTTGCTCGACCCCGCCGCTGCCCAGCTTGACCGGCACGCCAATAAACAGTCCTTCCAGACCATACTCCCCCTGGAGCAGCGCCGCGCAGGGCAGAATTTTTTTCTTGTCCTTGACAATGGCCTCGACCATCTCGACCGTCGCGGAAGCTGGCGCGTACCAGGCCGAAGTGCCGAGCAGCTTGACGATTTCCGCGCCCCCGTTGCGCGTCCGCTCGACAATGGCGGCGATGGTTTCCGCCGGAAGCAGCTCCGGGATGGGAATGCCCGCGCAGGTCGAGTAGCGCGGCAGCGGCACCATGGTGTCGCCATGACCGCCAAGGACGAAGGCCGTGACGTTTTCCACCGACACCTTGAGCGCGTCAGCAAGGAAAAAGCGCATCCGGGCGGAGTCGAGCGCGCCAGCCATGCCGACGACGCGCTCGCGCGGAAAGCCGGACGCGCGGTGCGCGACCGTACACATCGCGTCCAGCGGATTCGCCACCATCACCAAAACGGCGTTGGGCGAGCGCGGCGCAACCTGCTCGGTCACGCTGGCGACAATTTTTTGGTTGATTTCCACAAGGTCGTCGCGGCTCATGCCGGGCTTGCGCGGCGCGCCGGAGGTAATGACCACCACATCGGAGTCGCTCGTCGCCTCATAGCCGGTGACGCCCGTCACAAGCGCGTCGTAGCCCTCAACCGGGGCCATTTCGTTCAAATCCAGCCCCTTGCCCTGCGGCAGCCCCTCAACGATGTCCACCAGAACGACATCGCCAAGCTCCTTGAGCGCCAGCAACTCGGCGACGGTCGCGCCGACGTTGCCAGCGCCGACAACGGTGATTTTTTTGCGTCCCATGATGACTTTCCTCGTCCGTCGAGAAATGAATGCGGCAGGCCGTAGCGGCCTCCGGCGGACGAGCCTAGCGCAGCCGCCGCTCGGATTCACGCGCTTCGCGCGTTAACATACACACGCGCGCGCGGCGCTTCCCTGTCCCGACGCGGACCGCCCGCCAGCTAGCCGGCGGACTGCCGGGCCAGCTCGGCGAACAGGCGCGTCAGGTCGCCCAAGCGGGCGAATCGCTCGTCGCGCGTGAATCCTTTCACATACCGGAAGTAAATCTGCTGGACGATAACCGCGACCTTGAAATACGCGAACGCCTGATGCCAGCCCATATCGCGCAGGTCGCGCCCGCTGACTTCCGCGTAGCGCGCCAGCAACGCCGCCCGCGTCAGATTGCCCGGCAGCGCCGTCAGCCCGAAGCTCGCGGCGTGAACTTCGGGCGGGTCGTCGCGCTCCACCCAGTAGGCCAGCGTCGTCGCCACGTCCGTCAGCGGGTCGCCCACGGTGGACATTTCCCAGTCGAGCACAGCGCGGATTTCGGCAATGTCGGCTGGATCAAGGATGACGTTGTCGTACTTGTAGTCGTTATGAATAAGCGTCGCCGCGCTGTCTTCAGGCGCGCGCGCCGTCACCCAGTCGATGACGCTTTCCATGGCCGGGAGGTCGTCGGTCTGCGCCGCCCGGTATCGCTTGACCCAACCCGCGACTTGCCGCCGGACATACCCCGCGCCGCGGTAGAGATCGTCGAGGCCGGCGGCGCGGATATCCACCGCATGGAGCTGAGCGAGGTTGTCAATGAAGTTGGTCGAGAGACGGCGCATGGTTTCAGCTTCCAGCGGCAGGCCCGCTGGGGGACGCGACCGCAGAATGACGCCCCGCGCCCGCTCCATCACGTAAAATGACGCGCCAAACGGCGAGGCTTCCGCCGGGACGTAGCACACCGGGCGCGGCGCGCGGGCATAGACCGGGCCGAGCCCCGACAACACGCGAAACTCGCGCTGCATGTCGTGGCCAGACTTGATGTGTTCCGCGCCAAAAGGCGGGCGGCGCAGGACGTACTCGCGCTCGCCGCTGGTCACGGCGTAGGTCAGATTGGAATGCCCCGACGGGAACTGCGCGATAACCAGCGGGGCGACCAAGTCCGGGATGCGGTCTTTGAGGCACGAGAACAGGGCTTCGGCATCGAGCGTCTCGCCGGGGCGCGGCGGGCGCGGCGCGTCAAGGATGGCGTCGGCAGCGGTCATGCGGGTTTTCTTTCCGAGCTTGTCTGTGGCCGATTTTTGGCTGGCTGGGCGCGCAGCCTAGCGGCCTGGCTTCCGCTTTTACAGCGCCTTTTATAGCACTGGCTCTCTAGCGCCGGACAGTCGCCCCGCCCGCCGCGTCCGGGGGCGCCCCCGGGGCCCGCCGGCCAAGCCTTTTTTGCTAAGCTGCTTCCGGGGCCTCGCGCCAAGCCCTAAAAAGCCCTAAACGTCCTCGAAGCCCGCAAGGGAGCCTGCAATGGAGATTGTACGCCATGGTCTCGCGTCGAGCCTTTCTTTCCGCGCTGTGCTTGTCCGCGGCCGGCGGCCGCGTAGCCGCCGCGGCCGCCCATAAGTTTCACGCCAGCTTCGCCACCGTCGAGCACAACCCCGACGCCCAGTCGCTCGAAATCCTGCTGCGCGTTTTCAGCGATGACCTTGAAAGCGCGCTGAGCCGAAAAGCGCGGCGGCGCGTCGAGCTTGACCGGACGCCCGACGCGGCCGACTTGGTTGGCGCCTACGCGCGGGAGCGCCTCAAGCTCCGCCGCGCCAACGGCGAGCCGCTGCGGCTCCTGTGGGTCGGCATGGAGCAGCGAGTGGATATGACGCTCATTTACGTTGAAGCCCCGGCGCCGGACGGCATTGCCGACGTCGAGGCGCTGGTCACCGTGTTTTTCGAGCTGTTCCGCGACCAGAAAAACAACGTCTCCAGCAAGGACGCCCAGGGCAAGCGCCACGACATCCTGTTTCGCGCAGGCGAAAGCGGATTCAAGCCCCTCCTGCCGACGACATGACGACCATTTTTGATTTCACCCGAATGGAAAGCGCCGCCAACTGGCTTTCGATGGGCGATGCCGTCATGGGCGGGCGCTCGGTTGGGCGGCTGCGGCCGACCGCCGCTGGCGCCGCCGTTTTTGAAGGCGTCGTGTCGCTCGAAAACAACGGCGGGTTCGCGTCGGCGCGGTCGCGACCGCTTCGGCGCCGGCTCCCGGCCAACGCCCGGCTGATGGTCGAATGCCGGGGCGATGGAAAAACCTACAAGCTCGTCGCCCGGACGGACGCCGCATTCGACGGCATCGCCTACCACGCGTCATTCGCGCCGCCCGCGACGGACTGGACAACTTGCGTCTTCGCGCCAACGGATTTCGCGCCAACCTTTCGCGGGCGCGTCGTCCTGGCTCCGCCCTTGCAAACCGCGTCCATCGTCACGCTCGGACTGATGATCGCCGGCAAACAAGCCGGGCCGTTTTCGCTTCAGCTTCGCCGCATCGGCGTCGTTCCATCCGCCCCGCGTTGAAGTCGCTTTCGCTTTTTCCGGCAAGCGGACGCAACATCGGCTCGCCGCCGCCGATAACGTGAGCGAAGACCGAAAAGGTCGCAGCTTTTCCAGCGAACGGAGACAGGCGCGATGGCACGGACGAACGGCGTCACACGAACCCCGGCCACTTCCTCAAACGCCGCAGGCGGCGGACAGCACTTGATTCGGCGCGGCGAAACCCTGTCCGACATCGCGCAGCGGTACGGCACAACCGTGGACGCGCTCCTGCGCGCCAACCGGCAGATTCGCAACCCCAACCTTATCTACGCCGGGCAAACGCTGACCATCCCGGGCGGGCGCAGCGCCGCCGCGCCAAGTCGGAACGACGGCCAAGGCGGTCAATATGTCGTTCGCAGCGGCGACACGCTTTCCGACATCGCCGCCCGCAATGGGATTGACCTGTCGCGCCTGGTCCGCGCCAACCTCCAGATTCAGAACCCGAACCGCATTTTCCCCGGTCAGGTCGTCAACCTTCCCGGGCGCCAGGCGCCCGCGCCGCCGCCGGCCGCGCGCCCAACGCCGCCCTCAGCTCAGCCGCCCGTCACGCGCCAACCGGCGCCGGCGCAGCCGACGCCGCCACGGGTCGACACAACGACGCCGGTCGGCGCGATTCCGCGCACCGGCAACGCTTTCATTGACTCGATTGCGGCCGACGCCATCCGTAGCCAGCGCGCAACGGGCGTGCCGGCTTCGGTTACGATTGCGCAGGCGATTCTGGAGAGCGGCTGGGGGCGCTCCGCGCTGACCCGTCAAGCGAACAACTACTTTGGCATCAAAGGGACAGGTCCGGCCGGCTCCGTCACCATGCGCACCCGCGAAGTTTTCAACGGGCGCGAAGTTTACGTCAACGCCCAGTTCCGCAAGTACAACTCGGCGGCTGAATCCTTTGCTGACCACGCGCAGTTCTTCATTCGCAATTCGCGCTACGCCACGGCGATGCGGCATACGAACGACGCCTTCCGGTTCGCAGCCGAGATTCACCGAGCTGGGTACGCCACCGACCCCAACTACACCAACCTGCTGCACCGCATCATGCGCGAGCACGACCTGACGCGCTTCGACGCCATCGCCCGCACCGGAGGCAGCGCGCCGACGCCGAGCCAGCCCGCCCCGCCGACCGCCGGCGCTCGCGAGCATCGCGTTCGGATTGGCGACACGCTTTCCGGGATCGCCCGGCAGTACGGCGCGAGCGTGGAAGCGCTCCAGCGCGCGAACCCCAGCATTACCAATCCGAATCGCATCTATCCCGGACAGCGCATCACGATTCCCGGCAGCGGCGGCGCGCCGGCGCCAAGCCAGCCCTCGACGCCCAGCGCCCCGACGCCGCCCCGCGCGGGACTGCCGCGCACGGAAGGACTGACCAACGCTCAGAAGTTCGCGCTTTACGCCAACTATATTGAGCGCCATGGCTCAGCCCAGGCGAAGGCGGACTTGGCGGCCGGGCGGACGGTGATCCTTGGGCTGCGCGTCGCAACCAACACCCGCGCCAATGGCGGTCAAGGCGTTTATGACGACCGCATTGTGACGCTGCGCCGCTTGCCCAATGGGCAACATCAGGTGACGGAGCTGCGCGGCAATACCGAGCCGGGCAGCCAGTATGAGGACGGCTGGTCGGGCCGGACGCGCCGCCCGATGGGCGTGGACAGCGACCGCGACGGGCGGCGCGATCTGGGACGGCTCGTGGATGGCACGCACGAATACATGCGCGCCAATGTCGGGCCGAATTTCGGGCCGACCCAGCCTGACGGCAACAACATCCTCATGCCGACGACGAGCCGCCCGGTCGTCCGCGACACCAACCACGACGGCGTCTTTGACGAGCGCGACCGCAACCGAAACAGCTTTGAGGGACGGACAATGTACTTCCATCGCGGCGGGACGACCAACGCCTACTCGGCTGGCTGCCAAACCATGCCCCAGAGCGAGTTCAACCGCTTCTGGGACTCGCTTGGCAATCAGCAGCGATTCCAGTACGTTTTGGTCACGGTTGGCTAAGACCCGACAACGAGCGCGGCGCTGATGAAGATGCTGATGAAGATAAAGACGGCGCCGCGGCCACTGGAAAGGAAACAGGCACCATGAGCGGACAGATTGGCGGCATTCCGGCCGGCGTTCCAGCGACTGGCGCGCCCAGCCAGACCGCCGGCGCGCAGATCGGCGCGGGCGGCGGCAAATCCTTCGAGTCGGTCATGCAACAGGCGCCAGGGCAGCCCGGCAATATTTTCCAGCACGGCAGCGGCGTGTCAGGCGTGACGCTTGAGCAGCTTCGCGCCGACTTGATGCAGCGATACGCCAACCCGAGCGCCGGCGATTTCGGACTGCAGTTTGACAATGCGCGGCTCCGCATCTCCGCCTTGCGGGACGGCATTCACGGGATATCGCCTGAACAGCGACCGCCGGACATGATGGCCCGGCTCTCGCAGGTGGAGAGCCAGTGGACGCAGATCGAGGCCCTGCTGAACTCGGACCGCGAGCTGTCACAGGGCGAGCTGCTCGGCTTGCAGGCGCGCATGTATCAGCTCACGCAGAACATTGAAATCCTAAGCAAGGTGGTGGATCAAGTCACGGGCGGCATCAAAACCATCCTGCAAACCAATGTTTAACTCGCGTTTAGGGGCGCGAGGCGCGCTGGCCAGCGAGTTGACAGGTCGCCCGAAACCGCTACAATCGGCTTGCTGAGCTACCCCATCAGTCTTGGCAAGCGCTTCTCTCTCCAGATTGGCTAGGCTTGCCAAGCGGCGCGCGCAGTAGTCTTTCGGCTCTTTGCGCCGCTCGTCGCCGCGCCATACTTGACACGAAGGGCATTGTGCTGATGAAGCAACATCGTAGATCACGCCGAGGCGGAAGTCACAACGGCAACCAAAACGGCAATGTTGCCAAGAGCGCTAAGGGCAAACGGGCGGGGCAACCAAATCAGATGAATGGGTTGCCACAGTACGCTGATGAAGTCTATGAATCAGCTGTCGCCCCGCAGTCGCCAGCCGAGCTGGAAGCCTATCTGGCCGCGCAGATGCGACTTCTCATTCACGCTCGCCAGGAACAGGAGCGCGCTCTGCGCCAGATTCGCGCGCTCGGCGAGCAGCTTGCCCACGAAGGTCACGGCCCGCAGGTTCAAGAGCAATACACCAAGGCGGTGGCCCTGTGGCAGTCGTCGCGACGCAATGGCGTGAGCGCCCGCCAGAAGCTGCTCTTCGCCATGTCCGAGAAGCTTATGATTGACACCAGCGCGTCATGACCAATGTTGGAGCATTTACGCCAGTGGCTCTCGACGAATCGCTCGTCAACCGCATTCACGAGCTGGCTCGGGCGCTAGGCGTCGAGGCGGGATCGTTTCTGCTCAATGACTTCCATTCGGCGGATGCGGATTTGGTTCGCCAGATTGCGGATGGCTTGACGCTGGCTTTCGTGACCCACTGCTACCACCATCATCCGCGGGGCGAAAACGTTTACGAGCTGATGGCGCTGGAAGAAAAAACCGCTCCGAACACCCCGGAAGCGGCGGCGCTCGAAGCTCGCATCGAGGAAGCCGCCGCCGCGCAGATTCCCTTCGTCGTCAGCGTCAACCGCCTGCTCGAAGACTATTATCGCATCCGTCGTCAGCTTGACGCTCAGCTCGGCTTGCCGTGACGCGGTCGCCGGCGGCGGAAGCCGCGCCGGCCCGCGCAACCCGCGGAGGGGAGGTGGACAGGCTTGGGCTTGTCGCCAACGGCGTTGCGGCGCTCGCCGCCGTCTCCGCGCTTATGCTCTCGCTTTTGAAACGCTCCGGCGGGATAAGCCCAGAGGCCTTCAGGCTTTTGGCAATGACCCAGGATTTCGCGCCGCGGACTAACCCCCTCGCAGCGAATTCTGTTGATTCCTGGCGCTCCAGCCCGGCTGGGCCTTTCCTGCCTGGTTTGGCGGCGCGATGGGCTTTGGCAGCTTTTCCAGTTCGAGCGCGCGCATCAGGCTTCGCTCAAATGCGAGCGAAGCAGCTGCCCGCCAAGGGCAACCGCCAGCAGCGCCACGCCGCAGGCCATCATCGTCGCAGCGGTCGAGAGTTGCGTGGCCACAGCGCCCACGGCGAGACCGCCCAGCGCGTAGCCGCTCTGAAACGTCACCAAAAACAAGCTCATGACTCGCCCGCGCACTTCGTCCACCAGCCCGAACTGGACAAGCGCCGTGAGTTGGCTGAGCAGAGCGATCAGCGTCGCGCCGGCGGCAACAATCGCCAACGCGCTCGTCATCGGCGACGGCATGATGGCAAAGAGCATCAACGCCGCGCTGGTCGCGCCCGTGAGATAAAGCGCCCGCTGGCCCCCGCCCATTGGCTTCGGGCGCTGAGCGATGTAGAGCGAGCCCAGGACGGTGCCCAGCCCGTAGAGGCCCAGCAACAGCGTGTACAGCCGAGCGTCGCCGTCCAAAGCGCCGCGCGCGTGACTCGGCAGCAACACCGGGATGCACCCGCCAAAGAAGGTCGCGACAAAACACAGCGCGTACGCTTCGATCAATCCGGGGCGCCGCTTCAGATAGTGCCGCAACTGGCGGATTTCCTGCGCCAGCGCCTGCCACAGCGTCAAGTTCCGCAACGGCTGAAGCGGGCGGGTGATTTTGGCGAAGGCGTTCATGGTCGGCGCTTCGGCCGGACGCTCCTTCACCCGCATGGCAACCGCCAGCAGCACGATGAAGGACACGGCGTTGGCGACATAGCAGGCCGCCGGCCCCAGCGCGAGCAAGACCCCGCCGGCCACGACCGGCCCCGCCATGCGAGCCAAGCTCAGTTGCAGGGAATTGAGCGCGGTCGCCTGCGGCACATCGCGCGTCGGCACCAGCCTGGGCAAGAGCGAGACATAGGCGACATTGGCGAACGCCTGCCCCATGCCCGCCGCGAAGGATAAGGACAGGAGCATCCATACCGCCTGCCGACCGGTCAAAAACAAGGTCGCGGCCGTGGCGGCGCAGGCAATCTGCGCCAGCGAAGCCACGAAAAACACCCGCCGCCGGTCGAGCCGATCCACAACGGTTCCGCTCGGAAACGCCAGCAGGAAAAGCGGCGAGAGCATGAGAAATGTGTCGAGGCCGAGGTAGAGCGAGCTGCGCGTCGTTTCATAAATGAACCAAGCTTGCGCCGCGTTCTGCATCCACGCGCCGATATTCGACAGCAGCGCCGCGCCCAACAGCCACGTGAAAGAGGGATGGCGCAAGACCTGCCAGCGACTGGCCGGCGACTTTTCCCGCTCCAGGTCCTGGATCAAATCCTTGACCAGGCTGGGGTCAAGCGCCCGAAAGTTAGTGGTGTCGTGGATATTGCGCATCGCGTTTCGGCCGGGTCGCGGGCTAGCGGATAATGGCGGTCGTCAAAATCGGGAAGAGCGCCGTTGTCACCAAATTAGGCAGGTTGCGCATGAACGAGGCGCCGGTCGTCCGCAACTCTGAATGCGGCACGTAGAGCACGTCATTGGCCTGAAGGGTGAGGTCTTTCTGCTTGCCGGACTGAATCGCCGCGAGGCTCAGCTTGATTTCCTCGCGCTCCAGCTTGCCGGGCACCGTCCGGTAGAGCCGCATGTCGTTGCGCTTCGCGCCGTCGGCAAAGCCGCTCGCCATGGCGATGGCCTGCGTGACCGTGACCGGGTTGCGGGCCGTCAGCGGCCCGGGCTTGCGCACATTCCCCGCCAGATAGACCACATCCGCCCGCGGAACGGAAATGATGTCCCCCGTTTGCAGCAAGAGGTTGTGCTGCGCGTTGCCGGCGATAATGTCGTCAATGTTAACTGGGATGATCTCGACATCCGGCGGGGCATCCTCGTCGGGGGTCGCCGGCGTCTCGGTCGCTGGCTTGGGAACGTAGCGAATGACGTTGACAAACCGGCTGGAGTCTTCAAGCAGCCCGCCGGAGAGGGCGATCACGTCGAGCAGGCGCATGGCGCGGCGCAGCGGCAGCCGGCCCGGCGAGCGCACCGCGCCAATAACCGTGACCAGCCGCGAGTTGAACTCCGTCACCGTCACGCTCACTTCCGGCTGGCGCAGATACTTCCGCAGCTCCTGCCGCAGCAAATCCGCCGCCTCGCTCTCAGTGAGGCCCGCCAAGGGCTGTTTTCCGATGAACAGCAGCTCGACGTTGCCGCTGTCGCCGACGCGGAAGCGCCCGGTCAAATCGGGCTGCTTGAAAACCTTAATGTCCACTACATCGCCCGGCCCGATGACATAATCGCCCAGCGGCGAGGCGTAGGATTGCGTCGCCCGCGCGGCCGGACTCGGCATGGACAGGGGCGGCGTCGGCTCGGCATCCTGCGCCCAGCCCAGGGGTGAAAAAACAACGATGGAAACAAGCAGCAGCGTCGCAAGGCGAATGGTCTGGAAGAGTCTTGGCATGGCACAATCCCGATCGAAGGCTAGAATTGGCGTTCACTTTAAAGCATTCCGCCCAACGATAAAAGCCGATGCGTCTAGCCTACCCAGCCGCGACATCCGCGGAGTGGACGAAGCGGCACGCTTTTTTCAAGGAATCTAAAGGTTTTTATGGCGCGCTCCACCATTGCCATTGGCATTCTGACCATCTCGGACCGGGCCAGCCAGGGCGTCTATGCCGACGAGTCGGGTCCGGCCATTGCCGCCGTCCTGCGCGAATTCATTTCTAACGACTGGACGCCCATCGCCCGCCTCGCGCCCGACGAGCAGCCGCGGATTGAGGCTGAGCTGCGCCGCTTGGCGGATGACGACGGCTGCTGCCTGGTCGTCACGACCGGCGGCACCGGACCCGCGCCGCGCGACGTGACGCCCGAAGCCACCGCCGCCGTCTGCGACAAGATGCTGCCCGGCTTTGGCGAGCTTATGCGCGCCGCGTCGCTCAAATACGTGCCGACGGCGATTTTGTCGCGGCAGACGGCAGGAATTCGGGGGCGCTGCCTGATCGTCAACCTGCCTGGCAAGCCCAAATCCATACGGGAGTGCCTGGAAGCCGTCTTTCCGGCGATTCCCTACTGCATTGACCTCATCGGCGGTCCCTACATCGCCGGCAACCCCGACCGCGTCACGGTTTTTCGCCCAAAAGCCTGACCAAAGCCCCCTGCCGCCCGATGCGCCGTCTCGCTTGTCTCATCGCCGCGCTCAGCCTGATGTTGATCCAGCCGACCAGCCGCTTGGCGGTTGCGCAGTCATCCCCCGCCGGCGGCGCCGGGGCGACCGCGCCGCCGGACGACCCCGCCGCGCCGGATTTCGTCACGCAGATGACGCGCGCCGATTTTGACCGTCTGGCGCGGGCGACGCCGCAGGGAAAGCAAGCCGCCGCGCCAAGCGTGATGTTTGTCATTGACCGCGCGGACGGGCGCGTTTATTACGCCAATTCGCGGCGGTTTCGCTTCCACAGCGATTTCGCGCGGGCGATCTATCTGACGCTGGATGCGGGCGACGCGTTTTTGCGCAAGAACTACACGAACGAGCAGCGCCGGTTTCTGCTCGGCGCGCTGGCGTTTCAGCCACGTCTGGAGAGGTTCGCCTACGAGTTTTGGGAAGGCGATCTGTTGACGCCGGAGCTGTTGGCCTATGCCCACGAGCGCCTGACAGCGACCTGTTTCGCGCCCCTGACGTTCAAGGCCAACGCTCGCCGGCATGAGGAGGTCGCGGCGCGACTTCCCAATGTGCCGAGCGTTCGGGCGGACGCGACGCTTCCGGAAACAACCTTTCTGGCGCTCAACGCCGGACGCGCCACCGGCGTGCTGCGCTTGGTTGAGCGATTGCCTCCGCCCCAACCCTTTGAACGCGAAGACATCGTGATTTTCAAGGAAACGCCGCTTTCGACGACGCCCCTGCGCGGCATCATCGTGACGCAGCCGGGCGCGCCGCTATCGCACCTGAACCTGCTGGCGAAAGGCTGGGGCGTTCCAAACGCCTACGTCAAGGATGCCGATGCGCGCTTTCGCAGTCTTGTCGATCGCTGGGTCACGCTGGTCGTCACCGACGACGGCATCACGGTAGAGCCGGCCGAGCGGATTGTCGAGTCCGCGCGCGAGCGCGAGATGAGCCGCGAGTTGCGGCTGCCCCGCGCCGATTTGCGGTGGCGCGCGCTGACCGATCTCCATCGCCAGCGGGCGCGCGACGTCATCCGATTCGGCGCGAAGTCAGCCAACTTGGGCGAGATCGCGCAGGCGCGGATTCCCGACGTGATTGTGCCGCCCGGCTTCACTGTGCCCTTCGCCTACTACAAGGCGTTCGCCGACCGGCACGGCATCGAGCGGCGCGTTCTCGCGCTTCTCAACGACGACGCCTTTCACCACGACCCGCAGACGCGACAGGTTGAGCTCGCCAAGCTGCGCGAGTTCATCGTCGCCGCGCCGTTCGACCTGGCGCTGCGGCGGGCGATTCTGGCTAAAATTCGCCGAGAATACCGGGGCAAGGGGCTTTTCGTCCGCAGCTCGACCAACGCGGAAGACCTGCCTGACTTCAGCGGCGCGGGCCTTTACACGACCGTGCCGAACGTTATCGGCGACGAGGCCCTGATCACAGCCATCAAGACCGTCTGGGCGTCAATTTGGAACTTCGAGGCTTTTGAGGCCCGCGAAGCGGCGCGGATCGACCATCTGGCGGTCTATCCGGCGACGCTCATCCAGGAAGGCGTCAACGCTGACAGCGCCGGCGTCCTCGTCACGGCCAACCCCTTTGACCACCGGGACGCGGAAGGCATCTACATCAACGCCACGCGCGGTCTGGGACTGCGGGTCGTCGAGGGACGCCGCGTGCCGGAGCAAATCATCTATCGCCCGCAAAGCGATACGGCCCTCATCCTAACCCGCGCCGACGACGAGACGATATTGACCTTTGACGTAAAAGGCGGCGTGAAGGAAGTCGCCGGCGCGCCCGATCAGCCGGCGCTGTCGGCGGCGATGATTCGCCGCTTGGGGCGAGCCGCGCTGGCGATTGAGCGACTTTTCAACGGCGCCAAACAGGATATCGAGTGGCTTACCTGCCAGGGGCGGCTGTATGTCGTGCAGTCGCGCCCATTCATCGAGCGCGGCAAAACCCTAATGGGCGGGAAATGAAGAATGGGCGGCGAATGGACGAGGCGATCGATCGGGAAGGGGCGAGATTTTTGCCTGTCATCCCTCGCTCTTCATGTTTCTGGACTGCGTTATTTCAACGCCGCCGGGCCGGGTCGCCCTGACCATTCGCCGCCTGCCGCGCCGGTCGAGCGGCCGCCGGGGGCGCGGCGACTTTGCGCGCCGTCGCTCCTTCGGGCATCGCCGAAGCGGCGACCAGTGAAGCGGCTACCAGTTAGGGCCCTGACCAATAATCTCGATCCCGGTCAGATAGCCATGATGGTCGCGGACAATGGAGCGGACAATCGCCTCCCCGCGCCAGTTATAGGCTGGCACGGAAACCGAAAGCGGCGAAGGAATGGCCACGGGCTGCGCCAGCCGCAGGCAGGCCCCCGACGGGCTGACATCCACGGTCTCGGTCTCCTGCTCAAAAGCGCTGCCGTCGAGGTCCTTGCCCGCCACCGTCACCGGGATGACCAGCTTGCGGCGCGGGTCGCGCCGAACGGTCATCCAATCCAGCTGCGGGCGCGCGATGGTCTGTGATTCAAAGAAGGACGAGCTGCTGGCTGCGCTACGAAAGAGCGTCGGCTGAAGCTCGGCAGCCGCGCTGGTTACCGCAGATGCCAGCTCTTCTCCCCACAAGATGCGATACACGTTGACTTCGTTGAGCTTGCCCTTGACCTTCAGTCCCCCCAGCGGGACAAAGGCAAACTCCCGCTCGCCTTCGCTAAATTCGAAGTTGGAATTCATCAAGTCGCGCAAGCAATCGATGGTCGTCTCGCCCGCCAGGACTTGGCCCGGCTTGGCGTTAGACTCCAGCCGGGCCGCCAAGTTCACGGCGTCCCCGATAACGGTGTAGTCGGTGCGCAGCTTCGAGCCAATGTAGCCCGCGGTAACCTCCCCAGTGTTGATGCCAATGCCAATGCTCAGTTGCAGGTCCGCGCCTTGCCCGCGGAGGTCGGCATTGACCTGCTGGATGACGTCCTGCAAAGCGATTGCCGCCTGAACAGCGTTAACCGGGTCGCGGTCGCTCGGCTGGGGCGCGCCAAACAGAGCCATAATCCCGTCGCCGATAAACTTGTCGAGCGAGCCGCCGTGACGAAAGATCGCCGTGGCCGCCCGCTCGAAATAGTTGTTCAAGATCGCCACGATCTCCTGGGGCGACTTGCGCTCGGAAAGCGTCGTAAAGCCGCGGATGTCGGCAAACATCGTGGTGACGACTTGGTTGACGCCGCCAAGCTGGAGGCTGTCCGGGTCTTCCATGATTTGATCCACGACGTGCGGCGGGAGAAAGCGCCGATACGCGGTCCGCGCCTCGGCCTCATGCAAGAGCCGCTCGTGCGCCATAAGGCTTTCCAGCGTGAGCGCCACGGTCGAGGCGAGTCCTGTGAGATAATCCACGTCGTCCTCGGCAAAGCCGTCGAGGTGCAGGCTATCAGCGTAGATCACGCCCAGCGGGGTCTCCTCCTGTCCCAGCATCGGCGCGCACATCAGCGATTGCACGCCCAGAATCGCCGTCCCCGCGACATTGCTCATGTCGCGACTCAACAGCGAGACGCGCTCCTGCATGACCTTGCGAATCACCGTCCGGCTGATGGGAATGGCCGCATAGGTCGCCCGCATGATGTCATCCCGATACGCTACCCACTCAATCTTGGGCAAGCCATCCGCCCCAAGCTTGCCGATGAGAACCCGTCCCGCATTCGAGATTTCAAAAACTTGGCGGGCCACCTCGGCATAGATCGCGGCAATGTCGAACTCCCGCGCCACGCGCTTGTTAAAGTCGTAGAACAGGCTGAGAATCTGGCTGCGCTTCTCCAGCAAATGTAACTGCTCAGCGCTGATCGCGACCCCTTGCGGGCTGGGCGGCTTCACGGCCCGCATGCTGCTCGAAGGCTTGCCCGTCACATCGCCGGAACGCCCAAGCGCCAGGAGCTCAGCCGCTTTCTGAAATCTGACGGTTCCGGAAAGCGGCTTGTCATCGTAACTCACGTCAACCCCTTGCGGCGGCAGTTGAAAAACCAGCCGATGGCTGCCGATGACGATGGCGTCGCCATCCTTCAGGCGCGCCGCTTTCGCGACTAGCGCGTCGTTGAGCAGCGTGCCGTTGCGGCTCCCCAAGTCAACCAGTTGGTAGCTCCCATCCGGCAGGGCTTCGATCCGGGCGTGGGAACGCGAGGCCCGCTCGTCCGAAACAATGATGTCGCTGCTGGTTGCCCGTCCAATCACCAACGGAAACTTCCGGCACTCATCCACGCGCCCGTTAGCGGTCGGACCTGTCACGATGATTTTTGGACACCTCATAGGCGTGCGTTCCCTACTCTCTGCCGCCCGCGCCGCGCGCGACCATGTCCGGCGGCGGCTACCAAGCGTAGTCCACGTCCAGCGCGGCCACCTTCACGTTCGGCAAGTCAAGCGCCATAATCTCATCTATCACGCGCTCGCGGCAAAAGGGTTTCAGGTTTACCGCCAAGACCTGCGTCGGGCGATTCAGCTTCGTCAGCTCGCTCGCCAGCAGGCGCGGCGACAAGTGGCGCGAGGCAGTGGCCACCGGCTCATTGGCGTTGTCAAAAGCCACGTCCACAAAGACGGCGTCCAAGCGGGGCAGCGCGTTGAGCGCCGCCCAAAACTCGTCGGTGACCCCGGTGTCTGACGTGAAAGCGACACATGCGCCCTGCGGATCCTCAATGATAATCCCCGCCGTTTCCACCGTGTGCGTGACGGGAATGGCCGTCAGACGCAGATCGGCCACCTCAAACGGCTCGCGCCACGCAAACGGCGAGAACGTCAGCAGCTCGCCATGCGCGTTGCGCAGCCGCGTGAAGTCAGGCCAGATGACGTCATTGAAAATGTGCCGATGGAGACGCTCAATGTCCGCCGCCGTGGCATGAATGCGCACCGGCGCTCGAATGTCAGCAAACATCTCAGAGAAAATAAACGGCAACGAGGCAATGTGATCCAGGTGCACGTGCGTCAGCACGATGTCCTGCACCGCCAGCAAGGCCTCGCCTGTCAAGTGAAAGGCCAGCGCCCCGGCGTCAATCGCCACTCGATCATTGACCACAAAGGTAATCAACAACTGGCTCCGCGGGTCGGTCAAGCTTGGTAGCACGCGCGCGCGCATGGCGAAGTGCCTCCCTGAAATGGCGCTTGTCAGCAGGGCGCGTATCAGCCCTCAGCGATCCGGAGCGTCAAGCCGTCGCGCGCGCCAATTCGCGCATCCAAACGGCGCAACTATTGACCTTTGACATAAAAAAAGCGCCCGCTCCCTATCGCCGACCAGCCCGATACGTTACTTGAAAAGCCCTGGCGCAAGCCAAAGAGCGAAGCTATTTTGCACCGCGCGTCACGTCTGTCAAACCCATATCTTGTGGTTATTGACCTTTGACATAAACGCTATTGACCTTTGACATAAAAACTATTGACCTTTGACATAAAACTATTGACCTTTGACATAAAACTATTGACCTTTGACATAAAACTATTGACCTTTGACATAAGTGCCGGATGGGGTTTGACCACTAGATGCCGAGTTTGATACCACAATATCTTGTATCTGGCATCATTTCCGGGACTTTCGCGCGAGTTCCGCGCGAGCTGCGCCGTCAGCTATTGACCTTTGGCATAAAGCTATTGACCTTTGACATAAACGCTATTGACCTTTGGCATAAAACCACTGACTTTTGACATAAACGCTATTGACCTTTGGCATAAAGCTATTGACCTTTGACGTAAAAAATCCCTTTTTTTGACGCTTATGCCAAAGGTCAAGGCTCGGCGACTATTGACCCTTGGCATAAAAATTCGCCTGTAAATTATTGAAAATAAAGGATTTTTGGCTACCATTAACTAATTAATGATAATTAATTGATGATAATGATTAAATATACGGCGACTCGTCCTTGTCGCGCTTTCGCCCGCGCCCGGCGGCGCCAGCCGGCGGGGCGATGCCGCCAAGCGCGTCCCGCCGGCGCCAGCCGCTGAGACCATCCGGGAGAACGCCCGCTATGTCGGAAAAACGCAGCCGTCGAAAAAAGCGCGAGGCAGACGCGCCGGAGGACGCCGCGCCTGCGGCGGCGGGCGCCGCGCCCGCCTTGGCTTCCGCGGTCGGGGAAGGCGACGAAGGGGAAAAGACGGAGGTCATTCGCATTGCGCAGGATGAGTTCAATCTCGCGGTGTTCCCGATCGCCGTGCTCGACAAGCGCGCTCAAAAAAGCAAGAACTACCTGACGTTCACCGAGCACATCACCTCGAACGGGCGCGAGATTCAGCGCGTGTGGACGGTGATGCCGCACCCCATCGAGGGGCTGCCGAGCACGACCGACGAGGATGTGTACGTGGCGCTGATGGAGCTTTCCTACGAGCAGGGCGCGCAGAAAAAGGTGTATTTCAGCCGCTACGACCTCATTCGCCGGCTGGGTTGGCCGATGAACGCCAAGCACTACGAGCGGCTGGAAAGCTCGCTGCGCAAGCTGGCCGCCGTCCGCATCGAGGCTAAGAACGCCTACGTGGATCGCCACAGCGGCCGCTTGGTGGATGTGGGGATGAGCATTATTCAAGAGTTCAAGATTTTCGACGAGGGGGCTGGCAAGCGCACCGGCGCGAAAAGCTATGTGATGTGGAGCGACCGCGTGGCGCAGAGCCTCAGCGAGAAGCTGTTCAAGAAGCTCGACGCGGATTTTTACTTCAACCTCACCTCGCCGATTGCCAAGCGGATGTTTCGCTACCTTGACAAGAAGTTCGGCAGCGGCGACTACTTTGTCATCAACGTGCGCAAGCTGGCGTTTGAGCACGTCGGGATGTCGCGCGAGCTGACCTACGTCTCGCAGATTATGCAGCGTCTGGAGCCGGCCCTAAACGAGCTGGTGGTCAAGCAGTTCCTCATCGAGTGGACGCTCGCGGAAGAAACCATCCATTTCCGCAAAAACCTGGAGTTTGGCGCGCGCATTCAGCAGATGGCGCTGCCCATCTACGACGTGATGGACGCCATGTGCGACGATGACCTGTCGCCCGAGGAGCGGGCTGTGCGGGATGTGGCGCTCCATTTGGAAGGGCAGCTCATGGCGCGCGGCATGATCGGGTCGGTGGCGAAGAAGCTCGTGGAGAGCTTCGAGATGCAGGGCAAGCTCGAAACCATCGAGCAGTCCCTCGCCACCTTTGACCGCCAGTATCGCCAGCGCGACCTCGCCAATCCGGGCGGGTTGCTCTACACGCTGATCGTCAACGGGCAGGCGGCCGTGCCCAAGCTGCCCCCGAAGCGGAAGCGGTCGCCTGGAAAGATGCCCGCTGCGCGCGCTGAGAAGCCCGCTGAGGCATTGGAAGCCGCCCGAACGGAGAAGGCGTCGACTGACGTCGGCCCGCTCTTTCCTGCGCCCTCTCAGGAGCGCTTGCAGGAGCTTGAGCTAGGCTACATCGAGCACCTGGAGCGAACCGGCGAGGCGCTGCTGGGCCGGCTCAAGAAAGCCGAGCTGAAGGAGCTGGTCGCCAAGGAGCGCGAAGAGCTGCTGGCGTCCGACCGGCGCAAGGTCTATGCCCGCTGGGAGCCGGACGTGCTGGACGATCATTTGCGCCGCCTCGTCGGGCGCAAGCTGGCGGAAGCCGAGGTCGAGCCGTTCGCCGCCTGGTGCGCCGCGCGCGGCGTCGAGCTGGACGCGCTAATGGTCGCCGCGCCGCCCGAAGACTGACGCCTGTCGGCTGGAGACCGGCGCTCGCGGGGCTGCGACTCGCGGGTCGCCTTACGAATCGAGCGCCGCGCGCAGCGCGCGCAGCGCCTGCGCGGCCGTGAAGGGTTTGCTGAGCCAAGCGCGCACCGGCAGATGCGCTGCGCGCTGGCGGCAGCCCAGGACGGTTTCCTTACAGAGGGCGATGAGCGGCAGGTCGGGCTGGGCGGCCAGCGCCAGCGCCAGCCCGCTCTGGCTGAGCGTCCGGCTAAGCGCGGGCAGCTCCGCGTCAATGATCGCCGCGGCTGGTCGTTGCCCAAGCCCGTCTTCCAGCTCCGCGCCATCCCGCGCCGCGATGACGCGATAGCCGTTGCTTTCAAGCACCGTTCGGAGCAGGTCGAGGATAGAGGCCTCGGTGTCGGCCACCAGAACCAGCTCCCCTTGCCCGCCCGGCGCCGTCTCCGGGGCGCTGGAGCGCTCCGCGGCCGTTTCGGCGGCCGGAAAATAAAGCCGGAAGACTGTGCCGCGCCCAACCTCGCTCTCAAGCGCAATGAAGCCGCCGCGCTTATCCACAAGCGAAGCCACCGTCGCCAGCCCTAGCCCAGTGCCCTGGCCCTGCGACTTGGTCGTGAAAAAAGGCTCGAAAATGCGCGCCTGAATTTCCGGCGGGATGCCGGTTCCGGTGTCGGCGACTTCAATCTCCACATACCGTTCCGCGGTGGCGCGGGGATGTTTGGCGCGCAGGGCGTCGTCTGTCTGCACGTTGCGGGCCGCCAGCGCGAGCATTCCGCCGCTTGGCATCGCGTCGCGCGCATTGACGCTGAGGTTGAGCAGAATTTGGGTCAGCTCTGTCGGGTCGCCCTGGATAGTCCACAGATTGGGCGGATAGTCAACCCGCACTTCGATGGACTTGGGGAAGGTCTCGCGCGCCAGGGAAAACGCCTCGCGCAGGATGTGCTTTGGCTGGACGCGGCTGTCCGCGCCGCCCCCGCGGGCGAGCGATAAAATCTGCTTGATCAGAGCGGCGCCGCGCTGCACGCTGCTATCCATCATATCCAGCACATCCGTCATCGTTGAGCCGGCGGCCTGCTGACGAAGCAGCTCGACGCCAATGCCAATCGGCGTCAGCATGTTGTTCAAGTCGTGCGCGACGCCGCTGGCCAGCATGCCGATGGTTTCCAGGCGCTGGGCGCGCAGGTACTGTCGCTCGATGCGCCGCTGCTCGGTGACGTCGGTGGCGATGAGCAGCGTCGAGCGAGCGCCGTCCGCCGCCCGCGTGATGGCCGACCAGCGGGTCATCAGGACGCATTCTTGCCCGTCGCGCCGCTGCGTGACGAGCTCGCCCGTCCAGTCGCCGCGCTCGGCCACGGCCGCCATCGCCTCGCGCGGAAGCTCGTCAGCCTTTGGAAAAAGCAGCTCGCGCGCCGCGCGCCCCGTGGCCTCCTCCGGCGACCAGCCGAACATCCGCGCCGCCCCGGCGCTCCAAAAGGCGACCCGCCCCTGGTCGTCAATCTGGACGATGGCGTCCTGCGTCTGGTCAAGCAACTCCGCTAGCTCCTTGAGGCGAGCCGCATGCGCCGCCCGCTCGGCTGCGCGTTGCTCGCGTTCCTGCAAAAGCAGCCGGTAGCGGTTCAGGCGCGTAATGGTCCGCACCCGCGCGCGCAGCTCGGCGTTGTCGTAGGGCTTGCTCAGAAAGTCATCCGCGCCGGCTTCAATGCCCTGGAGACGCGAGGCTTTGTCAGACAGCGTCGTCACCAGCACAATCGGCACCTCCCCAAGCAGGGGGTCGGCGCGCAGCGCCTGGCACAGCTCGAAGCCGTCCATTTCCGGCATCATCACGTCTGACAGCACCAGATCGGGCAAGATTTGACGCGCCGCTTCAAGGGCGGCGCGCCCGTTGTCGACGCTCGTAATGTCGTAGCCGTCTTTACGCAGCCAAATCTGAAGCAGGGCGCGCGAGGCGGGGTCGTCTTCGGCAATCAGAATTTTCACTGACATAGCTACTGTAAATGCTGTCAAGCGTCCCGCTCCCCAGCGCGCGGCAGCGCTTCGCTCCCAGAAAAGCTCCCCGCGTCCTTATCGCCAAAGAACAGCTATTTATTTCAGAACAGCTATTTCACCACGGCGTCCGGGGCCGGCTGCTGCCGGAGAAGCAATCGGAGCGCCGCCGCGTGCTGCGCCTCGTCGCACGCGACGCCGGCGACAACCGGGAGCATCGCT
>NKPT01000146.1 GCA_002254845.1 Chloracidobacterium sp. CP2_5A | reverse complement strand
CTGGGCTGGCTGCCGTGGAAACCGGGGCTCTGGCCGGCCGCGTGGAAAAGGACGTCTATCTGCAGGGCGCGTGGCTTGCCGGGCTGGACGGCTTTGTGAAGCTCGCCAGCGTGGCGGGACAAACCGCGCTGGCGCGCGAAGCGCAGGAGCTGCTGCAAAAGGCGCGGTCGTCTTTGGAACGCTGGTTTCTCCGGGAGAAAGGCTATCTGCCCTTCGGCAAGCTCACCGATGGAACGTTTTACCCGGCCCTGACGCCCTGGCAGGCGATGGCTTTGGCTTACGGCGGCTTGGATCCGGAAATCGCGCGCGGCGCCACCCAATCACTTTCGCGTCCGGAGGTCGCCACCCCGTGGGGGACACGCCTGTTCGCCACCAACAGCCCGAATTACGATCCGCTCAGCTACAACGATGGCAGCGTCTGGCCGTTCGTTACCGGATTCGCCATCACGGCGCAGTTCCGTAACGGCGCCCCGCGCGAAGGACTGCGCCAGCTTTATGGG
>NKPT01000141.1 GCA_002254845.1 Chloracidobacterium sp. CP2_5A | reverse complement strand
TGTCGTTCGAGGTCCGCGCTCTCGTAATGCTGGACGATCGGATAATGCGCAAAGTCCGCCAGCAGCTCGGCGCGGCTGCCCTCCGCGAGATCGCGCGTGACAAGAAGGAAGTGCAACCGGCTCTTGCTCCGGCGCAACTGTTCGCGCCCAACGATGAGCAGGCGCGCGCGCCGGGCGAACGGAAACAGGCGCTCGACGGACCTGGCCGGGGCTGGAGAGGTTTCGCTCACGCGGCGAGCCTACGCGGCGCGCGCGCGGTGTCCACCCTGCAAGCTGCAGGGCACGATGTCAGAAATGCCTAGGCCGACTCCTCACGTCGTCGCCTACGATCCCGGAGTAGATTCACGCGCTTGCCTCGCCCGCGGCGGATTGGTTTGATTCGCGCCAATGACTACCGACGAGGCGTTGCAGATTTTCCGGCGGACGGGCGCGTTGCTGGAAGGGCACTTCATCCTGCGCAGCGGGCTGCACAGCCGGCAGTTTTTCCAATGCGCGCTGGCGCTCCAGCAG
>NKPT01000058.1 GCA_002254845.1 Chloracidobacterium sp. CP2_5A | reverse complement strand
CTCTAAGACTTTACCATTTACTAATTTTGGTATTTTTATGTATTTTATTACTTTTCACTACAGTAAAAATTAAAATACTAATTAGTCTATTATCAAATTTTGCAAGAGGAAAGCTTTACGCTGCGCTCTGCGCTTCAGTTATTTCTTTTTTATTTATAAATCATAATTATCATGACACCTGTGACATGATTACCTATCATGTCCAAATGACAAGATTTTTTCATTTATATGGACTAACGAAGGGCACAGCGCTAGTTTCAGCTCAGCTCGGCAATGTTTCCTCATGGTTTTCGCTCCCGGCCGCCTTTGAAGATATTCTTGGAGTCTATTCCGCATTTACTGTCGGTAGTTTTACAATTTTTCTCTCTTTTTTTCAATTGATTCTTAGCGTAATTCATATAAGAAAAGATCATCATCAAATTTTTCTTTTCTCCTATTTTACTCTCAGCGTTCCGTATTTGCTTATCCAAGTTCAGCCGACCTCGGTAGAGGCTGCGCTCAATATCGTCACTGGCTTCGCGTTTTTTCACGCCACTCAGTATCTGGGCGATATAGCCGACGGGAAAGATGACGAGAGGACGCCAATCGCCTCAATCAAGAGCAGTCATTTTTGGATAGCCGCAATCCTTGCCGCATCGTCCCTTTCGCTAAAGCTCACCGGTCTTCCGATATTCTTGCTCAGCGCTTATATGACGCTCTCGCATATACACGCCTTGCTAAAGCGTAATTTTCACTTTTATATTATTTTAATTTTCTTCATATTCACAGCTCCGCGAATTGGAGCTTCTTACATAGCATCCGGATGCCCGCTTTATCCATCTAGCCTGTTTCACCTTTCTACGCCTTGGTTTGTTGGAACGGAATTTTCTGAAAAGCTTGTGAAGTATATTATTACCCATGCTATATGGGATAGCGAATATGCGCCCCCAACGAAAAGCTTTATTCAAGGCGTTGCCGCTTGGTCGCAGACGCACGGAGGTCAAACGGTCATCTATCTTTTACTTACTACGGCGACAACTAGCTTCGCTTCAGCTTTCTTATTGCGAAAAAGCTTCTGGCCAGTCTTTTCAAAATACAAAATCTTAATATTTATACAACTCATTGGATTGTCATATATACTCTCTATTGCGCCTAACTCTAGATTTACGCCACCTTATATTACAGCTATTTTTTCAACTTTTCTCACATTTCTAGCACAGAAGAATCTAAGTATCGCTTTATCTGTGATCATGATTTCCTTTTCTCTATCCGAGCTCGCTCTCGTTGGCGCAAAGTCTGGTCTAATGTACGCTGCCCTTTTTGCGCTGCTTATAGCTTACAGTCGCTTCGCTTCGGAAGCTCGCTCAAATCTCGCTTTAGTCATTGGCTGTTCTGTCAGGGTTATAGCCGCAGTTTTATACTTTTCGCCTTTCAGCTTCATCTTGGAAACAAGCCGCCATCCTCTTTTGATGCCTAATGTTTCCTCTTTTGAGAAAAACTTTACGACAAGAAGCATTAATGGCATCACCTACTACATTCCTGAAAATTCCGGAGGATGCGGATACTCGCCTCTTCCGTGCGTTGCGCGCAACCGGCTTCACTTTGAGATTCCCCTGGAAAACATAGGGCTTCTTGACCCATCGAAAGGCGTTGCCGGCGGATTTCTGCGCCTGCCCGACAACCAATCCCCTACCTTGCATAAAGAATAGGCATGCCATCGTTGAGCTTTTCCAGATTGGATAAGATGACTTTTTCGCCCTCGCTTACTCCTGAAAGTATTTCAATGTCGCTGCCGATGGCTTCGCCGACCTGAACGACGCGCAGCCGGGCGCGGTCGCCCTCGACGACAAAGGCTGTGAAAGCGTCCAGCGCGGGATGCCGCCGGACGGCCGCTTTCGGCGCGACGACCCGCAAGACCGTCTGGCCAAGAAGCAGGCGCGCTGTAACAAACATGCCCGGACGCAGCTTTCGTTCCGGGTTAGGCGCGACGACTTCAACCGCCAGCCGGCGGGCGGCGGCGTCCACTAGCGGGCGAATGACGGTCACGCGGCCGCGAATGACCAGCTCCGGATAAGCGTCCGTGGCGGCTTCGACTTCCTGCCCGCGACGAACGCGGGCGGCATCGGTCTCGGGCAACTGGAGTTCCAGCTTAAGTTGTTCCAGGGCTACCAGCTCCATCGCTGGGCGATCGGGCGCGGCGTATTCCCCGACATTGACGAAACGCTCGGCGACCTGGCCGGCGAACGGCGCGCGAAGGGCTGTGTCGTCAAGCGCCTTTTCAGCGAGAGCGACGGCTGCGCGCGCTTCGTCCACGCGCGAGATGGCGGCGCGCAAGCCCGCCCGCTCCGCCTCAAGCCCCCTGATGATCGCATCGTAGCGATGGCGCGCCGCGCGCGAGCTTGCCTGCGCTCGCTCGACATTGGCGCGGGCTTCATCCATCTGGGCGCGCGTGACGTTGTTGTTGCGGGCCAGGCGCTCGTAGCGGCTGAAGGTCGCCGCCGCCAGTTGCGCGTCGGCTTCGGCTGCCGCCAGCTCAGCTTGCGCCGCTTCGGCTTCAGGCGCCTTTCGCGGGTCGAAAGGCTCTTGTCCGGGAATGAGCCGCGCCCGCAGCTGAGCCTCAGCAGCCTCGGCTTGCGCCAGAGCGGCCCGCGCCTGCTCCAACCGCTGACAGGCTTCCCGGTCGTCGAGCCGCAGCAGAACGTCGCCCGCCTCCACAAACGCCCCGACAGCGACCGGCGTCTCCGTCACGCGCCCTGGCGCGCCCGGCGCCACGGCCGAGCGGCGCAGCGCCGCGATGGTTCCAGCGGCGACGATAAACTGCTGGCGGCGCTGCGCCTGCGCCGGGGTCACGCTGACCGTCACCGGCTCCGCCGCCGTCGTCTCGCTGGTCTTGCTTGTCTTGACCGGAGACTGGCAGCCCGCTAGCGGCCATAGCGCGCTCGTCAAAAACAAGAGCCGCGCCACCCAGACAACCGGACGCCGCCAGCGCCAGCGCCGCCTAAAAGCCAAGCTCAACATGCCTGTCTCGTCCCGCTCGCATGGCCGGGGTCGGCGGCGCCCGCCGCCAAGTCAATCCAGCTCAGGATAAGGTCGCGGACGCCCCGGCGCGTCGGCCCGGTCGGGGGCGCCAGACCAAAGCCTTCGGCAAAGTAAATGCCATCGGCGGCAAACCGAATGGCCGTCGCCGTCGCTTCGCCGAGCCCATCGGACGCCAGCAGCCGATGCCACCGCTCATACGCCTCTCGAATCAAGCCCAAAAGCTCCGGGCTGACCGCCAGCGCCGCCAAAAAGCCGGCCATGTCTCCCAGCGCAAGGCCCAGCGTCAGCATGTCGTCCGGGTCGAACTCCGCGAAGGAGGCCCGGACGTACGCCCGCAGCCAGCGCCCCGGCTTGCTCGGCTCGGCATCGCGGGCATGTTCGAGCGCCATTGCGCGGTCCCACTCCGCGATGAAGGTTTCGATGAGCGCCCGGATGAGCGCGTCTTTCGTCGGGAAGTGATACAGCAACCCGCCCTTGCTCACGCCGGCCACGCGGGCGACGGTTGCAAGGGTCAGCTTCGGCAGGCCATCCGTCGCCACCACGCGAACGGCGGCCCGCAGCAGCTCCTCGCGGGTGGAGCGCGTCACAGCCGAAATTTTGGCGGCTTGGCGTCGCATAGCGCGCACCGTACCGTCCAGCCGGTACAGTGTCAAGCGCCAGCGTCCCCGGGCGCGCCGGCGCTTTGAGGGGCTCAGGCTCCCCTGCGAAACCGCCTGAGAAGCTCCAAGGCTAGGCGCCAGGGTTAGCGCAGGCTCGACGTGGAGCTGGGCGCGATCCGCGCCAGCGAAAGCTCGGCCGTTTCCCGGACGCTGAAATGCTCGTCCTCGATGGCGGCGCGCTCCAGCGTCGGGCGCACATCCATTTCGCCAACCCCGACCAGCAACCCAAGGCCGCGGGCGGCGGCGGCGCGGACGCGCCATTCCTTGTCATGCGTGGCGTCAGCCAGCGGCGCGACCGCCTTCTGGTGGCGCGTCGCCGCCAGCGCGTGTACGTAGCGCCAGCGCATGGGCAGGTGAAGGCTTTTGAGGTTGGCAGTGAGCGTTGCGAGGTCCTGCATCTCCACGCGCACTGGCGAAACGCTCGCCGACGAGGCTGGCGCAACCGTGGAGCGGATTGTCTGCTCGCGGGCAATGGTGAAGTTTTTCAGCCCATGCCGAGCGGCGGCGCGCACGAGGGCGTTTTCGTCACGGACGGCGAGACGCTCCAGGACGCGCTGCGCTTGCTGGTAAGGCTCAATGCGCCGCATCTCCATCGCGCCAAGCATGGCCACCGCCTGAAAGCGCAGATTCGGATGCTCTTCTTCCGTCGAGGCGACCAGATTTTCAACGAGTCGAGCTTCCTCATCCGGAATGTACCCAAAGCTCGCCAGCGCCAGCATCGCCTCGACCCGAACGCCCAACTCCTTCGCCTTGCGCAGATCAACCAACAGGGGCGACACCGCGCGCTCGTCCACCACGCGGGGCGCCGTGTCGCACAGTCGAAGGTGCGCCCGCCATACTTCGCGGTTGCGCGCCGCAAGCAGCGTCTCAAGGGCTTCCTCGCGGCCTAGCCGAACCATTTCCGAGGCCGTCCAGGCGCGTATCGTCCAGTCTTCGTCATCCAGCAAGCGAATGATTTCGGGGAGCGCCGCAAAGTCCCGGAGGTTCACCAGCGCCGAGACCGTCAAGCCGCGAACTTCCGTCGAGTCGTCATACAGACGCTCGCGCAGCGGCTCGCCGGCGCGCGGATCCTCAAGCCTGCTGAGCGAATCCACCACGACGGCGCGGACTTCCGGCTCCGGGTCGGACAGCCGGCGCAGAAGCGCATCCACGGCCGCCTTGGCTTCGGGACCGGTTCGCTCGGCTAAGTCTCCAGCAGCGCGCATTCGGAGCGTGGCGCGCGCGTGGTCAAGGTTTTTCAGAATCTCCTGCAACGGACGCCGCCGCCGTGGCGCGGCCGTCCTTCGGTAAAACGAGCGCACCGTCCAGACGATGGCAGCGGCGATGCACAACGAAGCGAACAAAGCCCAGACAACGGGGATACCCTTCATGATACGCTTTTCCTTACCAGAGGATGACGCCGAAGCCGCGCGTCTGTGAAGCGAGCGCGCTTCTAATCTACGATAAAATCGTCGCCGGTTACAGTGTCCTCGCCCAGGCCTGCCGAGCAACCCTTCGTCAATCGGGAAGCTCTTGTATGACTAAAGCCCACGCCCGCCTCGCTCTTTTGAGCCGCCCTCCGCATCAGCCTATGAAAGTGAAAGCGTCCGCGAGTCCGTCTCAGCGTCCAGCGTCCGCGCGCGCAGCCTCCGCCTGTCATCCGCTCCCAACCCTGATCGCCGGGCTGGCTTTGCCGGCGGGCTTGATGTTGTCGTCCGGGATTGCGGCTCGCCCGCAGGAAATTGGCACGCGCGTCGGCTCAACGCAACCGGCGCGCGTCGTGCGCGTCACGCCGAAGCGCGCCGCGACGGTTGTCCGCCTTTCGGATGAAGATCGCGCCTGGAACGCCATCCGCAACAGCGCCGACCCGGAAGCGTTCAAGGCGTTCCTGAGCAAGTACGGACCTGACAGCAAGTATGGCCGGCTCGCCGAGCAACTGGCCGAAAACGCCGAAATCGAGCGACTCCGAGGCAAGGAAAAGCGAGCTGCCGACGCCGCGCTCATCATGCGCGACCTCGCCTTCGACGAGTTCCAAACCGCCGACCTGACACCGGATGGCAATCTTATCAATCCGCGCATTCTGAAGTCCGAGGTCGTCGCCATTGAGCTTGACCGCGAGAAAGGCATCGCGCTGGAGCTGGTTCGCGTGCCGGAGGGCGAGTTCCGCATGGGGTCGCCAGAACAAGAAGCCGGTCGCCTGCCCAACGAGAAGCTGCACGATGTCGCCATCCCGGAGTTTTATTTGGGTCGCTACGAAGTGACGCGCCAACAGTGGGCGTTTGTGGCTTCGCTGCCCAAAGTCAAGGAAGACCTGCCACCCAACCCGTCGCAGGCGGAAGCCTCGCGTCCGCGGCGCCCCCTGCGCGGCGCGCCGCCCCAGGCGGATGCCGACACGCTCCCGGTTGAGGGCGTGACTTGGTCGCAGGCGGTCGAGTTTTGCCGACGGCTCGAAAAAATCACTGGCAAGCGGTTTCGGCTGCCTACCGAAGCCGAGTGGGAGTATGCCTGTCGCGCCGGCTCATCGAAACCCTTCGCCTTTGGAGACACCCTCACGACGCGCGTCGCCAATATCAACGGCGAGTTTCCCTATGGCAACGGCAAGCCGACGCCGACGGCCGGCCGGGCGCTGCCAGTCGGCTCGCTCGGCATCGCCAATGCCTTCGGCCTGTTTGATATGCACGGCAATGTCTGGGAATGGTGTCAGGACGCCTTCGTGGAGGATTATGACTACGCGCCGACCGACGGCGGGGCCTACGACGTGCTCAACCCGGTCTATCGCGTGCGGCGCGGCGGCGCGGCAACCTTCAAAGCCGAGCTGTGCCGCTGCGCCATGCGCGGCCGGGCCGAGCCGGAACGGACGGGCGCCTGCGCAACCTGCGTTGGCGGCACGGGCCTGCGCATCGCTATTCTGTCTCAGGACTTGAAGCTCTCGGGCGATGACGAGGAGTGACGGCGACGCTGTCTCGCCCCGTCCGCGCTGGCTTGAAAAATCGGCTAGAAAGCTTCATCCGCAGCCGGGGCGTCCGCCGGCTGGCCATCCGCTGTCGCAAGGGCCGCTAACGTCAAAAAGTAGGCCGCATTGGATGGAATCTGCCAGTTGAAGTCAAAGAAGGCGTGCGCGAGCGAGGCGATACAGCCGCTCAGGGCGCCAATCTGAACAAGCCGCCACTCCGGATTCCGCCGGGCGGAAGCCCCAGCCCGCAGCGCGCGGCGCAGAAACCATCCCAGCCAAGCGAGCCCCAGCGCAAAGCCCAGCAGCCCGGTCTCCGCCAGTAACTGCAAGTAATCGTTGTGGGCCTGCTCCACGCGATTGACGCCGTTGGAGGTGTCCACGCGCGTGTAGGCGATTTGAAACGTTCCCAGACCGCTTCCGGCGATGGGGCGCTCGCGGATGAGCGTCAGCGTGTTTTTCCATATCACGTTGCGGGCCACTTGGTCGGCGGTCGCCGGAAGGTCTTCGGTGGCTTGCAGACGGCTGACCAGCGGATCCACGCCCATCCACCATACGCCGAGGACCACGCTGAGCGGTATCAGCAGCAAGCTGCCCAGCGCCGCCCGGCGCAGTCGGCGCTGCGAGCGAGCGACCAGAGCCCCCGCGCTCAAGGCGCCGGCGAGGCCGGCGATCCAGCCGCCGCGCGACGCGCAAATCGCCAGCGAAAGCAGCATGACCGCCGCCGCGACCGCGTAGAGCCAGCGCGCGTCATCATCCGCGCCGCGCCGCCGCTGCGCGGCGAGCGCGATAGCCAGCGGAGCGAGCATCTCGATCATTCCGGCATAGTGATTCCGATTGACGAAGGTTCCAAACGGCGTCGCCAGCAGCTTGCGAAAGGCGGCGTAGCTCCCCTGCCCGATGAAGTGCTGCATAATGGCGTAAAGCGCGAAGATAGCGCCCCACGCGACCAGCGCGCGGGCCAGCCAAACGCCCGCGCTTGGGGCGCGCAGCAGGTTAGCGCTCGCAATAAAAAGACATATCAGCGCCGCCAGATGCACAGCCGCCTGTCGCGTGTAGAAGGCGTCCGTCGTCCGCAGAAAAGCTGGGGCAAAGGGCAACAGCTGCGCGAGCGCAAGCAGGGTCAGCCCAAAGCCAAGCGCGGCCCCGCCGTTGATGACAAGCTCCCGACGCTGCAGCAGCGCCTGCGCGCCCAGCCAAGCCGCCAGCCCGAAAGCCCCGGCATGCAGAATGACGCGCGCCCAGCCCTCAACCGAGCCAAACGGGAGCGGAAGCCAGATCAGCCACAGGATAAACACGACGAAAACCGTCGTTTCAGCCCGCCCTTCCGGAAGCGGAGCGGCTCGATCGCGGAAACCAGGGGAAGCGGGGGACAGCATCAGCGTGACTTTGCCAGGGGCTCGAGCGAGAAGCCGCCAAACCAAACGGTGCCCGAAATGGCGCACGCGCCTGGCGTCCCGCACTCTGACGGGCGGAGAATGACCAGCTCAACGGCCCCAACGTCCGCCGGCACGGTGAAATCATGCTGCACGCGCTGCCACTCCTGCGTCTCGCGGAGCGGCGGCTTTGAGCGGGCGCTCCACTTCCCCAAAACCCCCAACAAATCCACCGCCGGCAACGATGCCGCGACCAAGTCGCGGCTCTTGACGAAATAGGTCAGACGATACCCGCCCGGCGGCAAGACCAGGAGCTGACGCGCGTGGTAAAACGCCGGCCCTGGCGAATCGTAGGTAATCTGCAAGGCGTTGCCGCCGGTCGGCGATGCCGCCGCTCGATCCAACGCCAAGCGAGCGCCGGCTTCATTTTGCTGAAACCGCCATTCAAAAATCGGCACCTTCGCCGCCGGTTGCCGAAAATCCCCGTCGTAGATGGCTGCGCGGGCGAGGCCAAGCCCCTGCCGCTCCGGCAGGGCGGCCCAGACGCGCCAGGCCGGCTCGTAAGCGCGGGCGGCGATCAGGTCTTGGATGAAGGCCTGGGACAGCCTGCGCTCCGGGTCGCGTTGCCCCGCCAGAACCCCTTTCCACCGCCGGACGGCATCCTCGACGCGCTGCTGATTGATGAGCAGTCGCAGGTATTGATACTCCACCGCCGGCAGATCCGGCGGAATGAGTGACTCAACAAAACGCTGGTCGCCGTTTGAAATGCGCCAGCCCAGATCAAGCATCAGGGTGGCCTGCGTTGGGTTCGAGCGCAACGCGCCCCGCGCAAGCGGGGCGGCTTCGTCCAGCTTCCCGACGCGAATCAGCGCATTCGCCAATCGCCACTGCGAAAGAAAGTGATGGGGCGCCAGCTCCCGCGCGCGCTGCAGGACGCGCTCGGCTTCTTCCGCTTGCCCGCTAATGGCGAGCGTATCGCCCAGCAAGCCCCACAGGCGCGCATCATTCGGCGCCAGCGCCAAGGCTTTGCGCAGATTTCGCTCGGATTCCCGATAATCGAGATGCCGCGGGTCGAGCAAGCAAGCCGCGCCAAGCGCTCCCCACAGCCGCGGGTTGCCCGGCGAGCGAGCCACAGCCTCGCGAAGCTCTTCATACGAGGCCGGCGGCCGGCGACGCTGCCAAACATCATCGGCGGCTTCGGTCTGGAAAGAGTCCCAGAATCCAAAGCCGCCGACAGCCATCAGGAAGAAGCCGGCGAAAAGCTGCCATCGCCCCATCGCCTTGGGGAAGCGCCTTAGGGACGCACCGGACTGACGGGCGCGTCATCCTGCCCAGTGGCGATGATAGGAATGATCCCCGCGACGACGCCGGCCGCGGCGACCGTCGCCAGCACCGCCGGGTTGGCGCCAAGGGGCGGGATGATCGGGATGACTGGCAACGCGGGCGACGCCGATACCGCGCAATCGAAGCAGGCTACGCGAAAATCATCCATGCCAGACGAATCAAACCGAATGTAAGCGCTTTCCGGGTAATCCCGCGCCTGCGCTTCGCCAATCGTTTCTACCGCCGGCGCGGACGCCTCGGGACCGCCAAAGGCCGGGATGTCGCCCTTGATCACGTCAATGTGGGTGCAGCGCGTGGTGAAAACCTGAACCAAAGCGCCGCTGGTCTTGATACAGCGCAGGATGCCGGCGACCAATTCGATCCGCACCCGGTCGGCGAGGAAGTTGACGACAATCTCGCTGTTGTCGCCCATGTAAAACTGTCCGACATTCGCAACGCTGAGGATGGCGTAGCCCGTCTTGCCAGTCGCGATTCGGCTGCCGCTCGCCACCGTCAGGCTGCCGGCCGCCGGGTTGCCGTTGATTTTCACATCGCCGCGCGGCATCAGCTGCGCCGCCTGCGCGCCCTGAGCCGCGACTTGCGACGGCGCCAATGGTAGCCAAGCAGCCGTGGCCATGACGGGCGCCATGGCGAGAATAAGCGTGAACTTCAGATTGCGCGTCATTGCGAGGGCTCCAAATTGTGAAGGCTAAATAGAGGAGGCTTGCCGACCCTGGCTTGCGCCGCAGCTTACCGAGCCGACAACGAAAACGGGACTTCAGGGTTCATTGAATCCCAGGTCGCCCGGTAGAGGGCGCCCGGGGCGCTCAAACGCCGCTTGAAGTATTCCCCAAATTTCTTCCAGTCGCTGTAGTTCAGCAGGTCGCCCCCGGTTCGCTGCGCGATGAACCGCAGCGTCACGTTCGGGATTTCCATTGCCCGCGAGCCGTTGCCGGCGACGACCACGGCGTTTTTCTCGTCAACGCGCGCGCTGAAGCTGCGATAGCCCCAGTTCAGATAGGAAATCACTACATTCTCGTTGACGAGACGCGCCATGTCGACGCGGCTGTTCAAGCTGTCGTTGCCGTCCGTCACGACGATGAAATGCGTTAGCTTGTCCGGCGCCGTCTCGGCAAGGGCGACCAGCGTTCCGTAAATGTTGGTCGTCGCCTTCATCGTGTCATCCCCTGGATTGCTGCCAGCCCACAGTTGCTGTTCATTGGCCAAGGCGCTTTCAAGCGCGGCCCGCGAGGTGGTGAAATCCTGAATGAAAGTCTTTTGGGCGCTGAAGCGAACGATGGCGGTCGGCGCCCCGATCCGAGCGGGCAGCGCCCTGCGCAGCTCTTCCGCAATGCGGGGATAGATGGGCGCCATGCTGCCTGACCCGTCCAGCAAAATCACCACCTGCTCAATTGGCTTGAGCTGCGTCACATTGGCATTGACCCGCGCGCCGCCCTCAAAAATGCCGTAGCTGCCCCCGACGCGATCGCCGATTACCCGCTCCTCGCGCCTGACAGAGGGCATCTGCGCGCGCGCCGCGTCGCTCGCCAAGCACCCGGCCAGCAGAAGCGCGCCCAAGCTCAAGCTAAACTTGATATCACGTGTCATCATCTCTCAAGGCGTCTCCTCAACAATTTGATAGCGCCGTGGCAATGGGCGAGCGGTCAGCCGCCATTGGCTTGCAGCAAAAGGCATCTCAAGGCGTAAATCACTGGGTAGGTATCACTACCGGCTACCGGTGTCAAGGCTGACAACGACGAAACGCCAGCGTTGCGCTAAGGCTGTCGGCCGTAGCGGGACGCGCCGAATTCGTCGTTGTCCTTGTTTTCGCGCCGCTCCTCATCCGCCTTGCGCGCCAGCCGCCAGTTTTCGCGGTGCCTCTCAATGGCCTGCGCCTCCTTGGAGGCTTCGATGAGGCCCTGGAGCGCCGCCTCGACCGCCTCTTCGGCCCGCTGAATAACCGCGCGCTGCCGCTCGACCGCGTCCCGCAAGCGACCTTCCTCTTCCTTCAGGTCCGCTAGGAAGGTTCGGTGCGCGAGCAGCGCGTGGGCGGCCGAGCCGGCTTGCAGCGCGGCGCGGAGCTTCGCGTCCGCCTCGGCCTGGCGTTGTCGGCAGGCGTCCACGGCCGCCGCGCGCCGGGCAAGCTCAGCTTCGGCGTCGGCCAGCGCTTGGCGGGCGTCGGACAGCCGCTGCGCGGCGTCTTTCTTGGCTTGCTCCCGGACTTCCAGAACCGGTTGTAAGCGATAGCGGGCTTTTTTCATAAGCTCTCATATTTCATAAGCTCTTATATTTCATAAGCTCTCATAAGCCGGCTCGAAACTTCGCCTCAAGGCCTGCTGGAGGCCTGACGGCGCGGGCGGCGCCAAGCGCGTCACTCGGCTAGCCGCTGGCTTGGGCAAGCCACGCTTGGACAGCCGGCCAAACGGTCACCGTCGCGCCCTGCCCAACCGCCAGCGCCAAATGCCCCAGCCGAGCCCGGCATTCCGCATATCGCTCCGCCGGGAGACGCTCCGCCAACGCGGCGGCGCTGGCCGGGTGAACAATCTGATCTAAGAGCCCAATCACATTAAGCGCCGGGCAGCTAATTGCGCTCAGCGCCGCCCGTCGCCCGCCAATCTGAAGCTTTCCTTCCCACAGGGCGTTGTTCCGATAGTAGGCCGCGACGAAGTCGGCGTAAAACTGTCCGGGCAGCGCCACCGCGTCCGCCAGCCAGACCTCTGTCGCCAGATGGGTATCGCGTTCAGCCGCATCCAGCCCAATCAGCCACGGTTTCGTCGCGCAGGTCGCCGGCTTGACACCCCGAAACGCCGCGCTCACCAGCCACCCCGGCAAGTTTCCAAACGTCTCCGCCAGCCGCTGCGGATTGAACGTCGGCGTCGTCAGCCACGCGCGCAACGGCGCGTCGCGCGCGAAGTCAGCCGGCGTCCCCAGCAAAATCAAGCTCGCCAGCCGCGCTGGCTCCAGCGCCGCATAAGTCGTCGCCAACACGCCGCCCATCGAATACCCAAGCGCATGCGTCGCGCGCGCGCCCGTCGCGCGGCAGACCGCTTCCGCCGCGCGCCCGACGACGCCGACCGCATCCGCCAGCCCCCACTTCCGCGCCGCCGCTTCGGGCGCGCCCCAGTCGAGGGCGAAGACCTCCTGGCCAGCCGCCGTCAAGCAGGCGATCAGGCTGCGCCTGGCGTGCAGGTCGAAAATGTAATGGCGGTTGATGAGCGAGTTGACAATCAGCAACGGCGCCCGCCTTCGCCGGCCGCCACTCGCGCCGGCCGGAGCGTAGCGCCGCAACCGCGCGCGTCCCGCCAGCGGCGCGACCGAACACGGCGTCGGCGCCGTCGGCGGCGCGACGGCGCGGGCCGCCGCCAGCAGCGCCGCCTGCCGCGCTTCCTGCGCCAGCCTGAAGGGATGCCACGCCGCCGCCGCGCCGGTTAGCGCCGCCCAATCCAGCCAGCGGTCAAGCGTCCAGCCGGCCGCGCAGGCCAGCCCCGGCTGCCCGGCGACGCGCAGCAGCCAGTCATCCAGCGTCCACTGCCAATGCTCGACAAGCGCGCTCAGGCGCGGCGCGTCAGTCGTCACGGCGCGGATTCAGGCGGGACTTCGGCTGGCGGGCGCGCCGCCCGCTTACGGCCGGACGGAGACGCGCTTTTTCGGCGGGAAGCTTGGACGGAAGCTGGTTGCTCAGCGGCCTTTGGCGCGGTCTTTGTCCGCGCCGGGCGCTTTGGCGGCGGAGCGTCCGGCTGGACGAGCCGCGTCGTCAGGTCGTCCAGTCGGTCATGGAGCGCCGTCAGCTTGCGGTCGAGCGCGGCGATTTCCTCGCGCGTCGGAACGTTCATCATGCGCAACCCCAACCCCATCAGGGCGCGCGCCCGCTCCAGCGCCGTCAGGACGCCATTGACGTAAAGCGACACCGGGCGCAAAAGCCACGGATTCCGCAGCAGCCCGTCCCACTGGACGGCCGAGGATCGAGCGAGCGCGTCGTAAAGCGCCTGCGGGAGCGGCTTGGCGGATTGACGCGGCTTTGCGCCGGCGGCGGCTTTGGCCATGGAACTGTTGAGCCTCGAAAAAAATAAGGTGGAATCCAGGGCGGCGCTCGCCCATTCGGGAATGAGCGCCGCCCTGGAT
>NKPT01000147.1 GCA_002254845.1 Chloracidobacterium sp. CP2_5A | reverse complement strand
GTGCATCGGGATCGCTGACCGTGCCGCGCGGCGAGGCCGCGGCGTAACGGCCGCTGCGCACGTCGGGGTGTAGCTCAGCCTGGTAGAGTACTGCGTTCGGGACGCAGGAGTCGGAGGTTCAAATCCTCTCACCCCGACCATCTTCCCCTGCCGCCTCATGGCCTGCGCCGCACCGAACGGCTGCCCGCCTTTTGGCTAGTTAGCTTTACAAATCGGGGCCTTATCGGCACTATCTTCGCGCTTCGCCGAAGCTTCCGGCCTCTATAAAGAAGCTGTTACGTCCCGCTAAACAAAACGCATGTCCGCTGTCACGCAGGGCCCATCGGCCGCTGCCGGAGCCCTAACGGGCTTGGCACGCGCGCTCGTGCAGCAAGGAAAGCTGCGGCCCGACCGTGCCGAGTCGCTGGCACGCAAGGCGGCGCAAAGCAATACACAGTTCATCGACGAACTGGTGGCGGTCGGCGACGCGGTCGGCCTGACGCCGGCGCAGATCGCGAAG
>NKPT01000377.1 GCA_002254845.1 Chloracidobacterium sp. CP2_5A | reverse complement strand
GGTAGCGCGATCCCTAATGGTGATTTTCATAGGCTGGTCCTCCGTCTCGTCCGGCGCGCAAAAGCGACGCGGCTTCGCTTGGCGCGCGTCAGCCGAAAAAACGATACGCGGGCGTCGGCCTCATACGCGCCTCGACAGAGGCGACTGCCGGGGAGGATCAGCAACGCCAGGAGCTGGGGCGCAGGGCTAGCTCGGACGGGCAGGCAAGCGCGCTTTGCCGTCGCTGCCGACTTGGTGTATGCGTCTGATGTCAGACCAGCGCGCCAACGCGCCCGTGTCAGGC
>NKPT01000378.1 GCA_002254845.1 Chloracidobacterium sp. CP2_5A | reverse complement strand
GGTAGCGCGATCCCTAATGGTGATTTTCATAGGCTGGTCCTCCGTCTCGTCCGGCGCGCAAAAGCGACGCGGCTTCGCTTGGCGCGCGTCAGCCGAAAATAAGCGGGCGTTGGCCTCATACGCGCCTCGACAGAGGCGACTGCCGGGGAGGATCAGCAACGCCAGGAGGTGGGGCGCAAGGCTAGCTCGGACGGGCAGGCAAGCGCGCTTTGCCGTCGCTGCCGACTTGGTGTATGCGTCTGATGTCAGACCAGCGCGCCAACGCGCCCGTGTCAGGC
>NKPT01000286.1 GCA_002254845.1 Chloracidobacterium sp. CP2_5A | reverse complement strand
TTCAGGCGCATTGCCTTGCTCTCCCGCCGCGTCATTTCGACGGCGCGCTCAATGGCAGCGCGATCGTTGCCCGCGACATGCACCAGGCCGTTGACCACAACCTGCGGCGTGTACACCTCGCGGTCGCCGCGCGTTTTCGCGTAAGCGTGCTGACGCTTGGCATGCCCTTTCAGGGCGAGCGTGTCCTTCCAGCCAAGATAGTCCCAGTAATCGACGGCAAGACTCATGACGACCAGCGACGGATCAAGCGCAAGCTCGCCCATCAGCCTGTCCGCGGGCGGACAAGAGGAGCAGCCCTGGCTGGTGAAGAGCTCGATCACCGCCTTGGCGCCAAAACGCGGCGGCGCATTC
>NKPT01000334.1 GCA_002254845.1 Chloracidobacterium sp. CP2_5A | reverse complement strand
CCTCCAACGCGCCGCCCTGGTCGATGACCTGGACAGGCGCGGCGTGGTGCGATGGGAGAATTTCGCCCGCTCCGGCCTGCCGCTCCAGCGCATCGAACCCCAGCCTCAACCCGGCGCGCGCTTTGAGATGCTTCCCGCCTCGCTGACCGACGCCAGGCTGCTCGCCAACCTGCAAAAAGACTTCGTTGATTGGGTCTATCGCGCCACCACCGTCACTGCCCGCGCCAATGAAGCCCTCAAAGTCTATGCCGGGCCAGATGTCAGCGCTGCCGAGTTCCGCGCCGCCTGCGCCGAGGCCGCCCGCAATGCCCGCGAT
>NKPT01000299.1 GCA_002254845.1 Chloracidobacterium sp. CP2_5A | reverse complement strand
GGCTACGAAGGACTCTACCCCGCGATCAGCGCCGCCCTTACTAGCGTCATCGGCGGCGGCGTCATCGGCTATCGGATGGTCGGCGTGCTGGCGGGATTTCTCTCGATTTCCCTGCTCTACGCAGTGGGCAAACGGCTGTTTGGCGCGCTGGCGGGCCTGATGGCGGCTGCGCTGATGAGTTTGAGTTTGTTTCCGGCGCTGCTGGCGCGCAGCATCAGCCCGGATTCGTTCGTCCCGCTCTTTATCACCGCGCTGCTGCTGGCGCTGGCGCGCTCGTTCCCTGTCTACGGGCTGCGGACGCGCCATGAGCCGAAAACTATCGCCTTCGCCGCGCTCGGCG
>NKPT01000294.1 GCA_002254845.1 Chloracidobacterium sp. CP2_5A | reverse complement strand
GGCTACGCCGGCGCGCGGGGCGAAGTTGTTGCGGTCTCCGGCATAGCCGCCGCGGGGGATCCCTTCCGTGCCCACGCGGCTCAATCCGCCGGTGGCCGGGTTGTAGAGGTTCGCGCGGTCCAGCGCGTCCACGGGCGGGGTGTTGTACTCCCAGCGGAGCCCGTAGTTGAGCGTCAAATTCGGCGTGATCCGCCACTGGTCGTTCGCGAAGAAGTTATAGCTCGAAGTCCGCAGGCGCTGCGGATTATCGAGCGTCGCCGCGCCCGAAACGCTCACCAGGCCGAGCAGCAGCTCGCCGAGCGCGTTGCCCGTCTGGCCCAGAAAATTGATGAACCCGCGCGC
>NKPT01000264.1 GCA_002254845.1 Chloracidobacterium sp. CP2_5A | reverse complement strand
GCGTCCGCAAGCTTGGCAAAGCCGGCGGACGGCATAGCGATTCGCCGCGATTCGCGGCGGGAAGCTGGATCGCCAGCAAAGGGTCTGACCATTGCGGGCTGTTTGGCGAAGCGGCTGGACGCGGCGACCACCCAACGCACAGCAGCAGCCCAAGGGCAAAGCCTAAGACGCTCCATCCGTAACGCAGTGACGACATAACAAGCTCCTTTCAACCTCAGCGCCCGCGCCACGGCCGGGTAACGTATGCGTTCAGCGAGCTAGCGTCCAGTTTGGCGTTGCCTACAGAGCGTTTCCAGTGGCGGAAGCGTCTGTCAGACGGGCGGCGATGGCTTCGGTAAACTCCGTTGTCGTCGCCGCGCCGCCCAGATC
>NKPT01000235.1 GCA_002254845.1 Chloracidobacterium sp. CP2_5A | reverse complement strand
GCGTCCGCAAGCTTGGCAAAGCCGGCGGACGGCATAGCGATTCGCCGCGATTCGCGGCGGGAAGCTGGATCGCCAGCAAAGGGTCTGACCATTGCGGGCGGTTTGGCGAAGCGGCTTGGTTTGGCGAAGCGGCTGGACGCGGCGACCACCCAACGCACAGCAGCAGTCCAAGGGCAAAGCCTAAGACGCTCCATCGATAACGCAGTGACGGCATAACAAGCTCCTTTCAACCTCAGCGTCCGCGCCACGGCCGGGTAACGCATGCGTTCGGCGAGCTAGCGTTCAGTCTGGCGTTGCCTACAGAGCGTTTCCAGTGGCGGAAGCGTCTGTCAGACGGGCGGCGATGGCTTCGGTAAACTCCGTTGTCGTCGCCGCGCCGCCCAGATC
>NKPT01000338.1 GCA_002254845.1 Chloracidobacterium sp. CP2_5A | reverse complement strand
CATAAGACCTGCCCGCTAAAGCGCTGGCGCACCTCGGTCAGGATGCCGCGCCAGCGGTTCTCGGCATCCGCTGGGACGCCGGAAGGCGCGCCGTTAGGCAGGACGCCGCCGGGGATGGCGGGCATTACCGCTTCGCCGCCCAGGATGAGCGACTGCGCCCCGGCCTGTTGCGCCAGGTCGGCGTGATACAGGGCAAAGGCGCGGTAACGGCTGAACCAGGCCTGCCACCATTCCGCGCTGCGCGGCGACTGGAACCAGAAATCGGGTGTGGAGGGGAATAGACGCGGCGCGGCGTATAGGGCCACGCTCAAAT
>NKPT01000135.1 GCA_002254845.1 Chloracidobacterium sp. CP2_5A | reverse complement strand
GTAAAGCCCTGTTGGCGCCAGGCTTCGTAGACCGCGATCGCCACCGCGTTGGAGAGATTGAGGCTGCGGTTGCCCGGCCGCAGCGGCAGGCGCAGCCGCTGCCCGGGCGGAAACCAGCCGCGCACGTCATCGGCCAGCCCGCGCGTCTCTGAGCCGAACACCAGCCAGTCGCCGGGCGCGAACCGCACCTCCGCATACCAGCGCGTGGCGTGGGTGGTGAACGCAAAGCAGCGCGCGGGATCGGGGGCTTCGGCGCGCAGCAAGGCGGCGAAATCCGCATGCACTTTCACCGTCGCGTACTCGTGATAGTCGAGGCCGGCGCGGCGCAGTCGCTTGTCGTCGAGCGCGAAGCCGAGCGGCTCGACCAGGTGCAGCCGCGCGCCGCTGTTGGCGCACAGCCGGATCACGTTGCCGGTATTGGGCGGGATTTCGGGCGCTACCAGCACGACGTTGAACATTAGAACCTATCTCAAAATTCCCGACGTTCGCGTTGCCACGAGAAGCGGCCGGATGCTAGGC
>NKPT01000303.1 GCA_002254845.1 Chloracidobacterium sp. CP2_5A | reverse complement strand
CCCGCGTCCTTCCAGCCGAAAGGTCTGCGCCGGCAAACTGGTCATTTTCCGCACGGCGTCTTCCAGCGTCAGCAAGCCGAGTTCCCGCGCGTAGCGCCCGAGCACCCGCGCATTGTTCCCGTACCCCCGCGGATGGGGCGCGCCGACGCCCAGCTTTCTTACGCCGGCGTCGGCGGCGATCATCGTAAACGGCTCGCGCATGATGCGGATGACATCGTCCTCGCGCATGACGTGATAAATCATGCCAGCCCCGCCTTGCTCATACATTGTCAGAATTTGCTCCGTCTGAGCGTCGAGGTCATCCTTGCCCTGCGCCAGGCGCGCAATTTCAACCAGATG
>NKPT01000302.1 GCA_002254845.1 Chloracidobacterium sp. CP2_5A | reverse complement strand
CCCGCGTCCTTCCAGCCGAAAGGTCTGCGCCGGCAAACTGGTCATTTTCCGCACGGCGTCTTCCAGCGTCAGCAAGCCGAGTTCCCGCGCGTAGCGCCCCAGCACGCGCGCATTGTTCCCGTACCCCCGCGGGTGGGGCGCGCCGACGCCCAGCTTTCTTACGCCGGCGTCGGCGGCGATCATTGTAAACGGCTCGCGCATGATGCGAATGACGTCGTCCTCGCGCATGCCGTGATAAACCATGCCAGCCCCGCCTTGCTCATACATTGTCAGAATTTGCTCCGTCTGAGCGTCGAGGTCATCCTTGCCCTGCGCCAGGCGCGCAATTTCAACCAGATG
>NKPT01000362.1 GCA_002254845.1 Chloracidobacterium sp. CP2_5A | reverse complement strand
GAACCCGGGCAGCGCGCGGACTTGCCTCGATTTGAACCGCATCCTGGGCGAAGCCACTTGCGGCCCATTCCAGGCAGACGACGCCTTCATGATTCCCGCGGGAGCGATTCCGCCGGGCGTGACCTTGCATCTCCCCTATGGCCGCGTGCCGTCGGTCACCGGACCGAATGCGAATGCCATTACGCTGGTCGGGCTGCGGCCGTTTTCGGCGCCCTGGTGCCAGCCGACAACGGGCGAACGATGCCCGCCCGATGGGCTTTCGAATCCCGTCACGGACGCTAGTGCGTTTTCGCCGCTAGCG
>NKPT01000035.1 GCA_002254845.1 Chloracidobacterium sp. CP2_5A | reverse complement strand
GGCTAGCTCGGACGGGCAGGCAAGCGCGCTTTGCCGTCGCTGCCGACTTGGTGTATGCGTCTGATGTCAGACCAGCGCGCCAACGCGCCCGTGTCAGGCCGGCGCCGCCAACGCGCTTGGACGAAGCCAGTATGGAGGACGCTCCGCTCCATGACAAGCCATCCGCCGCCGCCCGCGCCGGTCGTGTTTCGCCAAACGTTTCTGTTTGTGGGGCTATGGTACGCCTTGGCGACGATGCTCGCCGTCGCGTTCGCCATCCTGGGCGGCGCTCTGGAGGCTGTCATCTGGACTCGCCTCGCCCCAGTCATTCCATTTGTTACCATCGCGTTGTGTCTCGCGCCATTCATCATCGCCGGCGTGAAGCATCTCGCTCAGTGGTCGGAAACCTATACGCTGACGGATGAAAAGATCGAGGTCAGCGCGGGGATTTTGGCGAAAACCACGCGAAACATCCCGTTGTCCAAGGTGCAGGACGTGACGGTCGAGCAAACCTTGGCGCAACGGCTGCTTGGCTTGGGAGACGTGATCGTGGACAGCGCCTCCGCCACCGGGAAAATTACGCTGCGGCGCGTCGCCCAACCGCAGTCCGTCGCCGACCAAATTCTCCGCCGCGCCGGAGTGCCGCTGCCATGACCGCTCGCTTTCGCCAAAGCCGGCGCTGGCTGTGGCGGGCTATCGGGGCCGCGCTGCTGGCAAGCCTCATTCCTGGCTTCGCGATTAGCGCGGCCCAGCGGGACGAAACCGCTGGACGGCCATTTCCAGCCCGCGAGCTGGGCGTCAGCCGGAGCTTCCCATCCGTGGCCACCTGGCCGGCCGACCTCGTCGCTCCCAGCCAAGGCGAAATGGCCCGAGAGTTTGGGGCGACGTGGGCGCATCGCGGTCAGCGCGAAGGCGTCGCTTTTCTGCTTTACCGATGTCCGAGCGATGGTCGCGCCGCCGGGCTGGCCAGGCTCATCGGCGGCGAGGCGCTGGGCGATACGGTCATTGTCGTGGCGGCAGGGGCGGCAGAGGATAAGCGCTTGTCCGTCGCGGCGTTTCTGCGCGCGAAACTTGAGGCGTGGCGGGCGACGCTGCCGCCAACGGAAGCCAGCCAGCCGGTTATCCTGCGGAAGCTGCCCGCGCAGGGGCGGCAACCGGACACGGAGCGCTACGCGGTAGGACCGCTGGGGCTGGCGCGCGCGGATTGGCTCCGCCCGCATCACTTGCCGACGCCGCCGGGCAGCGCCTTCGCCTGGGCCGCCTACGCAGACAAAGCCCCGTTCGAGCGATTTCTCGTGGCCGAGTATCCCACGCCGCAGGATGCGACGGCCGCGCTAGAAGCCGCGCAAGCGCTGGCTTCCGCGCAGCTGCTGGTTGCCCGGCGGGGCAACTTCATCGTGATCGCGGATGGCGTCCGGGACGTCAGGCGAGCGCAGGCAGCGATAGAGCGTGTAGAATATGACTATGTCGTTCGCTGGTTAGGGCATCCCCCGCCCCGCGCCAGCGCCCCTGCCCGTACCGCTCAGCAAGACATCCGTAACATCGGGCAACTCCTGGTCAGCATCGCGTCCTTTGTGGTTCTTGCCGGCGCTAGCATGGCCTTTCTGGGGGCGGTCGCGGGCGGCGCGTTTTTCTACTGGCGACGCCATCAAGCCGGCGATGGCTTCATTGCTGCCGACGCTATGCTTCGGCTCGACCTCAGCGACGACCGCGCCTTGCCGGACGCGCGCGGCTCGTCTTTCAAGCGATTGACCGATTGACTGCTCCACGAAGCGACGCCGAGTTCGTCACGGAAAAGTTTCGCCGCCACCTTGCCGAGCTTGCCGCCCGCGAGCGGCGGGAAACCGCGCCGCCGCAGCCGGAAGTCTTCGCCGCGATGCGGGCGCTCGCGGCGCGCGCCCGGTTTTTGCCGCTGCGAGGCGTTCTGCATCACGTTTATGAGCATGGCCCGGCGGACGGCCCGGCGGTCATTCTGCTGCACGGATGGGACTGCTCCTCGTATTGGTTTTACCGCCTCGCCCCGGCGCTCGGCGACCAGGGGTTTCGCGTCGTCGCTTTTGACTTTCGCGGTCATGGATTTTCCGATTCGGCAGCGGATGAACGCTACGACCTGCCGACGCTCGCGCAGGACGCGCTGGCGCTGGCGGACGCGCTGGGCATCCGAGAATTCAGCCTGGCTTCATTCTCGCTTGGCTCGGCGGTGGCGCTGCTGGTCGGCGCGCAGGCCCCGGAGCGCGTCCGGCGGCATATTGTTATGAACTTCGGCTTGTTTGGCTATGGCGCGCTGCAGTCCCGCCTGCTGCCATCCATCCTCACGACGCTGTTCGACACGCTGCGGCGCATCCCGTCGAAAGCGCTTGTTTATCGCTATGTCTCGGCGACGCTGTGTCAACGCGAAGTGACGTGGCGCGATGTCGAGATGTGCTTCACGAGCCTTGTACACTGCGACTCCCGCGCCGCTTTCCTGGCCGTGACCGACTTGGTGACGCCGGAGCGCGCGGCGCACCTTCGACAGGCGGCGGCCACGGCGGCGCCAACGCTGGTCATTGCCGGGGAATTCGACCCGGTTGCGTCGCTCGCCGACAGCGAGCGGCTGGCGCGAACGCTTCCGGCCGCCCAACTGCACATCTTGCTTCGCACCGGGCATCTTGTGCTCTTTGAGCGACCGGATGAAATCGAGCGGTTAGCGCAGGCGTGGCTGAAGAGGGGGACGACGCTCCCGGAGAGCCGGACCAAACGCCATGAGAGATGACCTGCGGGGCGTGGCGGCGCTGACCGTCCTGACCTTCCACGAAGCTCGCCAGCGCAAGGTTCTTTTGTTGGCGTTTATTCTGGGCCTCTTATTTCTGGCGCTCTTCGCCTGGGGCTTTCGCGCGGCCGTCGTCGAGTCGGACGGCGCGCCGCCGGCCATTCAGCGCCTTCAACTGAATCTGCTCACGCTGGCCGGCTTGTACGCCGTCAACTTTCTTGTCGCTGTCACAGCCGTGGCGCTGCCGGTGGATACGCTGTCGGGCGACATCGCGTCGGGCATTGTGCACACGCTCCTGACCAAGCCGTTGCGCCGGGCGGCGATTGTGATTGGCAAGTGGCTGGGCTTTCTGGGGCTTCTAACGCTTTACCTGGGCTTTATGGCGGGCGGCGTCCTGCTCGTGGCGCGGCTGGCCGGCGGCTATGCGCCGCCCAACGCCTTGGCGGCCCTAGCGGCAATGTGGCTTGGGGGCGCGGTGATCCTGACCATGACGATTGCTGGCGGCGCGCGGCTTTCAACGCTCGCCAACGGCGTCGTCGTCTTCGGGCTGTATGGCATCGCCTTCATCGGCGGCTGGATGGAGCGGATTGGAGCGGCGCTTGGCAACGCGACGGCCCGAAACCTAGGCGTCGCCTCAAGCCTGCTCGTGCCGACGGAGGCAATGTGGCAGTACGCGGCGGCGCTGCTCCAGCCGCCCCTGCTGCGGCAAGTCGGCTTTGGGCCGTTTTCCTCGGCGTCCACGCCGTCGCCGCTGATGATTGGATGGGCTGTCGGGTGTGTCGCGGTCAATCTGGCGCTGGCCGTTTGGTGGTTTGAGCGTCGCGACCTGTAATGAACCTGTAATGGATTTGCCGCGACCGACGACCGGAACGTATGGTGGAGGAAAGATCATTTTTTCGTGGAGTCTTCCCCATGCTTGTCATCCCTGAAAGGCCGCGGCGGAATCGCCGTACCGAGGCTATCCGCCGCATGGTGCGGGAAACATCGCTTGCTCCGGCGCACTTGGTCGCGCCGCTTTTTGTCGTGGACGGCTACAACGAGCGCCAGCCGATTCCCTCGATGCCAGGGTGCGAGCGGCTTTCGATTGACCTGCTGGTTGAGGAGTGCCGCCAACTGGCGGCGCTTGGGATCGGCGGCGTCGCGCTCTTCCCGGCGCTGCCGGAATACAAGAAGGACAAAGCCGCCACGGAAGCCGTTAACCCGGACGGACTCTTCCCGCGGGCCGTCAGCGCCGTCAAGGAGCGCGCGCCGGAGCTGACGATCTTCACCGACGTCGCGCTCGACCCTTATTCCTGTGACGGCCACGACGGGCTGGTGTCGGAAACCGGCGAAATTCTCAACGATGAAACCGTCGAGATCCTTGCTCGCATGGCGGTTCTGCATGCCCGCGCCGGCGCCGACTACGTCGCGCCGTCCGACATGATGGACGGGCGCGTGGGCGCGATTCGGGAGGCGCTGGATGTCGAGGGCTTTCCCAACGTGGGGATTATGGCCTACTCGGCCAAGTACGCCTCGGCTTTCTACGGGCCGTTCCGCGACGCGCTCGACTCCGCGCCGAAGTTCGGCGACAAGCAAACCTACCAGATGGACCCGGCCAACGTCCGGGAAGCCCTGCGCGAAGCTCGACTCGACCTTGCGGAAGGCGCGGACATGGTCATGGTCAAGCCGGCGCTGGCTTACCTGGATGTCATTCGGGCGATCTGGGAGTTTGCGGACACGCCGATTACGGCCTACCAGGTCAGCGGCGAGTACGCCATGGTCAAGGCGGCGGCCGAGCGCGGCTGGATTGACGGCGACCGCGTCATGCTCGAGATTCTCACGGCGATTCGTCGGGCCGGCGCGGATGCGATTTTCACTTACTTCGCTAAGGAAGCCGCGCAGCGGTTGGCATGACGCGCGACGAGCTAAAAAGCCTGTTGCTTGCCGTGCGCCAGGGCGACTGCTCGCCGGATGAGGCCCTGACGCAACTGGCCGGCTGGCCAGCTGAAACGCTCACCGACGCTAACGGGGAGCCATTCGCCACGCTCGACCATGGGCGGACGCTCCGGCAAGGCTTCCCGGAGGTGGTTTATGGCGCGTCAAAAACGCCGGAGCAAGTGGCGACCATTGTGGCGCGCTTGAGCGCCCGACATCCCAACATTCTCGTGACGCGCGCTTCCGAGGCGGCTTACCGGGCGGTCACGGCGGTCGTCCCGGAGGCGCAGTGGGACGCTCTATCTCAGGCGCTGACGATACGGCGCGACGCGACGCGCTACGGCGCCGGCTTGATTGCCGTGGCGTGCGCCGGAACGACTGATCTGCCGGCGGCGCGCGAGGCCCTGATCACCTGCGAAATCATGGGCAACGAAACCGTCCTCATCCCGGATGTGGGGGTCGCCGGGTTGCACCGCCTGCTGCGGCATTTGGACACGCTCCGGCAGGCGCGCGTCATTGTGTGCGTCGCCGGCCTGGAAGCCGCGCTGGCGTCGGTCGTCGGGGGACTGGTCGCCGCGCCGGTGATTGCCGTTCCAACCAGCGTCGGGTATGGCGCGGCGTTTGGCGGGCTGGCCGCCCTGCTCGGCCTGCTCAATAGTTGCGCGCCGAATGTGACCGTCGTCAACATTGACAACGGGTTTGGGGCCGGGTACGTCGCGGCGCTTATCAATCGGCAAGCGGGTCTTTAGAGCTTCGCTATTGGTTGCAAATTCACGCCAAATGGCCGTTGCGCGCGCAGCGGCGGCGGCCGTACCGTGCGCGTTGGCAGCGCGCCCCCGCGCAAGCCGGAGGCAACGAAACGTTGTCCCGATAAAAAACGATTGGCAGCGTTATTCGGAGGAAGTTCGCCTGATGAATGACACCCAGCAACCGATGCGACTCAAAACTGGACTCGCCGAAATGCTCAAGGGCGGCGTCATCATGGATGTCGTCAATGTCGAGCAGGCCCGCATTGCCGAGGAAGCCGGCGCGGTGGCCGTGATGGCGCTGGAGCGCGTCCCGGCCGATATTCGGCGCGACGGCGGCGTGGCGCGGATGTCGAACCCGCGCATGATTCGGCAGATTATGGAAGCCGTCTCAATTCCAGTGATGGCCAAGGCTCGCATAGGCCATCTGGCCGAGGCCCAGGTTCTTGAAGCCCTCGGCGTGGATTTCATTGACGAGTCGGAAGTGCTAACCCCGGCCGATCCGCATCGCCATATAGACAAGCTCGCCTTTCGCGTGCCGTTTGTCTGCGGCGCGACCAACTTAGGCGAGGCGCTGCGCCGAATTGGCGAAGGCGCGGCCTTGATTCGGAGCAAGGGCGAAGCCGGGACCGGCAACATTATTGAAGCGGTACGGCATTTGCGCGACATCCGGCGCGACATCCGGCTGTTGACAGTTCTCGATGAAGACGAGCTGATGGCGGAAGCTAAGCGCCTGCAAGCGCCCTACGAGCTGGTTCGCTATGTGGCGCGGAACGGCAAGCTGCCTGTTCCGCTCTTTGCCGCGGGCGGGGTGGCGACGCCGGCGGATGCCGCGCTCTGCATGCAGCTCGGCGCGGAAACGGTCTTTGTGGGCTCCGGCGTCTTCAAATCCAATGATCCGGAGCGCTTTGCCCGCGCCATCGTCAAAGCGACGACGTTTTATCAGGAGCCGGCTAAGGTGCTGGAAGCTTGCGAGGAAATCGAGGATAGCCAGCCAATGCGAGGGCTAGCGATGGAATCCATTCCGGCGGAACAGGCGCTGGCGGCGCGCGGCTGGTGACGAGGCTGGCCATCTGGGCCCGGAACCAGGGCTCGACCGCCGATGGACATTTGGCTTGGACGTTGCCTATGCTCTGAAACGGCATAGGCAACGCCCTTGTTCGCTTTCGCTCCCACGATGTCGCTGCGTGAACTCAAGATTGCCCGCGTGACGCCGGCTGGCGTCGCGCCGACCTACAACCTGACGATGCGCGGGCCGCGCCATAACTACTTCGTCAACGGCGTTTTGACGGCCAACAGCCACTCGGTCTGCTATGGCGTATTGGCTTACCGAACGGCTTACCTCAAGGCGCACTACCCGGCGCACTTCTGGGCCGCGGTTCTGACCTGCGAGGTAAGCGACAGCGACAAAGTGGCGCGTTACATCGAGGGCGCGCGGGAGCAGGGCGTCGAAATTTTGCCGCCGGATGTCAACATCAGCCGCCTTGGCTTTACGGCGACGGAGGGGAAGATTCGATTTGGGCTGATGGCCATCAAAGGGCTTGGCGAAGCGGCCGTGGAGGCCATCTTGAACGCCCGCGAAAAGCAGGGGCCGTTCAAGTCGTTTTTTGACTTTGCCGAGCGAGTTGATCCAAAGGCTCTCAACCGGCGCGTCCTGGAAAGCCTCATCAAGTCGGGGGCGCTTGACAGCCTGCCCGGCGGGCGCGCTCAAAAGTTCGCCGCGATTGACGCCGCGCTGGAGCAAGGCGCGCGCGCGCGCCGAGACGCCGCGGCTGGTCAGGTCTCGCTGTTTGGCGGCCTCGCCGCGGAACTGACCCAATCCGCGGATGAGGGGCTGCCGAGCGTTCCTGATTGGGATGTCAAGGAAAGCCTTGCCGGCGAGAAAGCGACGCTTGGCTTTTACCTCACCGGGCACCCTCTGGCCGCTTTTCGGGAAACGCTGGAAAGCCGCAAGAGCGTGCCCTATGCCAAGCTTGCCGCCCACGCTCACGGAGACACTGTCAGCATGGGCGGCGTGGTGAACGCCTTCACAGTGAAAAATACCAAAAAAGGCGACCGCTTTGCCGTTTTTACCCTCGAGGACGAAACCGGCAGCCTGGAAGTTATCGCTTGGCCGGAGACATTCAAGCGATTGGGCGACAAGGTGCAGGACGGCGCAGCCGTGCTCGTCACCGGGCGCCTGGAATTTGAAGACGACGCGCCAGCGAAAATCATCGCTGAAGCGGCCGAGCCGCTTGAAGGGCTTCGGGAGCGCCATGCGAAAAGCGTCACGCTTCACCTCCCGGCCGCGGCGCTCGACGCGGCGCAGGTTGAGAAGCTCCGCGACGCGCTGGATCCTTACCGCGGAGATCGCCCGCTCATCTTCGCGCTGCGCCTGCCTTCAGGCGTCGAAGCCCGGCTCCGCGCCCATCAGGCTTTTAGCGTTCGGCCGTCGCCCGAACTGCTCAAATCGCTGAAAACAGCCTTCCCGGACTGCGCCATTGAGCTTCAGTGAGCGCCAAGCCTGCGCCCTCAAGGCGTTACAGCGGCGCTCCAGGAGGCAAGCGATGGCGCCTTAGTGGAGCCGGTCGGAGTCGCGCCGGCGGTTGTCGCCGCCGAATCCGACTTCACGGGAGACTTCGCCCGCTCGCTTCCCGACGCGGGCGGCGGCGCTGGAAGCCCAAGCTGCAACGCCTGCGCGCCGCGCTGGAGCGGAGGAGCGACTGAGACGACCGCCGCAACAACGGTCCGCCGGAGGTTGACTAGGTCGCCATATCGTCGCCGGAAGCTTCGACGAGCGATGCATCCACGACCCTGTCATCCTCTGACAAATTAATCACCTTGACGCCCTGCGCGGCGCGGCCGGTTTTTCGAATCGGCTTGACATCCACTCGGACAAGCTGACCCTTTTCCGTGATGATAACGACTTGATCGTCATCCTTGACCGGAAGCGTTTTGATAACGCCGCCCGTGCGCTCGGTAACGCGCATCGTAATCACGCCCTGTCCGCCGCGGCGATGAACCGGATACTCCGACATTGGCGTGCGCTTCCCAAGCCCCAGCTCCGATATGGCCAGAACATCCTCGGTTCCAGTCACCACGGACATGCCAGTCACATAATCGTCATCGCGCAGGCGAATGCCGATCACTCCGTAAGCGGGGCGTCCCATGGCGCGAGCGTCGCTCTCATCAAAGCAAATGGCCTGCCCATTGAAGGTCGAAATGAGGATGCGCTTCGCGCCATCGCTCATCTGCACCGCCATCAGCTCGTCCTTCTCTTCGATCCCCATGGCGATGATGCCGTTCGAGCGAATGTTGGCGTACTCCGCAAGCTCCGTTTTCTTGATCATCCCCCGGCGCGTCACCAGCACGACGAACTGACCAGATGAAAACTCCCGCACCGGAATCGTGCCGGCGACTTTTTCGCCATCGGGCAAGTTGATTAGATTGACAATCGCCTTGCCCCGCCCGGAGGTGGCCGCGTCTGGAATCTCGTGAACCTTGATTTTGTAAACCTGCCCCTTCGTGGTGAAAATCATCAAAAAGCTGTGCGTTGAGGCAATGTAAAGCGACTCCACCACGTCTTCGGCTTTGGTCGCCATGCCGCGCCGCCCCGTGCCGCCGCGCTTCTGCGTGCGGTAGGCCGAAAGCGGCGTGCGCTTGATGTACCCGCCGCGCGTAATCGTGATGACAACCTCTTCATTGGGGATGAGGTCTTCGATGGTTAGCTCGGCGTCTTCGTCCACGATCTGCGTCCGGCGCGGCTCGTTGTATTCTTTCCGAATCTCTTGCAGCTCGCTCACGATGACGGCGCGCAACACGGCTTCCTTTTCAAGAATTTCGCGCAGCTCGGCAATCCGCTTGATGATGGCTTCGTATTCATCCGCGATTTTCTGGCGCTCCAGCCCGGTCAGCTTTTGAAGCTGCATTTCCAGAATGGCTTGCGCCTGAAGCTGGCTAAACGCGAAGCGCGTCATCAGACCTTCGCGCGCTTCGGCGCTCGATTTGGCCGCCCGAATCAGCGCGATCACCGCGTCAAGAACATCAAGCGCCTGTTTCAGCCCTTCGAGGATGTGGGCGCGCGCTTCGGCTTTGGCTAAATCAAAGGCGGTCCGGCGACGCACAACTTCGCGCCGGTGTTCAATGAAGTGCCGCAGGGTTTCAGCCAAATCAAGAATCTGCGGCTGCCCGTTGACAATGGCCAGGTTAATGATGCCGAAGTTGGTTTGCATCGGCGTCAGCTTGAACAAGTTGTTCAAGACGACTTTCGCCACGGCGCCGCGCTTGAGCTCGATAACGATGCGCATCCCTTCGCGGTCGCTCTCGTCGCGCAGGTCGGCGATGTCCTCGAGGCGCTTCTCGTTGACGAGCTCGGCGATCTTTTCCAGCAGCTTTGCCTTGTTGACTTGGTAAGGCAGTTCCGTTACGACAATCGCCTGTCGCTCGCGCTCGCCCTTGCCGCCGACATAGTCAATGGCCGCGCGCGCGCGCATCGTGATCGAGCCGCGCCCGGTCAGGTAAGCGTCGCGGATGCCCTTGTGCCCGCAGATGAAGCCCGCGGTCGGGAAATCCGGCCCCTGGATGAACTTCATCAAGTCCTCAACGGTCGCCGCAGGGTGGTTGACCAGATGGATCGTGGCGTCGAGCGTCTCGGTCAGATTGTGCGGAGGAATGTTGGTGGACATCCCGACGGCGATGCCCGACGAGCCATTTACCAGCAGGTTGGGAAAGCGCGTGGGCAGCACCACTGGCTCGCTCAATGAGCCGTCGTAGTTCTCCTGGAAGTCAACCGTTTCTTTCTCGATATCGGCCAGCATAGCCTCCGCGATGCGGGCGAGGCGCACCTCGGTGTACCGCATCGCCGCCGGCGCGTCGCCGTCCACGCTGCCGAAATTCCCCTGCCCGTCAATGAGCGGGACGCGCATGGAAAAGTCCTGCGCCAGCCGAACGATGGTGTCGTAAACCGCCTGGTCGCCGTGCGGGTGATACTTGCCGATGGTGTCGCCCACGACGCGGGCGCTCTTCTTGTAGGGCTTATTGAACGTGTTACCCAGCTCATGCATCGTCCAGAGCACGCGCCGATGCACCGGCTTGAAGCCATCGCGGACATCCGGCAACGCCCGGCCGATGATGACCGACATGGCATAGTCGAGGTAGCTCCGGCGCATTTCGTCTTCGATGTTCGCCGGTATCAGTTTTTGCTCGTCCATAAGCTTCTTTTTTGAAAGCGCCAAGTTTTTTGCAAGTTTTTGAAAGCGCCAAGCCAAGCCAAGCCGCCCCGCGCCGGTCATCCGGGCGCGGGGCGAGGCGGCGCGCCGCCCTCATCAGGCGCTAGTTACCGCTTTTTGAAATAGCCCATCGCAAAGCGAGCGATGTCGTCCAGCGCGGAGCCGTCCTTGTCAGCATCGAGCAGCGCGTTGAGCGCGCCCAGGAGGTTGCCCGGCGTCGCCTGCGCCTGCCCGGAAAGCAGACTGGCGACGCCGCTCGCGTCAAGTCCCTGTTGGCGCTGCGTCATCCCCAGCCAGCCCATGACGACCGGCGCGAGAAGCTCCAGCATTTGCCCGGTCGCCGCCGGGGCCAAGCCGGTGGATTGAGCGAGATTTTGCTCCACAGCCGGGCGCCGCTCGCCCAGAACGTGCCGCAGGATGCCGTCCCCGCCGCCCGCTTGGCCGCCGCCCAAAAAGCCGGCGACATCGTGGAGAATGCTTCCGTCATGATCCTTGACGACCGCCTGATGCAGAGACTGCGCGCCTTCCGGCTGGGCCGCATTGCGCGCCAGCGCGCCAATAAGCAAGGGCACCGCCACGGCCACCGCCTTGCTTGTAGTCGCCTCGTCGGCGCCAATGGCTTGACTCAGCCGAGCAACGGCCGGACCGGCCAACTGCTGAAGCAAGCCGCTGACGAGATCGCTCATATGGTTTCTCCTTGTTTTGTTCCGCGCGCTTAGCCAAGTCGCTCGATAAGCGAGCGGATGTTTTCCACGCCGCGCTGAAGGTTCGCGAGAGAGTTGGCGTAGGAAATCCGCACATAGCCGTCCGCGCCAAAGGCCGAGCCAGCCGTCACGACGACGCCCGCTTCTTCTAGCAGACGCTGCGCAAAATCCGCATCGCGCAGGCCGGCTTTCGCCAGAACAACCGAAAAGTCAGGGAAAGCGTAAAACGCGCCTTCCGGCTGCCGACAGCTCACGCCCGGCAACGCATCCAGCGCCGGAACAATCCAGTCGCGACGGGCTTGATACTCCGCCAGCATAGCCCCCACGGACGCTTGGCCGCCGCGCAGAGCTTCAATCGCGGCCCACTGGGCGAAGGTGGTTGGGTTAGACGTTGAATGGCTCTGCACCTTGGTCATCTCGGCGACCCAATCCGGGTGCGCCAGCGCATAGCCAATTCGCCAGCCTGTCATCGCGTAGGTCTTGGATAGCGACCCGGAAACCAACACCCGCTCGCGCAACGCCGCCGGCAAGCTCGCCGCCGAAAACGGCCGTCCCGGCGGATAGACAAACTTGTAGTAGCACTCGTCCGAAATGAGCCACAGATCGCGCGCCGCGCACAGCTCGGCAATCTCGCGGATGGCGTCCGGCGGGACAACCACGCCTGAAGGATTCGACGGCGAGTTGACAATGACCGCTTTCGAGCGCGGCGTGAGCGCCCGCTCAACCAGGTCCGCCGTCAAGCGGAAATCCTGCCTGTGGGTCGGGATGAAAACGCTCGCGCCGCCGCAGAAAGCGACGATTTCAGGAAAGGTCACCCAGTAGGGCGCGGGAATGATGACCTCGTCGCCCGGATTGATCAGGCTGACCAGCGCGTTGAAGAGCGTTTGCTTGCCGCCGGCCGAAACGATAATGGCGCTTGTCGGATAGCGCGTCCCGGTTTCCTCGGCGATGTAGTCCGCAATCGCCTGCTTGAGCTCGGCCGTGCCCGACGCCGGAGTGTAGCGCGTTTTCCCTTCTTCCAGCGCCCGCGCCGCCGCCCGGCGAATATTGACCGGCGTATCAAAATCCGGCTCTCCGGCCCCCAAGTCAATGACCGCCTGCCCCTCGGCGCGAAGCCGCGCCGCCGCCGCCGTCGCAGCCATCGTCGAAGAAGATTGCATGCCGTCAAGCCGCAGCGCGCGCCGAAACGTCACCATAATGCCCCTCAAGCTATAAGCTTCAAACGTGCCGGGAAGCGATTGTGACCAAAAACCAGGCGGCTGTCGAGCCGCCAGCCAAAACAGAAGCGGCGGCGAGCTAAGCAAGCTCGCCGCCGCGCTGGTCAGACGCCACAGAGAGGCGCATCAATCAAATCGCCCGTTGCCGCGCCCCTGCTGCCAGCCCCAGTCGCGATTGCCGCGCCAGTCGGGTCGGCAGTCATTGTCGCGCCCCCGTCCGCGCCCCCGTCTGCCGCGCAGGTCGTTGTACCCTTGCTCATAACCAGCCCGGTAGCCATCGCGGAAGCCGCGCCGGTAGTTGCCGTCATGCCGCCACTCGCGCTGGAAGCCCTGCATCGCGTTTTCATACGTGGCGTTTCGGAAGCTTGAGCGAAACCCGCGCTGGCGGTCGTTGCGTCCGTCTTCAAATCCGATTTGGAATCCAATATCGCGTCCGCGCTCGCGCACCCACTGCTCCGAGGGCGGTCGTCGGTTGAAACGCGGGTCGCTTGCGCCCCACGGGTCCCAGCTCTGCGCGGCGACTGGCAGCGCCGCGCCGACCAGTAAAAACAAGCCCAGCAACGCGGCGCCCAAAACGCGGCTTCGATTTCGCGCGGCGGTCATCATGGCATTTGTCCCTCCATAACCAAAGATGCTGACCATTGACTAGACAACTCGCGTGCCAGACCTGAGCGGCCGCCCTTTCGACTGTTTTTCCGGCTTGCTGACGCATTCTTAGCTTGTCGCCAACAGGGCGCTACCCCATATCGTGCAAGTTGGCGCAAGTCGCTATGCTAAATCGTCTGCGACCGAATCGAGCGGCCGGCGGCGGCGAAGAAATGGAGCGATCCTTTGGATTTGCCCGACTTGGCGAAAGAGAAGGCTTTGTCACCGTCTATCCGGCGGGCGTGGACGGCCAGTGGAACGATGGGCGCGGAAAAACTTTTCGCCGTCCGAAAGACAATGCCGGCGTGGACAATGTTGGCTCCATCGGCGCGATCATGGACGACTTTATCAAGGCCGGCAAAGCCGACCCGGACCGAATGTATGGCGTCGGCTTTTCAAACGGCGGGATGATGACCTACCGCCTGCGGATTGAGCTGGGCGACAAGTTGGCGGCAATTGCCGCCGGAATTGCGAACTTGCCGACCAACTTGCGTGACAAAACGCCGGTTCAGGCGCTGACCGTCCGCATCAGGAACGGCGACGATGATCCGATGATGCCTTGGCAGGGCGGCGAAGTGCGCGCGCTGGGCCGCGCCTACGGGACGACGCTTTCGACTGAAGCGACCGTTGATTTCTGGCGGACGGCCGCCCGCTTGCCGGCCGAGCCGACCATTGAACAGCTGCCCGACCTTGCGCCGAATGATCAGTGTCGGGTTGAGGTTCGCCGGTGGGCAGGACGCGACCCTGAGCCGGAAGCGATCCTCTACGCCATCCTGGGCGGCGGACACCAAATCCCCGGCGCGAATACGCCCAAGGCTCCGCGCCTCGTCGGCAACCAGTGCAGGGACATTCAGGCGACGGAAGTCATTTGGTCATTTTTTGCCCGACATCGTCGGGGGCGCTAGACTGGGTTAGGCGAAGCGACGTCAGGTCAGTCGCCCGCTTCAAGGTCATGGTTTATATCGTCAACCGCCAGCGCCGCGAGCGCCTCGACCGCGCCGCCGTCGCGCAACTCGCGCAGGCGACGCTGGACGCCGTTTTGCGCCCGCGCCTAGCCGCCGCCGTTGACGTCAACGTGGCGTTTGTCGGCGACGAGCCGATGCGCCGGCTCAACCTGACCTATCGGAACATCGATGCGCCGACCGATGTGTTGTCATTCGCCCATTTGGCGCTCCCGTCGCCTTACGACCACGCGCCGGCCCAGCGCGAAGCCTGGTTCTTCAGTCAGATGACGGCAAGCCTGGATGGCGAGCGGCCGCTGCTGGGCGAGGTAGTGATCGCCGCGCCAACCGCCCGGCGTTATGCCGAGCGCCATGCCTTGACATTCGCGCAAGAAATCCAAAGACTCGTCATCCACGGCGTCATCCACTTGTGTGGTTACGACCACGAGACGGACGCGGGGCAAATGACGCGCCTCGAGCGTCGGTTGCGGCGGCAGCTCTTGGCGTCGCCGGCTGCGTGGTAGCTCGCCCGGCCGGTTGATTCGGTTGGGCCTGTCGAGTTTTCGCGTCGCTGTTTGAGCACGCGCGTTGGTCTATGGAATATGCGCTAGCCCTCGCGCTCGTGACCGCTGGCGGGTTGTTTTTTCTGGCTCTGGTTGAAAGCGCCCACGGCTCGATTTCCGAAGTAACGCTGCGGTCGCTGGCAGCCGAAATGCCGGATGAGTCCCCGCAGCGCGCTTTTTTGCGTCACCTGCTCAGCCACCGGCTGGAGTTTTGGCTAAGCCTGTCGCTTGGGCTTCAGACCGGCACGCTCGCGATCACGGCAGTCGCCATCTTTCTCGCCCAGCGCTTTTCATCGCCCTTGGCGCTCCCGGTGGCGCTTGGCGCGGCGTTGTTTCTGGTGATTCCGGCGCGGCAGATTTTGCCGCGCATCCTTGTGCAAAATCAGCCCGAAGCCTACCTGCTGCGGCTGCTTCCGTGGTTTCGGCTGTATTTTAACGCTGTCCAGCCCGTCATTCGCCCCATGCGCCAGCTCATTGCCAGCTTTCGCGTCGAGCCGGAGCGCAGCCTCACCCCCGAAGCGCTCCCGCCGACCGAAGGCGAAAGCATTCAGGCGCTGATTGATGTCGGCGAGGAGGCCGGCATCATTGAGGAAGAGGAAGGCGAGCTGATTCAATCGGTGATTGAGTTCAGCGATACAGCCGTCCGCGAAATTATGACCCAGCGCCCGGACATCGTTTCGGTACGCGCCTCGGCCACCGTGCGCGAAGCCGGCGAGACGATGACGCGCCAGCGTCGTTCCCGCCTGCCGGTCTTCGAGCAGGATTCCGACGACATTGTGGGGATTGTGTTCATCCGCGACGCGCTAGACTGTCTGCTCAGCGGCCGCGAGCACCTGCCGGTGCGCGAGATTGTGCGCCCGGCCTACTTTGTCCCCGAAAGCAAGGGCATCGCCGACCTGCTGGAAGACATGCGCAAGTCGGCGATGCAGATCGCGCTGGTCATTGACGAGTATGGCGACGTGGCGGGCCTGGTCACCATCGAAGACATCCTTGAGGAAATCGTAGGCGAAATCGAGGACGAGGATCAGCCGCCGGAAGACGGCGACGCGCTGCTTGAGACCGACGGAACTTGGCTTGTCCGGGGCAGCGCGGAAATTCGCAAGATTGAGGTTATGACGGAGCGCGAGCTGTCGGGCGACGACTTTCAAACGGTCAACGGCTTCATTGTTTCCGAGCTGGAGCGCGTGCCGTCCACGGGCGAGCATTTCATTGTCCGGGGGCTTGAAGTCGAGGTGTTGGAAAGCGACGGGCGGGCGATTCGGCGCGTGCGGCTGCGCCGGTCCGCGCCCGCCTCACAGGAAGCTGAAGAAGCTTAGCGTGGACTCCCCCTGCTGAACAGCGCGGAAGCGCCGCAGCTCGCCGACCGTTTCCGCCACCGGGCGCTTGGCGTGATGCTCGACAATCAGCCAGCCGTCTTCGCTGAGCGGCGGCTGCGCGCCTAATAATTCCAGCAACGGCGCGTAAATCGGCGAAGCGTAAGGCGGATCGCAGAAGATGAAGTCAAAGCGCCGCTTCGCTTGGATGAACTGCTTGACGGCGCTGAGGGCGTCCCGCTGCACGAGTTCAGCTTCATCGCCGATGCCGCACCGGGCTAAGTTTTCCACGAGCGCCACGAGCGCTCGCCGCGAATGCTCGACGAACGTCGCTTGCGCCGCGCCGCGGCTCAGGGCTTCGATCCCAACCGCGCCGGAGCCGGCGCACAGATCGAGAAAGCCCGCGGCGCTGATGCGTGGCGCAAGAATGTTGAAGAGCGTTTCCCGCAAACGGTCGGAAGTCGGCCGCGTTTGCAGCCCTTCGTCGCTGCGCAGCCGCTTACCCTTGTGAATGCCAGCGATGACGCGCATAGGCGATACCAAGTCAACCGCCTTTGACGCTATGCGACCGCGCGCGGCTTGGCAACCCAAGGCCGGCGGCGCTCGCATCGCCGGCGCCCGCTCGCCGTCACGGCGCGGCGGCGGGCGCCGGATGGAGCTGCCGCCGCTCCATCCGCCAGACGGCGTCACAGGTCGCCGCCAGCTTCAGGTCGTGCGTCACCAGGATCAGCGTCAGGCCTTGCTCGCGCTGGAACTGATGAAGCAGCGCAAGCACGTCGGCCGCCGCTCGCTCGTCGAGGTTGCCGGTCGGCTCATCCGCCAGCAGCAACGGCGGCGCGTTGGCCAAGGCCCGCGCTAGCGCGACCCGCTGACTTTCGCCGCCGGAAAGCTCCGGCGGCAGGTGGCTCCGGCGGTCGCTCAGTCCAACCCGCTCAAGCAGCCTCGCCGCCCGGCGGCGGCTTTCGGCCGCGCCAACGCCGGCGATGCGCATTGGCAGCGCGACGTTTTCCAGCGCCGTGAACTCCGGCAGCAGGTGGTGAAACTGAAAGACGAAGCCAATGGTCTGGTTGCGAAAGCGCGCGCGCGCCGCCGCCGACAAAGCCCACAGCGACGCGCCGGCAACCAACACTTCGCCGTTCGCCGGGGCGTCCAGCCCGCCCAGGACGTGCAGCAGCGTGGACTTTCCAACCCCCGACGCCCCGACAATCGCCACGGACGCGCCCGCCTCCACTGACCAGGACAGGCGCTCGAAAATGACCAGCGGCGGGCGTCCCGCCGCGCCCGGATACCGGTAGGATAAGTCGTTGACAATCAGCACAGGCTGGGAGCGCGGCTCTCCGATGGCGCGTCACGCCCCGCGACTGGGCGACGCGCTCTTTCCGTCGTTACTCTTTCCGCTTGGGGCGCAGGTTGGCGGCCAGCACCCGCTTGCGCAGGCGAATCGCGGTCGGCGTCACCTCGACTAATTCGTCGTCGGCGATAAACTCCAGCGCCTGCTCCAGCGAAAGCTCGCGCGCCGGCACGAGCCGGATGCCTTCATCGGCAGTTGAGGCGCGCATGTTGGTGAGCTTTTTCTCGCGGACGACATTGACGTCAAGATCATTCTCGCGCGAGTTCTCGCCCACGATCATGCCCTCGTAAACCGCCGCGCCCGGCTTGACGAACATCTCGCCGCGCTCCTGCAAGTTGTAGAGCGCGTAGGCCGTAGCTTCTCCCGCGCGATCCGCCACCAAAACCCCGTTCAGACGCGAGGCAATCGGCCCAAGCCAGTTGTCCCACCGAAGAAACATCGTGTTGAGCAAGCCCGTGCCCTTCGTGTCGGTGAGGAACTCCGAGCGAAAGCCAATCAGCCCGCGCGACGGGATTTCAAACTCCATGCGAACCCGTCCCGCGCCGTGATTGATCATCTTCGTCATGACGCCGCGCCGCCGCCCCATGGCTTCCGTGATGACGCCGACGAAGGTGTCGGGGCAGTCCACCACCGCCAGCTCGATCGGCTCCTTCAGCGCGCCGTTTTCCTTGCGAGTCACGACTTCAGGCTTTGACACCTGCAACTCGTATCCTTCGCGGCGCATTTGCTCAATGAGGATAGAAAGCTGCAACTCGCCGCGACCAGTCACCTTGAAGGCCTCCGGCGAGTCGGTATCCTCGACCCGTATGGACACGTTGCCCAGCAGCTCCTTGTCGAGTCGCTCGCGTATCTGGCGCGAGGTGACATACTTGCCTTCGCGGCCGGCAAAGGGCGAGGTATTGACGCCAAACACCATCGAGATGGTTGGCTCGTCAATCTGGATCAGCGGCAGGGCCTTCGGCTGCTCGGCGTCGGAAATGGTTTCGCCAATGTTGATATCGGGAATCCCGGCGACGGTAATGATGTCGCCCGCCGCCGCCCGCTCGCAAGGAACGCGCTTGAGCCCCTCAAACGCGTAAAGCTGCGTGATGCGGTGCTTTTCAAGCGAGCCGTCGCGCTTGCACAGCGTGACCGGCTGCCCAACGGCAATTTCGCCGGCGACAATGCGCCCAATCCCAAGGCGTCCGACATACTCGTCGTAGCCAATGTTGGTGACGAGAACCTGGAGCAGCTCTTGTCGCCGCTGCGCCGGCGCGGGAATGGTTTCGATGATTTGCTCGAAGAGAACGCGCAAATCCGAAGCCTCGTCTTCCGGCCGGCGCTTGGCGATGCCTTCCCGCCCAATCGTATAGACAATCGGAAACTCGATTTGCTCTTCGTTGGCGTCGAGGTCGATGAACAGGTCGTAAACCTCGTTGACGACTTCCTGAATGCGCGCGTCGGGGCGGTCAATCTTGTTGATGACGACAATCGCCCTGAGGTTAAGCTCAAGCGCCTTGGAAAGCACATAGCGCGTCTGCGGCAGCGGCCCTTCCGAGGCGTCCACCAGCAGGATGACGCCGTCCACCATTTTCAAAATGCGCTGCACCTCGCCGCCGAAATCGGCGTGGCCCGGCGTGTCCACGATGTTGATCTTGACATCGCCGTACCGCACGGCCGTGTTTTTCGCCATGATGGTGATGCCGCGCTCGCGCTCGAGGTCGAGGTTATCCATCACGCGCTCGGCGACTTTTTCATTTACCCGAAAGGTGCCCGACTGCCGCAGGAGCGCATCCACGAGCGTGGTCTTGCCGTGGTCGACGTGGGCGATGATGGCGACGTTGCGAATATCCGCGCGACTTTCCACAGGGCGCACCTCTTATGCCTTCAAGCCCGTGGGGCCTGAAACGTTCAAAAAAGGGCGTAGGGTAGCGCACTTCCGCGCGAGCTACCACCAAACTTTCCACAGCCTGACGCAGAGGCGGCTTGGCTGTCGCGCGCCGCGCGCTATAAGCTGTGGCCGACCGCCCGCCGCCTGCGCCCCAGGCCCCGGCTTCGCTCCTGGCAACGCGGCGCGCATACGATGGAAGCGAGGTGCAGACCGATGACTGAGCGCATTGCCGTCGCCATGTCGGGCGGCGTGGATAGCTCTGCCGTCGCCGCCCTGCTCGCGGAGCAGGGGCAGGACATTGTCGGCTTTTCCATGCAGCTCTGGAACCAGCGTCGCATCAATGTGGACGCCCACGGCAACCCGCTGCCCTCGCGCTGCTGCTCGCTGGATGATCTCTACGACGCGCGGGCCGTCGCCAATCTCCTGGGCATTCCATTTTACGTCCTCAACTTCGAGGACGACTTCGAAGCGCGCGTCGTCCGCCCGTTTGTAGTGAGCTACCTCAACGGCAGCACGCCCAGCCCCTGCGTCGCCTGCAACAGCCGGATGAAGTTTGACACGCTTGTAGCGCTTGCCCGCGATGTCGGCGCGACCAAGGTGGCGACAGGTCACTACGCCCGCGCGCAGTTCAACGACGCGACCGGACGCTGGGAGCTGCTCAAGGGCCGCGACCAGCGCAAGGATCAGTCCTACTTTCTGTTTGAGCTGACGCAGGAGCAGCTCGCCTGCGCTCTGTTTCCGCTGGGCGAGCTGTCCAAGGCCGAAACCCGCGCGATTGCCCGCCGAAACGGGCTGCCCACGGCGGAGAAAGCCGAAAGCCAGGAAATCTGCTTCATTCCCGACGGCGATTACGCGCGATTCATTGAGCGGTATGTGGCCGAAGCCGGCGGCGAAGTGGACGGGCTCCCGCAGTCGCCAGTCACGGGGCCGCTAGTGCAGCTCGGTCTGCGCCGCAACCTGCCGCAACCGGGGGAGATTGTCACGACGGACGGGCGCGTCCTCGGTCAGCACGCGGGCGCGCACCGCTACACGATCGGGCAGCGGCGCGGCATCGGCGTGAACGCGGGCGACGGGCGCCCGCTCTATGTCATCGGCATTGACGCCGCGCGGGCGCGGGTGATCGTTGGCTTCGAGGAAGAGTTGCCAGGCAAGTCGCTGACGGCGACCCGCCTCAACTGGATTGCTCGAGAAGCGCCGACCGCGCCGCTGCGCTGCGCAGCCCGCATTCGCTACCGCCACGAGGAAGCGCCGGCGACGGTCTATCCGTTGCCTGACGGGAATGCGCGCGTGGTCTTTGACGCGCCGCAGAAAGCTATCACGCCTGGGCAGGCCGTCGTCTTTTACGATGGCGAGCGCGTCCTGGGCGGCGGTTGGATTCTCGCGCAGAGCTAGACGGCTTGTCCGCTCAATCGAAAATCCTTCAAACGGGGCATTTTTCATTGCAATCCGCGACCGGGTTGACACACAGTACGTCACCAGCCAACCGCCGCCGCCTATGCCGCAATCTGTCGAAACAGCCTCCGCCGTTTGCGTCTGGCTGCATGGCGATTCGCTCTCGCCGCGCGACGCGGCGCTGCAAGCCTATCCGTCCGCGCCAGTCATTTTCGTCTTTGACGAGGCGCTGCTGACAAGCCGCTACCGTCTGACGTTCAAACGGCTGTTTTTCATCTATGAGTGCATTGTGGACCTCTATGAGCGCATCCCAAACCCGGACAAGGAGCTGCGCCGCGGCAAGGTCGAGGAAGAGATCCTGGATTTCTGCCGGTCGCGCGGCGCGACGCGCATCGCGGTCACGGAAACCTACGCGCCGCGGTATCGGCAACTCGTCCGCCGGCTTGAGGAGCGCGGGCTGACGGTTCAACAGTTTCCAAAGCCCAAGCTCGTGCCGTATAGTGGCCCAGTCCCCAAAAGATTTATGGCTTTTTGGAAAAAGATCGAGCGCGCCGCCTTTCGCGACTAGCTGGGGGCTCGCTCATTGAACCGAAAGCGATGGTCGTTTCGCTTTCTCCCGCCGTTTGCCATGCCCATCGCTCGGATTCTCAATCGCCACCGGCTCAGTCATCCCAAAGCCAAGCGCCCGCGCAGCCTCAAGCAGCGCGACGCCCTGCTCGAATTCACGGCGGACTTCATCGAGCGCGCCAACCTCGAAGTTGAGGAAACCTACCGCTTTCAGATCGACCGCCAGGACATCGCAATTGACGGCCTGCCGGATGACTTTCATGGCTTCACGATCGCCCAGCTCTCGGATATCCATCACAGCCCGTACCTATCGCTGGAGCGCCTTGAGGAAGCCGTCGCCGAAACCAACGCCCTGCGTCCCGATATCGTTGTCCTGACCGGCGATTACGTGACGCATACGACGCGCTATGTCGAGCCGTGCGCCGAGTGCCTAGGGCGATTGCGCGCGCGCTTCGGCGTGTTTGCGGTCCTGGGTAACCATGACGTCTGGGTTGGCGCCTCGGCTGTGACTGAGGCTTTCGAGCGAAACGGCATTCCTGTCTTAAACAACTCTAATATTCCGATTTACATTGGCGGGCGGTTTATTTACCTTTGTGGCCTTGGGGACACGACGACGCGCAATCACGACCTGGTCGCCGCGCTCAAGGGGACGCGGCGACGGGACACGCGCGTTTTGCTCTCCCATAACCCGAACATTATCAAGGAAGCGTCGCTGGCCGAGTGCGACTTGGTGCTGTCAGGCCACACGCATGGAGGACAGGTCAAGCTCCCCGTCATCGGCGCGCCCATTTCTTTTAACCGCCACGGGAAGCAATACACCCGCGGCTGGGCGCAGATGAAAAAAACTCAGATTTATGTCAATCGCGGGCTGGGAACGATCTTTTTACCGATTCGTTACCAATGCCCGCCGGAGATTTCGCTTTTGCGGCTCGTCCGACGATAGGGCAGCCGCGCGCCTGAAGCTGAGCTATGACGCGCGGACGACAACAGCGCGGCGCGGAGCGTGGAAGCGGCTTTCAGGAAGCGATTAACCGCACGAACGAAGCGTATGAGCAGCTCGGACGCGCTTGCATCACGCGCAAGGCCATTCCGGGCAAGTATGTTGTGCCCAAAAATATCCGCCGTCAGGGACTAATCGTTCCGCCCTCGCCGTCGCTGGCGCATCTGAAAACGGGAGATACCATGCCCTCCTCAAGCTTGAGGCAGTCCCTTGCTAGCGAACAGGAAGGCTACCCGCGCGCGTTTGTGCCAGAGTCGCGCGGCGAGCCGGACTACGGCGGCGTCATAGCGCCAACTGGGAGGGGTATTTTCTATGACGCCAAGACAACGAAGCGGGACTCGCTCGACTTCGACAACTTGCACCCGCACCAAGTGACATTTCTGGAGCGGATGGCGGACTGCGGGGCGATCTCGGGCTTCTTGGTCGAGTTTGCCACGCGCCAGTTGGTTTTTTTTGTGCCTATCCAGGTCGTCGCCCTTTTCCGCCGGGCGCGCCAACGCAAGAGCATTCCCTATCATTTCTGCGCCGAGCGGCTTGCGCGAGTTCAGCCTGGCCGCGGGCTCGTCATCTACGACTATCTTTCCGCCATAGAAGCTCAGGAACGGACACTCGGCGCGGATTACAGGGGGCTGACTCAGCTAGCCACTTAGCCCGGACTTCCCCCAAGAGGCGCCTAACGCGCAATAGATAAGCGGCGTAGCTTTGCTGTGCCCTTATTCTTCGGATTTGAAATGACTTATGCCAAAGCCCAGCCTTCTGATCGTCGATGACGAGGAGCTTCTGTGCGAGCTATACGCCGAGTTGCTGGAGCCGGAGTATGAGATCGCCCTGGCGCGCCACGGGGATAAAGCCTTAGAGAAAGCTCTCGCGCTGCCGCGCTTACGGGGTCTGCTCGCGGACGTCCGAATACCCGGCATCAATGGCTTGCAGCTTACGCAAGAAGTGCTGGCCCGGCGCCCCGATGCGCGGGCGATTATCATGTCCGGCACGGACATCGTCGCGCAAGTTCGCCGGATGTTTCCGTCGGAGCGCGTGGGCTTTTTGGCCAAGCCCTTCGAGCTGGACGTTTTGCAACAAGCCGCTCGAAAAATATTTGGACGCTGACGCTGAAAAACGGCTGGAAAAATGACGGGCTGGCTCAGCGGTCGAAGGCGACAATGAGCTCGGGCATCTCGGCCGAGAGGATGCGCTTGACAAGCGAGAGCTTGTGTTCCTGCCACCGCTGCTGAAAAACCTTAACCGCCGGCGCTTCGGGCGCGGCGTAGATCGGATCGAACAGCGGATTGCTACCGCCAAAAACCAGCCCTTCGCCAGCGCGCCGAATATACCCGCCGCCCACGGTGAAAAACTCGACAATTAGCTCATCGGCTTTTTCGCCGAGTCGGGCTTCAATTAACTGGCGCAAGCGCCCCAGCGCCGGCGTGGTTTCGGTCGCGTTGCTTGGCAGCGCCACCAGGAAAAGATGATCGGCTAAAATGACCAGCAGGAACCGCAGCGTGGCTTCGCCCGGGCGCGCCTGCAGGAGCCGAAGCAGCGCCTGCCGGTCGTCGTCCGGCAGCGAGGGAAAATCCTCCATTGCCTTGTCAACGTCGAGGCGGAACATTTCCGTGCCGTCGAGGTGCGTTTCCACCTGCTCGCGCTTCATAATCTGTACGGTAGCGCCTTCCACGCCGTAGCTCTGCGACAGGTCAAAGAGAATGCTGTGCAGATTGGGCAAGACGCCGGGAAAGCTCAGCAGCAGGTCGCGCTGACGAACGTTCGGAATCGCTTGCTCGAACATCGGGCGCAGCGTCATGGTCTCCTGCATGGCGTGGCGCAGGTCTCCGCGGCGCAACAGCGTGCCCACTTTGAGAAATGACACTGGGTCATCCAAGCGCTTGCGCAGAAAATCCACATAAAAGCGGTTGAAGAGCTCAATATCGGCCTCAGTAAGCGGCGTGTCGTTCGCTCGACGGTGTTCCATAGCGAGTCTGGCGGTAAGGATTGAAGTCGCGCTGGGCGCGGATTGGGCAAAACGCCCTAAATCAGTATAGGATATGACATTGATGGTAATCCGCTCAGCTTGGAAGTGTCTATACGGGATGCGGGGACGCGCGCAGGAAACGCAAGCGAAGCCAAGGGCGGCTCGCCCGCGCCATCCTCTGGGGCGCTGGGCTATGCCGCTTGTCCTGGCGCTAGTCTGCACCATCTCGGCGCAGGAAGCCAAACGCCTTTTCAGCGACGACGAAGACGCGCAGGCGCGCCTTCAGCGCGGCATTTCCCTCTACCAGCAAACGCAATATGCCGCCGCGCTGGAAGCCGTTGAGCCGGTCGCCGTCCAGTATCCCGAACAGGCCGCGGCCTATCGCCTGATTGGCCTGTGCCGCCTGCAACTGAAGCAATACGCGGCGGCGGCGGCGGACCTGCGCAAGGCCGCGGAGCTAACGCGCGCGCTGGAAAAGCGCGAAGACGCCGTTGCGCGGCTAGCTCTGGGCAAGGCGCTCTTTTTGGCCGGCGACTTCGCGGCCGCCATTCCCGAACTGGAATTCGCCGCCGCTCGCCTGGAAGTTGAAGCCGCGACGCTGACGCTCCTTGGCTATGCCCATTACCGGCAAGGCGATGAAGCCGCGGCCCGCCAAGCGCTGACGCAATCGGTTGCGCGGGATGAGCGCCAACCCGAAGCCTGGCGCTTGTTGGCGGAACTCGATGTCGCCGGCATGACCGTCGCGCCGGATGCCGCTGCCGCGAAGCGCGCCGCGGCAAGCATCGAAAAAGTCAATCGGTCCGAGCCGCTGCTCGCCGCCGGACTGCGCGGCCGCTTGCTCGTCGCCCAACGGCAATTCGCCAAGGCCATTCCCGAGCTGGAGCGCGCCGTCGCGGCCCAGCCTGATAACGCGGCGCTCCTGTTCGCGCTGGGACTCGCCCTGTCGCGCGAAAAGCGGCTTGAACAAGCTGCGGACACGCTCGCCAGAGCCGCCAAGCTGCTTCCGAACGAGGCCGGCGTCTGGCGCGAGCTGGGCTACGCGCATGAGCGCGCCGGACAGAAAGACGCCGCCATTGCGGCCTACGAGAAGGCGGCCGCGCTGACCGGCGGGCGGGACGACTTCGTGACGCGCGCCCTCGAAAGGCTTAGGTCGCCGTAACGGGCGGCGGCGCGTTAGCGCGACCCGGCATAGGGTCGCCCGGAACCTGAAAGCTCAAGAAGCGCGCTAGGCATCGTCGCCGAGCGAGCCGTTCCAGATGCAGCGCAGGGCTTCCAAGGCGTCCGCCCGCACCAGCTCGTTGTCGTCCTTGACGACCGCCCGCCGCAGCGGGCGAATCGCCTTGGGATGCTTGATTTTGCCTAGCGAGCGAGCGGCGCCGGCCCGCACGAGATAGTCGGCATCCTCTAAAAGCACCGGAATCAAAACGTCCGCAGCCCGCGCGTCTTCGAGCTCGCCCAGCGCGACGGCCGCCGCGTAGCGCACCCAATGGTGGGCGTCGCTCAGCATCGGGAGCATCCGCTCAAACTCTGGCTTGTGGCGCAGCTGCCCCAGCGCGAGCGTGACCGAGCTGCGCACCAGCGGATCGGGGTGCTGTAAATCGGCAAGCAGCGCCTGCGTCGTGGAGGCATCGCCAAGCGCGCCCACAGCGTCGGCCGCGGCGACCCGCACCCACCAATCGGGATCGTGCAGGAGCGGCAAGAGCGCCGGCAAGGCGGACGCTTCCTTGCGTAAGCGCAGGGCTTCCACGGCCTGCAGGCGAGCTTGAGCGGACGGGTCGGACAACAGGCCAATCAGGGTCTCAGTGGGCGTATCGGGTGCAAAGGCGGCGGCGCGGCTCATAGCGTACTGCGGATGACAAAAGCGAAGGATCTTCAACGCATGGCGAGCCGGCTGACGGCTCGCGCCACCTGCGCGGCGTGTTGACGCTCGGAGAATCCAAAATCTACACTTGACGCCATTTCGCGAACAAGGGCCGGCGCGCCGCGTCAAAACGGCGACGCTCGGTTAATCGGGGAGCCAATGACGACCGCCTCTTTCTCGCGCGCGCAACTCGGACCTGTCCTCGCCAAGCGCGGAAGCGTCGGGCGCTGGACGGTTGTCGCGCTCGGCTTTCTCTTGGTCGCCGCCTTGGTCAGCGCTGGAATTTTGCTTTACACGCGGTATCCATCCGCCCTGGGCAGGCTGGATGTCGTGACGATGCCGCCTGGGGCTGAAGTCTGGCTAGACGGACGGCGCATAGGCTCCGCGCCCTGCACGATTGAGCGCGTCGCCTTTGGACCGCACACCCTGCGAGCCGTTCGGGACGGCTTCCTCCTGGCCGAGCAAGAGGTCGTCCTTGAGCAAAGCGGCGCGGAGGTCGCGGTCAGCTTTGTCCTCCAGCCGGTTAGGTCTGATCCGCCGTTATCGGCAGTGGGCGACGGCGCGCCAACCGAGCGGATTGCCGAGTTTATGCAGCATGCGGCGGACGCCTTCCAACGCGGCGATTTGGTCGCCCCGGCCAACGACAATGCGCTCTACTACGCCGACGCGGTTCTGCTAATTCAGCCGGATAACGGGCCGGCGAGCGATCTGCGCGCCAGCATTCGGGATACCCTCATTCGTCAGGCTGAGCTGGCTGCCGGGCGCGGCGATCTCGCCGCAGCGCAGTCGACCTACACGACGCTCCTGACGCGCTTTCCGAGCGACGAGCGAAGCAAGGCCGGCGTCGCGCGCATCGCCGAGCTGATTGAAGCCAACCGCGGGCAGGCGGCGCGCTTTCTGGCGCGCGCCGAAGCGGCGATGGCCGACGGGCGCTACCTGGACCCGCCGCAGGCGAGCGCCTACTTTTACTTGTCGCAGGTGCTCGCTCATGACCGCGGACAGACGCAGGCGCAGACGCTACGCGCCGCGGTGCGCCGCGCGGCTCAGGAAGCGGCGGAAGCTTACGTCGCGCAGGGCCGGCTTGACCGAGCGGTTGCCGAATACCGTCGCCTGGCGCGTCTTTTCCCGGAAGACCGCGCGCTCTCCCTCCGCCTGCGACAGCTTGAGCGCCAACAAGCCGATGACCAAGCCCTGCCAGCGGCGGTTTCCTTGCCGGCCGCCCGCCAGTCCAGCGCCCGCCAATCAGCGCAGCCCGGCACGCTGCGCTTCTCAGCCGCTGGGCTGGCCTTTGCTTCGCCAAGCGGCGCGGAAAGCCTGTCCATCCCGACTGAAGCCATCGCCACGATGCAGGCGAGCCGAGGTCGCCTGACGGTGACCCTCTCCGACGGCGCGACATACCAGTTTACCGGACGCGACCTTGAGCGCGGCGTCAAGCTGTGGCAAAGCTGGCGCCACTCCTCAGCCGCGCCCGACCAGCGCAAGGCCAATCCAACGAAAACCGCCTCACCCAACCTGAATGAACGCTGACCATTGCCCGCTTCCGCGCCCTACGGACAACCTCTCCGCTTTTCTCAGCGATTACTTCCAAGACGCGCCCATTGCCGTCGAGCCGCTGCTGGGCGACGCCTCAACCCGAATGTACTTCCGCATTCGGCGCTCCGATGAAACCTTCATCGCCGCCGTCTATGCGGAGGAATTCGACGCCAAGGCGCTTGCCTATCTAGAGGTCACCGACCTCTTTCACGCGGCCGGGATTCCCGTGCCCCGCGTGCTGAAGGTGGATGATCGGCGCGGCGTGGTCCTACAGCAGGACGTGGGCGACTGTCGCCTTCAGGACGCCCTGGCCGATCAGCCGGAAATCGCCCGCCGCGTGGACTACGACCAGGCGTTGCGCCTCATCGTGGACATCCAGAAAACGACCCTGGCGGCGCAAGCGCGGGACTCCATCGCCTGGCGGCAGGCCTTCGACGATGAAAAGCTCTTCTGGGAGATGAACTACTTCTTCCGCAACTACGTCGAGCGGTACTGCCAGTGGCGGCTGCCAGCGACAGAGGAATCGCTCATTCTGGGCGAGCTGTTCGCGCTAACTTACCGCCTAGCCCGCGCGCCGCGGGTGGTTTGTCACCGCGACTACCATGCGCGCAACCTCATGCGCCACGCCGGAAAGCTCTGGGTCATTGATCACCAGGATGCGCGGATGGGTCCAGCGACCTACGATTTGGCCTCGCTGCTGGGCGATCCCTACGCCGCGCTCGACGATGACTTTCAGGCCGCGCTCAAAGAGCAATTCTGGCGACTGCACGTTGCGGCCTTCGGAACGCAATGCTACGCCTCGCGGGCGCAGTTTGAGCGCGAGTATCAGCTTATGCAGGCGCAGCGCCTGCTCAAGGCGATTGGCACGTACGCTTATCAGTTCGCTGCGCGCCGCAACCCGGTCTATCTGCGCTACATTCCAGTCGCGCTCCGCGGCGCGGGCAAGGCGCTGGATCATATTGCCGATTTGCCGCGAGTGACGTGGCTCGTTCAGTCGGCTTTGGAGCGCGAGAGAGCGCAAGCGGAGGAGCTTGCAGCCGTCGCCGGGAGCGGCCGAGCGGAGTGACTTCCGCCCCCGATAAGCCGGGAGCGGAAGGCGCTTATTCAGCGTCGAACGGCCTCCTCCGTCGCCGGGGGCGGATCGCTGGGCGCGGCGCCGCGCGGGATACCGGCCGTAATCGGCGCGGCGTCAGACTTCGCCCTCTCAAAGCGACGGATGTATTCGACGAGATAGTTGATTTGTTGAAGCGTCAGCTTATCCTTGTAGGCGGGCATGACCTTGCCCTTGCCGTTGACAATCGACGTGACCATGCCCGGCGACGAGTTATTCCGCTGCCAGCCGGCATCCTGAAAGTTGGTGGCATTAATGGCTTTGTTGCCGCCGCCATTCGCTTGGTGACAGCCGGAGCAGGCGGCATAGTTGCGCGTTTGCAGCTCGGCCAGCATCGCCTTGTAATGCGCGATTTCATCGGCCGGCGTTTCCTTGGGCAGTCCATCCGTCGAGCCTTCGTAAAGCGCCTGCGCCTCGCGCAGAAACGCCGGCGCGGCGCGGGACAAAGCGATGGGCGACGCTCCAAGGCGCGGCTCGCTCGCGTTGCGCGCGCCGACGAAACACCCCGTGGCCATCACCGCCGTCAAGCCCAAGAGGGCGACTTTTTTCATTGTGTCCGTCATGATCATAACTCCTTGAGATGTCCTCCGGGTGGTGGCCCTCCTACATGCCACGGCGCCTCTCCGCGTATCAATGCGCTTCAGGAAGTCTCTCACGGCTTTTTGCTCTGGCGCTCGGCGACCATGCGCTCGACATCGTTCAGGGTCGGCAAGCCATTGCATTCTCTCCCCTTGAAAGCGCGCAAATAAGTCACCAAGTAACGAATTTGCTGCGGACTCAACTGATTGTAGTAAGCCGGCATCGCGCCGCCGCCGTTGCCAATGCCCTTGCCGTTGTAAATCGAGGAATAGATGCCGCCGTCCGAGTTGTTTTCCTGCCAGCCGGGATCCGTGAAGTTTGTCGAGCGGGGCACGTTCCCGCAGCCATTATGGCCGTGGCAGCCAACGCAGTTGTTCTGAAACAGCGCGCGCCCCTCGCGATAAATCTCAAGCGGGTCGCGGTACATCTCGCCTTCGTTGAGCTCCACCCGCGCGGGCGATCCCATCGGATCGTTGCCGGCGACATCCTGCTCGTTGACCTGCTGCAAGTTGACCGGCGTGACGCGATCGCGCAGCGTCGCCGCGTCGCGCATGCTCGGCGTGTTCTGCGCGATGCTCTCGCGGGCGATTTCCTCGGCCGTTTTGGAAGTTTGGTTCTGAAGCGGCATTGGCTCTTTCGGATAGCGGGTTTCGTTCGGGTCGCGGGAGCCGACGAAGCAGCCGCCGACCAGTAGCGCCAAAGCGCCGCCTAGCGCCATGATCATGATCTTGATGTTTTTCATGCTCTTTAGACCTCGCGTCGGCGGGGCGCTCGCGGCCAACCCCGCGTAAATCAAGCGCCAAATCAAGCGCCGGCCGGGGAACGTCGCAGCCGCGTCAAACGGGGCGGCTCAGGCTCGCGGGCGCGCTCGCGGAACGTCACCGTCAGCAACTCGCCTTCCGCCGCATAGCCCGCCATCTCGGCGTTGGACAAAATTCGCGGCAGCGAGACGCTCCGCGCCACCCGCCCAATACACATATAAAGGTCCATGCCGACGCGCTGCACCTCGACATGCTCGCTTTCCGCCAGAAAGGGAATCCGCACGACAAACCGCCGGACGTCCGGCGGGTCGGCGGCCTGCCGCTCCTCGACCCACATGTTTTTCTTGCTGTAGAGCACGCGGCCAACGTCGGTTTCGCCAAAGGCTTTGACGCCAACCTGGCGCAAGGCGTCCACGCCCAGCGGCTCGCAAGGCTCAAGAAACAGCTTGAAAATCGGCAGCGGCGCGAAAGACGACTCAATTTCATCCAAGTAACGCCCGTGGAGCCTTGACCAGTAGTCAAAATAACTGCCCAGCTCCGCGCCCCGCAGCGCCTCCCCGACCGGGTAAATCTTGTTGACGACCACCGCGTCAATGGTCAGCCCGTAGATGTGCGTGAAGGTATAGGCCCGCTTGCTTTCCAGAATCGAAAGCTTTTCCGGGTTGAGCACCAAGCGCAGCGTGACGTTTTCCTCGGCGAGAAACGCGCTTACCTGGTTCATCGAGTCAAGCAACTGATTGACTTCGTTGAAAAATTCCGGGTCGGGGCCGTTGGATGAGCCAAACGGCTTCATCATCGAGGACATCCCCTGATACAGGCGGAAAAGCTTCTTGCCGGCGCTGCCGCCAACGATCAGCTCGGGGTAGGCCAGCAGGCGCAGGGTGTTCCCCGTGGGCGAGGTGTCAAGAATGACAACATCCCACTGACCCGAAAGGGCTTCGCGGTGCAGCCGCACCAGCGAGAAGATTTCATCGAGGCCGGGCTGCGTCGAAAGCTCGGAGGCCACCGAAGAGCGAATCCCGCGCTTTTCATAGCTTTCCGACACAAACTTCTCGAAGTTGCCCATGTTGCGCTTGGCTTCGTAGAGCGTATCAATTTCCAAGCCGAAGAGATTTTCGGCAATCGGGGTCGGCGCCGTCCGCGAAAGCGACATCTGGAAAACATCTCCCAGCGAGTGCGCCGGGTCGCTCGAAATGACCAAAACCCTTTTCCCGGCAGCCGCCAGCGTCACAGCTGTCGCTGCCGAGACCGTCGTTTTCCCTGTGCCGCCCTTGCCGGAATAGATGATGACTCGCGTGCCCGTCATGATTCCCCCGGCTGGAGCGCGCCGCGCCTGCCCCGCGCTCCAGCGTCTAAACTTGACCGCTGTTTTGCCTGCCGCGCCTAGGTTGCCCCGCAACCGCGTCGCGGAAGCCTCCTTGCCCAGGGAGCATCACCCGAAGAAAATGTCAAACGGCGAGTAACTGCCCTTACAGATGCCTTCGGCCCATGCCTTGTAGCGCCCCCCCGTGAACACGCGCACGTTTTCAGCCACGCGGTCCCACTCAAAGCTGTTGGCGGTCTCGATGAACTTTTTGCCCTTCGGAATCGAAACCTTGAAGCGAATGCCGAGCTCGGCCGGCTCGGAGTTCACGGCGATCCCGTGGTGCGCCAGCGGCACAAGCGGATGGTTGAGAATCTTTCGCTTGCCGCCCTCAATCGGGACGGAAAAGCCTGGCAACTCGACGAAGAGCTTGACTTCAATGCCCTGCACGCTGGCATTGAAGTTCCCCTGCAACCGCGCGACGCGCCCGCCCTGGTTAACCGGCTTGCCTAACCCGTCAATCGGAAAGAGTTCAAGCCACCGGCTAATGGAGTCCACGATGCCCGTGCCGCCGCCCGCGAAGCGAAAGTCAATCCGCGATTTCTCGCCCCCCTCGACTTCCGAGAAGTAATACACGTCAATGTTGTCGAGGCTCTGCCCGGTCTGTTCAAGCGCGTTCCACAGTGGCCCAATCAGCCACACGTCCTTGATGTAATCGCCAAAATTGGGCGAGTTACGAAAGGCGTCCTGCATCTCGAGCCACGTGTCAATGACTTCCTCGCTGTCGAGCGGCACGCGAATGGACAGGTCGTGAAACAGGTTGCCACACAGCAAGCGCTGCTTGCGCGCAATGATGTTGTCGTCAATGGCCTTTGACCGCCAGTAGCGCAGACAATCCACGACGCCTTCAAACTCGAAGCGATGCGAGAACTTGCCGACCGTTATCTTGCCGTCGCCGGCGGCGACGCGGCGCGTCGGCGACTCGTTGGCGATATCCGACTCCCCTTCGACGCGGCCGAGAATGCCGTCCACAATGGATTGTCCGAAAAAGGTGAGCCGCACCACATCGTCTTCAATTTTTTTGGCTTCGAGCTTCAGCTCGCCGTCAATCGGCAGTAGGGGGGAAGCGGAAGGCACGTTGGAAACTCGGGCTTCGGCGCGGAGCGTTCCCCACCCGGTTGCATCAAGGTCAAGGTCATAGTTTGAGGTTGTGAGTTTGCTTGCCATACGGCGGTCTCCTGCAAGAGGGAAGTAACAAGGCTGGCAAGCCGCTTGAGCCAGCCTAAATGCCCCGCGCCAATCTGGTCGCGGGGGTTCAAGCGCAGGGGACGCAGAAAGCGGAAGCCTTTATTTTCAGGACGCGGCTTCCATCCGTCCGCGCCGCGATCGCTGCAAGGCCCTGTAGCCTAAAAGCTACCGCGGCTGGCTCCGGGGTCAGGCGTTAGGCGCGAGCCGCATCGGGGCGCGCCCGCGCTTCCATCGTACTTCACAGGATTGACCCGATCCGGGACAATTCGTTGCGCTCGCGCCAGTACGGCTGATCAACCATCTCGATATGCATGTAGTCTTCCATGTACTGCGTGCGCGAGACGCCGCCCTCCGTGAACACCACGGCATCCGTCGGACAGGTGCCGGCCACAAAGCACAGCGAGCAACTAATGCACCGCGCTTGGTCAATCCAGTAGGTTTCGCCGCCATCGAGAACGGCCTCCACATCGCGCGGAAGAATGGCATTGACCTTAGGCGGGCACTCATCGGTACAGAAGCCGCAGCCAATGCACAGCTCTTCAATAATCGTGTAAATCTGCCTGTCGCGCTTGCGCTTGGGCGCTGCCGTCTTCGGGCGCGACAGTCGATTCGGCGGTCCTGGAATGGGCGGCGGCGCAGCCTTCGCAGGCGCTTTCGCGGCGGCTTTGGCCGGCGCCTTAGCCGCGGCTTTGGCCGGCGCCTTAGCCGCGGCTTTCGCCGGCGCGCCATTGGTCGTTTCTACTTTTTCGTCTGCCATGGTGACTTTGCCTTTCACACCGGAAGATGACGGATACTTTTTTCAAGGCCCGTATTGAAAAAATGTTCACAACCGTCACCGGCGGCAATGTGAACTTTGTTACAGGACTCGGCGCGCGGCCGGGAAAGCGCCGGCGGATGACAGGCGCGCGGTCATCCGCCGGCTTGAGCTACCGATTTTGGAAGAACCCATCGGCAAAGTAGAGAAACACCAACACGAAGGTTCCGGTGTAGAAGAAGACCGTGCCCCACAGCTTCGCCGTCGCCAAGTTCGAGACTGGGAAGCGCACCTCCTGGAGCGTCTTAATGCCCAGCCGCTTGCCCATCAGGCGCACCCAGCGGCTTTGAATGTCGCCGCCTTCCGCGCGCGAGCCGCGATCCTTGAACCAGAGCGCGAAGCTCACGAACCAAATGAGGTGGCCCAACAGCAGCATCGCCGTCAGGTGGTTGTCCGTCCAAATCCACGTGGTCTCGTTCCACATGTAGAGGAACACGCCGCCCGTGTGGCTGATGTTGTGCGTGAGGTAGTAGGCCTCGTTGCCGCGCGCCATCATCGTCGCAATCCAGCCGCCGTCCAGATACCAAGCGATGGCGGAGAGCGGCTTGATGGAAAACAGGATGCAGAACCAGAGCTGATCCTGGATCGAGACGCCGCACGTGCCGCCTTTGACCGGTCCGATGCACGGGAAGTCCGGCGACTGCTTGCGCCATTCAAAGTCTCTGTACCACGGGCTTTGGTAGTTGTGGAAGGCGATGCGCAGAAGCGGGATGAAGCCAAACAGCCAGCCGCCGATCATCAGCCAGAAGAAAATGGCATCGTTGATTTCGCCGTCGCGGTGCTGGTCGCGCAGGTTGGAGTAGAGCACCGCCGGCGTGCTCGCCAGCCGCTCGTTCCACTCGAGCATGCTGGCATGGGCTTTTTCGAGGTCGGGACGAAACTGGTCCACAGCCTCCTGGGCTTTCTTCTTATCTTCGTCGGACTTCGCTTCGTCGAGCTGATTGAGCAGGCTCACCGCCTTGAGGTGGGCGGCCAGATAAGCCTCGTCAGCCTTGCGGGAAGCCTCAAACGTCTTCTGGTTTTGGAGGTACCAGATGCCCTTATCCACCCAGAACAGCGGATTGACCTTGCGCAGGAAGTGCGTCCAGCTTCCCCACTGCACGGCGTAGAGCTTCGACTGCCCCCATTCGGGCTTGTAGTTAATCTCTTCGATCGTCGTGAAACTGTAGGTCGGAGATGATCCAATGCCGAGTTCCTCGTTGAGGATGCGGTCGCCAACCTGTAAGTTTCGCGCTTTGACCAGCTTAGCCGTGCCGTCGGGATTCGTCACCCAGGCCCCGCCGGCGGTTGGGTCCCACGGATTTTTCGGGCGGAAAACGCGGTAGCCCACGTTGCCAGCTTCGCCGTCCATCTGAATCGCCCGATAGGAGCGGAACTGATAGATGCCGAAGTTGAGGTCAAGCTCGGAACCCGTGTTCCAGCAGATCATCCCGTAGCCAAACACCACGGTCACGAAGCTGACGAACATCGTCGTTCCGACAATCTTCGTTTGGAGGTCGGGATTCTGGAACCAGGTGATGAACTTCGAGCGCGCCTGCCGGTAAGCCCCGGAAATATTCAGCCCGTGCAGGTACTGCCCCCCGTGGAAAACGCCCGCCGCCACGTAGATCAGCCCGACTTGCACATGGTTGAAGGTGATCATGTTGTGAATCATCCGACCGGGATTGACGATTTTTTTCCCGTAGATGATGACGTTCATATCGTTGAGCATCAGGTACGACGGGTGGTTGCGCAGCGCCAGAAAGCCGACGATGGCCAGCGCGAAGCTCACATACCCGATAGCGGTCAAATGCACATGGAAGACGGCCTTTGTGTCTTCGAGGTGCGTGATGTTGACGCTGCGCGGCGGCCGATACCACCAGTACGCGCCCAGCGCCACGAACAGCACGCCCCAGACGAAACACATCGTGGTTTCGCCGTTGATGGTGTTCATCGGATGCATGACCTGCCGGAGATAGGGGTCATACCAGCCGTACGGAAACTGCGCCTGCTCAATCGGCATCATCCCGTTGGGCGTCATCACCTGCGCCGGCTGGAGCGGCACGGGCGGCTTATCCAGCACGAGCCACAGCACCAAGCCCCAGATGAAAAATAGTAGCCCGATGTAAATCGTGTGCGGACTGAGGGCGTCGGCGTAGGTTCGTCGCAAAATCTTCCACGGCGTGTTGGCAAAGCTGCCCCAGGGAAGCCCGACTTTGTACCACGGCCCGTCCGGCGTGAACCATTTGATCTGGCACAGCCCCTTCAGGCCCGGCACATACGGCAGCAGCCAGAAGATTTCGCCAATGGTCGCGCCGCCGCGCGCGCCGTAGTAGTGGGCCGCGCCGGCGTAAATCAGCCACAGGCCTAGCCCAATGTGGAACGATCCCCAGCCAAAGAGCCGAAAATCGGTCATCGTCAGAGGATACTGCCCGAAGAAGGGCAAGTGTTTCGCGCTGAACTCGCCAATCAGCGGCAACCATACTTTCTGAATCTGCTCGGTGTCATACGGGTCGTAAATGCCCAGCGAGATGAGACGCGGACGCAGCGTGATATTCACGTAACCGTCGTTCCACATCGTCATGCTGGCGAAGAAGTACGTCCCAATCAGGCATGCTAGCCCACCAATCAACATCATATGCGCGCCGAAAATCCGTTCCGGCGGCATCGGCAGTTCCAGTTTTTGGTACCACCGCTTCACCCCGTTGGCGTAGGACGAAAAGCTAGCCATATGCAACTCCCTCTAGAGAGGTCTCTCTCGCCGACTGCGCCCAAAGCCGGCGCGGCATCGTCAGCAACTTGACTCGCGGGGACGCTGAAGCGGGGACGGAAACAAAAGGATGGCGCGAAATGCGCCCGCTGCGGAAACCGCGCTGTCGCCCGTTCATCGAGGAATCCGCGCGCGAAATTTAGGAGCAGCGACGGGCTGACGCGCATGTGCCGTAATGGTTTCAGCCTACTTTGGGGTAAAACAGAGGTCAAACATTACTTCAGTGTCAGGCTTTGCGTCAGGACGGGGTCGGAATGGCGCCGCGACGCGCGGGCATTGGTCACGCCCGGCGGACGTGCTATAGTCGCGGGCCAACGCGCCAACCGCCGCTGAACCCTATGCTCCATCGCGCGCCAACGATTGGCGTACTCAGCTTTCAAGGCGATTTCGCCGCGCACGCTCAAACGCTTGAGCGGGCCGGCGCCTGCCCTCGCCTCGCGCGCCGGATCGCTGATTTAGACGGACTGGATGGCTTGATTCTGCCGGGCGGCGAAAGCACGACCATGCTGCGCTTTCTGCGCGCCGAACCCTGGTTCGACGCCCTGCGGGACTTCGCGGCGTCTGATCGCCCGCTCTTTGGAACGTGCGCCGGCGCGATTCTGCTCGCCCGCGTCGTTACCCATCCCGCGCAGGCGTCGCTTGGACTGCTGGACATAACCGCCCGGCGCAACGGCTACGGGCGGCAGGTAGACAGCTTCACAGCCCGAATCGCCGTGGATGCGCTCGGCCCGGAGCCGCTGGAAATCGTTTTTATCCGAGCGCCCGTCATCGAGGCCGTCGGTCCCGGCGTCGAAGTGTTGGCCACATATGGCGGACGCCCGGTGTGGGTTCGTCAGGGACGGATTTTCGCCACCGCGTTTCATCCTGAAATGACCGACGACACGCGCGTCCACGAATTTGTTTTTGATCTCAAGCCATCCAGCTAAGGTCAAATGGCGCGCTTAAGGCCGAATGGCGCGCCTGCCCGACGCGCCATTCGCGGTGAGGTGGTGCCGAAGGGGGGACTCGAACCCCCACGGTTGCCCATACGCCCCTCAAACGTACGTGTCTACCAATTCCACCACTTCGGCATCGCTGGCTAGCCGCCGCGACGGCCAGCCAAACGGTATCACTTTTTCGTCTCGCCCGGCTTATCCGCTTTCCCCTTCGCAGCGTCCGGCTCGGCTTTTAGCTCGCCGGATTTCGGGTCCTTGCCTGGGTCAGCGCCCGCGGCCGGCGCGGCGCTGCCGGTCGCGCCTTCAGCGCCGACGACCGGCTCTTTCTTCTCCTCCGGCTTTTCTTCCTTGTTTGGCTTTTCTTCCTTG
>NKPT01000323.1 GCA_002254845.1 Chloracidobacterium sp. CP2_5A | reverse complement strand
GCCGAAGAAGCGTGCGGCCATCGCTGCTAGGGCCAGCGCATTGGCCGAGTCCATGGATTGCTCCCGTGCACGCTTCATTTCCTCGAGGGCGTCGCGCCGGGTTGCTTCATTAGCCAGCGCCGCCCGGAAGCGCTCCGGTTGCCACGGTGACAGGTGACGGTAAGCCCGCCCGGCCAGATAAGCCGCGGTTTGCGGCGTGTCGCGCACGAAAACCGCCGCATCATCGTCGAAGTAGACAAGGCGCCAACCGGGGTGACGCGCCAGCCGGTAGGCCAGATGCACGGGAAGGTCGTAACTGTCGCGGATGTCTATGACAAAGG
>NKPT01000380.1 GCA_002254845.1 Chloracidobacterium sp. CP2_5A | reverse complement strand
CACGGTCGGCATCGCGCTGGCGCTCGCCGCGAGCGCGGCCTGTAAAAAGCAAGACCAACCCGACGAGGCCATTGTCGCGGCCAGCCAGTCATCGCGCGACAACGCGACGCGGGCGAGTATGCTCGCGATTGCGCGCCTCGAGGCGTCCTTCCACGCCGCCAACGGGCGCTATGGATCGCTGGCCGAGCTCGTGGACGCCGGCTTTCTGCCGAATGATCCGTCTGAAGCCCGGATGTCGCAGTTT
>NKPT01000243.1 GCA_002254845.1 Chloracidobacterium sp. CP2_5A | reverse complement strand
CGGCTGTTGCGCGCGGAAGCCCTATCATAGCATAGGGCTGCGCGGATGCCCGGCACCTTGTTCGCCGCCATCGCGCTGCCAATGCCCGCGCCATCGACGATGACCGCCAGCGCCGCTTTCCCTTCGGCCACGCGCAGCGCCGCTTCGTGTGCGATGTCGGGATAATCCGCCGTTTTTTCCTCGTACACTCCCACGTCTTCCACCCGCCAGCCCATTTCTTCCAGCAGCTTTTTCACCCGCTCTTTCAGCGCGAACCCGCCATGGTCCGCCCCCACGGCGATCGTCCGCTCCGGCTCTGCCAGCGCCGCCAGCTCCTCCGGCGCCAGCGGATAATGCGTCCTGCCGTCCACCAGCTCGGGCAGGCCGGCGTTCGGCTGCACGCT
>NKPT01000337.1 GCA_002254845.1 Chloracidobacterium sp. CP2_5A | reverse complement strand
GCTCCAGTTGGCGCAGCGCCTCGCCTGCTTTCCGGCTGGCCTCCTCCACCTGCGCGTCGGCCCGCTGGATCTTGCTCGAGTCGCTTGTCAGCGCGCCGATCAAAAAACCCCGCTGGGCTGCTTGCAGGCTCATGACCTGGCCGTAAATCGAGCTGATCAGCATCGTCTTTCGCGCCTGCTTATTGGCCATCGCCGTGACCGTATCGCGGAGATTCGTCAAGCCCACGATGCTGGTCACGCCGACGACCATCATCATTGCCACACAAGCGCCAAGCCCAAGAAACACTCTGGCGCCGATCGTTTTCCTCAGGGC
>NKPT01000184.1 GCA_002254845.1 Chloracidobacterium sp. CP2_5A | reverse complement strand
TTCCCGATTTCAGTCTAGCAGCGTGCCGCGCGTGCTCAGGGCGTCCGGCCATGCGCCGTCTCGCCGCCGAGCAGCGCCACCGCGTGCGGCGCCAGCGCGGTTGTCGTCCGGCCCTCGGATGTGGAGGTGTGCGCGCGCTATGCCCAACCTCACACGGCGCTCGCGGCGTTGTGTTCCTACCCCTACGGCTGGCAATCCACCGCGGTGAAGGTGTTCGAAGCCCGCGACCTGATCCGCCGCGGCGCACGGCGCGTCGACGTCGTCGTGAACGTCGCCAAACTCCAGACGCGCGAGTTTCAGTTCGTTGAAACCGAGCTGATTCAGCTTGCGCAGGCCTGCCATGAGAGCGGCGCCAAGCTGCGGGCGATCCTGCAAACCCAGTGGCTCGGCGAAGAGCAAAAATTGGTGGTCTGCAAAATCACCAAGCGCAGCGAGACCGACGAAGCCG
>NKPT01000111.1 GCA_002254845.1 Chloracidobacterium sp. CP2_5A | reverse complement strand
CGTTCCTCGACTTCGCCTACCAGGGCTTCGGCGACGGCATCGACGCCGACGGCGCCGCGGTGCGCCTGTTTGCCGACAGCAACATCAATTTCTTCGTTGCCAGCTCGTTTTCCAAGTCGTTCTCGCTGTACGGCGAGCGCGTCGGCGCGCTGACGATCGTCACGTCCGACAAGGACGAGGCGCAGCGCGTGCTGAGCCAGCTCAAGCGCGTGATCCGCACCAACTATTCGAATCCGCCCACGCATGGCGGCAGCGTGGTCGCTGCGGTGCTGACCAGCCCGTCGCTGCGCGCGCTTTGGGAGCAGGAACTCGGCCAGATGCGCGAACGGATCAAGGCCATGCGCGCGCGCCTGGTCGAGGGCCTGAAGGCGCTCGGCGTGAAGCGCGACTTCAGCTTCATGCTGCGCCAGCGCGGCATGTTCTCCTACAGCGGCCTGACGCCGGCGCAAGTGGAGCGCCTGCAGAAGGACTTCGGCATCTACGCCGTCTCCACCGGCCGCATCTGCGTGGCGGCGCTGAACAGCAACAACGTCGACTACGTTTGCGACGCGATTGCCGCGGTGCTGGAGGACTGAGTCGGTTTGATCGGATCTTTCGCGCCGATATAATCG
>NKPT01000310.1 GCA_002254845.1 Chloracidobacterium sp. CP2_5A | reverse complement strand
GCTCTGAGACCGTCACCGAGCGACGGCGCGGGCGTTACATTAAATCTCGCCCGGCAAATGGCTCGACCGACATCGCCTTCGATGCCACCATTCGCGCGGCGGCCCCTTACCAGCAGCGGCGCGATGAAAAGCGCAAGCGGCTGGCGTTTGCCATCGAAAAAAGTGATTTGCAGAAGAAAGTCCGCGTCAAGCGCAGCGCCAACCTGGTCTTGTTCTTGGTCGATGCCTCGTGGAGCATGGCCGTCGCCGAGCGCATGAATGCCACCAAAGGCGCGATTCTCTCGCTCCTGACGGATGCCTACCAGCGGCGTGACCGGGTCGGGTTGATTGT
>NKPT01000102.1 GCA_002254845.1 Chloracidobacterium sp. CP2_5A | reverse complement strand
GTGGTCGAGACCGACACGTCCTCGCGCGGCACGGTGATTGGCAGCCGGCAGGCTGTGGATCTGCCGCTCAACGGCCGCGCTTACGCCGATTTGACGCTGTTGACGCCCGGTACTGTACAGGCGTTGCGGGGCACCAGCATCGGCGGCGCCCGCGACGCCAGCTATCACGTCAACGGGCTGCGGAGCTCCTACAACAACTTCATGCTCGATGGCGTTGACAACAACGCCTACGGAACCTCCAATCAGGGCTTTTCCAATCAGGTGGTGCAGCTCTCTCCAGACGCCGTTGGCGAATTCCGCGTGGTGACCAACAACTTCTCCGCCGAATACGGCCGCGCCGGCGGCGCCGCCATCATCGCCGCCTACCGCAGCGGCACGAACGACATTCACGTGACGGCCTGGAATTTCCTCCGCAATAAGGCACTGAACGCGACCGGATTTTTCAAGCCCGTTACGGGTGAAAAGCCCGATATGAAGCAGAACCAGTTCGGCATTGCGGGCGGCGGCCCGATCCTGAAGAACCGGCTTTTTTACTACGCCGATTATGAAGGTCTCCGCCGCAAGCAGAGCGAGCTGTTTTACGCCAGTCTTCCGGATGCCGCCATGCGGCGCGGGGAATTTCCGGGCGTCGCCCTGCGCAACCCGTATGAC
>NKPT01000370.1 GCA_002254845.1 Chloracidobacterium sp. CP2_5A | reverse complement strand
TTGGTCGAGGCGCGCCGCCCTGCGGCATCAGGCGGGCTTCCGCACGGCCGAAAAGCCGCGGAATGCTCGGGAGCCATGGCAGCCATTTCACTCGCTGACAGAGATCGTCGAGAAGCTCGTCGCGAGGCGGCTGAGCAAAGGCAAACGCGCAATCGGCGCCGCGCTGAACTTCGAGCCGAGGTAGCCCGCCTTGAACAGGAAATTGAGCGTATGGAGACGCGGCTTGCTGAAATTCATGCGCTTCAGGCTGACCCCGGGGCTTACTCGCGCGGGCTGGTGACGCCGGAACTCGGAGCAG
>NKPT01000316.1 GCA_002254845.1 Chloracidobacterium sp. CP2_5A | reverse complement strand
GGATCATCGCGCGCGACGGCGAAAACGCCAAGCCGACGATGTTTGGACCCGAAAGATAGAGTTCCGCTTTTCGATCCGGGTTGATGCGGACCACGCCCCGGCGTCCGCCGAGCGACGCAGCGACGTAGGCGTTGCCGTCTGTGTCGAACGCCAAACCCTGTGGGCGTCCGAGTCCGCGGTAGAAAACCTCCACTTCGCCGGCGGGCGAAATGCGCTGCACGGTGTCGAAGCTGGAAGTAGTTGGTCCGGTGACGTAGAGGTAACCGTCGGGGCCAAACGCCAGGTGATAGGCGGCGATGGAGGCTTCGAGCGTGGCGAATACGAAG
>NKPT01000233.1 GCA_002254845.1 Chloracidobacterium sp. CP2_5A | reverse complement strand
GTTCCTGCCGTGCGCGCGACCGTTTGCCCGCGACGCGATCGCGGGCGACCTCGTTCCCGTCGCCAACGCGACCCGCGCGACTGCCACCCGGCACCGCGCGCGTTGCCGTTTGGAGCGCCGGGTCAGGAAGCTGCGGCCCGCTCGCCCACGGCGCGCTTGCCGCGCGCCGGCAGGTAACGGCAAACGAAGTTCGCCCCGGGAGGGAGTCCAATAGAAGGCAGGGGTGTTCGCGTTCCAAGCTAGGCTCCCACCCACTACCTGCTGACCATCTGCGCTAATCCCAAGCGCGGCTGAGGCTGGCAAAGTTGAGACTTGCACCAGCTGCGGCGTCTGCGCGCTGCTGATGCTCAATAAGACTATCATGAATCCGATGCACAGATCCCTTTTCATC
>NKPT01000304.1 GCA_002254845.1 Chloracidobacterium sp. CP2_5A | reverse complement strand
GTAACGGAAGTCAAACAGCTCTAGGTCGGCGCGGTTACTTTCTTTTTTTCTCGAAGGCGGCGTCGAAGGCGGCAGCGCTGGGTTTGAAATCCATCCGTTTGACGAACGCCGCGGCTTCCGTCGCGCCGTGTTCGCGATCCATCCGGCTGTCTTCCCATTCCACGCTCAAGGGACCTTGATAGCCGACGTCGTTGAGGGCGACGATGATGTCTTCAAACCGGATGTCGCCATGGCCGAGGCTGCGGAAATCCCAGTAGCGGCGGGCGTCGCCAAAGCTGACGTGGCCACCGAAGACGCCGACGGTCCCATCGCCGTGGCCCCACCAGACGTCTTTCATG
>NKPT01000269.1 GCA_002254845.1 Chloracidobacterium sp. CP2_5A | reverse complement strand
GCAGGCCCAGGTGGAGGAGCTCGGCCAGGCGAAGGGCGAGCTGGAGGGTCAACTGGCAGCGCGCACCGCCGAACTAGGCGATCTCCAGGCCCGCCTGGGGCAGCTCGACGAGCGCCTGGCCGCCTTCTCCGCAGCGCTCGACGGCGAGGACGAAACGACCGTGACGGAGGCGGCGCAGCAACTTGCGACCTTCGGCGCCACGGCCAGCGCTCTCGTCGCCGCCGCGCAACGCCGTTATACAACGCTCCGCCAAAATGAGGCGGAGCTGACCGAACTGCGCGCGCAGATGCAATCGCTCATCGACGGCAAAGCCGAGCTGGCGGCGAGCCTCGCTGCGCAGAGCGCCGAAATCGAGCGGCTCAATCG
>NKPT01000179.1 GCA_002254845.1 Chloracidobacterium sp. CP2_5A | reverse complement strand
CCGGCCAAGCACACGCAGCGGCTGGTGGAATCCGGCGCCCTGATCGTCGTCGGGGCCACCGGCGCCTATGAGGCGCGCTGTCGCCGCTGTTTCGAGCCGGGCGGTCCGAAGCAAGAGGTCTTGGATTTCAGCGCCGATTTGGCAGAAACCCCGCCGGACCGGGGGGCGTCGTAGACGTAAGCGGAAAACGCTGGGCGTATCATAAAGACCAGAAGAAGGAATTACGATCGATGGCTTCCCCGAACTACAACTTTCCTCCCCCGCAGGACAACAGCTCAAAACAAAAGTTTGCGATTCTGTTTGGCGCGGTGATTGCCCTGCTGGTCGCCAACGTTGCGCTCTACTTCCAGCTCGAAGGCGCCAAGGAGGAGATCGCCAAGGTCCGCGAAGGTCTGGCGGCGGAGGTTTCCAATCTCCGGGAGGCTTCGGCGGTGACGGCGCAGGCGCAGCGG
>NKPT01000026.1 GCA_002254845.1 Chloracidobacterium sp. CP2_5A | reverse complement strand
GTTATTTGGCTGATACGTGCCGCTCGGCGGGAAGCCGGTCGCCGGGAGCGCCGTCGCCGCCGTCTGGTCAAATGTGTAAGTCCGGCCGGTCACGCCGCCAGACCCGCCGATGGCGTTGTTGAACAGCACGCAGACCTGCCCGCCCGGACCTCGCAGCGCCACGCCGACGTCGCTTGGCCAGGTATGGTTGAAGTTATTGATCGTCACCGTCACCTTCGTGATAGGGCTGGAGATGCCGCTGACTGAGATGGTCGAGGGGTATGGCGTCGCCGTTCCCAAAGTTGGAATTGTGATCGGCGCGGTATTCGATCCTGTAAACGTGCTCCCCGGCAACAACGGGCAGCCTGTCGTTACCAGGTAGCTCGACATGCTCGGGCTCGGCCCTCCTGGGCCGAACGCCACCGACACATTGATGTTCACCGGCGTGCCAGGCGTGAAGCTCGGCGCAAGCTTGAACGTCACGTTGCCCGTGGCGCTGCCGCCCGGCGCAATCGGACCCAGGTTTGGCGTCGTGCCGCTCACAATCGTCACGTTCGGCGTCGTCGTCGTGATGGTCACCGTCGTCGTTGTCGCCGTCGCCCCGCCGGTGTTGGTCACAGTGATGTTCGACTGCAGGGTCTCGCACGGCTCAAAGAAGCCGTCCCCATCGCTGTTGAGCGTTCCCGGCAGCTCGCTCGTCGTTTGGCTCGTGAAGGTCACGTTCGGCGTCAGCACCGCGCCGCAGCAGTTGAAGCCGTCCTGTACCGTCAGCGTGTCTATCCGCCAGCCCGGCGCCCCAAAAAGGCTATCGCTGCCCATTCGGAAGCGCAGGACGACCGTCCGACTGCCGCTCCCAGGCAAGTTCACTTCCGTCGTGATGTACCCGCCCGAGTTTCCAGTCCAGGCTTGTCGCCCGCCAATCGGGTTCGAGAATCCAGTAGAGATTGTCCCATTGTACCCGCCAGTCGCGAAACTTCCGCCGGCCGACAGGATGTCCTGGAACGGTCCGCCGTTGATGCTGATCTCCAGCACCCCGCCGTCATATGTAGCCTCAAGGTTGTAGAAGTTGCGGAATCTCAGCTTCGCTGCGCTTGTCGTCAGGTTGATGGGCGGCGTATCCAGTCGCTTGTCGCTTACCACACTCGGGTTGTCCACAAACGCGCAGTTTGGCGACGTGTCCGGCGTCAGATTGGATGTTTCCCACAACGGCAGGGGCCCGGCCGCGTTGGTTGCCGTCCACCCACTCGGCAGCGCCGGCGGCGTCACTGTGTCAAAGTTCTGCGTCAGCACATTGTTTGGCACGCCAATCTGGAACGAGAAGGTCACAGCCCCAAGGCTTCCGTTGTTGTCTGACAGGTTTAGCGTCATCGTTAACGCGCTTCCGCACGTCCCGCTCACTGTGAATGTGAATGGCCGTGTCGCGCTTGCGCCACTTGCGAGCGTCCCATAATTCTGCGGGTTCGTTCCTCCAATCGTGCCCACTCCGCCCGTCGGCGTCAGCGTCGCAATCAGGTTTCCAGCTGTTGGCCCCGTTCCGTCGTTGCGCAGCGTCACGTTCACTGTCACCGTCTCGGATGTGTCTGGCACGCCGTTCGGCGGCGCGCAGCTCTCCGCCGTAATTGTCGCGCTTAATCCGCTAATGACTGGCACCGTCGCCGGCTGCCCATTTTGCACCACCAGCGCGAAGTCCTGGTTGTTTCCAGACACCGTCGGGTCGGCTTGTCCCGCGATGTTCGTGGCCCGCACCCGCACAAGGAAGCTTCCGCTTACTCCGGCCGGCAAGAACACGCTTTCCACGTTGTTGCGAAAATCCGCCGCGCCCCCCGTCGTCGAGTTTGCCCCGGTAAAGACGTTTCCGCGGTAGGTGTTCCCGCCTACCGTCACTTCCAGGTCCAGGTCGTTGACGTAGGCGTTCCCCATGGTGTTCCCAGGCGGCTCCGTCCAGGCTAGCGTCACCCGAAACGGCTGCGCCGGGTTCGCGACCGTCCCCACGAATAACCGCTCCTGTCCCGTCGCCGTAAACCGGTCCGCCGGGACTTGGTCTCGGATGATCCGCTGCACGCCGTTGAAGGCCGCGCCAAGGTTCATCTCTCCCATACCCTGGACATTTGACCACAGCGTGTCATTTGCCCCGGCGCCCGTCATATATCGCGCTGTGTTCATTAGGTAGGCTTTGAGCATCGCCGGGCTGGGCGGCGCGCTCCCGGAAGGCGTCCGGTGCAGCCCAATATACGAGGGATTGTTGATGAACTGCTGATACGCCAGCGCCGCTCCGCCGGCCACCGCCGGGCATGAGTGGCTGGTCCCTGACGATGTCGTGTACCACCGCTGGCCCGTCGTGAAGGGGAAGTAGTTGTTCGGATTGCCCGCCGTGCCACCGCCAGGGAGGGCGCACACCCCGCTTGCGCGGAAGCCCGGATCCCCCGTCCCTGGGTTGTTCGGCGGCGTCGTTGGGTCTGAGCCTGCGGCCACGTAGGCCATGCCTGTCACGTGCGTCCCTGGCGCTACGATGTCCGGCTTCCGCCGCCCGTCCGCGCACGGGCCGCGGCTCGAAAACGAAATCATGTCGTTTGCGCTGTCCGCCCCGGTGTCTGGGATATTGCACCCGTCGTTGCCCGACACGTTGTTCCCGCCGTTCGCGCTCGAATGCGAATGCACGTTCTCCGCCGCGCCGACCGTGATGACATTCTTCGCTGTTCCGGGCGCTCCAACCGTTTGGCTGCCAGGCCCGCTGTTCCCGGCTGCAAACACCATCGCCAGCTGTTGATTCCCTGTCGCCACGGTGTCCGCGTCCCGCGTCCGAGCGTCGTAAGTCTGCGAATTGATGTTATATCCCCCGGACGTCGCCGCGCCCCAACTGTTGCTTGTAATCCGGGCCCCGTCTATGTAGTTCTGGCGCAGCATGTTGCTGAAGTTCGGGCTCGTGAAGTTCGGGTCGAAGATGACCGAATTCGCCAGCCGCACGAACGGCGCCACGCCCAAGCCGTACCGGAAGCCCTGCGGATCGCGGTGGATTCGCGTTCCCGACGGATCGAATGAGTCCGGCACAAACCCGCCTACGATGCTCATGTTGAGCTGCCCGTGGCCGTCAAGCCCAAGCCCCTGGTCCGTTCCGAGCGTTCCCCACACGCCCTTGTATATAAAGCGCGACACGCCGCTAAAATTGCCGCCCTCGCGCAAGCTGAAGTGCCGCGTCGGCACAGGGCCCGCGCTTCCGTTCACTGGCACTGTCCCAGGATCCGCCCCGGTCGGGTTCCGATCTGCCCCGTCGTCGGTCACGTCCACGATGAAGCCCGAGGAATTGAACTGCGCTTGAGTAAAGCCCCAGGTTGCCAGCAAGTTCAGGTAGTTCCCCGAATTCGGATTGTTCCCTGAGAGATTCCCCGCGACAATCATATTCTGCCGTTCATCGAGCTTCTTGGTCTCGATATTCGGGTGAATCGAAATCACGTCCGGCCGCTCCGCCACTTCCATCAGGTGGTCCGGCGAAAACTTCACGGTCAGGTTCACGTATGGACCCCAAGCGTCCGTTTCGCCAATCTGCCGCGCCCCAATGGCCTGCAACAGCCCAAACGTGCCTCGATTGCCCTGCTGGTCGTTCAAAAGCTGGACTTGATACTCCCCGTTCGTGTCAACAAACTGCTTGCTCCCCGGCAGCGCCATCGGGTGAATCTTGAACAGCCCGTAGTACGGCCCGTCCCATTGCAGCGCTTCCGTCCGCTGCGCCAAGTCGTTCAGCGCCGCGAAATTCTTCGCGTTGCCATAGACCAGGTAGGCGTTGCTCGGCACGTACGTCACCACTTGCACGCCCGTCGCTTCCAGCATCCGCAGCCACGCCGGCTGGATTGGGCCGGCAAACTGCACCAGCCGCATCCCAACTCCGTCCATCAGAGACTGTTCCTGCCGCAGGGCCTGGGCTGCCGCCGAAGTCGTGTTAATTTCCACCGCATTCAAGTAAATTGAGTTGAAATCGTTGCGCTGCGTCACGCCCGGCTCGCTCGCCAGCCGCGCTGCCTCGCGCTCGGATACTTCAAACACCCGAAAGCCCTCGTACTCGCTGACCAGCTTTGACCCGCGCAGGCTCTCCGTCGCCGGCGCGTCCGCCTCCACCAGCAGCTTCACTCGGCTCGCGCTCGGAATGGAAAGCTTCTGCAACTCGCCCGGCGTCAACTTCCCGGCGACCAATGCCGCCCGCCCAGCCGCTCGCGTCGTCGACGCTCGAAACGTCAGCGCCAATCCAGCCGCGAACACTGTCGCTGCCACCGCCAGCGGCAGCAAGCGCCGCCAACTTGACTGACGCGGCGAGCGCCCCGTTGGCATCGATGAAATACTCTCGTTCATCAGTGTGGTTCCTCGTGAGATGTAGAGTCGCGCCGCCTGGCGACGCGATAGGTTGGTAGGCGGCAGACCGCGTCATCCACAGTCATAAAGCTAGAATCGCGAGCTAGAATCGCGATCGCAAAGTCGCTACGCGAGCCGTGCCGCCAAGAGACTTCGGTTGCTGAAAAATGGTCTGACGCGCCAAGCTTTAGCCGCGACAAACCGCTTTCAATGTATGCGCTTTTTTTGTTTACGCTGCGCGCGCTCGATTGTCAAACCTAAACTAATGGGCTTGAAAATATTGCCGGGGGCCGACGGCGTCGCGCCGGCGGCGAGACCGCAATGGCGATGACTCAAGCAGGGCTTTGCGGCGCCTGGTCTGAAAGGGTATAGAGTCGCCATGAGAGTGATTTTCATGGGCACGCCAAGCCTGGCCGCGCCGACGCTTCAGAGTCTTTACAAGGATGGGCATGAGATTGCCGCCGTCATCACGCAGCCCGACCGCCCTGCCGGGCGCGGACACCGCTTGCAGCCGCCGCCGGTCAAGGAAGTTGCGTTGGAACTGGGCATCCCAGTTTGGCAGCCGGCTAAAATCAAGACGCCGGAATTCCGCGCCGAAGTCGCGGCGCTCGAAGCCGATGTTGGCGTCGTCGTCGCCTACGGACGCGTCCTTCCGCCGCATTTGCTAGAGACGCCGCGCCATGGCTGCCTGAACGTTCACTTCTCGCTGCTGCCGAAGTATCGCGGCGCGGCGCCGGTCAACTGGGCCATTGCGCATGATGAAGCCGTCACCGGCGTGACGGTGATGTATATGGATGCCGGGCTCGACACCGGCGATATCGCCCTTCAGACCGAGTGTTGGATTGGGCGCGATGAAACGGCCCCGGAGCTGGGCGAGCGACTCGCTCGCATCGGGGCTGACTTGCTGCGCGAGTCCCTGCGCAAGCTGGCGGACGGGACGTTGCCCCGCCGGCCGCAAGACGCGACTCAAGCCACCTATGCCCCCATCCTCAGGCGCGAGGACGGCTGGATTGATTGGTCGCGTCCCGCGGGGGTCATTGCGGCGCGCATTCGGGCGTTTCAGCCGTTTCCCGGCAGCCATGCCCTGCTTGGCGACCGGCGCGTGACCTTCTGGCGGGCGCGGGTCGAAGTCGACGCGGATACGGGCGACAAGCCGCCGGGCGCTGTCCTGCGCGTCGAGGCTGACCGTCTTCTGATTGTCTGCGGCGCGGCGACCTGCCTGGCGGTCAGCGAGCTTCAGCTTGAAGGGCGCGCGCGCGTTCCGGCGCGCGACTTCGCTAATGGGTTGCGGTTACAGCCGGGGGCGTGTTTCATTTTCCCCGCGCCAGCTCGAGGAGGCGCCGAATCCGAGTAAGGCACTGACACCCCAAGCATGAGTTCACCGCTAAGTTGGGACGCCTTTTGCGCATATTTGCGACCAGCGTTCGTCCCGCCCTTTGGCTGCCCGGATTCGCTGGCCTTCGCGCTGTCAACGCTGGATCGCCTGCACTGGCTCGACCGCCAAGCCATCAAGCTCGCGGCGCGCCTTGACCGCGTAACCCGACTCATTTTCGATGAAATGCCTCCGGCGCATCTCCAGGCGCGACTCGAAGCGCAATGTCTCGCCCGCGCTGAAGCGGACCTCAGGCTTGGGCAGGTCGTTCCCTATTCGCCGGGCTTCATCCTGTACTGGACGCGCTGCGCGCTGCCGACCGCCAAGCTTGTGACGCTCTGGCGCGACTACCAAACTAGCCTCGACCGCGAATACCGCATCGCTGCCGGCAACAGCTACGCCGAACGCTTTCCCCATCTGCGGCTGGGCTTGATCGCGGGCGCGGATTTGTTCAACTGCGGCGAGTTCTATGCCGCGCATGAGGATTGGGAGTCGCTTTGGATGCGCCTGCCGGATGGCGGCGAGAAGCTCGTTGTGCAGGGGCTGATTCAACTGTGCGGCGTCCACATTCACCGACTCAAGGGGCGCGCCGAGCCGATGCGCGCCATGCTCGACAAAGCCTGCGTCAATCTTCAGGCTGGGGTTGAGGCAACGCCCTGGCTGGATGTCGCCCGACTCTTGCGCGAAACGGAAGCCGTCGCGCAAGCGCCGCTGGGAGACGCAATCCTCGCGCCGGAGATTCCCCTCGTCAACGAGCATCCAGACGTGCCGCGCAAACATCGGTAGCCGTTGCCATGCGGACGGTTCTTTTGCTCATCGCCAGCAACTTCTTCATGACCATTGCGTGGTATGGCCACTTGCGCCACCGCGGCGTCGCGTTGTGGAAAGTCATTCTCATCAGTTGGGGCATCGCGCTCTTTGAATACTGCCTGCAAGTGCCGGCTAATCGCTGGGGCTATGGGCAGTTCACGGCCTTTCAGCTCAAAATTCTGCAGGAAATTATCACGCTCCTGATGTTTGTCGCCTTTGCCCTCGCGTATCTGCGCGAGCCAATGCGCTGGAACTATGCCGTGGCGTTTTTGTTTATTCTGGCGGCGGCGTACTTCGCCTTTCTGCCGTCGCCGTCGTCCGAGCCATGAGCCGAGCCATGAAGCGCGCCTTCCGTCACCTTGCTCGCTTTGGGTTGTTGGGGCTGGCGCTGACGCTTGGTCTCCAGTCAACGCTTGGTCTCCAAGCGGAGCCGACCGTCCCGCGCGAGAGCGTCCGGTGGCACTACGAGCGGGCGCTCGCGCTTGACGCCCAGGATCAGCCTGGCCGCGCGCTGGCCGCGCTGTACCGGGCGCTGGACGCAGCGGATGAGCGCCGCCGCGAGCTTCAGCGGGCCATCAAGGCGACGCTCCCGGCAGCCGACCGGGCGGCGCTTGAGCAGCTTGAGCGGACGGCTTACGACCGCCGTCTGGCCGGCTCGCCCGCCCAGCGCCAGGCCCGCCAGGCCGTCGCCGCCGAGTTTGAGCGGCTGGCTGGGGCGCGACTGGAGCCGCCTCAACTGGCGGAATGGCAGGCGCTGTCGCTGCGGACAGTCGAGTGTCGCTACCTGATGGCGCGCTTGTACTGGCGCGGCGACCGGGCGGCGGACGTCGTTCTGGCGCTGAGCTCAGTCGTGGACGCGCCTGGTCTTTCCGACCATTTCCCCGCGTGGCTGCTGCTGGCGCGCGCTTACGGCCGGCTTGGCGCGTGGGAGCGCGCGCTCCCGAGCCTGGAGCGGCTGGCCGCCGCCGCTGGCGTCAGCAACCCGGAGGCCCAGCGCGCGCTGAAGTTCCTCAAGGACGCGGCCGCGCGCCGCTCGACGCCGCCCGACCAAGCGCGGGCGCAGGAAGCGCTACAAACGGCTGTGACGGCCATTGAGAGCGCCTGCCTGGCCAGCCCGGACATCTATCGCGCGCTGACCTTAGGGCGCGGACTCCAGGACCCGGTCGCGTACCTTGAGCTGGCTCACTTATGCGAGGAAGAAGAAGGGGAAAGGCGCGATGAGGCGCGCGCGACGCTGCTGGAAGCCATTCGGGCGCGCGAGACATTCTTCCCCGTGGCCTGGCTCGCGCTGGGCGAGCTTGACGAGACCCGCGCAGCCGAACTCGAAGCCGAAGGGAAGCGCGCCGACGCGCGGCGCGCCTGCCAGTCCGCCGCCGAAGCGTTTGAGACGGCTTTCCAGCAGCTTGAGCGGCTTGACTTTCAGCCGGGGCGCGACTTCGACCCGGCGCGGCTGACCGAGCTCCAGCGCAAAATCGCGGCGCTGCGGGAATGACGCCGCCAGTCAAATGCAGTCGGCAAAGGTCTTTTCCATCCGCCGGAAGTAAAGCGCCCCGGTGACCAGGATGACCAGCGACGCCCCGACCGAGACGGCGAAGGTCCGTCCCGGCGGCGCGCCCGCGCCCAGCAGCGCCCACCGAAAGCCGTCAATCACGCCGCTCATCGGATTGAGGTTATAGATTGCGCGCCACCGTTCCGGCACTAGGCTGGCGGGATAGATGACCGGCGTCAAAAACATCCAAATTTGCGTCAGGAAGGGAATGACATGCCGCACATCGCGGTACTCGACGTTGAGCGCCGAAGCCCACAGTCCGACCCCTAGCGCCGTCGCCAGCGCCAGCGCCACAAAGGCCGGCAGCCAGATGATGTGCCAGCTTGGCGCGACGCCGTAATACAACAGCATCGGAGTAAGGATGAGGCAGGCGACGGCCAAATCTATGAGCCCCCCAAGGACGCTCGCCAGCGGGATGACCAGTCGGGGAAAATACACCTTGGCGATCAGGTGCGCGCTGTTGACCAGGCTATTGGATGACTGCCCCAGCGCGTTGGCGAAAAACGTCCACGGGATGAGCGCTGCCAGCGCGAACAGCGGATATGGGACGCCGTCCGACGGCAGTCCCGCCAGCCGACCGAAGAAGACGCTGAACACGAGCATAGTGAACAGCGGCTGCAAAATTGCCCACGCCGCGCCAAGGACGGTTTGCTTGTAGCGCACCTTCACATCGCGCCAGATCAAGAAGTAGAGCAGCTCGCGGCACGCCCATAGCTCGCCGAGCTTCACCGCGACCCAGCCGCGCGATGGCTCAATGCGGATGATTGGGATGCCTGGCGGGCGCGGGGCTTCCGCGTCCTGATAAGTCGGCTTTTCCAGCGGGGCGGCGGATTCCATGCTGGCTCGACTTTACGTAATCAGCCCGATCGCCTTCAAGCGGCCCCGCCCAGACGCCGCTTCGGTCACTTGCCAATGCAGAAGGTGGCGAAGACGCGGTCGAAGATGGCCTCGATGCTCGTCTCGCCCGTGATGTCGCCCAGCGCCTGGAGCGCCTGGTGCAAGTCTGTCAGCGGTATTTCCTCGGAAAAGCCTTGTTCCAGCGATGTCTGCGCGCGGCCAAGCGCCGCGGCCGCCTCGGTCAGGGCCGCGGCATGGCGGGCGTCCGTGATGAGCCAGTCATGGCTAGCATCGAAAGTTCGCCCGGCCACGACCTGCTGGATGACGGCCTTGAGGTCGTCGAGTCCGGCGCGCGTATGGGCCGAAACGCCAACAACCGGCAGGCTGACCTGATGGCGGCGCAGAAAGTCTTCAAATGGCTTGGTGGTTCGGACCAGGTCAATCTTGTTGACGACGCAGATGCCGCGTCGCTCCCGCAGATGATCCAGCACGCGGGCTTCGTCCGGGTGCGGGCCGGCGGCGGCGTCGCCGACAAAAAGCGCCACATCGGCGTCGGCCAGCGCGCTGTAGCTGCGCTCGACGCCCATGCGCTCGACGATGTCCGAAGTGTCCCGAATGCCGGCGGTGTCCATGAGCCGCGCAGGCAGGTCGCCGATGGTCGCCGTTTCCTGCAGGATGTCGCGCGTCGTGCCGGCAATGTCGGTGACAATGGCCCGGTCGGCGTCGAGCAGGGCATTGAACAAGCTTGACTTGCCGACGTTCGGACGCCCGACGATGGCCAGCGATATGCCTTCCCGAACCAGCCGTCCAGCGCGGTGCGTGGCCGCTAGCGCGCTCAGCTCGGCTTCGAGCTTGGCGAGGTCAGCGACCAGCGCCGACCGCGAGCGGGTGTCGAGCTGCTCCTCGACAAACTCAACCGCTGATTCCAGGTGCACAATCGTTGTTAGGAGCTGTTCCTTGAGCGGCTGAAGACGTATCGAAAGCGCGCCGCGCATCTGCTGCGCCGCGAGGCGCGCCTGATAGGTCGTTTGCGCCGCGATGAGGTCGCGCAGGCCTTCAGCCTGCGCCAGATCAAGTCGTCCATGGCGGACGGCGCGCAGCGTGAACTCGCCTGGGCGGGCCGCCCGCGCCCCTTCGCGCAGCGCGCAGGATACGATGCGCCGGAGCGGCACTGGCGAGCCGTGGGCGTGCAACTCCACCACGTCCTCGCCCGTGAACGAGCGCGGCGCGCGAAAGTAAATCGCCAGCCCGTCGTCAATGATTTCATCGGCGGCTGCGTCAAGGAACTCGCCGCGCAGGGGGCGAAATGGATGGGCGGCCAGCGAGCGCCGTCCGCGAAACAGGGACGCGCCAATCGCTAGCGCCTGGTCGCCGCTGATACGGACAATGCCGACCCCGCCCCGGCCGGGCGGCGTGGCGATAGCGACGATCGTGTCTTGCCAGTCGTAAGCGGGCATGGGGCGGAGGCCAGCGCCCTACGAGCCGCTTTGGGCGGTTCCGGCGGCGGCTTGGCGGGCAATGGGTTCAAGGGCTTTCCAGACATTGTCGGCGACGAGCGCGGCGCCGCGCTCATTCGGATGAATGCCGTCGGTCTGATTGAGTTCAGGCTTGCCGGCGACGCCTTCCAGAAGCGATGGAATCAGCGGTATCCGAAACTTCTGAGCAAGTTTGCGATAGACCGCCTCAAAGCGCGCGCCGTAATCAGGCCCCGCTTCAGGCGGCGCCTTGAGTCCAGCGAGAATCACCTTCGCGCCGCGCGCCTGCGCCCGCTCGATGATGGCTTGCAAGTTGGATTCCAGCTGCGCTAGCGGCAGTCCGCGCAGCCCGTCGTTGGCGCCGAGCGCGACAACGACAATGCGGACGTCGCCTTCCAGCGACCAGTCAAGTCGCTCCAGCCCGCCCGCCGAGGTGTCGCCTGATATGCCGGCGTTGACGACTTGGTAGGCCAGCCCGGCCGCGTCAAGCTTTTTCTGAAGCAGCGCCGGATAACTGGCTTCGCGCGTCAAGCCAAACCCAGCCGTCAGGCTGTCGCCTAAGATGACGATCCGGGGTTGCGCGCCGCGCTCCGCCGTTGTCGGGGCAGACGTCACGACCGGCAGAGCCTCCGTCCCGTCCGCTCCGGATCGGCTGCATCCGCCCAGCCACAAGCCGCTGCCGATGATCAGGCACGTCGCCCAAATGCCTCGTCTCCTCATGCCTTTTGCGCTCGCTCCGCTCCGTTTCATGCAGCTGGTCAGGCATTTGGCTCGCCCTGGCGCAATATTAGCTCAGGTTTACCGCTCGCCAACGAAATCTTCGCCGGACGCTAGCCAAGCGGGCGTTTCGGAGGTTTCGCGGCTTTCGTCCGACCGCCCCGTTCCGTTGCGTTCAGGCGCGAAGGAAAAGGTCGCGGCGCGCTCCAGCGCCGGTCGAAGCCGCACAGGTCCTTGTGCAGCAGGCAGTCCACGAGGTCCGACAGCGGCGGCGGGACGCTTCGTAAGCGGGCGTTGATGACCTGCCAGAAGCGACCTTTTGCCGGATGAAAGGCCGTATAGCCGGCAATGCCGCCAAAAAGCATCTCGCCCGTCAAGGTCTTGAAACCGGCGTTGGAGTTAAAAAGTTGGAGTCAAATTCGTCGCTCTGGAGACCATCTTGAGCGTCGAAGTTGCGAAAGGCTCGGCGTCCAGGGAAAAGCGCGACAGCCCGCGATTGGCGCTGAGCCAGAGACGCCCTTCGTCGTCTTCCAGTATCGCGTAAATGATGTTGTTGACGAGACCAGGGCGCGTCGTGTAATGGGCGAGGCAGCGCCCGCGCCGGTCTTCGTGAATTCGGCGCAGCCCGCCGCGCGTCCCGACCTAGAGCGCGCCGTCGCGCCCAATGCAAAGGGCGCGCGCCTCGCCTTCGCCAAGCGCGCCGGCGCGAGCTTCGCGCAGGGCGTACGCCAGGTTTCCGTTCAGGCTGTCGGGCTGACGCTCCTCGCGTCGGAAAGCCTTGAAGCCGTAGCCGTCGTAGCGGAGGAGACCATTGCCGTCCCGAACCAAAGGAACCCGGCGCGATCTTGTAGAAAGCAGGTCGCCGCGCTTTGGGAAAGCCCCTGCTCGATGGAGAGCGTTTTGAACTGGAGCGGCGCGCGAGTTTCGCCCAGGCTGCGTCAGGACGGAAAAGCCGCCCCGGCTAGCCAGCCCCCAACCGCCAGCAGCCATAGGGCGCTGGACGACCAAGGGCGCCGGCGCTAACAAGGCGCAACCTGAGGCGACGTGAGGCGGCGGATGTCGAGGCAGCGTCGTTTCATCCGGCGGCGTTAACTCCTGAGGCGCTGTCAGGCTCAGACGGCTGAATCGCTGGCAAACCGGCCGTTGGCGCGCGAAACTGCGCGCCGACATCCAGGGGCGGGCGCGACCAAGATGTCCGATGGCGTTCAGCCTTCCGGGTAAGCGTTTGCGAATGATTGAACTGAAACAGCTTTCAAAGCAAGTGAACAGCGGACGGAATCAGTTGACCATTCTCCATCCGCTCGATCTCGTCATTCCAGCCGGCCAGTTTGCGGCCATCCTCGGCCCGTCAGGCAGCGGCAAATCAACCTTGCTCGGACTCATGGCCGGACTCGACACGCCAACGACCGGCGAAGTCATTCTGGCAGGCACTGCCATCACGCGCCTTGGCGAGGACGCGCTCGCGGCTTTTCGAAGCCGAAACATCGGGTTTGTTTTTCAAGCCTTTCATCTCGTGCCGACAGCCACCGCTGTGGAGAACGTTCAAATTCCCATGGAAATCACCGGCCGCCGGGACGCCAAAAAGCGGGCGAAGGCGTTACTGGAATCTGTCGGCCTGAGCGAGCGGGCGCATCATTACCCGGCGCAGCTTTCAGGCGGCGAGCAGCAGCGTGTGGCCATTGCTCGCGCCTTCGCCAACGAGCCGCCGATCCTGCTAGCGGACGAGCCGACGGGAAACCTTGACTATGCCAACGGCCTGCGCGTCTTCGAGTTGCTGCGCCGGCTCAACCGCGAGACCGGGACGACTTTGGTGATGGTCACGCACAACGAGGAGCTGGCCCGAACCGCCGACCGAGCCATTACGCTGCGCGACGGACGGGTTGTTCTCGACAACCCCAAGGTTTCCATCGAGCCGTTTCCGCCGGGCTAGTCCGCCTTCATATCCTTAGCCGCCCGCGCCAAGTCCACAAAGGCCTGGGCCGCCCGCGACAGCGGCGATTGCGCCCGGTAGACGACGCGTAGCTTTCGCGCCAAGCGCATCTCGCGGACGGGAATGGCCGCCAGTTGTCCGCGCTCCACTTCGGCCGCGACGCACAAGCGGGGCAGCGCGCTGACGCCGACGCCGGCCTCGACCATGCGCTTGATGGCCTCAATGGACGGCAGCTCGACCGCGATCCGCAGCGGCGTTCGGTGGCGGGCGAAGGCCTCGACGACCTGAAGCCGATACCGCGACACGATGTTGTGCGCGATAAAGACTTCCTGGCCAAGCTCGCGGATGGAAACCGACTGCCGCTTGGCCAGCGGATGATCGGGCGCGGTCACGAGCGCTACTGCATCCGTGGCGACGGTCAGCGCGCGCAAGCCCGCCTCCGGCGGCGCGAAGCTGATCACGCCCAACTCGACGCCATGTCGCAGAAGCTCAGACGAAACATCGCTGGCGCGACACCGCTTGACCTCGACGCGCACGGCTGGATGAGTCCGAATAAATCGCTCCAGCCAGGGCAAAATGTAGGTCACGGTTTGCTCATTCGCCCCAATGACCAGCCGCCCGGCGGTTAGCTCGTCAAGTCGGCGGAGCGCCTGGGCCGCCTCGTCGCGTAAATCAAGCAATCGCCGGGCGTAGTCATACAGCAGCCGCCCGGCTTCAGTCGTGATAACGCCCTTCGAATTGCGGTCGAGCAGCGCGACGCCAAGATCGCTTTCAAGCTTCTTGATGGTTTGGCTGACCGCCGCCTGCGTGCGCGCCAAGCGCGCCGCCGCGCGGGAGAAATGCTGTTCCTCAACGACGGCTGTGAAGACTTCGAGATGGGCCAAGTCCACGGCTGGTGACGTCTCTGTCGAGATTCAGGCGCTGGCTTGCGCCCCGCGCGGCCACTGTGCATGCCGTTCGCAGGTGGACAGCGTGCCGTTAGCTATGCGATTCTTTCTATCCGTTGGGTAAAAAATTGCAGCGCCGCGTCATCGCCGACTAGCTTGACCTTCCCCGTCTGCCGCTGGACATGCTTGAAAAGCGCCCCGAACTCAAGTCTCTGGCGAGGTCCGGAGCGCGCTGGCACACTTTGTCGCGTCCTCTCGTTTAGCACGCTATGTCACCCCGCGCGATTTTGATTGTGGATGATGAGTCATACATTCGCGACCTGCTGGTTTCGATTCTCAGCCTGGAATACACGACGCTCACCGCTGAGGACGGCGTTGAGGCGCTTGAGGTGTATGGAAGGCATCGAGATGTGATTCAGTGCCTTATTACGGATTTGTTTATGCCGCGCATGGACGGCGAGGAACTCATCAGCCATATCCATGCCGAGCAGCCGGACCTGCCGGTTGTGCTCATTACGGCCCTCCAGGACGAAGCCCGGCTCGCTCAACTGCAGGAGCGCCCCAATGTGACGGTTATGCCTAAGCCATTCAATTTAGGGCAGTTACGCAACCTGCTTCGCGAGCGGATAGCGAGCCGGTAGCTTTGTCGCGCCGGCAAGCCCCTGTTGGAGAGGCCGATCGCGGTCGTTAGCTGCCGAAGATCGTGTCTTTCACGCGGTCAAAAAAGCTTTTGTCCTCGCTTTTGCGCGCGCCCTTGCGGCGGTTGCCCTTGGGGCTGAGCGCCGCGAATTCCTCCAGCAGCCGACGCTGTTCCGGCGTGAGGCTCGTCGGCGTCACGACGTTAATGATCACAAACAAGTCGCCCGTTTCGCCGGAAAGCGAAGTGATCCCCTTGCCGCGCAGGCGAAATGTCGCGCCGGTTTGCGTGCCTTCAGGAATTTTCAAGCTGGCTTGGCCTTCCAGGAGCGGCACTTCAATTTCAGCGCCAAGCGCGGCTTCGGCAAAGTCAACCGAGACTTGGCACAGCAGATTGTTGTCCTGTCGCTCGAAAATCTCGTGCTCGCGAATGTGAATAACCACTTGCAAGTCGCCCGGCGGGCCGCCGCCAAGGCCGGACTCGCCTTCGCCCGCAACGCGCAGGCGCATGCCATCGTCAATGCCGGCCGGAACCTTGAGCTCGATTTTCTTCTCGCGCCGGACGCGGCCCTCGCCACGGCAGGCGTGGCAGATGTCTTTGATGATGCGTCCGACGCCGCGGCACTGGGGACAGGTGCGCGTCACGCTGAAGAAACCCTGCTGATAGCGAACTTGCCCCGCCCCTCCGCAAGCCGCGCAGATCTCCGGCGCGCTTCCCGGCGCGGCGCCGCTTCCGCCACAGTCGTCGCAGGTCTCTAGCCGCGGCACGCGAATCTGCGTGGTCACGCCTTTAGCGGCTTCCTCCAGGGTGAGTTCCAGGTCATAGCGCAAGTCGGCCCCGCGCTGGACCTGGCTGTTGCGGCGTCCGCCGCCAGCCCCGCCAAAGCCAAAGCCAAAGATGTCGCCCAGAATATCTTCAAAATTCTGGAATCCGGCAAAGCCGCCGCCAAACCCGCCGGCCGCCGCGGCGCCGACGCCGGCGTGACCAAAGCGATCGTATCGGGCGCGCTGCTCGGCATCCGACAAAACGGCATACGCTTCCGCCGCTTCCTTAAACTTCTCTTCCGCGGCGGCGTCACCCGGATTTTTGTCCGGGTGATACTTCATGGCGAGGCGACGGTAAGCTTTTTTGATGTCGGTCTCGGTCGCGTTGCGGGCAACGCCCAACACCTCGTAGTAATCCCGCTTGGTTGCTGCCATGTCGTCATCCTTCCGAAGCCTGACCAAGTCGCCGCCTGCCGCGCGGCCGAAGGCTTACGCCCCCCGCCGCCAGGCGATCGGCAATCCGCGCCTCAAGCTTGACTTACCATTGCCGACGACGGTCATTCCGTCAACATCTTCACGCCGCCGGTTTCGGATGGCGGAGGCTGATCCCCCGCCGGCGCATTGAACATGGCATTGGTGATGATTTGAGCGGCGTTTTCGAGCGCGTCAAGCCATTGCTTGACCACCGCCGGGTCCTGAATGCTCAACACTTCCTTAGCCCCGGTCAGCGTCTCGCGCACCAGCTCTTGCTCCTCGGCGGCCAGCATCCAGCCGAATTCGCCAAAGGAGCGCTGGGTGTTCTGCAGCAGCCCATCCAGTCGGCTTTGCATCAGCAACAGCTCTTTCATCTGGCGATCGCTTTCGGCGTTGCGCTGAGCTTCAGCGATGAGGTTGGCAATCTCGCCCGGCGACAGCCCGGAAGACGGCGTGACGCGCATGTTTTGCTCGAGCCCGGTGGACTTGTCGCGCGCCGACACCTGCACAATGCCGTCGGCGTCAATCTCGAAGGAGACCTCGATTTGCGGCACACCGCGGGGGGCCTGAGGAATGCCAATCAACTCGAATTTGCCGAGCGAGCGGTTGCCCTTGGCAATCTCGCGCTCGCCCTGCAACACATGAACCTCGACGCTGGCCTGGTTGTCCACGACAGTCGTGAACGTCAGCGCCTTGCGCACTGGAATCGTGGCATTGCGCTCGACGATTTTTTGGAAAAGCCCGCCGCGAACCTCAATGCCCAGCGAGAGCGGAATGACGTCAAGCAGGACGAGATCCTTGACCTGTCCGGTGAAAACGCCGCCCTGAATGGAGGCCCCGATGGCCACAACTTCGTCGGGATTGATGCTCGCGTTCGGCTCGCGCCCGAAAATCTTCCTGACGCACTCGTGAATAATCGGCGAGCGCGTTTGCCCGCCGACCAGCAGCACTTGGTCAATGTCTTCGGGCTTGAGCCGCGCGTCCCAGAGAGCTTTTTGGCACGGCTCGACGGTGCGCTCGACAAGGTCCTTGACCAGCTCCTCGAACTTGGCGCGGGCGAGGTTGAGGTTGAGGTGCTTGGGACCGGTCGCCGGGTCGGCGGCGATGAAGGGCAGGTTGATGTTGGCTTCCATCGTCGAGGACAGCTCGCACTTGGCGCGCTCGGCCGCTTCCTTCAGTCGCTGGAGCGCCAGCCGGTCGGCGCGCAGGTCAATGCCTGACTCGCGCATAAACTCCTGAATCAGCCAATCGATGATGCGCTGGTCGAAGTCTTCGCCGCCGAGGAACGAATCGCCGCAGGTCGAGAGCACTTCAAAGACGCCGTCATTCATCTCCAGAACGGATACGTCGAACGTGCCCCCGCCTAAGTCATAAACCGCAATGCGCTCGGATTCCCGCCGCCCCGATCCGTAGGCCAGCGCCGCCGCCGTCGGCTCGTTGATGATGCGCTGGACGTTGAGACCGGCGATCTTGCCCGCGTCCTTGGTGGCCTGACGCTGAAAGTCGTCAAAGTAGGCCGGAACCGTGATGATCGCTTCCTCGACCGGCTCGCCAAGGAAATCTTCAGCGGAAGCCTTCAGTCGCTGCAAAATGATGGCCGAAACCTCCGGCGGGCTGTAGGCGCGGCCCTGCGCCCGCACCCAAGCGTCGCCGTTGGAGGATTCGCAAATCTCATACGGGCAGGTCTCGCGCGCCCGCTGCACCTCCGGCGAATTGAACTTGCGACCGATGAGCCGCTTGACGGCATAGATGGTGTTAGCGGCGTTGGTAATGGCCTGCCGGCGCGCAATCTGCCCAACCAGACGCTCGCCCTTGTCGGTGAAACCGACAACCGATGGCGTGGTGCGCCCGCCCTCTTTGTTGGGAATGATCTGCGTTGTGCCGCCTTCCATGACGGCGACGCAGCAGTTAGTCGTGCCGAGGTCTATGCCGATAACTTTGCCCATGACAGGTGTCCATGGCATGTCTCGCTAGACATGCGTTCAGGAAAATAGCTCTAAGCGCGCCCGTGTCAGTTAGCTCGCTCGAAGCCCATCAGGCCGCGCGCGAGCGATCAAGTGGATGCCGGGCGGACAGCCACGCGCACCATGGACGGGCGCAGGAGCCGGTCGCCAAGCTTATAGCCGCGCTTGAGTTCCGCGAGTACTGTATTGGGTTTGTACTCGTCTGTCTCGTCCGTGGCAATCGCTTCGTGAACCATCGGGTCAAAGGCTTCGCCGACCGCCGGAATCGGCTTGACCCCAATGCTGGAAAGTCCGTCCGCAAGCTGACGCTGGATGAGTTCAACGCCTGCTAGAAAGTCCGTCAGGCTGCCGCCTTCGGCGCGTCCGGTCGCCAGCGCCCGATCAAGGTTGTCGAGCGTTTCTAGCAGGTTCAGGATGACCGTCTGCTTGCCGCGCTCAATGGCTTCGGCTTTTTCCCGCTCGACGCGCTTGCGATAGTTGTCAAACTCCGCCATAAGGCGCTGAAGCTGCTCCTGGAGCGTCGCCTTCTCGACCGTCGTTTTCGCAAGCTGCTCCTGCACGATTTCGACATGCCGCCGCGCCGAATTGGTTTGCTCGCGGGCGCGCTCAAGGTCTTCCTGCAAGCTTGCCAAGTCCATGAGGAGCTTGATCGTCTCGTCTTCGGAGAAAGCCTGGCGCCCGCTCGTCGACGCTTCCGCAGGCGCTCCCGCGACAGGCGGGCTGCCCCCTTCCGCCGTCGCCGCGGCTGGAGTGTCGGTCAGGGCCGACTCGGCTTTGGCGCCGCCCCTCAGCTCCTGGGCAGGCTCGCAGGGCGGGGGCGCGGTGGCCGGCGGCTCCGCTTCGGCTGGAGCCGATGGCGCGGCGCTGACCGCCGGACCCCGCGCTGTGGAAGGCGTTTCCTCGGCGCTGTCGGTCAAGATGCCTCCCGCGTCAGGCAGCTCAATCTCGGTCGGCGGGGGCGCGATGTCAAACTTTGGCAAAACGTTGCCGACAGGCGTATTCACCGTTGCGGTCCTCCTTTGAGCGTTCCCTGCCAAGGCGGCTTGTCACAAAAGCGCGATGCCCATTCGTCGCCATCGCGCCGCCAGCCAAACACAACGCGAGTCGGATCATCAGCCGCCTTAGCGCTCCATCTTGTGCCGCGTTCCGCGCCTCGCTTGGAGGTCAGCTGCCAAGCAGGGAGCCGCCCTGCAAGTTAACGACTTGGATCGGGCCGCCGGGCTGTCCCACGAGCGCCGGCGGAAAAGGCGACTTGGTCGTGTCGTCCAAGAGCTGGTTGAACATCCTGGCCATGTAGCCAACTAACCGCATAACGCGCCCGTATTTCATCCGCGTCGGTCCTACTACCGTGAGGCTTCCGACCGAATCATGACGGTAATGGTAAGGTGCCGTGACAATGGCGCAATCCCGCAGCCCTGGCACGTGATGTTCCATACCAATCTGCACCACGACCCCGCGAGCGGTTTCGCTTTGCGACAGGCAAGCGTTGAGGATTTTCACCAGTCGGCCTTTTTCTTCAAACATGCGAAAGATGGCGCGCATGCGGGCGGTATCGGCGAATTCCGGCGTGTCGAGCATGTTGGCCGCGCCATCCACATAGACGTCGGTTTCAGGAACGCTCGCGCTGAGATCCTGATTGCAGAGCACCAGCGCGTTCTTGAGCAGTCGGTCATAAAGGCGCTGCTCCTCCGACATGCGCCTGAGCAGCTCGACGCGAATGTCCGTCAGGCTGCGGCCGGCAAAGTTTTCAATGATGTAGTTCGCCGTCCGATCAAGCTCGCCGGGCGGAATGTCTTCATCCATTCGAACGACGAAGTTGCGCACCAGCCCGGTTCGCGAGACGGTCACGACCAGCACGCGCCGCGCCTCGAGCCGAATAAACTCGATATGCTGCAGGATGTCGCGGGAAAGCGGCGGCGACAAGACAATCCCGACGTGGGAGGAGAGATTCGAGAGGACGTGCGAGGCCCGGGCAAGAACGTCCTCTCCGGTCACGGTTGGGTCCGAGAACAGGCTGCGCTGGATAACCTCTTCATCGGCGCGGGAAGGCCGCGCCTCGAAGTCGGCGACAAGGGTATCCACATAGTAGCGGTAGCCGCGATCCGTCGGCACTCGCCCCGCGGAGGCGTGGGGCTGCGCGACATAGCCCTGCTCTTCGAGCTCGGCCATGATGTTGCGGATCGAGGCCGGGCTCAGCGTTTGCCCCGACTGCTTCGAAAGCGTCCGCGAGCTAATCGGCTCGCCGGTGGCGATGTGCAGACGCACCAGTCCCAGCAGTAGCTCATGGCTACGTGCATCAAGTCCCCGAGCCGGTCGCCGCTTGCCCATAAACTGTTGTTTCTTTGGAAGAAAAGCTTTTAGGAGAAGCTAGCGCCAGTCAAGCAAAGTGTCAAGACGGGCGCCGCTCGGCAGCTTGCCTTGACTCCTAAGCGAATGGGCAAGCTGCCGCTAAGACGGCTGTGAACAATGCCCGCTTTCCCGTTGAATCAAGCCGGCCAGCGCGGGTTGCGCCAGCAAGTCGGGAACGTCGGAGGGGCGAAGCCGGCGCGGGCGGTCGCGCTTGGCATCCACAATGCATAGGAATCCAAAGGGCGTCGGCCCATCGTTCGCCAGACGGTGAACGCAGTTGGGGCCGATGTAGGCCAAGTCGAGGAAACCCAGCGTTTGAACAGTGTCGCCAATCAGCGCCTTGCCGACGCCGCGCAGCCCGATGACGGCGTGGGCATGCTCGTGGCATTCAAGCGACGACCAGCCGCCGGGGGCGATCTCGAAATAGCGCGCCTCAAAGCTGATTGCCTCGCCGGCGCGCCCAAAAAGGGTCTGCCGGGTGATGCCGGCAAAGTCATCCGCCGTGGCGGGCGTCGTCTTATACTCCGTTACCGGAACGCCAGCCCACCGAAACGGCTCGGTCGTCGGCGTGAAGCGGTGGCGCGGGGAAGTCGCCGCCGGATGGCTGATGGTCTCTTCGGCTGCCGCGGGCGAAGTCGCTGCTGCCGCCGGCTGGGTGAGGTCTTCCATATGGCTGATGACTCCATGATCGCTTGAGTCAGCTATTGCTTGAGTTCGTCACGGGGCGCTGGCGGCGCGTCCGGCTCCAGGTCGCGGCTGTCGAGCGCGAAGCTAGCGCGAAACTGGCGCGCTTCGCTGCGCCGCGCGGCCTCGCTTTTGACCAGCGCGGCGAAATCCTCGATGCTGTAGTCCTCGGCCACGACATAAGCCCGCACCGTCAGCGCGACGCCAAAGTTACACGCTGGGTCAAGCTCGTAGCCAAAGCGAGTGCGCGTGGCCAGCTCATAGGTTTCACTTCCGCGCAATCGAATAACTCGGTCGTACATAGCACGGCATGCGATGCGGCAACCTAAGCGGCGGTTTTCCGCCTCTACCTAAAGCCCCGACCTGAGGGGGCTGCTGACGCCGCCTCCCAGCCAGCGATTCCGCCGGAAATTCGCGCATTCGGGCTGCGATGCAATGCGCGCCAACAAAGTGAACCTCTGTCTCGCGTCTGTCAAATGCCGTTGCCCGAAGAGACGCTTGAAACTAAGCATAACAATCCATAATGATAACGCCTATGCACTCTTTGAATCGCATGCAAATGCCCGCGCGCGTCTTCGCCTTACGAGCCGCTCGCCTAGCTTGGGCGCTGTGGACGCTGTCCCTGGCAGGGAGCGCTCTCTGTCTCCCGACGGAGACGGCTTTTGGACGGGCGACGAGAGCCCGGGCGACCGGCGCTTCCGCGCCGACGCAGCGCTCGCGCGACTTGCGCCCGGTGGATATCGTAGCGGCCTGCGTCGAGGCATTCTTTCGCGGCGACGATCCGGCCATCCGGGCGTTCTTCACGGAGCGCGCTCAAGCGACGCTTTCCGCGCTGGCCACGAATGATAATGCCGCTTACAATGATATCCGGCGGGCGCTACTGGGCGATCACCCGCTAAGCCGGCTGGCCGAGCGCGGCGTCCGCGTCGAGTCCATTACCACCGAAACCGGAGCGCGCGAGATGCTGCTCCGCTCTGGAACGCGAATCGTCGGCAATATCGCTTTCCGGGATGTGACCGAGGAAAATCTCGCTTCAGTTGAACTTCGCGCATCGCTCAATGCCGAGGACGCCAGCCCAACCGTCATCAATGTGGTGCTGACTCGTGACCGGAAGCTCAAGGTATGGCGGATTACCGCGCTTTACGTCGCTACGTTTGGCGGGCAAGCCGATGAAGTCTTTGACCTGGACCAGCTGCTTGAAGTTCGGATTGCCGCGAATGAAGCCGCTGTGCTTCCGCTGCTTGATCAGCTACAGGCGGCTCAGGCGCGCTATGCGCTGGGCGCCGGGCAAAATCGCTTCGGAACGCTGGCTGATCTGCGGCGGGCGGGCGAAATCGCGGGTCTATCGGATGGGCAGTATCGGGGCTATCGCATTGAGATGGTTGTCAATAACCAGGCTGTTCCGCCGACGTTTCAAATCCATGCCCTGCCAGAGCGTTACCGCGAAACCGGCCGCCGCTCATTTCTAATGGATGACAGCGGCGTTTTGCGCGGCGCTGACCGCCAAGGCGAGCGGGCGCGGCTGTCCGACCCGATTCTCAAAGGCAAGGACGCTGAGTCCGCTGATACCGACTAACCCGCGCTTTAGGCTGCCCCCGGCGCAGCCTTGCCAAGACGTCTGTACCCCTTTATCACCTCAATCATAAGGAGCGCGCCGTGACGAGTCCGCTTTTACAGGGCGACCTCATTCAAGATGCGTTGCCAGATGTCATCCGGCGAGTTTACACGCGCCGCCTGAGCGGCGAGCTCATCGTGAGCCACCAAGCGATTAGCAAGTCCATTTGCTTTGAACTGGGGGCAATTGTCTTCGCGCGAAGCAATGATCCCGCCGACCGCATCGGCGAAAGCATGATGCGGAATGGGCTGCTGTCGGAAGCGGATTTCCTGCGCGCATCAGGGGCTATGGGGCGCGGCAAGCGGTTCGGCCGCGTCCTGGTCGAACAGGGGATTGTTTCCGAGCGCGACTTGGCTAACGCCGTGACGTTTCAAATCCTAGGCATCATCTACTCGCTATTTGAGTGGACGAGCGGAGAGTACCGCTTCGTCAACCAGGAAAAGCCGGTCTCTGATGACTTGCGGCTTGAGCTGTCAACCGCCAACATCGTTCTGGAGGGCGCGCGCCGCATCCGAGATTTCAGCATCATCCAGCGCGGCATGGGCGACTTGAATCGCCTCATTGGCCCGTCGAGCAACCCGCTCCTTCGGGCGCAATCGCTTTCGCTCAAGCCAATCGAGCGCCAGCTTGTGGCCGGCATCAACATCCCGATGAACATCTTGCAGGCAATGATGCTCGTCAGCGCCCCCCCCAACGCGACGCTTCAAGCTTTGTATGGACTCATTTCGGCCGGCATTCTGGAGCGTCACTCGGTCCCGGTCATCAACCGGGAAACCGGGCAGATGGAAATTCCAGCCGAGATAGTCGAGCAGGCCGTCACCGCGCCGCCAGTCGTGCCGCCCAAGGTGGCTGACGCCGCCGCCAAGCGAACTGGCTCGCTCAAGGCCGTGAACATGCTGTTGGCTATGCAGGCGCGACTCGACGCTACCAATGACCCGCATGAAGTTTTAGGCGTTTCGCCTCACGCCACGCGAGACGAGATTCGCGACGCCTACTATCGGCTCGCCAAGGACTTCCACCCGGATCGCCACTTGAACGCGACGCTGGAGACGCGGCGCCAGGTGGATGCCATTTTCGCGCGCCTGACCGAGGCGTATGAGTCCATCCGGGATGGCGGCCAAAAGCCGGACGTGCTTGCTCCAATGCCGCTGAGCGCAGTCACGCCGACGCCGCGCGGCAGCGCGCCGCTCCCGCCCGCCGCGCCGCCCGCCGCGCCTGGCGAGACAACTGCCCAGCGCGAGGCCCGCGCGGAAAAAGCTTTTCAGGACGCCCGCGCCAAGATCGCCAACCGAGACTTTGTCGGCGCGGTGACGTTGCTGCGCGAGGCGGTGTCGCTCAATCCGGAAGTGGCTCGGTATCACCTTCTGTTGGGCACGACCCTCGCCGCGCATCCGAAAATGCAGCGCGACGCCGAAAACGCCCTCAAGAAAGCCGCCGAGCTGGACCAGTTCAACACTGCGCCGCTAGTGGCGTTGGGGCAGCTTTACGCCCGGGCCGGGATGAACATTCAGGCTGAGAAAATGTTCAGCGAGGCGCTGCGCCTAGACCCCGACTCAAAGGCCGCCCGCAAGGGGCTGGACGCCATCAAGGGATCGAAGGGCGGCGGCTTCTTCGACAAGCTATTCAAAAAATGAGCCGGCAAAAAAACCGCGCGAAGGTTGGGCTGGAATCGCGCGGGTTGCGCGCTGAGGTAATCGCTCGCTGGATGCGAGCCGGTCATGACTACAGATGAAGATCTCTTGCGCGCGTTCCAGCGGGGCGACGAGCAAGCTTTTGCCTCGCTCTATCAGCGCCACCGCGCCGCCATCCACCGCTTTCTGGCGCGACGGCTGTCATCGCCGGCGCGCGCGGAGGAAATTTGCCAGGATGTGTTTGTCGCTCTGGTGGAACATGCCGCGAGCTGGCGCGGCGAGGCGTCAGTCAAGACGTACCTCTACCGCATTGCCTTCAATCGTTTGACGAGCGACGCCCGACGGAGCGAGCGCCGCGTCATGGCGACGCCGTCAGCGACGCCCGCCAGCGAGAAAGCGCCGCCGCGCGAGCCGGTGGCCGCTGAGCGCCCGGATGTCGCTTTTGAGGCGCAGGAGCGCGCCCGTCTGGTGCGGGAAGCGCTGTCCGCGCTGCCGCCCGATTTCCGTGACGCGCTCATCATGAAGGAGTATGACGGCCTAAGTTGCGAGGAAATTGCCGACATTACAAGCGTCGCGGTCGGCACGGTCAAGTCTCGCTTATTTCGGGCGAAACTGGAGCTGAAGCGCCGCCTCGCCGGTTTCCTAGGTCCAGCCCCGTAGAGCGCCGGCAGTCCAGCCGCGATACCGATTGCCGCCGGCGTTGAAGGCCGCCCGCGCCGTCGAAAACTGAAGCTGATACCGCTCGGTTGTGCGGTCGGTTTGGCTAAAGAAGCGGGCGTCAGCGCGACAGGCTGCGCGATGAAAGCGCCGTCCTCAATGAGCTAGCGTTCGTCGGTAAGCGTCGCATAGCCGGGGGCGGCGACGGTCAGCGCGTAGTCGCCGCCGGGCGCCTTGGCTTTCGGCGTCAGGGTGACGGTCGCGCCCCGGATGGGCTGCCGCTCGGCGTCGTCGGTCACAACGAATCCACGACGCTGCTTTGCTGCGCGCCGGCGGTCAACGCCAAGCCAATCGTCATCCAACCCAGCCACAGCAAGTTGCGCTGGAGCGTTTTAGCCATCGGCAAGCGCCTTCCTTTCAGATGGGAAGCGAGCGCCCTGGGGAAAGCCTCCGATCCGCGCCGTCTGAAGATTCACTGGAAAAAACGTTACCTCGATTTGGCAACTCTTGGGCGCGATTTTTCAGACGCCCGCGCCAACGCCCGACCGAGAGCGCTCTGCCAAGAGGCAAAGTGCCGCTCGCTTGACCCTATACTTGACCCTATAGAGGACCAGCGCGTTGTCCGAAGGCGCTTTCGGCGAAGGGCGCAAGTTGGGCCGGCGGAAAAATCAGCGGGTCGCTAAGCCTGTTTCGGAAATTTTCCGGAACAAGGGGGCGCCTGTTTGTAGCTGAGGCATTGAAAGGGTTTCTTGGCGGAGTAATGAGCTATGATAACCGCTGTCGCCTTGCCGCTTTTTGATCGGTCGGAGTTGATGGAGCCGTTGGCGAAAGCTTCGCGCCTGGCGAAGGTCGGTAAAGTCTATGTTGCACGCTGCCGGAGCGCGGCCTGCGCGGCCGCCAGCCGGGCGATGGGCACGCGGTAGGGCGAGCAGCTTACATAATCAAAGCCTAATTCGTGGCAAAAGGCCACGGATGACGGCTCGCCTCCGTGCTCGCCGCAAATGCCGACCTTGAGCGTCGGCCGGGCGGCGCGGCCTTTCTGAACGCCGATCCGCAGCAACTCGCCGACGCCTTCCCGATCCAGCACCTGAAATGGGTCGTCCGCCAGAATTTTTCGCTCGATGTACATCGGGAGGAACGTCCCCGCGTCATCGCGCGAGAACCCAAACGTTGTTTGCGTCAGATCGTTGGTGCCAAAGCTGAAGAACTCCGCTATGGTCGCGATTTTGTCCGCTGTCAGCGCCGCGCGCGGCAGTTCAATCATCGTCCCGACCAAGTAGGGAATGTCCACTCCCGACGCCTGCCGCGCTTCTTCGGCGACCCGCCGGACAATCGTCTCCTGCGCGCGCAGCTCGTTGACATCCCCAACCAGCGGAATCATGACCTCTGGAAAAACCTGGACGCCCTGCCGGGCCACTTCGACGGCGGCCTCGAAAATGGCGCGCGCCTGCATTTCAGTGATGTCGGGATAGGCAATGCCCAGCCGGCAGCCACGGTGGCCCAGCATCGGGTTGTGCTCCTTGAGCGCGTTGACGCGGGCGCGAACGTCCGCCGCCGGTAAATCCAGCTTGACGGCCAGCGCCTCGATCTCTTCATCGGCGTGGGGCAAAAACTCATGCAGCGGCGGGTCGAGCAGGCGAATCGTGACCGGGAAGCCATCCATCGCTTGGAAAATGCCAACGAAATCGCTCCGCTGCATCGGCAGCAGGGTCGCCAGCGCGCCCTTGAACAACTGCGCCGGCGTTGTTAGTTCCGCCGCGATCTTTTCCCGCTCAGCTTCCAGCGCCGTCGCCTTGTCGGCGTCGCCGCGCGCGCGCTCAAGGTCGGCGCTGATTTTGTCAAGGGCGGCGACGAGGCGCTGGTACGTCCCCGACGCCATGATCATCTGCCGAAAGGCGTCAATCCGGTCGCCCTCAAAAAACATGTGCTCGGTCCGGCACAGCCCGATGCCCTCCGCGCCGAAGTCGCGCGCCACGCGGGCGTCATGGGGCGTGTCGGCGTTGGTTCGGACGCGCAGCGTCCGCGCCTCATCCACCCACTGCATGAAGGTTTCCAGCTCCGCGCCGGTTTTGGGCGCGACCAGCGGCACATCGCCCAGGAGCACCTGTCCGGTGGTGCCGTCGAGCGTGATGAAGTCGCCTTCCGTAAGCGTTCGCCCGCCCAGGCGCATGCCGTCGGCATCGAGCGTCAGCTCCCCGCACCCGGCGATGCACGGTTTGCCCATGCCGCGCGCCACCACGGCCGCGTGCGAGGTCAAGCCGCCGCGCGCCGTGAGAATGCCCTGCGCCGCGACCATGCCGTGGAAGTCTTCGGGCGAAGTCTCGGCTCGCACAAGGATGACTCGCCTGCCCGCCTGCGCCAGCTTTTCCGCCCGGTCGGGATCAAACACGACCGCCCCGGCCGCCGCGCCGGGACTCGCCGGCAAACCCTTTCCCAACACGATTTTCTCGACCGCCGGGTCCACCATCGGGTGGAGGAGCTGATCCAAGTGGCTCGGCTCTACGCGCAGAACCGCCTCGCGCGGGGTGATTAGGCCTTCCGCCACCAAATCCACGGCAATTTTGACGGCCGCCGCGCCAGTTCGCTTGGCGTTGCGCGTCTGAAGCATCCAGAGCTTGCCGCGCTCAATGGTGAACTCCAAGTCTTGCGCGTCGCGATAGTGCCGCTCCAGCCGCGCCGCGACTTCGCAAAACTGCGCGTACACGTCCGGCATCCTGTCGCGTAGCGTGTCAAGTTTTTCAGGGGTGCGAATGCCCGCCACGACATCCTCGCCCTGCGCGTTGGGCAGGTATTCGCCAAACAGGACGCGCTCGCCGGTGGATGGATTGCGCGTAAACGCCACGCCCGTCCCCGAATCGTCGCCCATGTTCCCGAAAACCATGGCTACGACGTTGACGGCCGTTCCGAGGTCTTCGGGAATTTTGTTGAGGCGGCGGTAATCCACCGCGCGCTTGCCGTACCACGAGTTAAACACCGCGCACATCGCCAGCCGGAGCTGATCGTAGGGATCGGCTGGAAACGGCTGGCCAGTTTCGCGCTCGACAATCGCCTCAAATTCCGTCACGAGCTCCTGAAGGTCGGCGGCGGTCAGCTCGGTGTCGTGCCGGACGCCGCGCGCCGCTTTTTTGGCTTCCAGGGCGTGGTCAAAGCGTTCGCCGGGAATGCCCAGCACAATGCGCCCGAACATCTGGATAAAGCGCCGATGCGCGTCGCGCGCGAACCGCTCATGGCCGGTTTGGGTCGCCAGTCCGTCAGCCGTCGCGCGGTTGAGGCCGAGGTTGAGCACGGTGTCCATCATGCCCGGCATGGAAAACTTCGCGCCGGAGCGGACAGAAACCAGCAGCGGGTTGGTCGCGTCCCCAAACGTCTTGCCGACCGCGGCTTCAACTTCGCGCAACGCCGCGCAGGCTTCCTCCCATACGTCTTCAGGGAGCTGCTTGCCCGCCGCGTAGTAGCGGTGGCAGACCGCCGTCGTGATCGTAAAGCCAGGCGGCACGGGCAGCCCGGCCGCCGTCATCTCGGCCAGCCCCGCGCCCTTGCCTCCAAGCAGGTCTTTCATCGTCCCGTCGCCATCGGCATGGCCGGCGATGAAGCGATAGACGTTTTTATGTGGCGCGGCATGGGGTGTCATCGGAAAACCTCGGCGAAGAATTCAAAGCTTGGAGCGGGAGCGCTTCTTGGCTTAAAACTTGTACTTTTCAAGCCCGCATCTGTCGAGTAGTCCCTGGACGTATTTCGCTTGTCCGTCAAAATAATCGCGGCTGCGGCCATACTCGCCGCCCTTGAGCACCGGGTTGAGCGCCACGCCTTCGAGCAGGGCCTGCCGGTCGAGCCGCTCGGCGACGCACCACAGCGCAAGCTGGACGGGCGTCAAGTCGAGCTTCTGCGGCGGGAGCTTTGATCCCGGCGGCGGCGGCGGCGGCTCCGGCGGGCGATTGGCGGCAAAGCAGGCGATGAAGGTCTGGACATCGCCTTCCGCAAGGTTGCCGAACTCGTAGGACGTGTCGCGGTTCATCGCCAGCTTGCGCTGCGACAATGAGAAGACTTCCAGCTCGCGACGCGTCGCCTGTCCGGCGTCAAGCGCGATTTCTTCCCGGCTGGCGATGACCAGGTCGGTGACGGCCGGGTTTTGGCTGCGGATGATTTGCCCTGGCTCGATGACCACCAGCATAGGGCGCGAGCTTGCGTTGCGCGCCGAGAGTTCAAGGATGCGGCCGAAGAATGGCTGCTCCGCGCGCAGCGCCATGCCAAGGCGCTCAATCCGCAGCTCGCCCCGCGTCAGCCGCTCAGCCAGCGCCGGGCGAATGTCGCCTTCGTGCGCATGGCGGGGCGTCTCGCGGCAGCCGGCGCTGAGCCAGCAGCTTGCCGCCACCGCGCAAAGCCAAGCTGGCGTTATCGGTTGTAACCGTGTCATGCCTTTCCAATGCCTTGCCAGCGCAAGGCCATCGCGCCCCAGGTCACGCCGGCTCCAAAAGACGCGAACACCAGCAGGTGGCCCGGCTTGATCCGTCCCGCCTCGACGCATTCATCGAGCGCGATGGGAATCGAGGCCGAGGAGGTGTTGCCCATCCGCTCAATGTTAGCGTAGATGCGCTCGCTTCCAATGCCAAGCCGGTCGGCGACCGCGTCGGTAATCCGCTGATTCGCCTGATGCGGCACGAACAAATCCACATCGGACGGCGCGAGACGCAGCTCGTCCAGAATTTGCCCGACCGTTTCCGCCATGCTCCGCACGGCGACTTTGAACAGCTCGTTGCCCCGCATCTTGATGTAGTGAAGTCGTTGCTGAATCGTCGCCTCGCTCGCCGGGTGGCGCGTGCCGCCCCCCGGCGTGTAAAGCAACTCGGCATAATCGCCGTCGCTTGCGATGCGGTGCGCCAGAATCCCGCGCCCCGTCTCGACGGGGCCAACCACGGCCGCCCCGGCCCCGTCGCCGAAAATCACGCAGGTGGCCCGGTCGGTGTAATCCACAAAGCGCGAGAGCAGTTCCGCGCCGATGACCAGCGCGTAGCGGGCGTGCCCGGCTTCAATGAATGAGCGCGCCGTCGTCAAGCCATAGATAAACCCGGAGCAGGCCGCCGCGAGGTCATACGCCGCCGCGCGCTTGGCGCCGAGCTTGGACTGAATCAGGCAGGCCGTGGAAGGCAGCATCATGTCGGGACACACCGTCGCGCAAATGATGAGGTCCAGCTCGCTCGGCGCGACGCCAGCCGCGTCCAGCGCGCGCTGAGCCGCCAGCGCGGCGAAGTGCGACGTGGTCTCGTCCGGGGCGGCGATGCGCCGCTCGCGAATGCCGGTGCGCGACACGATCCAGTCGTCGCTTGTTTCGACCATTTTTTCGAGGTCGGCGTTGGTTAGCGCGCGCTCCGGAAGGGCGCGCCCCGTCCCGATAATTCCAGCGGCTTGGGTGGGCATGGGGGTGACTCCAGTCTTTGGGAAATGAGGAAGCGCGGCCAGGTCGCTTGGGCGCGGAGCGATCCCATCGTCTGTCAGTCCGTCCGCGGCTCGTTCGGCAGCCCCGGCGGCGCGGCGGCGTCAAAGCCTTCGAGCGCGATGATGGCGGCGCGAGTATCGTCCGGCAGCGGGGCTTTGCGCTGCTTGCCGTAATCATAGGAAACAATAAGCCCATCGCCCTGCGCCGCAACTTTGCCATGCCGGCGGCTGATGACTGTGAAGCGCATGACGAAACGATCCGCGCCCAGCCCGGCGACCCGCGTCCCGACTGCAACGGTATCCGGGTACGTCACCGGCAGTCGAAACCGACACTGCGTATGCGCCAGGATTGGGCCAACTGATCGGCTGAAGTCGAGCCCGAAGGCGATGCGCTCGAAGTAAGCGATGCGCGCGCTTTCAAAATAGCGAAAATAGACGGTGTTGTTGACGTGCTGGGCGGCGTCCATGTCGCCCCAGGCCACAGGGATAATGACCGTGACGGGATAGCCTTCCAGCTCTGGCGGCGGAGGCGTCGCGGAACTTGCCATGACGAAAGTCATCTCAACGGTAAGCAGCTTCGCGCCGGCGTCCGCCTGACTGGCTGTCCGGCGCGCAAGCGCGAGGATAGGTAGCGCGATGTCGCTCTCGCACCGTATCGTAAAGCGCGGCGAAATGCCACCGCCGCGCCAAGCGAGCTTGTTGGACGCCTCGTCAAGCCAGGTAAGCCGATGTCGGAACTGTTGCCACGCGCCGTGAACGTCAATCGCGCCGAAGGTCTCTTGTCGGCCGTTTGGCCGGATGGAGAAGTCACAACGGTTGCCCTGATGCAGTTGCGGCAGATTTGCCCCTGCGCCACCTGCGCGGAAGCGCGCGGAGAGAACCCGCATCCGGGCCTGCTGGAAGCCCCGTCGCCGACCAAGCCTCGATCGCGCGGGCTGCCGCTGCTCGGCGATGTCAGAAAGTTCCAAATCAGCGAAATGCGTCACGTCGGCCGCTATGCGCTGGGCGTGACTTGGGCGGATCAGCACCAGAGCATTTACACCTGGGCGTCGTTATTCGAGATGAAAGCGCCGCCGCCCCCCGCCGTATCGCCTGACGATGGCGACGGCTTGGCGCGGACGCTTGACGGCCGCCGCTCGGCGAGCCAATAAGCCCCTTGCTCAATCGCCCCGGTTCGTTGGATACTGGCAACCCAATGACCATTGCTGCTCGATCAGTGCGCAATGCCCCGCCAAGCCTGTTTCTTAGGGTTCCTGTGAATGGCGCAGCGACTCGAAAGCACTTGTGTCCCACAGTTGCTTGGCGCTTGCTACTGGCAGCGCCTGAGCGGAACGCTGACGCTCGCGCAGCCGAATGCGGCGTATCACGTGTATTTTGAAGATGGCTCGGTTATTTATGCGGCAAGCGAAGTCGTCGCCGAGCGATTCGGCGAGCGCCTGTGCGCGATGGGCTGCATTTCGCCGGAGCAGCTCGCGCAGGCCGTCGCCGAAACCCGCAAGGGCAAGCATCTTGGGTCCTGCCTCGTTGACCTGGGCTACCTCGCGGCGGCTGACTTGCAGGCGATGCTCGCCGGGCATATCGCCTACCTGGTGCAATCGCTCTTCCACTGGACGGCAGGCGAGTATCGCTTCCAGGTGCAGCGGGTCAAGGTCAACGGCTTCCAACAAGCATTATCGCCGATTGCGCTCATTTTCGATGGCATTCGCAACTTTTCCGACATTGGCCTCATTGAGCGGTGGCTTGGCTCTGCGCAGCGCGTCCTGCAGCCGGTTTCCGCCGCCGAGGTCAGCCTGCCGGGGCTGACGCTCACGCCGGAAGAGGCGTTTGTGCTCTCGCGGCTCGACGCGCCGCTGTCGGTCAAGGATGCCTGCCTGGCTGTGCCGCTGCCGGAAGACCGCGTGCTGCGGGCAATCTGCGCTTTCACGATGTCCGGCATCGTCAAGTTTGCGGACGGCGCGTCGCTGCCGGTTATCGAGACAGGCTCGAAGGCGTCCGCTTCGGCGCGCCTGACGCCCGCCGAAATAGACCCCGCGCGGGCCGCCGAGCTGTGCTTCGAGCTGGAGGAAAAGATTCGCGTGATGGAATCGGGCGGCACGCATTATCAAGTGCTTGGCATCAACCGCCGCTTCACGCTTGAAGAGCTTAAGAAAGCCTACCGGGAGTTAGCCAAGAAATTTCACCCCGACCGCCATTCGCAGTTGGCGACGTTTGATTTCCAGGTAAAAGCCAAGCTGGAGCGGGTCTTTATTGCCATCCAGCAGGCCTACGACACGCTGAGCGACGAGGAAAAGCGGCGCAAGTATGACGCGACCCTGGCCCTGCGCGCGTCGCGCGCGACGCCCTGCGGAAACCGTTTCCCAACCGGAGCTTACCAGGCCGTTCGCTTGACGCCATCGAGTTCGCCGCCGGCGCCGCCGGCGCGCCCGTCGTCCGGCGAGTCGCCCAGTCCGCCAGCCGCTAAGTCGCCGCCGATGCCGCCGAAGTTGCCCCCCCAGCCGCTTTCAAAAGGGAGCTCTCCGACGCCGCCCACGTTGAAGCGTCCCGCGCCGGCGACGGATGCCGGGTTGCGGCCGGCGCCAGCCCCGCCGCCGCTCAGCCCCCCCGCTCCGCCGAGCGGGGGGCCGCCGCGCCCGCCGACGGGCGCTCATCCGCGACTGGACGCCGCCGCGGCGTCTAGCCCGCAAGCGCCGCGAATGCCGACGGGCGCCTATCCCAAAGCGCCCGCCGCCGCGCCCCCGGAGACGCCGTCCATTCCGGCTTCAGAGCTGTATATGAAGACGGTTGAGTACCTGGGGACTGGCGACATTGAGCGGGCCTACCAAGCCATTCGCCGGGCGGTGGAGCAGCGACCCAACAACGCTGACTATCAGGCGCTGATGGCGCGCGTGCTGTTGCGCCTCCCCGGACGCAACAAGGAGGCTGAAAAAGCTTTCCTGGCCGCTATTGACCTGTGCCGCGACCCCGACGAAGTGACGGAGCTGCTCGCGGAGTTGGCGGACTTGTATATCAAGTTTGGGCTGGAGTCGCGCGCCATCGAATGCCTCGACCGGGGATTGGCGCTCGCCCCCGGACACAGCGAGCTTGAGCGTCGCCGGCAATCCATCAAGATGAAGCAGCCCGCGACGCCGCGCCGAACCAGCGGGCTGCGCGTCGCCACCGGCAGGCGCTTGCAGGCGCTGGTGGGGAAAGTCTTTGGGTTGGACGAAAGCCAAGGCGACGACGCGAAGTAGGCGCGGCGTTTCGTCGCGCCAGCGGACTTCCGGCTTGGTTGCATTTGCTGATTGCCCGCGCTAGTATGGGGGACTTGCCTGTGGCCCTCATATGGCGGGTGTAGCTCAGTCGGTTAGAGCGCTTGATTGTGGCTCAAGAGGTCGTGGGTTCGAATCCCATCACTCGCCCCAGCCCTTTATTTCGCCCCTTCAAACAAGCTTTCCGCCGCCGGGCTGCCGGGCCGCGCGCCGCCCGTCGCCGGCGGCTTTAGGCTGGGGAAAATCCGCGCTTTCGCGGTTGACAGTGGCAACGTCCGCGAGTAACTTCACAGCTTGCTTTTCAAACCATCATCCGGCGCGCGAGGGCCTAGCGCCCGTTTCGCTTTCCTTATGATTGAACCGTTATTGGGCGCAAGTGGGTTGTCGGCAGGTTTCTTCCTTGCCGCCGGAAGCGACTTGCTGGCGCCTGATTGGTCGCTTTTTGTCACCGTCGGCATCTTTTTGCTGGTGGCTTATCTGCTCAACGTCTTGGTTTTCAAGCCGGTGATGACCGTTCTTGACGAGCGGTCGCGCCTGACGGGCGACGTCCGTCAGGCGCTTAGCGACTACGACCAGCGCCTGGCTGAATATGAAGCGGCGCTGCGGGCCGGGCGGGTAGCCGCCGCCAAGATTATCGAGGAACGGCGGGCGGCTGCCCTTCAGCGACGCGGCGAAGTCATCGAGTCCGCCAAGCAGTCCGCCGCGGCCGAAGTCGCGGCCGCTACCCAGGCGCTCGCCGCGCAGGTCGCTGCAGCGAAGGAAACGCTTGCGCGCGACGCCGAGCAGGTGGCCGCTTCGATTGCCGAAACGATTCTGGGGCGTCGGATTGGAACGCCGCGATGACCATGACGCTTGCCGCTTTGGCGCGCTTCGCCGCCGCCGTCCCGCTCTGGGCTAAATTCCTCAACTTTGCGATTTACGCTGGACTTCTCGCCTTCTTTCTGGCCAAGCCAATTGCCGAGGGGCTACGCAAGCGCGCCCAAAACATCCTCGAGGCGCTTGATCGGGCCGGACAGGAACGGGCGTTGGCGGAAACCAAGCTGCGCGAGTTGGAAGACCGCTTCGCCCGGCTCGAATCCGAGCTGGCCAACATCCGCCGACAAGCCGAGCAGGACGCTCAGGCCGAGCATGACCGCATTGTGGCGGCAGCCGAGGCGGACGCCGAGCGGTTGCGGCGGCTGGCCAAAATGGAAATCGAGGGCGCAAGCAAGTCGGCGCGGCTTGACCTTCAGGCGTTTGCGGCTTCCAAGGCGGTTGAGTTGGCGGAGGCGCTGGTGCGGCGCGAGCTGTCGGCGGCTGACCAGTTTCGGCTTGTGGCAAGCTATGCCGCGCAGCTTGAGAAGCCGCGCGCTTGAGGCCCGACGGAGAATGACGGAAGGAAATCACTGGCGGATGCCGGCTGTTATATGAGTTCACTTGCCAATCGCTACGCCCGCGCGCTGGCGGACGCCGCCGGGGCTGACTTGCCGAAGGTCGTTGCCGAGCTGAGAGACTTTCATAAGCTGACAAAAGCGTCTGCCGAGCTGGCGGACGTTCTGGCGAATCCCGCCATCCCGCTCGCCCAGAAGGAAAGCTTGCTGCAAGCCCTCTGCGCTCGGCTCAAGCCACATCCGATAACAGCCAACTTTCTTGGCGTCTTGCTCCGCAACCAGCGCATGACGGCCTTGGGAGATATTCATGCGGCGCTTGAGGCGCTGGCGGACGCTCGCGCCGGCATCGTCGCGGTTGAAGTCGCCAGCGCCGTCGCGCTTGGCGTCAGCGAGCGGCGCGCGCTTGAGCGCCGGCTGAAGGAAGTCATCGGCAGCGACATTCGCGTTACCTACAAGGAAGCGCCGGACCTGATCGGCGGGATTGTCGCCCGGGTCGGCAGCGTCTATTACGATGGGTCGATTCGGACCCAACTTGCCGAATTTCGAGAGCGACTTGCTCGGCGTTACTAGCCAGGCGGTCGAGGAATGATATGGAAGCCATCCGAGCTGATGAAATCAGTCAACTGATCCGCGAGCAAATCGAGAACTTTCAAGCCGGCGTAACCGTTGCCGAAGTCGGCACGGTCATCAAGGTAGGCGACGGCATCGCTGAAATTCACGGCCTCGACAAAGTCATGGCCGGCGAGCTGCTTGACCTGCCGCATGACGTGAAAGGCATCGCGCTCAATTTGGAAGAAGACAAGGTCGGGGCCGTGCTGTTTGGCGAGTATCACGCCATCAAGCAGGGCGACCTTGTGAAGCGAACGAAGCGCATCATGTCCGTCCCGGTGGGCGAGGGGTTTCTGGGGCGCGTCGTCAACGCGCTCGGCGAGCCGATTGACGGGCGCGGACCGATTGCCAACGACGGCTTCAACCCGGTCGAGCGGATCGCGCCGGGCATTGTCGAGCGAAAATCCGTGAAGGAGCCGATGATGACTGGCATCAAGGCCATTGACGCCATGATTCCGATTGGCCGCGGCCAGCGCGAGCTGATCATCGGCGATCGGCAGACTGGCAAGACGGCCATCGCGGTTGACACCATCATCAACTCCAAGGGCAAGGACCTGATCTGCATTTACGTCGCCATTGGTCAGCGGAAAGGCTCGATCGCGCAGCTCGTCAAGCGGCTGGAAGAAAGCGACGCCATGGACTACACCATCGTCGTGTCGGCGGCGTCATCCGATCCGGCGGCGATGCAGTACGTCGCGCCCTATGCCGGGACAGCGATTGGGGAGTACTTCATGGACCGTGGCAAGCACGTGCTGTGCATCTATGACGACCTATCGAAGCACGCCGTCGCCTACCGCGAGATTTCGCTGCTCCTGCGGCGTCCGCCGGGACGCGAAGCCTATCCGGGCGACGTGTTTTACCTGCATTCCCGCCTGCTTGAGCGCGCCGCAAAGTATGACGACAAGCGGGGCGGCGGCTCGTTGACGGCCCTGCCGGTCATTGAAACCCAGGCGGGCGACATCTCGGCCTACATCCCGACCAACGTCATCTCGATTACCGACGGGCAGATTTTCCTGGAAAGCGACCTCTTCAACGCCGGGATTCGCCCAGCCATCAACGTCGGCAACTCGGTCTCGCGCGTCGGTAGCTCGGCGCAGACCAAGGCGATGAAGCAGGTCGCCGGAACGCTCCGCCTGGAGCTAGCGCAGTACCGCGAGCTGGCGGCCTTCGCGCAGTTTGGCTCCGACCTCGATAAGGCGACGCAGCGCCTGCTGGCGCGCGGGCAGCGCCTGACGGAAATCCTAAAGCAAGGGCAATACGCCCCGATGCCGCTCGAAGAGCAGGTCTTTGTCATCTGGGCCGCGACCAATGGCTATGTGGACGATATTCCCGTTTCAGAAGTGCGCCGCTTCGAGACCGAGCTGCTCGCTTATCTGAAGAACAATCACGCCGCGCTCATGAACGACATTGCCGCCAAGAAGGAGCTCACGGATGACATCAAGTCCAGAATGAAGGCGGCGGCGGACGCTTTCAAGCCGACGTTCATCGTCAAAAACTGAGCGGGCGCTCCGATAAGAGGGTCTCATGCCGAACTTGCAGGGCGTTAGACGGCGTATCAAAGCCGTCAAGAACATGCGCCAGATCACCAAGTCGTACAAACTCGTCTCGGCGTCAAAGCTGCGTCGCGCGCAGGAGCGAGTGACGGCGACGCGCCCCTACGCGCGCAAAATGCAGGAAGTCCTGCGCAACCTCTCCGCGGCGGTGACGGACTTCGCTAACCCGCTGATGGAAGAGCGGACGGGCAACCGGACGCTTCTGGCGCTGATAACCGCCGACAAGGGGCTCTGCGGCGCGTTCAACGCCAACCTGATCCGGTCGGTTCAGCAATACATCGCGGAGCATCCGAGCGAGCGCGTCGAGCTGGTGACGATTGGGCGCAAGGGAAGGGATTTCTTCCGGCGGCGCAATGTCCCGATTCGCAAGGAATACGTCAACATCACGTCGAAGTCGTTTGGCTATGAGGTCGCGGTCGAAATCGCCCAGGACCTGATGAACATCTACGAGGGCGCTTCCGCCGAGGAAGAGTCCCTGGCCGCGCGCCCCGACCGGGTGCTCCTGGTTTATGCCGAGTTTCGCTCGGCGATCTCCCAGATTGTCCGCGTTGAGCGGCTGCTGCCAGTTGGCAAGTCCGCGACGGACGGCCCGGCGGCGGGCGAAGCTGGGCCGGACTACATTTACGAGCAGCCGCCGGCGGAAATTCTCAGACGCCTGCTGCCGCGCTTTGTCGAAACCTGCATCTTTCAAGCCTTGCTTGAGTCGGCGGCTTCGGAGCACGGCGCGCGCATGGCGGCGATGGATTCCGCAAGCCGCAACGCCGGCGAGGTTATCGCCCATTTGACCCTGACAATGAACCGCATCCGCCAAGCGGCGATCACAAACGAGATCATCGAGGTTGTCAGCGGCGCGGCGGCGTTGTAGCGTTGAGCTCACGCCCCCGGCGGCAAGCGCCGGGCTTGGCGCGGAGCTAATTGCACAAGTGTTAGCCTCGGCTTAGTTGGCCGTAGCTTGAGGGCGCTTTCGCAGACTCTCCAAACGCCATGCCTGAAGAAAAGCTCGAGGAAGGCGATGCGCGCCAGTGGCGGTTGGCTTATGCCGCGACGCTGATCTATGCCGCCGGCGTCATCTGGCTGCTTGACTGGCTAACGCGCCGCTTCAGCCCATGACCGCGCGCCGCGCCGTTCCGCCGGCGCTCTTTTTCACCTTGGCGCTGGGGCTGCTGGCGACGGCCGTCGTGCTGGGCGTGGCTGTGGGCAGCGTTAGCCTGTCGCCGTCAACCGTCGTCGCGGTGCTGGCGTCGAAGCTGCTCCCGTGGCTTGGCATCGGCGGCTTTACGCCGACCGATGAGGCGATTGTGTGGACCATGCGCTTGCCGCGCGTGCTGGTCGCGGCGCTGGCGGGCGCGGCGCTGGCGACGGCGGGCGTCCAAATGCAGGGACTTTTTCGCAATCCGCTGGCGTCGCCGGACATTGTCGGCACCAGCTCAGGCGGGGCGCTGGGCGCGGTGCTGGCCATTGCCGCCGGGCTGTCGGCGGTCTCGCCCCTCTACGTCCCGGCCTTTTCATTTGCCGGCAGCGCCTTGGCGCTGATTGCCGTTTATGCGCTTACCGCGCGCGCCGGGCGCGCCCCCGTCACAACGCTGTTGCTGGCCGGCGTCGCGATTGGGGCGCTGTGCGGGGCGTTTACGGCCCTAGCGGTTTCGCTGGCGTGGAAGCGATGGGAAGTCGCGCAGGAAATTTCATTCTGGCTGATGGGCGGGTTTGACAGCCGGACGTGGCTTCACGCGCGGCTGCTGGCGCCCTGCGTGTTGGTCGGGCTTGGCGCGGCGCTCGCCTACGCCTCGGAGCTGGATGTCATGTTGCTCGGCGACGAGGACGCCCGGGCGTTAGGCGTCGAAACGCCCCGCGCGACCTGGACGATCCTGCTCGCGGCGGCGCTGCTGACCGGCGCGGCGGTCGCGGCGGGAGGGGTCATCGGCTTTGTTGGACTGATCATCCCGCATGCCGTCCGGCTGCTGGTCGGGCCGCGTCATCGCGTTTTGGCCCCGGCGTGCGCCATCGTCGGCGCGGCGTTTCTGGTGGGCGCGGACCTGCTGGCGCGCACGATTAACCGCCCTGAGGAAATTCGGCTTGGCATCGTGACGGCGATCATCGGCGCGCCTTACTTTTTGCGCTTGCTGCTACGCCCGATGGGGTGAGGCTTAGATCAAGAATGGCGCGTAGCTGACGACGTAGCGCAGATCGGTTGGGCGGGTTCCGATGGTCCGCGCCGGGACGCCTCCGACAATCGTAAAGGGCGCGACATCCCGCGTGACGACTGCGCCGGCGGCGACCACCGCGCCTTCTCCCAGCGTCACGCCGGGCAGAATGATGGCGCGGTAGGCGATCCACACCCGGTCGCCAATGATGACTTCGCCGCCTTGGTCGGCGAAGTCCGGCGACTGCGGGTCATGGCCGAGGGTGAGAATGGTCGCTTCCGGACCAATCGAGACATCACTCCCGGTGCGAATGGCGTAGCGCCGACCGTCAAGCAGGCACCCGAAGTTGATGGCGTTGCGCGGCCCAAGGAAGACCTTGCGACCGTTGAGAAACCGGCAGCCCATCTGGATCCCGGTGTCCGCGCCGAGCGCGCCGAGGTAGCCGCGCAAGTACGCCTGACGGACGCGGCGCGACGGGAAGTTGGTCAGCCAGTGGTTATAAGCGTAGCTCAGCAGGCTCCCGGCCAACACGCGCGGCGTCATGGATCAGCCTCGCCAAGGGCGCGCTCCGCCGCCTCGCATAAAATGTGACCGACCAGAATGTGCATTTCCTGAATGCGCGGCGTGGCGTCCGACGGCGCGCGCAGGCACAGGTCGCACAGAGCGCAGAGCTTGCCGCCGGCGCGGCCGGTCAGCCCTAGAACGGTCAGGCGCTGACGGCGAGCGGCTTCGGCGGCGCGCAGCACATTGGGGCTATTGCCGCTCGTCGAAATGGCGATGAGCAAGTCGCCGGGGCGTCCCAGCGCGACGACCTGGCGGGCGAAGACCTCGGCATAGCCCAGGTCGTTCGCCACGGCGGTCAGGATCGAGGTGTCAGTGGCCAGCGCCACGGCCGGAAGCGGCCGACGGTCGCGTAGAAAGCGCCCGACGAGTTCGGCGGCAAGGTGCTGGGCGTCAGCGGCCGAGCCGCCGTTGCCGCAAAGGAACACCCGCCCGTCGCGGCGGAGAGTCTCGATCAGCTTGGCGGCCATGTCGGCTACGATCGGCAGGAGCGGCCCCAGCGCGGCCGTCGCGGCGGCATGCTCGCGCAGGGCGGCGTCGGCCACGGCCGCAGCATCGGCGACGATCAGCGAGTAGTCAGCGGAAGACGACATAAACGACAGCGCCTGAATCCATAAAGCGAACGCTAGCAGGCAGGTCAAGCGCGCGCAATTGCGTGACGGCGTTGCGCGAAGCGCGCTAGGACGCTTCGCGGCGCGCTTCAATGGTGACACAGCTCGCTGTCGGCGACAGGTCGCCCGCGACCTGATAGCCGTGCTCTCGCAACTGGGCGACGAGCGCCGCGCCGCGCTCGTCAAAGCGGTGAATTTCCATCGTCAGCCAGCGCGGATAATCGCGGCGCTCGAGCAGCGCCGGTATCACCTCGTACTCGCTCCCTTCAATGTCGAGCTTCAGCCAGCAGTCGGGGCCAATTTCCGGCGGCGCGCAGGGGATCGGCGCGCCGGGCGGCTTCTCATCCACATAGCCGTTGTAGGACGTGACGGCGTGGTAATAAAGCGTGGTCGTCCGCGACCACAAGCCGACCGGCCTCACCTGAGCGGGAATCGCGTTGGCGGCCAGGTTGTAGCGAAGCTGAGCGAGGTTGCGCTCGTCCGGCTCGTAGCAGACCAGCGTCGCGTCCGGGAACAGGCTGTGAGCGAAGAGGGCGAACATGCCGATGTTGGCGCCGCCGTCCACAATGCGGCGCGGCGCAAAGGTTGGCGGCGCATAGGCCCCTTTGACGAGCTCGCCGCCAATGAGGAAGTCCTGCTCGTCGCCCGCGCGCATGGCGAAAGTCAGCGGGCGCCCGTTGAGGCGGAGCGCGAGCGGCACTTGCCCTTCGCGCGCAAAGCCGTTGATTTGCCTGAGAAACCAGCGCCGCGTCGCCTTCCGATGCAGCCCCAGCGACACCAGGCCGGCAACGAGAAAGGCTAGTCGCCGGTCGCGTCCGGTCGCGCCGATTTGGGCGCTGCGCCAGAGCGATTGGATGGTGGCGAGTGTGCGGAGCGGATTACGCATGGCTTGCCGGATTTTTTTCGTCGCCTGAAAAATCCTATGAGCTGGACGACGCGACAGCGAGCTCGCTTTTCGCAGCGGTTGAGCGTCGGCAGGCTAAGGTCGCCAAGGACCCCAAGCCTCCTGTCGCGCGCCAATCTGGGCGGAGCGGTTTCACGACCGTCCCAAGCCGCTCCGCTTTCCCGGAAAGCGCGCTACGGCTCGCGCCAAGCCCTAACGTCATCGCTTTTCAAACAGGCGTTCCGCCACGCGCCGAGCGTTGACCATCCATGAATGATCGGCGTAGTAATCCTCCCAACGCGGCGTCGGCGGCGACAGGCGCCACCGTCTCAGCCCGTCGACCAGCGCCGCTACATCGTCCGGCGCGCGCCACGCCCCAAGCCCGTAGCCTTCCACGGCCTGCCGGAGCGGCCCATCTCCGCCCGACGCCAAGCACGGGACGCGATAGCGCGCTGCCAGCGCCAGCACGCCGCTCGCCGACCGAAACGCGCGCGCATAAGTCAGGACAATGCCATCGGCCGCTGTAAATAACTCAGCCGTTTCTTCTGGCGCAATGTCGCCAAGCCGCCAGTGACAGCGCCCTTCCAAGCCAAGCTCCGCCGCCAGCCCGCGGTAGTAGGCGACCGGCTTTTGTCCGGCCGACCGGACATCCCCGGCGACCAACAAATGCGCGTTGGGGAAGTCATCCGCCGCCTGCGCCAGCGCCCGCAAAAAGAGGTCGAGGTTTTTAGCGTCGCGAATGTTGCCAAAGGCCAGAAACAGCGTCGCCGATTCGGGAACGCCCAACGCCCGCCGTGCCTCGTCACGCGACCGAGCCGGCGCCGGGTAGTCGTAAACGCCATGCGGCACGACGGTCACGCGCGCCCTAAGCTCCCGCCCGCCAGTGTCAAGCGTCGCCGCTTCGTGGACAAAAACCTCCTGCAACGGCCCATAAGCCGCCGCCACCGACCGCCGATGCCACCAGCGCGGACCCACAACGTAATCCCGCGCCGGATCATGGACGACGGCGCCAAAAACGACGCCTTCCCGCGCCAGCGCGCACAGCCACGGCGACCATATCGGCGCGAGATATTCGCCAAACGAGCCGATGAGAACATGCCGAAAGCCCTCGCGCCGAATGCAGTCCGCCAATCGCTGGTAGTTCGTCAGCTTGACGTAGGCGAAGCGCGCCGCCCGCTGCGCGCGCGTTGGCAAAGGCTTGGCGGGGCGCAGTTCAAGCAACGCCGGCCGGCGGGCGTAGCGGGCGGCGGAGCGGGCCGGATAGTTCGGCGTCGTCAGCAGGCGGACGTCAACGCCCAGCGCCGCCAAAGCGTTTGATTGCGCGTGGGCATAGTCGGCCGCGCCGCCGTAGCTTTCCTCGACAAAGTGCAGCAGCCGGCGCGTCATGAAGCGTTATAGCTCCGGCGGAAGGTGAAAGATTTCGGTGAGGATCGCGCGCGTCCAGAGCTGCGCGGCGGCGCGCGTGCCCTCTTCGTTGAAGTGTACGCGGTCGGGCTGCCGCAGATTGAGTCCGAGCTGATCCGTGTCAGGACCCGGCCGCGCCAATCCAGTTTCGCACACGCGGCGCTGTCCGGCGCGCGGGCCGTCGTAGCGCTGCCCATCCTTGAACGACGCCTGCGCCACCAGCCACGGCGGCCCGTCTCCGCCGGCGGCTTCCCGCGCTGCCGCGATGATGGCGCTCAAATGCGCGGCGTACTCATCCGCCGTCATCCCGGAATCGCTCTCCCCCTGGTGCCACAGCACAGCCCGCGCGCCTTGCGGTTGAAGCCGGCGCAGCGTCTCCGCCAGGCGCGCGAAGTTGGGCGTTCCCGGCCGCCAGTCCCGAACGCCGCTTCCGCCGACGGCAAGATTGACAAAGCCCACCGGGGCATTCAGTCGTTTGGTCAGCGCGTCGCCGACCAACGGCCACGCCGAGCCGCCGCCGTTGACGACTTGCGGGTCGGAACACAGTTTCCACGCCATTTGGCCGTCGTCGCCAATCAGACCGGCGCGGACAAGCGGCGAAACGGCCGAAAACAAAACGCGGCAGCTTCCGGCGGCGTTTGACTGCCCGGCAATCACAAACACTTCCCCAACGCAGACTTCATAGGCCTCAACATGGTTGAACGCCTGCGGCGGGCGCGGCTCTCCAACTCGAATGAGCAACCGATGGCATCCGGTCGGCAGCGTCAGGGCGCCCTGAAATCTCGTCCAGGATGCCGCGCCAAGCGATTGCCAGTCGCTTTCGCCAATGACTGGAGCGGCGGCGCGCGGGAAGCCAGCCTCAACCGTTTGGGCCAGCCAGCCAACGCGCCCGGCGACGATGACCCGCGCTGCGCCGTCCGCCCCGCGCTGCACAACCTGTCCGGCAGCCGGAGACGCAACCGCGTGAATCCGCCGGTCAAGGTAAAGCGCCCGGCGCGCGCCAAGCCAATTGCCCCAAACAGCCGCCGCGCTCAATCCGAGGGCGACAGCCAGCGCTAAGCTGATCGCGCGCGAGCGGCCGTGAAAGCGTTTCACCATGGCGATACCCCGGCTTGCCGCAGGCGGGCGCGGCAGTTTTGGCAACGGCGGCGACCGGTCCGCCAACCGCGCCAATAGCCCCGCGCGCCCGCCCATTTGACGGCGTATTCAAACCGCAGCGCGCGCCGCCACGCCTGCGCGCCGCCGGCGGCCCGGTAACGGGCGACGACCGGCCGCAACCGCCACAGCCGCGCGCCGGCTAGCGCAACGCCGGCAACAAGCAACACGCCGCCCGCGAGCGGCCACCGCCCCAGCCACAGCTCAATCAGACCGACGCCCGCGCCCAGCGGCGGCGCGACCATTTCGGCGAGCAGCCGCCCGCTCACCAGCAGACCGTGCTTCCGCCAGATGTCGGCTTCGCCGGCGCCAAAAAAGTTGCGCTCAGCCTCGCGGCAAAAGCGCCGGAGCGTGGCCGGCCGCTCCCAGAAACAGCGCGGCGACGGCGCGGCGGCGACGCGCTTGGTCGTCGCATGCAGCAGCAGCGCAAAAACCATGTCGTCGGCCGCCAGCGTCAAGTCTTCCGGGTAGCCGTCCAGCCGCGCCCACAGCGCCTTGCGGTAGGCAATCGCGCGCGAGGAAGCGTGCGAGTCCGGCCGCGCGCGCAGGGCGTAGTCGGCGTGAAAGGCGTACTCGACGCGCGCCCACTCGTCGTCGGGCAGATCTTCGCGCCGAACGGCCCAACTCCCCATCACGGCGTCTAGCGCCGGGTCGTCAAGTAATGGCCGGGCCAGCTCTTCGAGCCAGCGCGCGTCCCATTGGCAGCCGACGTCGGTGGACACAATGATGTCATAGCGCGCGCGGGCGATCGCCAGATTCCTGCCCCGCGCTACGTTGCAGCCAACTTCCTGCGCAACGACCAGCGCGTAGTCGCGGCCTGGACGGTAGTCCTGCAAAAACGCCCACGTCCCGTCGCGCGAGCCGCCATCCACGATGACGATTTCGCGCGGGCAGAGCGTTTGCGCTTCCATCGCCGCGAAAAACGCCCGGCAACCGGCCAAGTCGTTCAAAACCGTTGTCACCAGCGACACGGGCGCGTAGCGGGTTTCCGTCGTCATTGTTCAGTCAAGCCGACGGCAAACGGCGACCCAGAGCCGCATATTCGCCGCGACGTTGCGGAAGTAGTCCTGGAGCGCCTCGCCCCACAGGAAGCCCTTTTGCTCGCCGGCCCACGCCTCGATGCGGTCGGCGAGTTCGAGCGCCGCCGCCCCGTAGTCGTTCGTCGGCGACAGCGGGGTTTCAAGCAGCGGCAGCATATCGTCCAGCACGACCATGCCCGCCAGCTCGTTCCACAAGTCAACGTAGAGGTTGTGCGGCGTGCGGCGGTGCTCGACGACCGGCGACCCAAGGCGTACGCGGTGACCGATCGCCTCGGCGCACTTCTGCACAAAATAGCCGCTGAAAATATCGCCGAAGCGGTCGAGCTTCAACCCGGCGAGCGAAACGCCCATTTTCACGTAGTAGTAAGCCGGCAGCGCCGCCCGGAGAATCGCCGTGTTCTGCGTGTTGATGGGCGAGCGGACGCCGCGCCCCAGCAGATAGCTTTCCGTCAGGGCCTCGCTCGCCGCGCAGCGCGTCACGATCCGCGTCGCGGCGTCCACGTCCGGGTCGCCCGACCATAGCCCGGCGTTGACGGCGACGCGCCCGGTTTCAGTTTCGTCGGCGACGGCGCTGCATTCGAGCGTCCGGCGCAGGTAGGGAAAGCCGCGCGGATAGACCGTTTTGCCGCCGCCCAGCGGCGGACACTCGACCGTCATCATCGAGCAGATGTTGAACCAGCCGTTGTGACCGACCGCCGCGCGGAGCGTCGCTTCGCGCCCAACGACGGCGTGTTCGCCTAGAAAATCCCAGTCGTTCTTTGGGTAGTTGTCGTCGTCAATGCTGATGATGGGGTCGCAGCCGTCGCGGTAAGCCATCAAAAAGCCGATGTTGCGCCGGTTGTCGCTGCGCCAGGGAATTTCGGCGGCGAGCTCGGGGAAGTCGGCAAGAAAAGCCCGCTGGTCGTCCGGCGTCAGGAATAGCCACGGCAGCCCGCGCTTGGCATAGGCGCGGACCCGCTCGGCGCAACCTTCCGGCGTCGTCAGGTCGCCGACGACGTAAAACCTCGCTTCTTCAAGCCGCCCGCGCTGCTGAAAGTGTTCGTAGTACGCGTCAATAAACGCGCCGTCATAAATCGTGGTGACGACGATGCCGAACATAATGGCGTGTGTTCCTTACGCGGGAATAAAGCCGACTTGGCGAAGTCGCCACGATAACCGCTCGCCCCTGGGACGTAAACCGAGTTGTTCGGCCGGTATGGATTGGTCGGCGACGAGCTGGACTTCGACGGCTTGGCGCGGCGCGACCGTTGGGATCTCCACTTCCCGCCGGAGCGTTTCGCCCGGCCGCAGGGTCTGTTCGTAGAGCGTCTGCCCATCGGCTACACAGCGAACCGTTACCGGCGCGGGCGCTTCCGGCGGGAGT
>NKPT01000244.1 GCA_002254845.1 Chloracidobacterium sp. CP2_5A | reverse complement strand
TTGTGGAAGCCCTCCGCGACCCCGCCGCCGACACCGACAAGAACGAAGCCGTCAGCGCGCTCGAAGCCTTCCGCTACGCCACCCAGAAAACCGCCTCTTTCTTCGAAACCCAGAAGCGCATCGCCACGGAGCACGCCGCCTTCGAAGACCCCTCCGGCCTCGGCCGCGCCACGCTCGTCCGCTTCGGCGCCGCCCAGCAGGCCCTCAACGATCCCGTCAAGCGCGCCCTGCTCGCCCAGCGCGAAAAAATCGAACTCGAAATCGAAAAGCTCAAGCGCGAAAAGGCCGCCATGCCGCTCGACGAGTATAAAAAGCGCCTTCAGGCACTGCTCGTCGCGCTCGCCAACATCCAGGAGGAAATCGAGCGATGACGCGCTTCATC
>NKPT01000144.1 GCA_002254845.1 Chloracidobacterium sp. CP2_5A | reverse complement strand
GTGGTGGGCATGCCAGCGCGGCCGTTCCGGCTTCAGGCCAAGATTTTTGCGGCAGAGGCGCGCTTGCCGGAACTCTTGGAAGAACTGCGCCATTTGCGCGCACGCGTCGAACAACTCGAAAACCAGACCCAAAAGGGCTGATGCGCGGCTTCATTAGCCAGCGAGGAGTGACGGAGATGAAACGATGGCTCGCCGTAGGGACAGGCTTGTGGCTGGCGATCTCGGCGAGCGGCGCCGTGTCCGCCGCCGAGGCTTCGGTCACGGCGGCCGACGAACCGGCAACCTGGCCGCTCAGGCTGAGCGACCTGCATTCGTCATTTGTGTTGGCCGAGCAGCGGGCCGCGTTGTTGCGGGAACTAAAGGACAAGAAAATCCGCGACGCATTCGCTCAGCCGCTCACAACGGCCACCGAGGCCGACTGGCGGGGCGGTTTGTGGGCCGCCGGAATCTTGCAGCAGCGCGATGCAACCGTCCGCGAGGCGGTCCGCACGCTTCTGCGCGC
>NKPT01000260.1 GCA_002254845.1 Chloracidobacterium sp. CP2_5A | reverse complement strand
GGCTCGACGCCTCCGGGCCGGCGGCGCCCATCCGCTTCTACCGCGTCCGGCAAGCAAACCCGTAGCGGCTTTCGGCAGACCGCCGGAAGCTGTCGGGGTGATGGGGGAGGAATGAAGATCGCAGTGATTTGCGACGGTGACGATTGCGGGCGGTGAGGGAGGAGATGGCGGTTTTCTGCCGAAAGCCGCTACGGGGCGCGTAGCGGCGGTCGGAAGACCGCCGGTGACTTTCCGGGTAACCGGGAATGGCCGGGTTTTTCTGATGGAGCATGGCGGCGCTCTGCCGAGGCGCCGCTACGGGCGAATTTCCGGCTTTCCGCCGAAAGCCGCTACGGGAGCGTAGCGGCGGTCAGGAGACCGACGGTGACTTTT
>NKPT01000186.1 GCA_002254845.1 Chloracidobacterium sp. CP2_5A | reverse complement strand
GGGGACCTTATTGAAAACGCAAAGTTGATCGTGGATGCGTCGCCTGATTTTGTGTGCATCTCCGGCGCCCTCAACACCATGGATGAAGCTGCGGCGCGCGATCTGGTGCGAAAGGCATTCGAGGCGTCCCGTCGCGGCGTGGTGTTCAATTTCCTTTCCGATCGCGCTCAGCCGCAGTGGATGGCGCGGGACATCGGGCCGGCAAGGCGATTCAACACCATCGCCTGGATTGACTGGGCATTGAGCATGACCACGCTGGTCAGCTTCACGCAGGAATACCTGGAGGGCCACGACGCGACGATTTTGATGCGTCGGGATGACATTTAGCCGGCGAGCTTGCTCGCCGGTTGCGCGCGGCATGAACATTTAGCCGGCGAGCTTGCCCGCCGGTTGCGCGCGGCGTGAGCATTTAGCCGGCGAGCTTGCTCGCCGGTTGCGCGCGGC
>NKPT01000350.1 GCA_002254845.1 Chloracidobacterium sp. CP2_5A | reverse complement strand
GTTCCAGTTCGGCCGCCAGGTAGCGCTGGCAGCGCTCCAGCTCGCGGCGCTCCGGGCGATTCCCAGGCGGGGCGCAGCGCAGCGCCGCTGTAACGTAGCAGTCGCGGAGCACGAGGCCATCGCCGCGAGCTGTTGCCTGTGGTCGGTTGGCGAAACCGAAGCGGTACAGGGCATCGTATAGCCAGTCGCCGCTGGAATCGCCTGTGAACATGCGGCCGGTGCGGTTGGCGCCGTGCGCCGCGGGAGCTAGCCCCACCACGAGGAGCCTGGCGCAAGGGTCGCCGAAGCCCGGGACCGGGCGTCCCC
>NKPT01000222.1 GCA_002254845.1 Chloracidobacterium sp. CP2_5A | reverse complement strand
GTAGCCGCCGATGAGGCCGGCCAGAAGCGCGCCAGGGAAGCTCAAGTCGACGGGCAGGTAAGCCGGGTTCGCCGCGCGCGTGGCCGCACCCGCTCCGAAGACCGCGCCGAAGCTGAGCGCCAGCCGGGTGCGCTGCGCGAGGCTCCGCTCCTCGCGCATGATGGACCGCAAGAAGGGCCCGAAGCGCGCGAGAAAGCTCGCCACGGAGGCCGCTACGGCCAGGCGCACGAGCAGGACGACCAGATGTTGCTCACTCGTCAACTGCCGTCATTTTAGCGGGCGGCGGCTGTTAGCATTGGTGTACAGGAGCTCCCTCATGGTTTCCCTGCGCGTTCTTTGTGTCTTCTTCGCACTCCTGCTGGTCCTGCCCGGCGCGGCTCAGCAACCCGCTTCGCCGT
>NKPT01000287.1 GCA_002254845.1 Chloracidobacterium sp. CP2_5A | reverse complement strand
GGGGACGGCGTCGAAGCTGTATCGCAATCTCGGCAACGGCAAGTTCGAAGACGTGACGCAGAAGGCCGGGCTCGGCGATCCTTCCTCGAAGGCGCTCGGCATCGCCGTGCTCGACTACAACGTCGACGGCTGGCCGGATATCTTTCTCGCGAATGACACGCAGCCGAATAAGCTCTACCGCAATCGCGGCAATGGCACGTTTGCCGAAGAGGGCGTGCCGGCGGGCGTGGCCTTTGGCGAGGATGGCGTCGCGCGCGGCGCGATGGGCGTCGATGCGGCCGATTATGACCGCAGCGGGCGGCCGTCGCTTCTGGTGGGCAACTTCACCAACCAGATGCTCGCGCTTTATC
>NKPT01000080.1 GCA_002254845.1 Chloracidobacterium sp. CP2_5A | reverse complement strand
CGCGCGCCACTGAAAACGGCGCCAGCGCGTAACAACGCCACTGCGTTCTCGGCTCGATAGCCTGCCAAACCCAAAAGCGAAGGGGCGAATCGGATCCCGGAGCGTTGCGGGAATGACTCGTCACCTCAACCGGCGTCACTTGCTCCCGCGCTTGCAGACCGGCAAGCGTGGACTTGGCGAGCGGCGGGAAAATCTCCGGTCGCGTGGTTAGCAAAACCCGTGACGCCTGATCCGTCACAACGAGGGGCGCGCTTTCAAGTCCTGTCAGCGTCGCCTCCAACAATTTCTTCACTGTGACGGACCCCTCGACAACCCCTTGCGCCGCGCCGTCGGCTGACAGAATCGGGGCGCTAAAGGCCACCAGCGGGTCGGAGCCATCGCCGCGCTCGCGAAAGCCCTCCGAAACAAATGGCGCGCGACCGGCCAGCGCCCCCTTGAAAGATGAGCGGTCAGCAACGTTGGACTGATCCAGCGGCGGAAAGGGGCTGCCGATGACCACATCGCCTGCGGCGTTGGTCACGATCAGGGTTTTGAAGATTGGATACCGCGCCTGAAAGCGACGAACCTCGCGCTCCGCGGCGGACTGATCGCGCTGCCCCTCGCTCAGGCGATCCGCCAGCAAAGCGATGGCCTGGCGCATTTCCTCGGTCTTGTCGCCCAAGACGTTGGCCGTCAAGCGGGCCTGCCCAGAGAGTTTGGCCTCGATTTGGGACATCTGTCGGTCGGATTCCGCGCGCGCGCCCCAGATTGCTAAAAAGCAGATTGGCGCCACCGCCGCCAATGTCAGCGCCCGCGCCAATCGAGCCGCCAGCGTGTCCTCCGGCACGGTCGCGCCATAGCGGGTCAGCAGCCATCTAAGCCGGGGCATTTCCAGGCATAGGTCGGCGAAGGTCACGCACAGCAACCCATTCACGACGTACTTAAGCGCGACCGCCGGTCCAAGGTTATCGGGGTAAAAGTCCGCCCGCGCGTGAACAAGGTAAAGGAACGGCGAAACGGCCGCCCAGAAAACGGCATCGGCAAACAGCGGCATCAGGCGCTTGCGCCGCGCAAGCCAGCCAACCGCGAAGGCTTCGGCCGCGAAAAAGGGAATCGCCAGACCATGCTGCCAGAGCAAGATGGTTTCCAGCGCCGCCAGAGTCGCGGCCAGCATTCCCCAGATCGGGCCAAAGGCAATGGCGATGATCAGCGGCAGGATGCCGCCAAAGATTAGCTGCAAGTCATTGCCGAGCGACACCGTCAGCCCGTTCAGAAGAAAGCCCAGCCCGCCGGCGACGCCAGCGATCCAAATCGCTTCAGGGCGAAGGTTCCTCAGACTTATCGGCGAAGGCGACATGTTTCCTCACCCCAATCACCAAGGCAATCATCCGGGAAGCGGTGGGGGGAGACGTCGAGAGCCTTTGGCTGTTGCGCAGGCGCGCACTTCACTCAAACTTCACGCAAAATTGATGCAGATATCGGAATAAATAACAAGCAATAAATTCTGAGGCGCTCATGAATCGTTTCTTGCTGAAGAGTCGACAACGAGAAAGCCGTGGCTGACCGCTCCTAGCGGAAGTCGTCTACATGCGCGCTTTGTTTCCGCCAGGCCCGCGCAGCGGGCGGCGCCGCGGCGCCGGCTTGCGCTCGCGTATCAGCGCCTCGCGCTCGGCTGGAATGCCCAAGCGCGCCGGGACATCCTCCGCCGCGCGAGCGACTGGCTCGCCTGGATACTCCACGCGCTCCAAAAACAGCCCCGCCGCGGGCGCGGTCAGCTGCGCGATCAGCTCGCTTGGCTGCTTGTCGCGTAGCGCCTGCCGGATGTCATCCACGGTCAGCTTCCCCGCCCCGACCGCGACCAGGGCGCCGACGATTCGCCGCGCCATGCGCCACAAGAAGTGCGACGCGCCGATGCGCGTCACGATAAAGCCCGGACGCAAGCTTATGGTCAGCTCGTGAACGTCCACCAGCTTCGATTCCACGCGCGCCGCCTCGTCGCGCGTGAGGCTATGATCGGCCGGTCCTTTTTGCGAAAAGGCCGTGAAGTCGTGAAAGCCGCGCAGCGCCGCGGCCGCCGCGCGCATCTTTTCCACATCAAGCGGATCGCGCACCCACCAGACATACTTTTTAGCAAACGCCATCCGGCGCAGAGCGATTTGGTAAAGGTAATAGCGGGCGAGCGCGTCATGACGCGCATGAAAGCCGGGCTTGGCCAGCGCCGCGTCCAGCACGCATATATCGCTGGGCAGCAAGTCATTCGCCCGCTGGCGGAGCGTTTCGCCATCCAGCCGCGCGGTTGTTCGCAGGTGGGCGACTTGCCCCAACGCATGCACGCCGGCGTCGGTGCGACCGGCGCCGCCCAAATCCAGCTCCCGGTCGGCGAGCGCCTCGCTCAGCGCCCGGCGCAACTCGCCGGCGACCGTGCGCGCCTCCCGCTGTTCCTGCCAACCGGCGTAACGCGAGCCGTCATACTCGATGACCAACCGGTAGCACAGCCGCGGATCAGGGCGGGACGCCGGGCGACGCTCGCCAGCTCGCTCTTCATCAGGAAGTGGCATAGAACATCCTCGCGCTTGGCTGAATGGGGTTTCCGTTGCTTAGGCGCGGCGTCAAGCGGGTCCGCGCGCCGAGATTTTACTGGACAGCCACGGTCAAACGCTCGACACTAACCGATACAGCGAGTCCTGCCTACTTTTTCTCCT
>NKPT01000152.1 GCA_002254845.1 Chloracidobacterium sp. CP2_5A | reverse complement strand
TCCCCAAAGCGCGCCGCAAACTCCAGCGCGCTTTGGGGAAGAAAGCGTTCGTGCTTTAACGAGACGGCCGGAAAGTCGGGCGACTGGAAGATGCCGTTGAAAAAGGGGAAAAACGGATTGCCGAATTCACGCCAGAGGAGATAACTCCAGTATCCGCCCGCGAGCAGGAACCCCAACGCGCAGCCCGCGGCAAACAGCACCATTTGCGCGAGCCGCGCCCGCCAAGGTGACTCGTGGACCCAAGCTGCTGCGACGGCGCACGCGACCACGTACGGTGCATTGGTCAGCTTCAGCGCTGTCGCGATTCCCATCATCGCCCCGGCGGTCAAGACCATGCCCCAATTGCGGCTGCCGGCTTTGAGGAGGAGCAGCACCGCGGCCACCGCCGGTAGCGACACGAGCACGTCGTTGAAGCTGCTGCCAAGCTCGACCAGAAAAACCGGCGCCATCGCAGCGAGCGCCACCCCGACGATCCGCAGCCATCGGTTCTCATG
>NKPT01000221.1 GCA_002254845.1 Chloracidobacterium sp. CP2_5A | reverse complement strand
GTGCCGCGCATCGCCGACATCTACGCTGCGCTTCCCGCCATCACCGGCAAGCTGGAGCTGGAATACGAGGGCGAACTGGTGGGAGCCAGTGCTATAGCTTGCGAACTCATTCGACGAGCCTGTGACGCCACGCTCAAGACACGGCTCGGACATGTGGCGGTCGACGAAATCGTCGCCTGGTTCGACGGCGGAGGTGCGCTGCAGGTCAGCGAGGAGTCTAGCGCCTCGGCTTTACAACGAGCCTTCTCGACCGTGCCCTCACTCCTGGAGCTGGTTTATGCTACGGGACTGGCCACGCCCGACGACGCGCCCACGGCCGCCGCGGCTTGCGAGCTGGTCCTGGAAGCGCTCGTATGCCGGCGCAAAATCGCGCGCTCGGACTCCGGTCGCTACGAGCG
>NKPT01000194.1 GCA_002254845.1 Chloracidobacterium sp. CP2_5A | reverse complement strand
TACGCCTTGGCTCTGCTCGTGGTGCTCAAGACGGGCGTGGATTTCGCTGCCCACCGCCGCGAGCGGCTCAAGTTTGCCGGCGCGGTTCAGAAGCCTAAAATGTAGTCGAGAGCTTCCATCACCATGCCGGCGATGAGAGCCGTTTGAATCTCAAACGGAACAGGGCGCACAGCGAATCGCCGAGCAAATGATTCGATGGCAGCCGTGTCGCCGGCCAGCGCGGCAGCGCGCGCGGTAGGCAGCGCCTCGCGCAGGCTGGCATAAGCCGTGTCAGGCGGCGACGGGTCCGGACGCTCCGCGGCTCCCCCGATGAGAAACACGGGGATCTCACTGACCATGACAAGCGGCTCGCCGCCAAGCGATTGGACAAACTCCATCGAACTTGGGCGAAAGAGGGCCGCCGTGGCCGGATCGCCTTGTGCGAGAAAATACT
>NKPT01000030.1 GCA_002254845.1 Chloracidobacterium sp. CP2_5A | reverse complement strand
GCCCTGGCCTCCAGCATCGTGCTGGTCTGCCGCCAGCGCGCGATGGATGCACCGGTGGCCAGCCGCCGCGAGTTTTTGCGCGAGCTTCACGCCACCCTGCCCGAGGCGCTGGAGGAGATGACCCGCGGCGGAGTCCATTCGCCCGTGGCGCCGGTGGACTTGAGTCAGGCCATCATCGGCCCCGGCATGGCCATCTTTTCCCAGTACGCCGCGGTGCTGGAGGCCGACGGCACGCCCATGCGCGTGAAGACCGCCTTGCAGCTCATCAACCGCTTCCTTGCCGAAGAGGATTTCGACCCCGATACCCAGTTCTGCCTGCACTGGTTCGAGCAGGTGGGCTGGGCCGAAGGCAAGTTCGGCGAGGCCGACGTGCTGGCGCGCGCCAAAGGCACCAGCGTCGATGGCCTGCGCGAGAGCGGCGTGGTCGAGTCCCAGGCGGGCCGACTGCGCCTGCTCAAGTGGGCCGAGGTGCCCGCCGACTGGTCCCCCGAGAGCGATACCCGCACGCCGGTGTGGGAGGCATTGCACCAGATGATCCGCGCCCTCAACCAGGGCGGGGAAACCGCGGCAGGCGCGCTGCTTGCCCGCATGCCCAGCCGCGCCGAGCCGATGCGCGCCTTGGCCTACCGCCTCTACACCCTGTGCGAGCGCCAAGGCTGGGCCGAGGATGCGCGCGCCTACAACGAGCTCGTCACCGCCTGGAGCGGCATCGAACAGGCGGCCAACGAGGCGGGTATCGTCGGCGCGCAGGGGCAACTGGAGTTTTGAGGGGAGAGATCAATGAGCCTGAAGCCATGGCGTGAAGTTGCCGTCCCGCATGAAGATGTCCTCAGGGGTACCTTCCAGCAAGCCGAGTTCGCCGCCGACCTGTCGCGCGTGCACGCCGGCACGGCCACGGCCGAGTATCAGAACCCGGCGCTGTTTTTCCAGCGCACCTTCATCACCGAGGGCATGCGCTTGTTGCTTGACTCGGTGGTCAAGCGCCTGGCGGGCAAGGGCGGCGATCCGGTCATCCAGTTGCAGACGGCGTTCGGCGGCGGCAAGACGCACACCATGCTCGCCGTGTATCACCTGGCCAAGGGAGAGGCGGCGACCAGCGATCTGCCGGGGATTCCTACCATTCTGGATGCCGCTGGAGTCACCGAGCTGCCGCCCGCGCGCATCGCTGTGCTCGACGGCATCAAAGCTTCGCCCAATCAGCCACTGGTGCGCGAGGGTCAAGCGATCCGTACCCTGTGGGGCGATCTGGCGTGGCAACTCGGGGGCGCAGAAGGTTACGCCCTGGTGGCCGACGCCGACGCCTCCGGCACCTCGCCCGGCAAGGCAGTGCTGGAGACGCTGCTGGCACGCTACGCGCCGTGCGTGATCCTGATCGACGAGCTGGTGGCCTATGTGCGCCAGTTCGAGGAAGGCAAGGCGCTGTCTGGTGGCACCTTCGATTCCAACCTCTCGTTCGTGCAGGCGCTCACCGAGGCCTTGAAGGCCGTGCCGACCGCCGTGCTGCTGGCATCGCTGCCCGAATCCGACAAGGAGGCCGGCAGCCAGCGCGGCGTGAAAGCGCTGGAGGCGCTGGCGCACTACTTCGGTCGCGTGCAGGCGCTGTGGAAGCCGGTGGCCACCGAGGAGGCGTTCGAGATCGTCCGTCGCCGACTGTTTTCCAGCATCAGCGACAAGTTGGCGATGGAATCGGTATGCCGCGCTTTCGCCGACTTCTACACCGCCAACCGAGGCGACTTCCCGCAGGAGACGCAGGAGAGCCGCTACTTCGAGCGGCTGGTGCGCGCCTATCCGATCCACCCCGAAGTGTTCGACCGGCTCTACGAAGATTGGTCGTCGCTGGACAACTTCCAGCGCACCCGCGGCGTGCTCAAACTGATGGCCAAGGTGATCCACCGTCTGTGGAAGGACGGCAACAACGACCTTTTGATCCTGCCCGGTAGCCTGCCGCTGTACGACGCCGACGTGCGCAACGAGGTCATCTACTACCTGCCCCAGGGCTGGGACCCGGTGATCGAGCGTGACGTGGACGGCGAGCGCGCCGAGACCACCGAGATCGAAAACCGCGATACCCGCTTTGGCAGCGTGCAAGCCTGTCGTCGCGCAGCGCGCACGATCTTCCTCGGTAGCGCACCCGGTGCCACCAACCAGATGGCGCGCGGCATTGAACAGGAACGCATCCTCCTGGGCGCGGTGCAGCCAGGCCAGCAGATCGGGGTGTTCAAAGATGCGCTCAGGCGCCTTTCCGACCGGCTGCACTACCTCAACCACGCCAACAACCGTTTCTGGCTCGACACGCGGCCCAACCTGCGACGCGAGATGGAAGAGCGCAAGCGCCGCTTCCAGGACAAGGAGGACGTGTTCCCCACGCTCCGAGAGCGCGTGCAGCGCAGCTTTGCCAGCGGCGTCTTCGGCGGCATCCACATCTTCACCGCCAGCAACGATGTTCCCGATGACTGGCAGTTGCGCCTCGTGGCGCTGCCACCCGATGCAGCCTTCAGCAAGAGCGGTCAAAGTCTTGCCATCGAGCGAGCCACCGAGATCCTGAAGAAGCGCGGCGAACAGCCCCGCTTCAAGCAGAACCGCCTGATCTTCGTAGCGGCGGACTACGACAGCGTCAGCCGTCTGAAGGACCATGTGCGCTCGTATCTCGCCTGGCGCAGCATCGTCGCGGATTATCGCGACAACCGCATCGTCCTCGACAACCTGATGGCCAAGCAGGCGCAAGAGAGCCTCTCGCAGGCCGAGGAGACCGTGCGGCGGATGATTCGCGAGACCTACAAGTGGCTGCTGGCGCCCATGCAGGAGGCGCGACCAGGCAAAGGACTGTCTGAGCTGCGCTGGGAGCACTTCCAACTCAACCCCAGCGCGCAGAACTGGTCGCAGGAGATCGAGCGCACGCTCAAGGAAAACGAGCTGCTCATCACCGAATGGGCGCCGATCCACCTCTCCAAGGTGCTCAAAGACTGGTTCTGGAAAGATGACGTCAAGGAGGTTTCTGCCCTCACCGTCTGGCAGCAGAGCTGTCAGCAGCTCTACCTGCCGCGCCTGAAGGACGAAACCGTCTTCCAGATGACGCTGGCCGCAGGCGCCGAGAGCCGCGACTTCTTCGGCTTCGCGCAGGGCAAGGAGGATGGCCGCTACGTGGGCTTCAGCTACGGCAAGCGCGCGTCGCCGATCATGGACGCATCGCTGCTGCTGATCGAGCCGTTCGCCGCGGCGGCCTACATGGAGGCGCTGCGTGCCGCCGAGGAAGCGTCGCGTGCCAAGGCTCCCGATGTCGGATCAAGCGACGCCACCGAGGCGATGACTGGCAATGGCGACGCCTCGCGCGCCGAAGACTCAGCCAAGGGCGGCTACCAAGCCGGTGGCCAGGCTGCCGGCCAGAGCGCCAAGAAGCGGTTCTACGGCAGCATCGACCTCGACCCGATTCTCGCCAAGAAACAGTTCGCCGATCTGGTCGACGAGGTCGTCCAGCCGTTCACGCTGCGGCCGGGGGTGAAGGTGAAGATCGCCGTCGAGATCCAGGCCGAGTCTCCTACCGGATTCGACGACGGACTTCAGCGCGCAGTGAAGGAGAATTGCAACGCGCTGAAATTCAAGAGCGCGGAATTCGAGGCTGGCGAATGAGTGCCCCAAAGGTCTTCGTCATTCGCATTACTGCGATGGGTAAGCCGCGCTCATGACCAAGCTCGGTGCAATCGAGTTCGACGACCGCATTCTCGACGCTCTGCGCGACGACAAGCTGGTGGTCTTCGCCGGCGCTGGCGTTTCGATGGGACCGCCGTCGAATCTCGCCAGTTTCTGGAAGCTGACCAGCGATATCGCTCAAGGCACGGGGCTTGAACCCACGGAGCCGCTGGATCGTTTTCTGGGTCAACTGCATCATCGCAAGGTCGCGGTCCACGAACGTGCTGCCCAGCTCCTGTCACCCGCAGGCAGCGCACCGAACACTCTCCATAATGACCTGCTGCGGATATTCCGCACTGCGGAGCGCGTAAGGCTGGTGACCACCAACTTCGACCTGCACTTTGAGACGGCCGCAAGCATGCTGTTCGGTTCAACACCCGAGGTCTACCGAGCTCCGGCCCTGCCGCTGGGCTACGACTTCACCGGCATCGTGCACGTTCATGGAGCGCTTCCCCGCGCACGGGATCTGGTGCTCACGGATGCGGATTTCGGGCGCGCGTACCTGACGGAAGGTTGGGCGCGGCGATTCTTAGTGGACGTTTTCCGTCAATTCACCGTGCTATTCGTCGGTTACAGCCATAACGACGTGGTCATGAATTACCTGGCGCGCGCACTTCCGGCCGATGGCGTTGCCGGGCGCTTTGCACTAACGGAGGAAGACGGGAACTGGGACCTGCTCGGCATCAAACCTATCCGCTTTAACAAGGGAACTGGTGCCAACGCCTACCACGAACTTTATGACGGCGTGCAACGGCTCGCCGAACGGGCCACGCGCGGTGCATTGGACTGGCAGAACCGAATGGCGGAGATCGGCGCGCGCCTTCCCCCAGCGGACGAAGAGGCCATCAGCGAAGTCGAGCAGGCGCTTCGCGAAGTGCACACGACGCGGTTTCTAACCAATGTTGCGCGGGATGCCGAGTGGCCCAGATGGCTGAATGCGCGCAAGCACCTCGATGCGCTCTTTGGCACCGCCGACCTCAGCGAGCGGGACAAGCTGCTGGCTTGGTGGCTGGCAGAACACTTCGCCATCACGCATGCAGACACCGTATTCGAGTTGATCGCTTCTCATGGGCTGCGGCTGAATCCGCTGTTCTGGGGGGCGATCGGCCGCGAACTGGGGGTCAATAAGGACAAGCCGCTGGAGGAACCTGCCCTCAAACGCTGGGTCACGATTCTGTTGGCCAGCGCGCCGGACCAAGCTGACCATCATGTGCTGATGTGGTTGGCTGAGCGCTGCGCCAGCCACAATGCTGTGCCGCTTACACTGAAAGTGTTCCTCACCATGAGCGAACACCGCCTCAGCATCAAGCCTGGATTCAGGTGGCACGACGAGGAAGGTCACGCGCGCGGCCGACGCCTGGATGCCGACTGCCCGCTACGTGCTGATCATTGGTCGTTAAATGACGTCTGGACCAAGCACATTAAGCCGCATTTGGCGTTAGTCGCTCAGCCGCTGCTGTCCGGTATCACGCGCCGGCTGGAAGACATTCACGGCGAACTCGCGGCGTGGGAAAAGGCGTCGCGGGAGTGGGACCCGGTCAGTTACGGTCGCTCGGCCATTGAACCGCGCGAGCAAGACCGATATCCCGAGGCGGTGGATGTTCTGATTGATGCGGCGCGTGACGCGCTGGAGTGGCTCGCGACCAATGCACCTGTGTTACTCGATGCCTGGGTGGAGAGGCTCGCCACATCGGATGTACCGTTGTTACGGCGGCTTGCCATCCATGCGCTCACTGTGCACCCGGGTAAATCTGCGGACGATCGCTTGAACTGGTTGCTGGCTCGCGTTGGCCTGCACGATCTCTCGGAACATCACGAAGTTCATCGCGCGGTGGCACTCAGCTATGCGGTTGCAGGTGACGCGGCGCGCCAGGCTGTGGTAGATGCGGTCCTCGCGCACGAACTACCGGCGAGCGACGACTGGACGGCCGAGCAGCGAACTGCCCGCTCGCATTTCGACTGGTTGTCATGGCTACTTCGCGCGAAGCCCGACTGTGCTGCCGCCGAGGCTGCACTGGCGCCGATCAGGGCTACCTATCCTGATTGGCGGCTTTCCGAGCATCCAGACCTCACTCATTGGTTTGGTTCAGCGGATTGGGTTGGGTCTCAAAGCCCCTGGTCTATCGAACAACTTCTGACTCGCACACCGCGGGAGCAACTCGACGACTTGCTGAACTTCCAAGGCAAGCGATTCAACGGCCCAGACCGGGACGGCCTGATCGCAACCATCAGAGAAGCGTGCAAGCAGCAAACACCGTGGGCATTTGACCTGGCAGAGGTTTTGGCCGAAAGGTCGCTGTGGACGTCTGATCTATGGCCCGCTGCATTTCGAGGATTGCAGGAAGCTGAACTGCCGCTGGATGGCTGGCGTGCCTTGCTAGCCATCAGTGCGAAGACCGAGCTACTAGCCGCCCACGCGCACGATGTTGCGAACCTGCTTTACGCACTCGTCAGAGATGGCGGAAAACCTTTCGCCCTCGAACTCCTGGAACAGGCCAACGCCATTGCGTTGCCTCTGTGGCACGCCTTGCAACCCAATCTGCAGGATGACGACATTGACGACTGGCTGTCGCGGGCCATCAACCGACCGGCGGGCGTGATCGTCGAGTTCTGGGTCAACGGACTGTCGTTGCTCATGCGCGGCAAGAAAGGCGCGGAGCGCGCTCTGCCTGACAACTACCGGCAGTGGTTCACGATGGTGGTGCGAGATGCGACGTCGAAGGGCGGGCTCGGTCGCAGCCTGCTAGCCAGTCAGACGGCGTTCCTGTTTGGCCTCGACGAGCCTTGGACGCGGCAGCATCTCATTCCGTTGTTCAGTGAGGCGGATCGGCCCAAGTTCGCTCAGGCGTGGGACGGATTCCTGGTGCGGGGGCGGCTCTACCCAACACTGGTTGAAGCATTGATGCCCGCCTTTCTTGGGGCGCTACAGCGGCTCAGCGCGAACCTGCCCGACCGTCGGCGGCGTTTCATCGAGTTTTTCACCGCGCTTGCGGTGTTCCATGTTGCCGACCCGACGCAACAGTTGCTGCCGGCACTCTTTCAACACGGGTCAATGGAGGACCGGATCGGCTTCGCTTCTCACCTTGGATACTTCCTGCGCCAGATGCAGCCGGCTACCAAGAAGCAGATGTGGGACACCTGGCTGCATCGGTATTGGCTGGGCCGACTGCAAGGTGCGCTCGCCGCTCTCGATGAGGCGGAGATCCGGAAGATGCTGGAGTGGCTGCCGCATCTAGGCGAGGCATTCCCAGTAGCCTCCTCGTTAGCTGCCCGCGCTCCGACGATCCAGATCGAGCACAGCCATCTGCTGATCGAGCTGCGGGACAGCGACTTGGTCACTCGCTATCCCGCTGAAACGGCTGAGCTGCTCATCTACCTCTGCAACTGCGTCGTCGGCTACCACGCTGCTGACTTGAGAACGGTGGCCGCACGTCTTCCAGCGCTTGCGCCCGCCCTGCGGCGCAACCTTGATGAAGCGCTGGCGCGCCTGGGCTAGAGCAAGGTGATCGCTTCGTGCATTGGAAGACTTGCGATGGCTCAGATTGGCGCGAAACGCGACCTCACGAAACGAGCATCACTGCCTCAGCAGCACGCCGGGCCACCAACCCCGGCAGCACCCTCCCGCCACCGTACACCCACCGCCGCAGCTCGCGCGCGGCGCTTTCCAAACTCGGAACGCAAAAGGAATTCGGCGATCTGTCGCGTTCGTTCTTCGACCGGCTGGCCAACCAGAGCCTCCAATATTTCCTGTCCAAGACGCTGGCGACCCATGTGGGTGCAGGAATGCGCTTTGCGACGATGAATCAGAAAGCGATTTTCGATCACGCGCTGAGCACGCATACGTGGGAAGCATCGGTGATCGTTCGAGACTTCTCGTCTGAATGGTTTTCCAAACACCGCTACGAGGAAGGCGGAGACATTTCAAGAAAGTCGTCCGATGGCTTTGCTGGTTTCGCGCTGAAGAAGATGAAGGATGAATTGAAGTTGGGAGCGCGCACCAGTGCAAACTAAGAAATTCGTCATTTGCGGAAACGCCTCGGCCAAGGGGATCAGCGACGATCCGAAAAACGATATTCGTCTTCGGCTCTCTGGCGTGAACGGAGAAGGCAACGTCACGCTGCGTATCGAGGACATCCACAGCAAGATGTTCGGCACGGTGCCGACCAAGTTCCATGACCTGCTAGAAATCGCCACCTACGTCTACAGCGCCGATCAGGTGATTCTGCGCGGTGCGGACGATGTCGATAGCTTCGGCGATGGATGGCGGCGCGATCTGCATTTCGTCGTGCCGGTGCGCAACCCGGATTTCTGGAACGGCGAGGAGGTGAAGAACGCGCTCACCTCGACGCTGGGCTTCCTCTCGGACGACAACTACGCGTTCAGCTTCGTCAAGCTGGAACAGGATCATTCGTTCCAGGACTACCTGGAGTTCAACGACGCACAGACCATGGATGGCAAACCGGAGCGGGTGGCGATGTTTTCCGGTGGTTTGGACTCACTGGCCGGCGCGCTGGACGAAGCGTTGGGCCAGAGGCGGCGTGTGGCGCTGGTCACGCACAAGGCCACGCCCAAGCTCAACACCCGGCACAAGACGCTCCAAGATCTGCTGGCGCAGAAAGCGGGAGACAACGCGCCGCATCAGATCAGCGCGCGCGTTCACAAGAAGAAGCCGCTGAACCGGGAATACACGCAGCGCAGCCGCTCGTTCCTGTTCGTCTCGATTGGCGCGACCATCGCCAAGCTGCTCGGCCTGAGCAGCGTGCGCTTCTACGAAAACGGCGTGATCAGCCTGAATCTGCCGGTGTGCGCTCAAGTGGTCGGCGGCCGCGCCGCCCGGACGACACACCCCAAGGTGATGAAGGGTTTCCAGGACATCATCACACTGGTGGCTGAAGCGCCATTCACGGTCGAGAACCCGTATATCTGGAAGACCAAGGCCGAAGTCGTCGAGCAGATCGTCAAGCTGGGCTGCGCCGACCTCATCAAGCACTCGATGACCTGCACCCACACGTGGGAGATGACGAATCAGCACACCCACTGCGGCCTATGCTCGCAATGCATCGACCGGCGTTTTGCGCTCATCGCGGCCAAGGCCGACCAGTACGATCCGATTGAGCATTACAAGACGGACGTGTTCACCCAGAGCCGGAACAAGGACGACGACAACATCATGTCCGCATCCTACTTGGAGCGGGCCAACCAAGTGATCTCGCTGGAGAACGTGGGGCAATTCCTCGCCAAATACGCCGAGGTGAAGTAGCTCATTTCAGTGCCGGGTCGCCTGCGTGAAGGCGGCTTCCGCGACGAACAAGCAGCCGGAAACCCGCGCAGTTACAGGGTCAGGCGCGAAGTCCACCTTCGCAGAAACAGAGAATGGGCGGGAGCAGAGAGAGAAAAAACGCCCGCAACCGGGCTGTCCGGGGCGGTGGCGTCCGTTGCAGCAAGGCCCGACACCGCGCCAAAACTGGCGTTCCAGCCAGAAAAAAACCCAACCGAGAGCGGTTGGGTTTTTGGTATTGGTGGAGATGGAGGGAGTCGAACCCTCGTCCGCAGACCTTTGGCGCCGGAGACTACGCGCGTAGTCGCTTCCCTTGTTCTCGCGCTTGCGCTGCCGGAGCAGCGACCTTGAGCGGCGCAAGCGCCAGCCCAGCAAGGTCTCGCGGCCGCGCCCTAGGCGCAGCGTGGCCGCCAGCCTGTGAACGTCACGCCCGCTTCTCCGGCACAGGCGACCGAATGAGCGGACGGCTCAGCAGTTATTAGGCTGCGAGAGCGAGTTCCTGCGTTTCGGCAGGTGATTGTTTCCACGCTTTCTAACGAGCGGCATGGGCGCCCGGCGCGCCTCGCGCGCGCCTCACAATGTCCACGTCGAAACCGTGACATCCCCACATTGTCAAAGAGCCGCGCCGATCAAAGAGCGACGGCGGCAAGGCAGCTTACCACAGCATTCAAGCTTCGCGCTGGCAAACTGGCGCCATCAGCGCAAGACGCGCGCGGGCTAGGGCGCTTGGGCTGGCGCGAACCCATGAAAGGCGGCGCGCGAGCGTGCTATGGTTGAAAACAGCTCCCGATCCTGTGTTATCGGCCCGCGCTTCATGGATACCCAGCACATTCGTAATTTTTCCATCATCGCCCATATTGACCACGGCAAATCCACCCTGGCCGACCGCTTGCTGGAGCGCACCGGCGCGCTTACCGAGCGCGAAATGGCCGACCAGGTGCTCGACGCCATGGACCTTGAGCGCGAGCGCGGCATCACCATCAAAGCCCACGCCGTACGCCTCAACTACCGCGCCCCAAACGGCGAGGACTACGTGCTCAACTTGATTGACACGCCCGGACACGTGGACTTCTCCTATGAAGTCTCGCGCTCGCTAGCCGCCTGCGAGGGCGCGCTGGTCGTCGTGGACGCCACCCAGGGCGTCGAAGCCCAGACGCTTGCCAACGCTTACCTCGCGCTCGAAAACAACCTCGAAATGTTCCCGGTCATCAACAAGATTGACTTGCCATCGGCCGAGCCGGAGCGCGTCCTGTCCCAAATCGAGCAAGTCATCGGCCTTGATCCAAGCCGCGCCGTGCTCGCCAGCGCCAAAACCGGCATTGGCACAGACGAGCTATTGGAGCGTATCGTCGAGGTCATCCCGCCGCCCCAGGGCGAGCGCAGCCGGCCGCTCAAGGCGCTCATTTTTGATTCGTGGTTCGATAGCTACAAGGGCGTGATTGTGCTGGCGCGCGTGGTGGATGGCGTTTTGCGTCCAGGCATGAAAATTCGCTTCATGGCGACCGGGCGCGACTACGAAATCGAAGGCGTCGGCGTCATGACCCCCAAAATGCGGGAGATTGCCGAGCTCGGCGCGGGCGAAGTCGGCTTCTTCTTCTCGAACATCAAAACCGTCGCCGACGTACGCATCGGCGATACAGTGACGGAAGCCACCCGTCCCGCCGCCGAGCCGCTGCCCGGCTTCCAGGAAGTCAAGCCCATGGTTTTCGCCGGGCTTTACCCGGTTGAAAGCGACCAGTACGAGGCGCTCCGCGACGCGCTCGATAAGCTGCGCCTGAACGACTCGTCGTTCCTCTACGAGCCGGAACACTCGGCGGCGCTAGGCTTCGGCTTTCGCTGCGGCTTCCTTGGGCTGCTCCACATGGAGATCGTCCAGGAGCGGCTGGAGCGCGAGTTCGGGCTCGACCTTATTACCACCGCCCCCAGCGTGCGCTTTGACGTCTATCTCGCCAACGGCGAACGGGTGACGATTGACAGCCCGTCAAAGCTGCCCGATCCAGCCAAAGTCGAGCGCATCGAGGAACCTATCATTCGCGCCACCATCATGACGCAGGATGACTATCTCGGCCCGATTCTTGCGCTGCTCAATGAGAAGCGCGGCGTGCAGCGCGGCTTCGACTACATCGGCGACAAGCGCGTCATGCTGACCTACGATGTGCCGCTCCTGGAAGTCGTGCTGGATTTCTTTGACCGCCTGAAATCGGTTTCCCGCGGCTACGCCTCGCTCGACTATCACATCAAGGGCTACGAGCCGGCGGATTTGATCAAGCTCGACGTGCTCGTTTCCGGCGAGCCGGTGGACGCGCTATCGCTCATCATTCACCGCGACAACGCCTATGCGCGCGGGCGGGCGCTGGTCGAGAAAATGAAGGAGCTAATCCCGCGCCAGCTTTTCGAGGTGCCTATCCAGGCCGCGATCGGCAATCGCGTCATCGCCCGCGAGACCGTCAAGGCCCTGGGAAAGAACGTTCTCGCCAAGTGCTACGGCGGCGACATCACGCGCAAGAAAAAGCTGCTTGAAAAGCAGAAAGAGGGCAAGAAGCGCATGAAGAAGGTCGGGCGCGTGGATATTCCCCAGGAAGCGTTTTTGGCCGTCCTGCGCGTCGGCGACGCGAAGTAGTCAGCTTGAGCGCGTCACCTTGAGCGCGTCACGAGAAGCGTCATGAGAAATAGTCATTTCCTGACGCGCTGTACGCTCGATAATCGATTTCCGGGAAAATCGTGTCGCGGCTTTCCACTTCCTTTAGCCAGGCTTCGTCAATCTCGCCAGTCGTCACCATCTCGTAGAGCCGCGTGAAGCGGTGAATGTGGTCGCGGAAACGCTTTTCAGCGTACTGCACCATGGTTTTGTTCGTGATGATAAACGCCCAATCGCTCGATTGCGCGAGCAGTAGCTCGCGCGCGGCCTGATTGAGCGCGCGCCGCAGCAGTCCATCCGCAACCGGAAACCGCTGCGCCAGCTCCGCCATGCGGCGCTCGGCTTGGTGCTGGTGGCGATACATCCACTGCGTGTCGCGATTGAGCCAGACGCGGTTGTATCCTTCCGCGCCCCAGGACGACGCCGACGGCAGCTGCGGCTGATTGTGCGGAAACATCATCAGGTAGTCGCTCGGCGTCGCCAAAACGACCTCGTCCTGGTCAAAGTGAATCTTGCGGATAAGAAAGTCCAGGAACTGCGGGCCCTCATACCACCAGTGTCCGTAAAGCTCCGCGTCATAGGGCGACACCACCAAGGGCGCGCGCCCGATCACGCCGCGCAAGTGGCGCATCTGCGCTTGGCGCGACGCCAGAAAGTGACTGGCATGCTCGGCGGCGGTTTCGGTCGCCCACGCCGGCACGTAGGGCTGCTTGCGGTGCAGATCAACCTTGCCCGTCACGCGAAAATACTTGACGCCGACGTTACGACGCACGCCGTCGGCGTGAAGGTAGGGCTTGATGTAGTCGTAATCCGCCTCGTACCCTAAATCCTTGTAAAACTCGCGGTAGTTCGGATGGCCAGGATAGCCGACCAGCGAACTCCACACCTGCTCGCTGGTTTCGACATCGCGCGCGAAGGCCGCCACGCCGGAGGGCGTGATGACCGGCGCGAAAATGCCGCGCGCCGGGCGCGGGGACCCAAACATGACGCTGTGCGAGTCCACGATGAAGTAGCGAATGCCGACCTCCGCCAGCAGCGCGTCAATGCCTGGCTCGTAAGCGCACTCCGCCAGCCAAATGCCCTTCGGCTGACGACCAAAGTGCTTTTCATAATTGCGAGCGGCGACTCGAATCTGGGCCCGCCGAGCGTTTTCATGACGCATCAGCGGCAAGAAGCCATGGGTGGCGCAGCAGGTGATAATTTCTAGCGCGCCCTCATCCTGCAAGCGCCGAAAAGCGCTGATCAAATCCCGCCGATACGCCTGCTCATAGAGATGGAGGACGGATTTGAAGTGCTCGTGATGGGCGCGCGCCGCCAGCTCAAACGGCGTCCCCTCCGTTCGAGCTATTTCTTTCTCGGTCAGCTCGACCAGCTTTCCCAAATGACGCGCGTATCGCTCGCGCAGCAAGTCGTCCGCGAGCATTTCGCACAGCGGCGGCGTGAGCGTCATCGTCAGCCGCGCGCGGACGCCAGCCCGATGCAAGTTCTCAAAAATGAACAGGAGCGGCACGTATGTCTCGCTGATCGCCTCGTAGAGCCAGTCCTCTTCTAAAAACTCCGGGTACTCTGGGTGACGCACAAACGGCAAATGCGCGTGAAGAATGAGAGAAAGAAATCCGGTCGTCATGGGCAGTCCCGAGGCGACTTGACCGGCGGCGCGCGCCAAGCGCTCGCAACCGCCGGAGCGCCGCCGGCAAGGGGGCTCAGATGTGAATCGGACTGCCGAAAACGCCGTGGGCGGCTTCCATGACGGATTCGGAAAGGGTCGGGTGCGCGTGAATCGTGCGCATCAGCTCTTCGGTCGTTAGCTCGCCGCGCAGCGCCACGCAGGCTTCAGCGATCAGCTCCGTCGCGCGCGGTCCGATGATGTGCACGCCAAGCAGCTCGTCATATTTGGCGTCGCTGACGATTTTCACCATGCCTTCCGTCTGACCAAGAATGCGCGCTTTGCCGCTGGCGGCGAAAGGAAATGAGCCAACCTTGACTTCATAGCCGCGCTCGCGGGCCTTGGCTTCCGTCAGCCCGACGCTGGCGACTTCCGGCTCGCAGTAGGTGCAACTTGGCACCCGATCGTAGTTGATGGGCTCGGTCGCCTGCCCGGCCATGTGTTCGACGGCGAGGATGCCTTCGGCCGAGGCCACATGCGCCAGCCACGGCGTGTTGATGACATCCCCAATGGCATAAACGCTTGGCTCAGCCGTTTGAAGAAAGCCATTGACCTCGATATAGCCGCCCTTGTCCGTCACGGCTTTGGTGTTTTCCAGACCAATGCCGGCGCTCATGGGGCGGCGACCGACAGCGACCAGCAGCTTCTCAGCCTGGAGCGTCGAGCGGTCGCCGTTGCCGTCCGCGAGCGTCACCTCAACGCCCCGCTCGTTGACCGTCGCGCTCTCGCACTTCGTGTTGGTCTTGACCGTGATTTTCTGCGCCCGCAGCGCGCGCTCAAGCTCGGCGCTGATGGCGGCGTCCTCAATCGGCAGCGCGCGCGGCAGCATTTCCACCAGCGTCGTTTCAACGCCGAATCGCGCCATGACGGAAGCGAACTCGACGCCGACCGCGCCCGCGCCAAGAATGACGATCGAAGCCGGCAGCTCGGTCAGCTCCAGCGCATGGTCGCTGTTGATAATGCGAACGCCGTCCGTTGGAAAGAGCGGGATGTCGCGCGGGGCAGAGCCCGTCGCCACCAAAATAAACTTGGCCTGCAGGCGCTCCCTCGCGTCGCCGCTCGCCACGCTCACCGTATGGGGATCCTCAATCAAGCCGAAGCCGTGGAAGACTTTGACTTTATTCTTGTTCATCAGGTATTCGACACCCTTGGCTGACTTGAGCACGATTTTGTGCTTGTACTTTCGCACCCCCTCGTAATCGAGCTTCACATCGGAGACGACGACGCCGTAATCGGCGGCGTGCTTGGCTTGCTCGTAGACGGCGGCGCTTTCGAGCAGGGCCTTGGTGGGAATGCAGCCGCGCAGCAGACAGGTGCCGCCTAGGCGGCTGTCTTTCTCGACCAGAGCCACGGTTAACCCAAGCTGGGCCGCCCGAATGGCGGCGACATAGCCGCCTGGCCCGGCGCCAATAATCACCAGATCAAAGGAATGGCTGGGAGAAGTCACAGTGAACGCCTCATGTCGCGGGATGGCCGCTGGGCGCGGGGGGCGCCAGGCGCAAGCCATCCCTGAAGGTTGGCGCGTCCGCCGCCAAAGGCCGGCGGCGCAAGTCGCCTCTGTCGCGCAACAAAAGAACGGATGCCGGTTGGCATCCGTTCTGAGCGCGTGAAGTTGGCTGGGAGACAGGGATTCGAACCCCGATACTCTGGTTCAGAGCCAGATGTCCTACCATTGAACGATCTCCCAAGAAGGACTGACCGCGGCCAGTGGCTGCCATGCTGAGGAAAAAAGGCTCAAAAGTCAACCCAAGGCATTAACTTGGCGTGACTGTCGCTTTGACAAAGGGCATTAATGTCGCCACATTCGGCCTTTCGCCGCGGCGGCTCCGCCGGATGACGCTCCCCGCGCCGGCTGGCGCGATTTTGAGGCTTCGAAGAATGACGAAAGTCGCACTCGTTACCGGCATCACCGGACAGGATGGCTCCTATCTGACGGAGTTTTTGATGGCGAAGGGCTATGCCGTGCATGGCGTCGTCCGGCGCAGCAGCTCCTTTTCCACCGGGCGCATTGACCATCTGTACCGCGACCCGCATGACCCGCTGCGTCAGTTGACGCTCCATTACGGCGATCTAGCTGACAGCACCAGCTTGCGGCGCATTCTCGAGGCCGTCCAGCCGGACGAAGTCTATAATCTCGCCGCCCAGTCGCACGTCAAAGTCTCGTTTGAGCAAGCTGAATACACCGGCGATGTGGTCGCCACCGGCGCGCTTCGGCTGCTAGAGTCGCTGCGCGATTACACGATGCGAACTAGCAAGCCTGTCCGCTACTACCAGGCCGGCTCGTCGGAAATGTTTGGCGCCGCGCCGCCGCCGCAAGGCGAAACGACGCCATTTTATCCGCGCAGCCCCTACGCGGTGGCGAAAGTGGCGGCGCACTGGTACGCCGTCAACTACCGCGAGGCCTACGGGCTCTTCGCCTGCAACGGCATTCTGTTCAACCACGAAAGCGAGCGGCGCGGCGAAACCTTTGTGACGCGCAAGATTACGCGCGCGGTCGGGCGCATCAAGCACGGGCTTCAGAACAAGCTCTACCTTGGCAACCTCGACGCCCGGCGCGATTGGGGCTTTGCCGGCGATTACGTTGAAGCCATGTGGCTGATGCTTCAGCAGGAGTCGCCAGACGACTATGTAATTGCGACGGGCGAAGCGCACTCGGTGCGCGAGTTTCTCGAAGCCGCCTTCGCCCGCGTCGCGCTTGACTGGCGGGATTACGTCGAAATAGACCCGCGTTACTTTCGTCCGGCGGAGGTTGACCACCTGCTGGGGGACGCGAGCAAGGCGCGGGAGCGCCTTGGCTGGCAGCCGCGCGTCTCGTTTGCGGCGCTGGTGGCGCGGATGGTTGACCATGACCTTGAGCTGGCGCGACGCGAGGCCATTGTGCGCGCTGCCACGCCGTAGAGCCAGGCGGAAGAAGAAAAGGACCCATGGAAAAAGACGCCAAAATCTATGTCGCCGGTCATCGCGGGCTGGTTGGCTCGGCGATCGTTCGCAAGCTTCAGGCCGAGGGCTTCGCCAACCTGGTTTTACGGACGCGCGCCGAGCTGGATTTGACGCGCCAAGCTGAAGCGGAAGCCTTTTTCGCGGAAGAGCGTCCGGCGTACGTCTTTCTGGCGGCGGCCAAGGTCGGCGGCATTCTGGCGAACGACACGCGCCCCGGCGACTTCATCCGAGACAACCTGTTGATTCAGACCCATGTCATTGAGGCGGCGCGACAGTCGGGCGTCAAAAAGCTGCTCTTTCTTGGCTCGTCGTGCATTTATCCCAAGCTGGCGCCGCAGCCGATGGCGGAGGATTGCCTGCTGACCGGACCGCTTGAGCCGACTAACGAGCCATACGCCGTCGCTAAAATCGCCGGGCTAACGATGGCCAAAGCTTATAGAAAACAGTATGGTTTCAATGCTATCTCATTGATGCCGACAAATTTATACGGTCCTGGCGACAATTTTGACCTGGCGTCGTCCCATGTTCTGGCGGCGCTCCTGCGGAAGTTCCACGAAGCCAAGGCGACGAATGCGCCAACCGTCTCCGTGTGGGGAACGGGCGCGCCCCGGCGCGAGTTTCTGCATGTGGATGATTTGGCCGACGCCGCCGTGTTTCTCATGGAACGCTATGAAAGCGGCGAGCTAATTAACGTCGGCGTCGGCGAGGACATCGCCATCCGCGATCTGGCGGCTTTGATTCGCGAGGTCGTGGGTTATACGGGCGACATTGTCTACGACGCTTCCAAGCCGGACGGGACGCCGCGCAAGCTGCTGGACGTGTCCCGGCTTCAGGCGCTTGGCTGGCGGGCGCGAATTTCGCTCCGCGAAGGCGTCGCGGCAACCTACGCCTGGTACTGCGCTAACCATGGCGGATGAATCGCCCTTGAAAACGCCCGCGGCGCGGCGAGTCTTTGTGGCCGGGGAAGCGGTTCCGATGTTTCGCGCACAGCTCGCGGCGCTGCTGACCGCGCATGCCATCGCGCTTGACGACGCCCAAATCGCGGCGCTGGTCACGCACTATCGCCTGCTGGGAGAGGCCAACGCCCAGCTCAACCTCACGCGCCTCATTGCTCCCGCGGAGGCCGCTCGGTGGCACTACCTTGATGTTTTGGCGGCGCTGCCAGGCTTCGCGGGCAATCAGCCGAGCCTGTGGGCGGATGTCGGCTCCGGCGGCGGGTTTCCGGGACTGGCGCTTGCCATCGCCCGCCCGGACTGGCGCTTTATCCTGACGGAGCGCCGCGCCAAAAAGGCGGCGTTTCTCGCGGACTGCGTCGCGGCGCTGGGACTGACCGCGCGCGTGCAAGTTTATGCCGGCGAGTTTGAGCCGGGGACGGCGCCGCGGGCGCTGGCGAGTTGCGGGGCGGATGTTTCACGTGAAACGCTCGGCGTCGTGGCGCGGGCCGTCGAGGACGGCCCGCGCCGCCTGCCGCGCCTCCTCAAGAAGTTGTCGTCGCTGACGAGCGCCGCGCTCTGGCTCGGCGCGTCGGATGCGGCGGCGCTGGCGCGGCGCCCGCCGCAAGGCTGGGTGGTCGAGCGGCTGCATCCGCTGCCGACCGGCGAGCGGCGAGTCGTGGCGATGCTGACGCGGCGAGCGAACTAAACCTTTTACGCGACTTCAAAGCCTGCGCTACAATGCCGCTCCGGCGAGACCGGGCGCGACTGCGCGCTTGAATCGCCGCCGAATGTTTCACGTTTCACATTTCAGCGCGAACAAGGGGGGGCGGCATGGGAAAGATCATCGCCGTTGCCAACCAGAAGGGCGGCGTTGGCAAGACCACCACCGCCATTAATCTGGCGGCAAGCCTGGCCGTCAATGACCAGCGGACGCTGCTGGTGGACGCCGATCCGCAGGCCAACGCCAGCAGCGGCGTGGGCATCCGGCGCGGGGCGCTGCGGCGCACGCTCTACCACGCTCTCATCCTGGACGAGCCGCTCGCCAACGTCATCCAAGCCACGGAACTGCCGGCGCTCCACGTCGCTCCGGCCGACCGGAATCTGTCAGGCGCGGAGGTCGAGCTGGTTGGATTGGATGAGCGCGAGTTTGCGCTGCGCCGCGTTCTGGAGGGGTGTCGCAAGCAATACGACTACATCATCATTGACTGCCCGCCAAGCCTGGGGCTGCTGACCATCAACGCCCTTAGCGCCGCCGACTCGGCGCTCGTCCCAATTCAGTGCGAATACTTCGCGCTGGAAGGCGTTTCGGAGCTGCTCGACACGCTGGCGCGCATCCGCCGGAGCTTCAATCCGACGCTCGCGGTCGAGGGCTTCTTGCTGACGATGTTTGACGAGCGCACCAACCTTTCCAATCAGGTCATGGCGGATTTGCGAGACTTCTACGGCAAGCAGGTCTTTGAGACGGTTATCACCCGCAACGTTCGACTCGCCGAAGCGCCCAGCCATGGCAAGCCCATCATTCTTTACGATATCAAGTCGCGGGGGGCGAACGCCTACCTGCAACTGGCCAAGGAGGTCATTTCGCATGACAACCAGAAGGGCGCTTGGGCGCGGGCTGAGCGCGCTGCTTCCTGAGCGGGCGCCGCAAACCGGCGAGGAGCTCCTTGAGGTTGACATCGAGCGGGTCATCCCGAACATCGAGCAGCCCCGCGCCATGTTTCACGAGGGACGGCTGGAAGAGCTAGCCCAGTCCATCCGCGAAAACGGGCTGCTTCAGCCGATTGTCGTGCGCCGCCGCGACGAGGGCTTTCAGATTATCGCCGGCGAGCGGCGCTGGCGGGCGGCGCAGCGCGCCGGACTCCACCGGATTCCAGCCGTTGTGCGCGACGTTCCCGATGACCGCATCCTGGAGCTCGCCCTCATCGAAAACATTCAGCGCGAGGATCTGACGCCCATCGAGGAAGCGCAGGCCTACCGCCGCCTGATGGACGAGCTGGGGCTAACGCAGGAAATGGTCGCCGCCCGGCTGGGCAAGGATCGCGCAACCGTGGCCAACGCCGTCCGCCTGCTCCGGCTACCGCCCGATATTCAAAAGCTCATCGAGGAGCGTCAGCTCAGCCCCGGTCACGCCCGCGCGCTGCTCGCGCTCGACAGCGAAACCCTTCAGCGGCGCGCCGCGGAAAGCGTCATCGAGCGCGGGCTTTCCGTGCGCGAAACCGAGCGGCTGGTCAAGCGCATCCTGCGCGGCGAACCGGCTCTTGTCGGCAGCGCTCACCCGACGGATCCGAATGTGAAGCTTGCCGAATCCAAGCTTTCCAAGCTCCTTGGCACGAAGGTGCGGATTATCGGCCGCGGGCGCGGCGGCTGTATCGAAATTGAGTACTACGGCGTCGAGGACCTCGACCGCCTGTACAGCCGGCTCATGCGACTGGCTGACGGCTAACCGCGCGGTCGCCGCGGACAGCGGTCATCGCGTTTCACGTGAAACGCCGGCGCAGCCAGCGGAGACGGCCGCTCGCTCAATCCGCGCAAAGTCGCTAGAATCGCCAGCTTTGATGCCGCGAACGTTTACGCCTGGGAGATTGCCGGCGCATGGCACCTGACTCCACGACTGAGCTTGTCGTCACCCCCGAACTTCTCGCGCTTCACCGCCTAACCACTGAAGAATACGCCCGCTTGCGCAAGCTTCTGGGGCGGACGCCGACGCTCGTCGAGCTGGGCATTTTCTCCGTCATGTGGTCGGAGCATTGCTCCTACAAGTCCTCGCGGGCGTACCTGAAAACCCTTCCGACGACCGGCCCGCGCGTCGTGCAAGGTCCCGGGGAAAACGCCGGCATCCTTGACATTGGCGACGGCTGGTGCGTCGCCTTCAAGATCGAGTCGCACAATCACCCGTCGTTCATCGAGCCGTTTCAGGGCGCGGCGACCGGCGTTGGCGGCATCCTGCGGGATGTCTTCACCATGGGCGCGCGTCCCGTCGCGCTGCTCAATTCCCTGCGCTTTGGGCCGCTCGACGATCCGCAGCGAGGCGCGCGGAATCGGGCGCTGCTCGATGGCGTCGCGCGGGGCATCGCTCACTACGGCAACGCCTTTGGCTGCCCTACCATTGGCGGCGAGGTGTATTTCGAGGACTGTTACACGCTCAATCCGCTCGTCAACGCGTTCGCGCTGGGCCTTGTTCGGCGCGATCAAATTTTCCTGGGCACGGCGACAGGCGTTGGCAACCCGGTGGTGTACGTTGGGGCGAAAACCGGACGCGACGGCATCCACGGCGCAACGATGGCTTCGGCCGAATTCGACGACGACGCTCTCGCCAAGCGCCCAACCGTCCAAGTCGGCGATCCATTTTGCGAGAAGCTGCTTCTCGAAGCGTGCCTGGAAGCCATGCGCGCCGGGTGCATTGTCGGCATTCAGGACATGGGCGCGGCCGGGCTGACGTCATCCAGCTGCGAGATGGGCGCGCGCGCCGGGACAGGCATTGACCTTGAACTCTCGCTAGTACCGCAACGTGAAACGGGCATGACGCCCTACGAGATTATGCTGTCCGAGTCGCAGGAGCGCATGCTTCTCGTCGCCGACAGCGGACGCGAGCGCGAGGTGCAGGAAATCTTCGCCAAGTGGGGCCTCGCCGCCGTCGTCGTCGGTCGCGTGACAGATACCAAACGGCTGCGCGTTCATCACCATGGCCGACTGGTCGCCGACATTCCCAACGCTTATCTAACGGATGACGCGCCGCGTTATGAGCGTCCGGCCGCGCCGCCGGCGGAGTGGCTTGCCGACGATGACAAGCGACGCCAGGCGCGCGAGGACGAGCTGGCGACGGTTTTCCCGATGGCGGCGCGAGCGCTATCGCCAACGGAAATCCGGGACGACCTGCGGCGGCTGCTTAGCGCGCCAAACCTCGCGTCGCGGCAGTGGATTTACCGTCAGTACGACCACATGGTGCGCACCAACACGATCGTCTTGCCGGGCGCGGATGCGGCTGTCATCCGCATCAAGGAAACCCGCAAGGCCATTGCCATGACGCTGGACGGCAACGGTCGCTACGTATTCATCGAGCCGCGGCGCGGCGCGGCGCTCGCCGTCGCCGAAGCCTGCCGAAACTTGGTCGCCGTTGGCGCGGAGCCGATTGGCTTGACCAATTGCCTGAACTTCGCCTCGCCGGAACGGCCGGAAGTCATGTGGCAGCTCCGCGAAGCCATCGCCGGGATGGGCGAGGCGGCGCGCGCCTTTGAAACGCCCATCGTGAGCGGCAACGTCAGCCTCTACAACGAAACGGAAGGACGCGGCATTTTCCCGACGCCCGTCATCGGCGCGGTGGGTCTGGTCGAGGATGTCCGGGCGGTCATCGCGCCGCGCGCGCTGACCGAGGGCGATAGCGTTTATCTTTTGGGCGCGGCCGGCGAGGATTTAGGCGGGACGGAATACGTCAAGCGACGCTTTGGGGCTATTGTCGGGCCGCTGTCGGCGCTCGACCTTGTCGCCGAGCGCCGACTTCAGCGGTGCGTTCTGGAAGGCGCGCGGCGGCGACTGTTTTCGGCGGCTCATGACTGCGCGGATGGCGGGTTGCTCATCGCGCTGGCCGAGCTTTGCTTTTCAGCTCACGGCAAATCGTCGTCCGGCATGGACCTCAGCTTGTCGTCCGCGAAGCCCGGACTCTCGCGCGCGGGGTTGCTATTTGGCGAGACGCCGGGGCGCATGCTCGTGGTGGTCGCGCCGCAGCGCGCCGACGAAGTCGAGTTGCTGTGCAGCGACCATGGGGTGCCGTGCCAAGCGCTGGGCGTCGTCCGCGGAGAGCGGCTGACGGTGCAAATCGATGGAGAAGCCGCGCTGGACGAGCCAATTGCCGAGCTGGAGCGCATCTGGCGAACGGCGCTCAGTCTGTGAATGTTTGCTGACAAGCGAGTATCAACCGTGGAACAATGGCGCCCGCGCCAACGCGAAGCGGCGGAGCGCGGCCGCGCTAACGCCTTCTCTCGCCTGTTTGCCGCCCCGCCTTGAGGAGGCGTCCCCGATGACGACCCGCTATCAAGGGCCCGGCGTCCCCGCCTGATGACGAGAAGAGAATCGGGATGGCGGGCGCCCCCGCCTTTCGAGGCGCGGGGAAGGCGGCTCAGCCGCGCAAGCCAGTCCGCGCAAGTAAGGCGGAAGGCGCGCGCCGGGCGCGCAAACGCTTCCGAAACAGGACGACCGCTTATGACCACCGCGCCGCGCCGCCGCATTTTTTTAGTGGATGCCATGGCGCATATCTATCGCGCCTACTACGCCGCGCGCGGGCTGGCGACCCAGGCGGGCCAGCCCACCAACGCGGTGTTTGGCTTTACTTCGATTCTCCGCAAGCTCCAGAAAGCCTATGCGCCGGAATACATCGTCGTGGCCATGGATTCGGCCGCGCCCTCGTTTCGGAAGAATTGGCTCGAGACGTATAAAGCCCACCGGGCCGAGATGCCAGAGGACTTGCAGGAACAGATTCCGGTCATCGAGGAAGTCTGCGACGCCCTGCGGATTTCGCGCGTCAAGGCGGATGGCTACGAGGCGGACGACCTCATTGGCACGCTGGCGCGGCTAGCCGTCGAGCAGGGCTTGGAAGCCGTCATCGTCAGCAACGACAAGGACATGACGCAGCTTGTCGGCGAGGCGGTCAGCATCCTGCGCTCGGACAACAAATCCGGCGAGTTTGTCCTATGCGACCCGGCCGGCGTCGAGGCGTGGATGGGCGTCCCGCCGGAGCAGGTCGCGGATGTCTTGGCGCTGTGGGGCGATAGCTCTGACAACATCCCCGGCGCGCCGGGCATTGGCGAAAAAGGCGCGGTACAAATCATTCGTCAATTTGGCTCGCTGGACGCGGCGCTGGAGCGGTACGCCGAAGTGTCGCGCAAAGCCTACCGCGAGGCGTTGCGCGATCACCAGGCGACGATTCGACTGGCCAAGCGGCTCGTGACCATTTGCCGCGAAGCCCCCGTCGCGCTCGACCTCGAAGCCTTTCGCAGCCGACCTCCAGACGCGGCCGCCTGCCATGCCCTGTTTTCCCGGCTGGAGTTCAAGGCGCTGACCGCCGAATTCGCCAAACAGCTGGCGAGCCCGGCGAAAGCGCCGCCGCCGATGCCGGCGGCGGAAGTTGCGACAAGCTATGAATCGCTTTCAAGCTTGGACGCGCTGCGCCGCGCCGTTGACAGCGTCTATGCGCGCGACCGCTTCGCGTTTCACTTTGAGGACGAAGCGGGCGTCATGACGCGCGGCAGCCTGTCGTTTGGCCCCGGCCACGCCCTGCGTTTCGAACGCAGCCTATTGGATGCGGAAACGACGGCGGCGCTGCTCGACGCGCTCGCCAACGGGCTGGTCGAGAAAGCCTGTTACGACGCCAAGCGGGCGCTCTATCTCATCAACTGTCCGCCCCATGGCGCAGCGCCGCCGGAGCGCGCGCTCGATCCGACGCGCGCCTTCCGCTTTGAAAGCTTGACTGACGACGCGTTGTTGGCCGGCTATCTGCTTGATCCGGGCGTCAGAGCCGAGCGCCTGACCCTGGAGGCGCTGGCTGAAGCGCATCTCGCCTTGGACGCTGCCGCGTATGCGCAACTCGACCCGGCGGATGTCGTGTCGCGGCTGCGGACGGCGCTGCGGGCGAAGTTGACCGACGAGGGGCTGCTGAGCGTTTACGAAACGATGGAGCTGCCGCTGGCTCCAACGCTTTACGAGATGGAGAGCGCGGGCGTCCGCATCGAGCCGGCCGCGCTGGCGGAGCTTGAAGCCGAGCTGCGGGCCGAGCTGGAGCGCCTGACGGCCGAGATTCACGAGCTGGCGGGCGGGGAATTCAATATCAACTCGCCGCAGCAGGTGGCCGAGGTTTTTGAAAGGCTCAACTACGAAACCTCCAAGAAGACGGCGACCGGGCGAGTCTCGACCAGCGCGGATGTGCTGGAGGAGCTGGCGGAAAAGTATGACTTGCCAAAGCTCATTCTCGAGTACCGGGAACATGAGAAGCTGCTCAACACCTACGTCGCCGTTCTGCCCCGCTTGGTCAATCCGCAGACCGGCCGCCTGCACACCACATTCACCCAGACCGTGACGGCGACTGGGCGACTATCGTCGGCGCGGCCGAACTTGCAAAACATTCCGGTGCGAACGGAGATGGGCCGCCGAGCGCGCCGGGCCTTTGTCGCCGCGGAGGGTCATCGGCTCATTTCAGCCGACTACTCGCAGATTGAGTTGCGCTTGCTGGCGCATATCACCGGCGATGAGCGAATGACGGCCGCGTTTCGGGCTGGCGAGGACATTCACGAGCGAACAGCGCGCGATGTTTTCGGCGCGCAAACGCCAGAGGAACTGCGAGCGGCCCGGCGGCTCGCCAAAGCGACCAACTTTGGGATCGCGTACGGCGTCGGGGCATACGGGCTGGCGCGCAACGTCGGCATTGGGCGCAAGGAAGCCAAAAAGGCCATTGACGCCTACTTTGCCGCCTATCCGGGCATCAAGCGCTACATGGACGAGACGCCGGAACAGGCGCGGCGGACGGGCGTCGTCAGGACGCTCTACGGGCGCTTGCGCCGGATGCCGGATTTGCAAAGTCGGAACTTCACGGCGCGCTCCCGCGCCGAGCGGGAAGCCATCAACGCGCCGATTCAGGGAACGGCCGCGGACTTGATGAAGCTTGCCATGATCGCGGTCGCCGACCGGCTGCCGCGCGCGTTTCCGCAGGCGCGACTGGCGTTGCAAGTGCATGACGAGCTGTTACTGGAAGCGCCGGCGACGGACGCGCCGGGCGTGGCGGCGCTGGTCAAGGCGGCGATGGAAGGCGTGGCGACGCTGAATGTTCCGCTGGTTGCGGAAGCGCGCATCGGCGTAAACTGGCTTGAGGTTAAGTAGCGTTTGGGCGAGCCGCGCTCAGGGACGCTCCGGCGCGGCGGCCTTGGCATAGGGCGCCAGCGGAACGATGTCAGCCCGCCGCCGCGCCGCTTCAAGCCACTGCTGTTGCTCGCGCTCGGCCCGCTCCCGCGACAAAATCTCGACAATGAGCGCCCGTTGCTCCTCATTCGGCATTTCCGGCGCCACTGTTCCCGCTGCCGCCAGGGCTGGGCGAACCTTGGTTTCGTAGTAGTCGAGCACATCCTCATCCGTCACGAGCGCGAAGGTCTGAAACCGGAAACCGATGTATTTCTCAACCTGCAGCCGCTCGCGGACGAGCCGGTCGAAGGTCTCGGCGTCCAGCCCGACCAGCTCCAGCCGCGCTCGGAACACGGCCTCCGATGAAAATCGCTTAATCAACCGCTGCTTGGCAGCGGCGACTTCCTCGCTCGTCAGGCTGGCCAGTGGAAAGCGGGCGGCTTCTTGCGAAAGCAGCAACAGATCAATTTTCGCCGCCAGCGCGCGCTGCAAGTCGGCGTCGGAAATCGAGACGAGACTGACGCTTGGATCGAAGGCGAGAAGCCACACTAAGTCGCTCTGCGTGATCACGTCGCTGTTGACGATCGCCACCAAGCGGTCAGCGACAAACTCCCGCCGCGCCGGCGCCTGAGCTTTTCCGCTGACGACCGGCGGCGCAAAGAGCGCCGCGAAGCCAACCGAGCCGCCGAGGAGTCCGCCGAAGAGTGGGGCGCCAAGCCAACGCCGGAGCCGCGCTGCGGCTGGACTACAAGTGTTTGTCGTCATCCTCACTGCGGTTCAACCGTCTCCGCCGGCGTCTCGATAATCTCCGCCCCAATGGCGCGCAGCTTGCCGATCAAGTCGGCGTAGCCGCGCTGCACAAACTCCGTGCCATAAATTCGGCTCTCGCCGGTCGCCAGCAGCGCCGCCATCACGTAGGCGAAGCCGGCGCGCAAGTCTGGAATATGCAGCTCCCCGCCCTGCAACGGCGTCGGTCCTGAAATCAGCGCGCTGTGGAGGTAGTTCTTGTTGGTGAACCGACATTCCCGACTGCCGAGGCAGTCGTTGGTGAGCTGAATGCGCGCGCCCATCGAAACCAGGGCTTCAACGTAGCCAAAGCGACTTTCATAGACCGTCTCGTGAACGACCGAAATGCCTTCGGCTTGCGTGAGAAGCGCCACGAAGGGCGGCTGCCAGTCAGTCATAAAGCCCGGATGCACGTCAGTTTCGAGGTTGACCGGGCGCAGCTTGCCGTGACGGTAAAAGCGGATGCCGTCGGGACGGATGTCAAACTCGCCGCCCACTTTGCGTAGCCAGTCGAGAAACGTCACCATATCGCGCTGGATCGCGCCCTGGACAAAAACCTCGCCGCCAGTCGCCACGGCGCAGGCCGCAAAGGACGCTGCCTCGATGCGGTCGTCCATCACGTCATATTCGACCGCCCGGAAGCGCGACGCGCCTTCGACAATCCACGCGCGGTTGACATCCTGATACACGACCGCGCCCATGGCCTGGAGCATGCCGGCCAGATTCAAAATTTCCGGCTCAATCGCCGCGTTGCGGATGACGGTGCGCCCGCGCGCGCCGACAGCCGCCATCAGCAGATTTTCAGTCGCGCCGACGCTTGGGTATTCAAGCGTGATGATGTTGCCCTGTAACTGATCGGCGTGAAACCGATAGGCGGCGCGGGAGACTTCCTCGACCACGACGCCAAGCTGACGCAGCCCGGCGATGTGGTAATTGATCGGGCGCGGGCCAATCGAGCAGCCGCCAATGGTCGTGAGTTCCGCTCTGCCGAGCCGGTGCAGGAGCGGCGATACAAAGAGAATGGGCGTGCGCGTGGAGCCGCTGTACTTGAGCGGGATGACTGGGTTATTGACCCGGCGGGCGTCAATTTCAACCGTGGTCTCGTCGCGCCAAGCGTAACGCGCGCCGAGCTCCTCGCAGAGCTTGAGGGTGATTTCAACATCCGTAATGCGCGGCACGTTGCGCAGCGCAGTGACGCCGTCGGCGATCAGCGCCGCGACGATCATTTTGAGCGCGGCGTTTTTCGCGCCGGAGACGCGGAGCGTCCCGCGCAGGGGGCGACCTCCAACGATGTCATAACGGGTTGGCATGGGTACGGCAGCTTCAATTCGCGGGCTGGCGCGGTCACGGCGGGGCTTCCGCGGTCGCCGATGGTGGCGCAAGTTGACCGCCGGACGCAATGGGGCCGGCGTTACGCGCGTTGCGCGCCGGCGATGCAGGTTGGATAATAGCCACAGGCGGCGACTGGTCGGCATTGCTCGCCGGAGAATCATCAAAGACTTCACTTCGCCCTAGAAAGCCGCCCTGATGCCATACCTGGCGGCATATCGCGCAGGGTCCGCGGCAGAGCCGCTTCAAGCGGGAGGCGCTTATGCTTATGGTTAAGACACAGATAAGCGGGATTATGACTTATCAGGATGCGGCGCTCGCCCTGGACGCCGGGGCTGACGCCTTAGCTTTCGACCTCAATCCGCGCAGCGAGTACCACATCGTGCCGGCAGCGGTGCGCGAAATTGCCGACCGCCTGCCGCCATTCGTGCCGGTCGTGGGCGTGTTTCACAACGAGTTCAACTTTGAAGCCCTCCGCTCGATGGTGGAAGCCGCCAAGGTGTCAGTGATTCAACTCGACGGCAACGAGAGCGCGGATTACTGTCGCCAGCTTGGCGCGTGGCGATTGGTCAAAAAGCTGCGCGTCGGCGATGACTTTGATGTGACGCGGGCGCAGGCTTACCCAGCGTCGGCGGTGCTTCTCGAAGGCGAGTCGTCGGATGGCCAAGTCGGGCGGCTCTTTGATTGGCGTTTCGCGGCGGCGGCCAAGCAGTATGCGCGGGTGATTTTGTCTGGCGGGCTGACGAGCGAAAACGTCGCCGCGGCCATTCGCGCTGTCAAGCCCTATGCTGTCAACGTCCGCGAAGGCGTTGAATCCACGCCAGGGCGCAAGGACCGCATCAAGTTGCAGACGTTCATGCTTGAAGTCGAGCGCGGTCGGCAGGAAGCCGCTCGCTCAACCACGGGTCGCCTGCCGCGCCTTGATTTTTAGCGCGCTTCACAAGCCCAGGCGGACCAGTCATGGACGCGATACTCCGGGCAAAAGCTTTGGGAGTACCGCGCGACGCGCGCTGGCGAATTGCGAGGCCGGGATCGCCCCGGGGCGGTCGCGGCGAAGCCCCGGGTCAGCCCGGCGCGGCGACTTCAGCGCGGCGCAGGCGCGCAGAGAAGCTGAAAAAGCGGCTTTATTCCGTCATCATCGTTTCTATTCATCATAATCGCTGAGGCTGACCGCGCGGGTTGACCAGGCGGCGCTTCCCCTCCGTCCGCGCCGGGACCGAGCGAGACTCGGAAATCGGCGTTGTAAAACATGAACCCAAGCTCGTATTCTGGCGGCGCGCAAAAATGAACCAAAGTTCAGGTTCGTTTTTATCAGGGGTGCATACCCAAGCCACTTTTTCGTTTTCAGGACTGCGGTTTCTCGCAGCAGGAGGTGACAGCGATGCGACAGGTTGTGCCAGCCCTTGTGGCCCTCGCTTTGATGGCGGCCCCCGCCTGGGCTGCCAAGCGGAAACGCGACATGGTCATTCCCCGCGATTGCCAAGTGCAGGGGCAGGAAGTCAAGACGGGAAGCTACACCGTCGAGTATGACGACGCCGAGCCAGGCGAGCTGGTGATTCGGAGCGGCGGGCGAGAAGTCGCTCGAACAAGCTACACGATGGTCGAGCTGCCCAAGCCAGCGGCGACGGACACCGTTGTGTTCACCAACAAGGACGGCGTCCGCAAAATAGCTCGGATCGAGATGAAGGGCGGGAAGATAGCGCTCCAGGTCGAGCGGTAGGCGATGCCGGCGAGCGGGCGGACGCGCCTGCTCGCCGGCGTCTTTTGGCCGTCCCGATCGCCTACCGACTTGAAGAAGCGGGCTTGGGGCGCTTCCAGACATCTAGCTCGAAACGCCGCTCGCGGTTGGCCGTTCGCCAGGCCGTGGCGTAGATGAGCTTCGTGATACGGGTCATTTTCTCGAAGTCAATTTTATCCACGGTGTCGGTCGGGCGATGGTAGTCGGCATGCAAGCCCGTGAAGTAAAAGATGATGGGAATGCCATGCTTGGCGAAATTCCAATGGTCGCTGCGGTAGAAAAGCCGCAGGGGATGGCTTTCGTCGTTGTAGGTATAGTCCAGACGAAGCTGGACGGTTTCGTCGTTTGTCTGCTTGCTTAGCTCAAAGAGCTGGCTGCTGTGCTTATCAGGCCCGATGAGGAAAACGCCATTGCGGTCGGCCAGCGCCGCGTTTTCGCGCTGGGCGTCATCGGCGGCGCGCGAGCGGCCAATCATGTCAATGTTGAAATTGGCGACAATGGCTTCGAGCGGAACAAGCGGCTCCTGGTCGGCGAAGTAGCCGGAGCCAAGCAGCCCCATTTCCTCGCCCGTGTTGAACAGGATGAGAATCGAGCGTTTCGGGCGCGGCCCCTCGGCGAAGACCCGCGCCAGCTCAAGCGTCGCCGCCGTGCCGGAGCCATCGTCGTCCGCGCCGGGAAAAATCGTCTCGCCCTGTGCCGGCAAGTGGTCGTAGTGCGCGCTGAGAACGACATACTCCCGCTTGAGCTCAGCGTCGCCGCCGTCGAGAATGCCGACGACATTCTGGCTGTATTCAACTTTTTCGTTCTCAACTGCGTGGATGGCGGCTTGCCGCGAGCTGGCGACGGACGGCAGCTCGGCGCCGGTTTTGGCCGCTTCGTGAATCTGCTTCAGGGTCATCCCAAAACCGCTGAGCGTCGCTTCCGCCGCGGCCGGGCTCAGTAGAAACGTTGGTAATGCAGGCGCATTCGTCGGCGTCGCCGTCTTGGGGCGCACGCGGGGCCGCGACTGACGACGCGCGTACGCGGCGGCTTGCGTCCAGCCTTCCGCCAGCTTTTCGTCGGGAAGCAGCAGCATGGCCCGCGCCCCATGCTCGATCGCCGCCTGCTCGCGCCAGTTTTCGGGAAGGGCTTCGCCCGCCAAAGCGCTGGGCGTTCCGCTTGCCAGACACACGACGATGCGCCCCTCGACGTTCACGTTAGCGTAGGCGTTCGTCCTCGGATGGGCGACGCCATAGCCAACGAAGACGAGCTCGGCTTTCAGCGAAAGCTTGGGGAGCGTCGCCGCCGGATCGCGCAGAATGAAATCCTCGCCATGCACAAACGGCTCAGGGGCGCCATCGAGCGTCACGGTCGAGTCCTGCCCGCCGGTTCGGGTCACGAAGGGAATTTTCTGGAAGAACGAGCCGTCCGCAGCGGCCCCGCGATAGCCAAAGGCCTCTAGCTGGGAGGCCAGGTAACGAGCCGCGATGCGATTGCCGGCGCTGAGCGTGTAGCGCCCGCCCAGCTCGGCGGAAGCGAGAAAAGAGAGGTGCCGCTTGAGCTGGGTTCCGCTGACGGCATCCAGGTTGGCCGGGAGCGGCGAGGAGCCGCCGAAGCCGGTCAGGACAAGCAGCGCTAAAACCGCCGACAGGCGGCGCGACGCCAGGGATGGAGTGAGCATACGTCTTACCGCCATCTTATTACCGGCAGCTTGTTACCGACAGCTTGCCGCGCTTCATTGGGGAGCTGGCTCGGCCAGGAGGGCGTCAATCAGCGCCGTGAACTCCGCCTCGGACCGTTTCGGGTGGAAGCCCGCGACCTGCCGCCGAATGCGTCCGGCGCGATCAATAAAGTAGGTCATTGGCAGCCGCGAGGCGTCATACTTCGCGGCGGCGCTAGCGCCGACATAGACCTGAAACGGCGGCGTCTCGCGCTGGATGAACCGCCGCGCCGCCGCGGCGTCCTCCCCCAAGTTGAGCGACAGAAGGACAAAGCCCCGCTCCTTGTAGGCGTTGTGGAGCTTGGCCAGCAGGGGAAACTCCGCGCGGCAAGGCGGACACCAACTGGCCCAGAAGTTGAGCGCCACCACTTTGCCCCGCAGAGACGAGAGGCGCACATCGGTTTCGTCCGTCAAGCTTGGCGCGGTGAAATCCGGCGCCGCGCTCTGCGCGCCCGACTGGGGCGCGGGCGAAGCGAGCGTCGAAAAGCCGGCCAGCGCGAGCGTCAGCGTCAAAAGCCAGCGGGTTGGCGCTTTCATAGAAAACATACAAAAGCTTCTCCCAAGGGAAGGTAGCGCCGATTAGGATGCGCGATGGACGACAAAACGCGCCACCTCCGCCAGAAGTTCCGCTCGTTGACCGAGCGGCGACAGCAGGCCGATGGCTTCTTCAGCCAGCGCCTCGGCTTGGCGGCGCGAGGCTTCAAGGCCGTAGAGCGCCGGATAGGTCGCCTTGCCAACTGCGGCATCCTTGCCCGGCGTTTTGCCAAGCTGCTCGGCGGTCGCCGTTTCGTCAAGGATGTCGTCGGCAATCTGAAAGGCCAGCCCAACCCGGTCGCCATACGCGGAAAGCAAGGCGAGGTCAGCCTCGGACGCGCCGGCGACAATGCCGCCGCAAACCAGCGCCCCGCGAATCAGCGCCCCGGTTTTGGCGCGATGGATGAAGTTCAAGCGATCGGCGTCAATCGGCTCGCCCTCGGCTTCAAGGTCAACTACCTGGCCGGCGATCATGCCCTCGACCGTCCCGGAGCCGACGGCTAGCTCCCGAATGACGCGCACCCTCTGCTCCGCCGGGGCATTCATCTCGGCCACCACCCGAAAGGCATGCGTCATGAGGCCGTCGCCGGCCAAAATGGCCGTCGCTTCGTCAAATTGCTTGTGGCAGGTTGGCATCCCGCGGCGCAGGTCGTCGTTGTCCATGGCCGGCAGATCGTCGTGAATGAGCGAGTAGGTGTGAACCATTTCAAAGGCGCAGGCGACCGGGTAAAGCCGCTCCGGCGCGCCGCCGAAGGCTTCGCCCGCAGCCAGAACGAGCACCGGGCGCAGGCGCTTTCCGCCGGCCATAAGGCTATACCGCATGGCTTCATGGATGCGCGCCGGCGGCGTCGCCGCCGCCGGCATCAGCCGGTCAAGCCAGCGGTTGACTTCGGGAACTTTCTCCGCGAAGTAGGCTTCGATCATGGGCCGCGCGCGCTCCCTACGCATTGAAATCTTGGCTTGCAACGATAAGATGCGCCGCCCGGTCAAGACAACCGCTTTCGCGGTCCCATACAGAGGCGACGGCTGCGCCCGTGACAAGCGACGACTTTTTGCTCCAACTTGAACGCTATCTGACGGCCCGACGGCTTGGCTCGACCGCCTTGGCGCAGTATGACCGGGGCCCGGTTGGGAAAGCCTTTCTCGCTCCGATCGCCGACGCTTTGGCGCGTCTGTCGAACGACTTTACTCGGGCGCGCCAGGCGCTGACCGAAGCCGCTTCCGGCGATTACTGGCGCGACGCGCGCCGGCTAGCCTACCTGTTTCACTTTCTGCCGCGAAACTATGTCAAGGCGGCCTGGGTGCTGGCCGAAACTGGGCGTCATGCGCGGTTGGCCCAGGAGCTCGCCGCGAAATCGCGGTTCGCCATTCTCGATATTGGCTGCGGTCCGGGAACCGCCAGCTTAGCGACGCTTAACTTTCTGGCGGCGCTGCGCCCGACGGCTTTCGGCGTCAGTGTCGCGCTGGTCGAAGCCTCGCCGACGGCGGCGCAGGAAGCCGCCGAATTGCTGCGCCAAGCCGTCGCCTGGCTCAATGCCGAGCGCCGCGAAGCCATAACCATACATATCGCGCCACAGGTGGGCGACGCCGCGCAGGCTCAGTCGTATCTTCCGAGCGATGGGGCTGACTTCATTTGGCTCTCGAACGTCTTGAACGAGACGCTCCTTGAGAGCCCCGCCGCCTCGGTCGCCGCGCCGGACTGGGTGACGACGCTAGCGCGGGAGGGGCTGGCGCCGGACGGCGGATTGTACGTCATTGAGCCAGCGCTGCGCGAAACCGCGCGCGCCGCGATGAAGCTCCGCGACGCGCTCCTTGCCAGCGACTCGACGCTGCAGGTTTTCGCGCCCTGTACCGCCGACGGACCCTGCCGCCTGCTGGCCCAGCGCCCGGCCCGCGACTGGTGCCACGTGTCGCTGACCTGGCAGCCGCCGCCCCTGGTCGCGCAGCTCGACAGCCTGACCGGACTGCGCAGTCAAGCCCAAAAGTTTTTTTACTTCGTCCTGCGCCGGGATGGGAAACGCGCCGCCGAGCCGCGTCAGGGCTGGTCGGCCTGGCGCGTCATCGGCGATTTGCAACGCGAGAAAGGGCGCGAGAAGCGACTGGCGTGCGGCCCCGACCGCTGCGCCCTGCTAACGCGCTTCAAGCGCGATCGCCGCCCGGAAAACGCGCCTTTTAGCAAGGCCGAGCGTGGCGATATACTTTGGCTTTCAGAATCGCCCGCGCCCCTGGCGGATGAGCTGCGGCTTTCGCCAGGCGCGCGCGTCGAGCGCCAATCCCCGATCGAGCGCCTGATGGAGTGACGCCTTCATGCCGACGCTTCGGATTGCCAACGGAACGCTCCTGACTGGCGGCCCAAGCCACCGGGTCGTGAAAGGCGATCTCTATGTCCGGGATGGGCGCATCACGCATGTCGGCGCGGCGCCGGACACAGCGGACGAAACCCTTGACGCGCGCGGCTGCGTGGTCATACCGGGCTTTGTTCAATCGCACATTCACCTGTGCCAGACCCTGTTTCGCGGCGCGGCCGACGATCTGGAGCTGCTCGACTGGCTGAAAAGGCGCATCTGGAAGCTTGAGGCCGCCCACACGCCGGAAAGCCTCCGCGTTTCGGCGCAGTTGGCGGTGGCTGAAATGATGCGCGGCGGCACGACCTGCGCCATGACGATGGAAAGCGTGTATCACGCCGACGCCGCGCTTGAAGTCGTGGCGGAAAGCGGCTTTCGAGCTGTCGTGGGCAAGTGCTTGATGGACGCTGGGGACGACGTTCCGGCCGGACTGCGCGAAACAACGACCCATGCCCGCGCCGAGTCGCTGCGCCTGCTTGAAAACTGGCACGGCCAAGCGGACGGCCGCATCGGCGTCGCCTTTGCGCCGCGCTTTGTCCTGTCGTGTACGGAGACTTTATTACGCGACATCGCGGCGCTGTCGCGCGAGAAGGGCGTCCGAGTTCATACGCATGCGTCGGAGAACCGCGACGAAGTGGCGCTTGTCGAGCGCCTGACTGGACGGCGCAACGTGACCTATCTGCATGAGCTGGGGCTGACCGGGCCGCAGGTCGGCGTGGCGCACTGTATCTGGCTTGACGAAGCGGAACTAAGCCTCCTGGCTGAGACAGGGACGCATGTTTTGCACTGTCCATCTTCCAATCTGAAGCTAGGCTCCGGCGTCGCGCCGGTGGCCGAGATGCTAGAGCGCGGCATCTCGGTTTCGCTTGGAGCGGACGGCGCGCCCTGCAACAACCGGCTGGACGCCTTCACGGAAATGCGGACAGCGGCGCTGCTTCAGAAAATGCGCCGCGGCGCGCGAACCCTGACGGCGCTGGAAGCCTTTCAGATGGCGACCTGGCAGGGCGCCTGCGCGCTCGGGCTGGAACAGGAAATTGGCAGCCTCGAAGTTGGCAAAGCGGCCGACATCGCCGTGGTCAACCTGGACACGCTGCACGCCGCGCCGCATCCCGATCCGCTTTCGGCGCTGGCGTATGCCGCGACCGCGGCCGACACGCGCCATACGGTCATAGCCGGCCGGGCGGTGGTTCGCGATGGCGAGCTTGTGACGCTGGAGGAGGACGTCATTCGGGCGGATGCGCGCCGCGAGTTCGCCGCCCTTGCCGCTCGCGCCGGCATCGCTTGAGCTGGAACGGCTTCCCCTACTCACCCTACTCATCGCGCGCGGCGGCGCGAGCCTGGACGGCGTCGGGGACGGCGTCGCTAAGGCGCGTCGGGCAGCGGTTGACGCGCCAGGGGGCGCAAGGGCGGGCTTCAGCGAGATCGTTACACAGAGGCGAATCAGCCTGGCTCGCCGCCCGCCAGCAGCTCGCGCCCGACTTCGGCGATGACGACGCGGAGAACGTTCGTCAGCTCGTCCGCTTGCGCAGTCGAAATCGCCAACGGCGGCATCAATACGACGACATTCCCAAGCGGTCGCAAAATGACGCCGTAATCCCGACAGCGATTGGTCACGCGATAGCCTGCAAGCCATTCCGGCGGCAATGGCGTCCGGGCGTGGCGGTCGGCCACCAGCTCAATGCCCGCCATCAAGCCGCGCTGCCGAATGTCGCCGACCAGCGGCAGCGCCCGCAGCGTTTCCAGGCGTTCGGCCAGATGGCTCGCCACAGCGCGGACGCGCTCCAGCGTGTTGTTTTGCTCAAACAGCGCCAAGTTCGCCAGCGCGACCGCGCAGGCTAGCGGATTGCCGGTGTAGGTATGCCCATGGAAGAACGTCTTGAACTCGCCGGTCTCGCCCAGAAAGGCCTCGTAGATAGCGTCTGTCGCCAGGGTCGCCGCCAGCGGCAGGTAGCCGCCGGTCAGCCCTTTGGCGACGCAGAGCAGGTCAGGCGCAATCCCCTCGGCTTCGCAGGCGAACATCCAGCCAGTCCGACCAAACCCCGTGGCAACCTCATCGCAGATAAGCAGCGCTTCGTATTGCGTGCAAAGCTCCCTCACGCGCCGCGCGTAGCCTTCCGGCTGCGCGAGCATGCCGGCGGCCCCCATCATGACAGGCTCGATAATAACGGCGGCAATCTCGTCTGCGTTGGCTTCCAAGAGGCGCTCCAGCTCGTCGGCGCAAGCCATCCCGCAGGTCGCCCGCTCAAGCCTGAGCGGGCAGCGGTAACAATGCGGCTCTGGGGCCGCCAGCGCCTCGAATAGCAAGGGTCGATAGAGGCTATGAAACAGCGAAATGCCGCCAACGGAAACGGCCCCCACGGTATCGCCGTGGTACGACTCGCGGAGGTGGATGAACTTTGTTTTGCGCGGGCGCGGGTCAGTCCGCTGCCGCCAGTATTGGAAGGCCATCTTGAGCGCCACTTCGACCGCTGTCGAGCCGGCGTCAGAATAAAACACTTTGGTCAGACCCGGCGGCGCAAGCTCAACCAGCTTGGCTGCCAGCTCGATGGCCGGCGCGTGAGTGAGACCAAGGAGCGTCGTGTGGGCGACTTTGTCGAGCTGGGCGCGAAGGGCCGCGTCGAGTTCCGGCGTCCGATGACCATGGGTTGTCACCCACAGGCTGGAAACGCCATCCAGGTAGCGGCGTCCCTCAAGGTCATAAAGGTAGCAGCCCTCGGCGCGCTCGATAATGAGCGGTCGCTCGGCGCGCCACCCCTGCATCTGGGTGAAGGGATGCCAGACATGCGCTTTGTCAAGGGCTTCTAAGCGCGCCCATTCCGCGTCGAAGCCACAATGAGAAGTCTCCATGCAAGACTTCGCCGCCAGCTTCCCCCGGCTGTCCGCCGGGCGACACCCGGGCAAAAGTAAAGGCCGCCGCCCGCATCCGTGCAACGGCCTCCGAATCAGCGAATCGAATCAGCGAATCGGCGCCGGGCTATTCGCCGCCGTCGTTGCCAATAGCCTCCACAGGGCAGGCATCCATCGCTTCCTGGCACTGCTCCATTTCTTCATCCGTTTCCGGTTGCTTGAAAACATAGGAGTAGCCACCGTCGTCATTGCGGGTGAAGTTATTGGGCGCCGTATCACGGCACACGTCGCAGTCAATGCACTGGGTATCGACATAATACATCCCAGGCACGTTGTCTGGATACTTATCGTCAACCGATGCCATCGCTTGTTACCTCGCTCAAGGAATTTGAACTGCCAGAAGTCGCGCGCTCTGGCGACTTGAGTCACCCGACGCTCGACTCTTCGACCGCCGGATACTGCCGACACGGCGAAGTTAGTGCAAGCGGCGAAGTTTTTTCAATAGTTCTATTGAAAAAACTTCCAGCTCCGCGCCGCGACCCCGCTTGCCCTGTTTTGCGCGTCCCTATCGTGGACGCGCCAACCAGCGCATTCGGTGCGCTGTAAGACAAATTTCGTCGGCAGGCAGGGGCGAATCCCTGAATTGATATCCAAGCTGTTTGACGAATTCCGTCGGCAGGGATAGCTTGCGGTCACAAAAACCAGCTTTGGGATGACCAATCCCCGTAACCCATATGTCCTTCGAGACCATTATGCGCGGCGTGCTCAACCGAGTTGACGGAGCGCGCGGCTGGGCTTTTCTGGCTGATGATGGAGAAATTGTCTTTCGTCAGACGGTGGGCGATTTTGAGACGCTGCCGCTGCTAGCGGCCTACCATGGCATCACGGTAGGCAACTATCGCCGGTTCGGCCTGCGGAGCTTGCTGGGCGGCATTCGCGCCATCGTGTGCACTTACGACGAGGCGATTTGCATTCTGAAACTGTTTCCAGAGGACTACTTTTTGGTTTTTGTCCTGACGCGCGAGGCAAACGTCGGCTACGCGCTGTGGCTGCTGGACGAAGCCACGCCGGCGCTCCTCAGGGAAATCGAATGAGGGCGCGCGCTCAGGCCGATTTGACCAGCCGGGCGAAGGCTCGCAGTCCGTTGACGATGTCCTGCTGGTCAAACGTTCGGGTAAGCGACCGCTCGATTTCGTCGCTCATCTGAGCAATACGGCTCTTGAATGATTGCTCGGCCCGCTCGACGGACTGCCGTAACGCGAGGATGTCTTGATGCGACTTCGCGTCCGCGGCTTCCAGCGCGACAAGCTGCTCGTTGATCTGCTCAAGCTGGCGCTGAATCTTTTCCAGATGGGCTCTGGCTTGCTCTAGGTCGGTCTTGAGCTTCAGCGTGTCGTCACGGGGAAATCGCGCTTCCTCGCCAATATCCATCAGCTTTCGATGCAAGTAGTTATAGGCTGCGCCAACTGGGCGAAACGCCATCGTGGCGAGGTAAAAACCGGCAAACCAGTAGCCCACGCTGCCGCGGGTGAAGTAGGACAGCCCGCTGATGACGGCCGCGGAAAACACATGCAGCCCAAGCGCGACCCACAGCGTTGTCCGCTGCGTCCGCTGCACGTAGGCCAGTCGCTCCGGGTTGATAGCGATGCCGGCTTCAAGCGATCGCTCCAGCTCAAATTGCACGGACCTGGCTTGAAAATGAATATCCCAGGGCACGGTGAGGATGAGCAAAAGCCAGATGAAGCAGACCGCGCCCATCCCGATATCGAGCGCCAAGCTTGGCGTGAGCGCAGGAGCTCGCCAGCCGGTCAGCCAGGATGTCAGCGCGAAGACAATCAGCAGGATGAGGCCAATCGCGACCGTAACGGACAACGCGCCAAAGAACCGCTGAAACATCGCGCGACCCCTTCGCTCGCCAAGCGTTCTTCAATCCGCAAGCTTGCCGCCCGGTCTTTATGAATCGGCCGCCGCCGCCGCTTTTTCAAGCGACGCTCTTTCGGCAGGCGGCGCTTCGGCATCCGGGCGGTAAAAGAGAATGCGACCGCAGTTATCACAGGTATGAATGCCAATGCCCTGCCGAACCAAGCTGTGAACTTGCGGTCGCAGCCGCATCCGGCAGGCCGAGCAGGCGCCATTGATGACCTGCGACATGACCTGCCCGCCCCGTAGCTTAGACACCCTGGCGTAGTTGGTCAGCCAAGTCTTGGAAAGCTTGGCCTCCATTTCCCGCCGCTGATGCCGAATGATTTCGACTTCCGCGAGATACGCCGCTTCGGCGCGCATATTCTCCGCCAGCGCCGCATCCATCTCGGCCCGCCGCTTTTCAATATCCGGGGCGTAGGAGGCGACCTCCGCCTCAAGCTTGGCGATTACAGCCTGAGCTTCAGCAATTTTGGCTTCGCACTGCGTGGCGGACTTTTTGGCCATGTCAATTTCCCGAATAGCCGTTTCATACTCGCGCTGGTTGCGAACGCGCTGGAGGTCCGCCGTGTACTTGTTAAATTGGGCTTGGAATTGAGCAAGCTCGATTTCGAGGTCGCGGAGGCGATGGCGAACGGCATCAAGATTGGCTTGGGCGGCCACGAAAGCGGCGATGCGGCTTTGAAAATCAGCCTCAATGCGTTCGCGCTCGACGGCAAACTGGCGCGTTTTGGTCTGACATTCGGCAAGTTGACGGTCGGTTTCTTGCAGGGCGACGAGCAATGCCAAATCCTGACTCACGGATACCTCCTAGTCGGGGCGGGACAGGAATGCGGGCCTGGAGAGTACTACCTTGCCCCCAGCGAAGCAAGGAACCGCGCCTCGCGGCTTTTCGCCGACTTTGCGCGAAGGCTTTACGCCTATTGTATTTCCTCAGGCGCGAGGCATAGGCCCTCGGATGTCACCGGCATTCCGGCGCTCGACCAGAACTCGAACGTGAGCGTTCGCCGGCCGTCCTCGGCGGCGTATTCGAGGTGCAGCATGTCGCGCGGATGCTCGCCCGTGTTGCGGTAAAATCGCAGGTTGCGAGCGGCCGCGAGCTGATAATCCCGTCCCCGCCACGCGATTTGCCGCGGCGGCTCATCCGGGTCAAGCTCCAGGGCCTCAACTTCGCCATACTCCGTCGGGTCAAGCGGAAATGAGACGACGGCGCGTCCGTCCGTCGCTGGGGCGTCCGGCAGATGAACTTCCACAAAGTGCCGCCGCTCGCCGTCCGTCACTTCAAATTGCCAAAACACAAGCGTTTGTCGCTCGATATCCACAAAGCGATGCGCTTTATCGATCGTCCATTTGCCCGGCAGCGGGCTGGCTTCAGCCAGAAAGAGGGCGTCCCCGGCGCTCAAGTCCGCCAGCTTGCGGGTACGGCGCTTGGGCGCTTCGCCCTTTCTCCATAAAAAAGAAAGCCAACCCACCCGCGAGCCCTCCCGAAGTCGTCGGGGTCAGCGCGCCGTGTCGGCGCGCTCCAGCCGCTCTGCCACGCGGCGCAGCAGAGTGGCGACCTCGAAAGGCTTGCGCAGGCAGTCTTCGGGCGCAATATCGAATTCCGACGCCGCGAGAAGCTCGTCTATCTTTTCCGACGCGGAACAAATCAAAATTGGCACTTGCCACATTTCCGGATTGTCGGCGGCCCGGATCACATGTATCAAATGCGGGCCGTCAATCACAGGCATCACAATATCGAGAATGATGAGGTCAGGAACGCGCTTCTTAAGGGCTGTCATCGCGCCGATGCCGTCATCCGCGACGGCGACTTCATAGCCCGCTTGCGTCAGCACCTCCATCAGCAGCTCGCGGATATCGGCGTTGTCATCCACGACAAGGATACTTTTCTTGGCTTCTGTCATCGGCTTGCTCAGCATTGAGGGGGATGGGCGGGCGCTTTGATCAAGACAAAACGCTTCTCAGAAGAAAACGCCTTCGCGCTCTTCGAGTCCGCGGTCAATCAGGCGGCGGATCTCGAGCTTGACCCGGTCGACCTTGCGTTGGATGGCTTCATCGCGGCCGTCGGGATCGCCGCGAAAAACCAGCGGCTCGCCAAAATAGATACGGTACTTGGTCGGGAAAGGTATCATCCCCAGAACGCCAAGCCACGGGAAGGTTGGCGTAATCGGGAAGTAGGGCATGCCGAGCAGCTTAGCTAGGGGCTTGAAGTCCGCGAAGCTCGGCGCTTGCTCCTCGCCGCCAATCACGCCAAAGGGCACGATAGGCGTGTTCGTCGCCAGCGCCAGCCGCATAAAGCCCAGCCCAAACCGGACCAGCTTGTAGCGATCCTTCCAGACCTTGCCTGAGCCCCGCGCGCCTTCGGGAAACACTAAAATCGCTTCGCCCTTCTGGAGCAGCCGCTCGCAGTTGAGCGGATCGCCCACGATCGCGCCGCTGCGCTGAATGAACTGGCCAATCAGCGGCATTGTGGTGAACCACCGCTCGACCATGGCGCGGCATAGGCGCGGCGGATTGGCTTCAAGCAGCATCGCCACGGCGACCATGGCGCCGTCAATCGGGAGCTGTCCGCTGTGATTGCCGATCAGCAGGACGCGCCCGGGCGGGACGCGCTCAATGCCATACGTTTGCACGCGCCAATAATGCCGGTAGAGTCGCGCGAAAAGCGAATAGCCGTACCGAGCCGTTCCAGGATGCAACCCCCAGGAGTCATAGCCATACTCGTTGACGGCTGTGGGGATTTGCCGCATTTTGGCATCCACCTCGGCGTCCACGAGCTGATCGGCAAGCGCTGACAGCCACCCGCTTGATGTCACAGTCGGCAAAAGGTTCCGCCGGCCGGCGCGCCGCCGCGACTTTGTCGCGCCGCGTGGCAGCTCTGACCGACGCGCCGCGGGCGGCTTTGGAGAAGGCAGCAGTCGAAGGGGCGGCTCGCCTTCGACACGCTGAATCTCAAGAACTTTCCGCCGTAGCGCGCGCTTGGGCTGGGCCTCGGCGGCGACCGGGGGCGGAACGACCGCTAACGATGGCGGAGCGGGGCGTTTACGTGCCATAACCTTTTCCCTCGCCGCGCGCCAAGGCGCGCCTCAAGTTGCGCGAACTTCCGCTAGGCCGCGAGCATACGCTGCAACTCAACCGAGAACAACCTTTTTATCGCCTGCCGCGGCTGACCGCGCTAGATGGAGGGGCTAGATGGAGGGC
>NKPT01000375.1 GCA_002254845.1 Chloracidobacterium sp. CP2_5A | reverse complement strand
GATGAGCGTGACGATGCTTGGGATGACCAAGCTCGATCAAGCCCGACTTCAAGAAGCCGCCGGCACGAGCTGACTGCCCTGCGCTCCACCGATGACGCACGCGAGCGAGAAATGCGCAAGTCCATGACTGTCCCACTTACGCTGACCATTTCTGCAGCCGCTTGCCGGGCAGCAGCTCGTACGGCGACTTCCAGCCCGGCTCCGACGTCCCCCCGCTTTCAGTAGCGGGGCGATTTAGAGTCCGGGGTGGATGGTAGTGGCTGCCAGTTGCTTCGCGTAGGCGCTCGGTGTCAGTC
>NKPT01000130.1 GCA_002254845.1 Chloracidobacterium sp. CP2_5A | reverse complement strand
GGCTCTCCGTCGGCATCGAGGACATCCGCGACATCATCGCCGATCTCGAAAACGGCTTGCGCGGCGCGGTCGTTTCCGAAGCGGCGGCGCAGGCGGCCACGGCCTAAGCGTCCGCAGGCTTCGTCGACGGAGGCGCCGATGACGGCTCGGGCTGAGAAGTTTCCGTCCCAGCGCCCCGCGTCGGCGATTGTTTAACGCATCCGGCTGGTTGCGCGCCTCGCTCGCGGCCGGCCGGGTGCCACAACGACACCGCGCCCCTCTCCTGGTCGCCCGCTTCATGGAAGCTTTGGAACCCGCCATCGAGCGGGATGTAACGCTGGATGAGCGCCCCTTCCGCTTGGAAGCGGGAGGCGAGTTGCCGGAGGTCACGCTCCGGTGCGCGATTTACGGTCGCCTGGAAACTGCGCCTGGCGGCGTCATTCTGGTCTGTCACGCCCTGACCGGCTCGGCCCGCGTCGCCGACTGGTGGGCGGGGGTCATGGGGCCGGGGCGTCCGCTTGATCCGACGCGCTACGCGATTATCGGCGTCAACGTC
>NKPT01000262.1 GCA_002254845.1 Chloracidobacterium sp. CP2_5A | reverse complement strand
CGGGATCAGCGGCTTCCACTTCCCGCCCGGCTTGAGCAGCGGCTCGGCCACCGGCATCGTCACCTTGGGCTTGGGCTTCACCTTCTTCACGACCTTGGGCGTGACGACCGTGATCCCCTTGGGCGCGGGCTTCCTGGTCTCGGTCTCCGCCGCGGCGGGCTTGCTCGGCGTCGCGGCCTTGGCCGCTGTCGGCGCGCTCGGCTTCTTCGCCGGGGCAGACTTTGACGTCGGCTTTGTCACGAGCTTCTTCGGACCGCCTGCCACCTTTTTAGGGGGCGATTTCTTCGCCGCACCTTTGGCCGGCTTGGCGGGAGACTTCGCGACCTTCTTGGCTTTGCTTGCCGCCTTGGCCATGTCCACGGTCCTCATG
>NKPT01000095.1 GCA_002254845.1 Chloracidobacterium sp. CP2_5A | reverse complement strand
GACGAAACCGTGATCCGCGCCCTCTCCCGCGTCAACGCCGTCGTCAACGCAATCGTCCCAGAAAACGTCCGTCCGCCGGAACCGCCGCGCGGCGCTGATGTCAACCCGGACTTCACGCCGGCCAATATCATCCGCATCGCTGAAGCCCTTGGCGGAGAAGTTATGCGCGCCAAAGACGCCGGCCGCCGCCTGCATGAGCTCATCGAGCGCATCCGCAGCCGCTACAACCTCACCATCCGCCCCTCCGCCGCGCCCCCAGGCGCTTTCCGCCGGCTTTCGGTCGAACTCGCCCGGGCGTCTCAGGAAGCCCGGCGCTTCCAGATTCGCGCGAGAAACGGCTATTACATTCCCGAAGACGAGCCGCGCTGATTCCCGCTTCCGGATTCGTTCAGCGGAACCGCCCCGCTTCCGAAGCGTCCAACGCGCACCGGAACCGCCCGCCCCGCGCGAGCCCCGCCACGCCATAGATGCTCACATCGTTTTCGAGCGTCGCCCCGCGTCCTGCCTTCGCCAGCTCATCGGCTGTGGGCAGCCGCTTGCCCGCCCATGTGCAAAATGCCTTTTCATCCTCGAGTGAAACGCGGTCCGCATTCCGTCCTGTCTCCGCGGCAAAGCGGTCGTAAACTGCCCGCGCCACCGGCTCTTTATCAATATAAAATGGCGGTAATTTCGGAGGCTTTTCCCATGACGATACCTGGAACTCCCCTTCCGGCACGATCACCATCTCTCCGGCCGGAGTCTTGAGAAT
>NKPT01000315.1 GCA_002254845.1 Chloracidobacterium sp. CP2_5A | reverse complement strand
TTCCGTCAACTGAGCGATTTCAAGCGGCAACTGCTGGGCGTTTGGCAGTCGAGCGTCTTTCGCCTGATGCAAAAACTCCGGCGCGCAAGCGATGGCGCGAGCCAATTCGGACAACGCATTGACCGGGCGCGTCACTAGGCGCTTGGTGACGGTCGAGGCCCACGTGGCGACAAGCAGCGCAAACGGAATTGAAAGCAAGGCTGGAATAAATGCCATCGCCGCCTGCGCGCGCGCCACTGAAAACGGCGCCAGCGCGTAACAACGCCACTGCGTTCTCGGCTCGATAGCCTGCCAAACCCAAAAGCGAAGGGGCGAATCGGATCCCG
>NKPT01000216.1 GCA_002254845.1 Chloracidobacterium sp. CP2_5A | reverse complement strand
CTCGGCCCGCGTCCGCGGCGAAATCCAGAACCACGGCCGCGGCGATAAAATCATCGTGTTCAAATTCAAGAGAAAAAAGCAGTACAAGCGCACCATCGGACACCGGCAGAATTTCACCGCCGTCAAGATCTCCGACATCGTGCTCTGATTCGGGAGGGCCTCAATCCATGGCGCACAAAAAAGGACTCGGAAGCTCGAAAAACGGCCGCGACAGCGCCGCCCAGCGGCTCGGCATCAAGGTCTTCAGCGGCCAGACCGTCCCCGGCGGGGCCATCCTCGTCCGCCAGCGCGGCACCCGCTACAAGCCCGGCGAAAACGTCGGCATCGGCAGCGACGACACCCTCTACGCCCGCGTCGGCGGACGCGTCGAGTGGCGCGACCGCGGCCGCCTTGGCAAATGGGTCAGCG
>NKPT01000241.1 GCA_002254845.1 Chloracidobacterium sp. CP2_5A | reverse complement strand
GGTCAAGGATGAGCGCGTGTACCACATCCACCTGCTGGCGATCCCGCGCGACCCACATCGGCAGGTCAACGCGCACGACGCGCGTTTCAAGCGCGCTGTAGACCTTCAGGTAGAAGAACGCAATTTCCAGGTCACGCGCTTCGTCGCGGTATTCCTTGTTCAGGGGCGAGTTCTGCACCATGACGGCGCTGCGCTCGCCCGGCCTAAGGACAAAATGGAAGAAGTCGCGGTCGCGCAGCCCTTCCAGGTCGCCGCAGCGCGCCATCTCGGTCTGGCGGGCGCGCAGTTCGTCCAGGTCGCGCAGGCTCAGCAGGAACAGCAGCTGGATGAAACGCTTGCTGCGGAAAGGATTGTCGATATAGCCTGCCAGGGCCGCCCCACTGT
>NKPT01000031.1 GCA_002254845.1 Chloracidobacterium sp. CP2_5A | reverse complement strand
GGCGAAGGCGCGGGCAAAGCCTTGCGCTGCTCCTGCGCGCAGTCGGTATGCGCGCAGTCGGTATCGGCTGCCCCTGCGCGTCAAGGATGCAGCGCGCCGTCCTGGCTCAGCTCGCAGAGGCCAATCGAGAAGAGCCGCCAAATCCCGCGGGCGTAGTTCTCATTCGCCTGCCGATAACGGGGCGGCATCGGGACGGTCACGAAGCCGCCCGTCCCGGCTTTGGCGACCTCTTGGGAGGGCTGTCGCTCCGCCGGCCCTGGATTGATAAAGCGGGCGGCAAGGGCGCCGCCCTTCCAAGCTTGTCAGGAGCGCTCGGCGGCGCTCCTTAGCTGGCGCTCCTCGGCTGAGGAGGCCGCGGAAGGCGACTGGAAGCTCGCGAGAGCGGCGTCTTCCGTGTCGTAGGTTTCGAGAATGGACGACAGCTTGGTAATGTTGAGAATATCGACCAGGCGACGGGTTGGGCTGGCCAGCTTGAAGCTGCCGCCGGCGCGCTTGATCGTGGTCATGGCGCGCACGATTTCGCCGAGACCGCTGCTATCTACATAGGGCACGCCAGCGAGGTTCAGAATGATTCGCTGGAGGCCTCGGGCGAGCAAGCGCGAAATATGCTCGCGCAGCGCCAGGTCGCCGTTGCCTAGCAAAACGCTGCCCTGTAGCTCCAGAATTACAATCCCGTCTTTTGCGCGCTCGGTAATCGTCATGGCATTCGGTGGCGGCTCAAAATCGCCGGACTCAGGGACAAGTCGAAAATGTCGTCGCGCCCAACTCTAATAAGCTCTAGCAAGACTGCGCAAGGCTTTCAAATTGGGCGCTGAACGACGCGCCCGGGAACAGGCGAAGCCAATCAGCCTGTAACGGACGCAGGGGGCTTGGCGACGCGGCATATCGCGCCAGGAGCAAAAACTCCCGGTTTCCCTCCGCGCCAAGGATGGGCGAAGCCATCAGCCGCCAGGGCGTAAAGCGCGCCCGCGCGGCGGCTTCCAAAACGCCGGCCACCGCCTTGGCGTGAAGGCGAGCGTCGCGCACGACGCCGCCTTTGCCGACTTCCGCGCGTCCAACCTCAAACTGCGGCTTGACGAGCAAAACGAGCGCCGCCTCCGGGAGCGCCAGCGGGCTAAGCGCCGGCAGGATGAGCGCTAGCGAGATGAACGACACGTCGGCCACGATGATGGCAAATCGCTCGGCAAAGTCGGTTGGCGTCAGATAGCGCGCATTGACGCCCTCGCGGGCGATGACGCGCGGATCGCGACGCAGCTTCCAGTCCAACTGATTGCGACCGACATCCACGGCGTAAACCTGCCGCGCCCCGTGCTGAAGCAGGCAATCCGTAAAGCCGCCGGTCGACGCGCCAACGTCAAGGCATAGGGCGTTCCGCGCGTCGAGCGCGAACTCGCGCAGCGCCGCTTCAAGCTTGAAGCCGCCGCGCCCTACATAGCGCGGCGCTTCGCCCCGCAGCCGAACCGCCGCCTCAGCCGGCACCACCAGCCCCGGCTTTTCCGCTGGACGGTCATTGATGAGCACCTGTCCGGCCAGAATCAACGCCTGCGCCTTCTGCCGCGACTCGGCCAGTCCGGCCTCCACCAGGTAGCAATCCAAGCGTCGCTTTGTCGCAGGCATATCAGGCTGGAAAAAGCTGAAAAGCAAGTAGCGCGGCCGGAGCGACGCGCCACTGCGGATTACGGATTGAGGAGCGTGAACGACTCGAAAAATCGCTGAACGTCATCTCGGTCAAGCTCAACCGGGAAAGTGGCGACAATCGCCAGCTGGTAAAGCCGCGGCGACGCGAAGATGAAGTCCACCCTTCCGAAAACGGCTTTGTCGCCGCGCGCGCCGCTGAAAAAGACCGCCCGCGCCGGATGCCCCTGCACAACGTAGCTGTCTTCCTGCTCGATCGCGCCCCGGTAGGGACGCAGCAGCGCATCCCGCGCCGCATCCATCACTTGGTCGGCAGTAGCGTTGCCGAGTTCCGGGCGCGCGAACGTTCGAACCGCGACTTGGCACGCCGTTTCATTCGCCGCCGCGCTCGTGAAGACAACAACGGCTCCATTCGAGCTCTCCTCGCGCTTGGGCTGCTCGAAGCCGCGCGGCAGCCGGACGCGAAAGCCGCCCTCCGCGGAAACCAGCTCGAAGCCGCCGCGCGGCTTCTCGTCGGGACGCTCCCGCTGCCGTCCGCTCTGCGCCGGCGCGGGCGCCATCAGCAGCCAGAGTCCCAGCCAAGCGAGCGCCCCCCAGCGAAAGGCTTTCGCCAAGTCCGGCCCTGGTGAAAAAGCGGATGCTCGCAGGTCGCTCGCCATTACGCTCTCTGTCGCGCCTGGCTGTAAACGCGCAGGGTCTCGCCGTCAGTCTCAAAGGTGATCGCGCCGTCGCGTCCGGTATGCCACTGCCCGGCTCGCGGAAGCAAGCGCGCATAGCGATTCACGACTTCCGCGTGGGGATGCCCAAACGGCGACTGTCGCGGCGCGCTGAACACGACGTGGGTGGCGCCCGTCGCGCTGACAAAATCGGCCGAGCTTGAACTCCGACTGCCATGGTGCGGCGCTTTGACAACATCGCAGGCCAGCGGCGCGCTGGCGGCAACGAGGGCCTGCTCGTCCCTGGCTTCAATGTCGCTGGTCAGCAAAAACGACCGCCGCCCGTAGTCCAGGCGCCAAACAAGCGAATCCTGATTTGTTCCAGTTGGCGCAACATCAGGCGGCGGCCACAGGCAGGTCAGTCTGACAGCGCCGATGCGAGTCTGCAATCCGGCTTGGACGACGCGGCGCGGAATGCCGTGGCGGTCCAGCTCCTGCGCAAGCCGCCGGAAGATCGGATCAGCGGCTTGCGCCTGACCGTGCCAAGCCTGACCAATGCGAATGCATTGAGCCAGCGCCCTAAAGCCGCCGACGTGATCGCTATCCGGGTGGGTGGCGATAATCCCGTTCAGCCGAGCGATGCCCCGCGCCCACAGGCACCGAGCGACGACGCGCTCGCCGATGTCTATCGCGTCTTCACGAAAGCCGTCTAGGGAAAGGCCAGCCTCATGGCTTTGCCCGCCGCTATCCACGAGCAGCGTTTCGCCGGTCGGGAATTCCAGCAGAATGCAATCGCCCTGCCCGACATCGAGAAAGGTCACTCGCAAACAGCCAAGCGGAGGTCTGCGCCAGTCGCGCGGAGGGATGACCGTCAGCCAGCCAAAGACAAGGCACAGCGCCGCGCCGAGGGCGAATAGCCAGCGCTGCCGCGGGCTGCGCGATGGACAATCCAGCGGACGCCAGCCGCGCAGCGCCGCGCCAAGCAGCCAGCAGCCAAGCGCAAAGCCGCCATAGACGGCGAGGCCCCAGCCCTCCCAGTGGGGCGCGCGCCAGTCTCCCCAGCGACTGCCCAGATCGGCGACCGCCGTCAAGCACTCGACGCTGCGCGTCGCAAGCCACTTGAATGGCGCCGCAGCCGGCGGAAACAGGCCCAGCGCGACGAAGTAGCCCAGCGCGCATAGGAGCGTCGCGGTCAGGACGACTTCGGCCACGAGGGTCGCCACGCCGCCGGCCGGCGCGATGCGGTTGAAGTAGGCTAAGCTCATCGGCAGCAGCGCGACCTGCACGCAGGCGCCAGCCAGCAGGATGCCGAACGCCCATCGCAACGCGGTTTGCGCATTCCAGTCGCCATAGCCAAGCCGTTCAAGCCGCGCGGCCCAGGGCGATTTGTCCAAGCGATATGTCACCGGCTCGCGCCGCATCCGCTTCTGAAACCGCGACTCGCGCCAGAACAGCGCTTCGGCGAAGCGCCGGACGACCGGCGGCGCGGCGGGCGGATAGGGCGTTGCGCGCGTAGGACGCCACTCGCCAATGGCGCGCAGGCGCGCCTGGAGCGGCGCGGCCGCCCCCGCGAGCGCCAAGACGGCGCCGAAGGTCAACTGGAAGCTGGGCGCGAAGAGATTGGATGGCTGCATGACAAGCAAAACGCAGGCGCAAGCGCCCAGCGCGTTGAGCCAGTCCGGCTCGCGGTAGAACAGGCGGGCCGCCTGCCAAACCGTGACGGCCACTGCGGCCCGCCAGACCGGAGGGTCTAGCCCGACAAGCCAAGCGTAACACCAGACCACGGTCAAAATCGCGATAGCGGCGATCCATCGGCGGCGCGTCATAAGGGACAGCAGCCAAGCGACAATGCCAGCGACGAGCGCGAAATGAGACCCGGAAATCACCAGCAAGTGAAAGAGTCCGCTCCGCCGGAACCGCTCGGCCCAAGCGGCGTCCAGGAAGCGGTCGCTTCCAAGCGCGATACCGGCCAGCAGTCCGCCCGTCCGGGCGTCGAAGTCCTGCTGGAGTTGGCGAATAGCCCATAGGCGGAGCTTCCCCAGCCAAGCTCCGCAACCTGCCTCAGCCGCTTGCAGGCGCGTCAAAAGCAGGACTTGCCCGCGCGCATCAGCGCCGCGCCAGTCAAGGTAAGCCCCAGCATCCGGCCCCCCCGGATTTTCATAGCGCCCCCGCCGATCCAGCGTCGCCTTCACCGCGACGCGGTCGCCCGGCGCAAGCGCCAGGCGCTCCCAGTCAGCGACCTGCTCAGGGCGCTGCAAAGGCAGCATCAGTCGAATCCGCCCGCGCGCCGGCTCATCCGCCATCCTTTCATCCAGGCGTAGGGTCGCCGCGTCCACATCGAGCGCGACGCGCCCGACGGCCGGCTCGGGCCAATCCGCGAGGCGGCCGGTCAAGATCAGCGGCGTTTCCGGCGCGACCGCTCGCAGCCGAACCCGAACGCGATCACCCGCCTCAAGCGCGCGCCGCTCAATGGAAGCCGCCCAAGCCCCGCCCAGCGCGATACAGGCGGCGGCCAAGCGTAGCCCGGTCATCGGGTAAAAGGCGACGCGGCGACGCCAGCTCGCCCAGAGCATCCACAGCGCGGCCAAGCCCAGCCACCACGCCCAAGGCGACGCGGCCGGCAGGCAAGCCTCTGCTAGAATCCCCGCGATGAGCCAGATAGACGCCAGGAAAAGCGGCGCGCGCGCTGTCAGGCTTAGCCGCGCGGGCGACGGCAAGCTGTCGCTTGACATAGTTACAACCGTTCCCTTAGTTTCATTGCCAAAGCTTCAGTGCCAAACTTTGGAAAAGCGACTCCCAGGCGACATCCATTCGGTTGCTCCCAATGCTTACGAGTTTTAGTCGCCTTGACCAGAGTTACCCAAGGGTATTTAGCAAATGTCAGCAAAGCTTGGTGAAGTTCTTCTGAAGGAAGGGCTGATCACGCCGCAGCAGTTGAAGGAAGCGCTGGACTACCAACGGGCGAATGGCGGTCGCCTTGGCTCTATACTTGTCATGCTGGGCATGGTGCAGGATGAGGTGATCACCTCGGTTCTCAGCCGCCAGTACGGCGTTCCGGCTGTCAACCTCGATCTTTTTGACGTTGACCCCAACGCGGTTCGCCTGCTTCCGGAGGAAACCGCCCGAAAATACATGGCCATGCCGCTGGCGCGAAACGGCTCGACCATGACGCTGGCCATGGTGGACCCGGCCAATGTCTTCGCCGTGGACGACATCAAGTTCATGACGGGCCTTAGCATTGACCAAGTCGTCGTTTCGGAGTTGTCGCTGGAGCGCGCCCTTGCGCGGTATTACGCCCCTGAGAAAGGGCTGGTCCTAGCCGAAAAGATGAGCGAATTTTCGGCCGGGCTCAACGACCAATTCAGCCTTGGCAACCTGAGCAACCTCGCCGCCGCGCCTCCCTCGGCAATGGTCAATCTCGACGAGGCGATGAACGAAATCAACGAGGCGCTAGGCGAGAGCGACCTCGAAGTGAGCGAGTCGCCGACGGAAGAGGTGCTTGACCTGAGCGCCTCGGCTGCTGACGAGGCGCCCGTTGTCAAGCTGGTCAACATGATCTTGGTAAGCTCGCTGGAGTATGGCGCGAGCGACATCCACATCGAGCCGTACGAAAAGGAATTTCGCGTCCGCTTCCGAGTTGACGGGCTTTTGCGGGAAGTCATGCGCCCGCCAATGAAAATGCGGGCCGGCCTGACCTCGCGCATCAAAATTATGGCCAAGCTGGACATTGCCGAGACGCGCCTGCCCCAGGACGGGCGCATCAAAATCAAGCTCAAGCGCGACACCGGCGTGCGCGACCTGGACTTTCGCGTTTCAACGCTTCCAACGCTCTGGGGCGAAAAAATCGTGCTTCGGCTGCTCGACAAAGAGAAGCTGATGCTCGACATGACCAAGCTGGGCTTCGAGCCGGAAAGCCTTGAGAAGTTCAAGCGCCAGATTGCCAAGCCCTACGGCATGGTGCTAGTCACGGGGCCGACCGGGTCAGGCAAAACCAATACCCTGTATTCGGCGCTTTCCAGCTTGAACACGCCGGACACGAACATCATGACGGCCGAGGATCCGGTCGAGTTCAACCTGACCGGTATCAACCAGGTGCAGATGAAGGAGCAAATTGGGCTGAACTTCGCCGCCGCGCTCCGGTCATTCCTGCGCCAAGACCCAAACATCGTTCTGGTCGGCGAAATCCGTGACTTCGAAACGGCCGAAATCGCGGTCAAGGCTTCGCTGACCGGCCACTTGGTGCTTTCAACGCTCCACACCAACGACGCCCCATCCACGGTCAGCCGCCTGATGAACATGGGCATCGAGCCGTTTTTGGTGGCCACTTCGGTCAACCTCATTCAGGCGCAGCGCCTCATCCGTCGCATTTGCACCGAGTGCAAGGCCCCCGCCAAAATTCAGCCCCCGGCGCAAACCCTGATCGAGCTTGGCTTCACGCCGGAAGAAGCCTCCAGGGTCACGATTTACGAGGGAACGGGCAAAACCAAAGACGGGCGCGAGTGTCCGAAGTGCAAGGGATCGGGCTACAAAGGCCGCGTTGGCCTCTATGAGGTCATGGAAATGAATGACGAGCTGCGCGAACTCATCCTCATCGGGGCTTCGGCGCTGGAGTTACGCAAGAAAGCCATCGAACACGGCATGCTGACACTCCGGCGCAGCGGACTGCGAAAGATTATGGAAGGCATCACCACGATTGAGGAAGTGGTGCGCGAAACCGTCCTGTGACGCTTGCCGGTTGTCGCGAGTGACACCGGGGACGGCGCGGCGTCCAGCGGAGCGCTGCTAAGCGGCATTTGCGACTCGCTAGAAAACTTTAGGACCGAGGCCCGCCGTCGGCGCCACCTACGGAGGTACACGAGACATGTCATCAAACTTTGTTCTAAGCGACCTGCTTCGGAAAATGATCGAGTTGGGCGGCTCAGATCTCCACATCACGACCAACTCCCCGCCGCAGGTTCGAGTTCACGGGCACCTCCGGCCGCTCGACTACCCGGAAATGACGCCGGCGGACACAAAGCAGCTAGCCTACTCCGTCCTGACCGACGCGCAGAAACACCGCTTCGAGGAAACGCTTGAACTCGATTTCTCGTTTGGCATCAAGGGGATGTCGCGCTTTCGAGCCAACTTGTTCAATCAGCGCGGCGCGGTCGGGGCGGTCTTTCGGGCGATTCCCTACGAAATCCGCACCTTTGAGGAGCTTGGCTTGCCGCCCATCGTCAAAAAGCTATGCGAGAAGCCGCGCGGACTGATCCTCGTCACCGGGCCAACCGGCTCGGGGAAGTCCACGACGCTCGCCTCGATGATCAACAAGATCAATGAGGACCGACACGAGCACATCATCACGATTGAAGACCCAATCGAGTTTCTGCACCCGCATAAAAACTGCCTCGTCAACCAGCGCGAGGTTCATGCCGACACCCACAGCTTTAGCAACTCGCTGCGCGCCGCCCTGCGTCAGGACCCAGATGTGGTGCTCATCGGCGAAATGCGCGACCTCGAAACCGTCGAAACGGCGCTGCGCATTGCCGAAACTGGCCACTTGACCTTTGGGACGCTACACACCAACTCCGCTTACTCGACGATCAACCGTATTATTGACATCTTCCCGGCGCACCAGCAGTCGCAGATTCGAACGCAGCTCAGCTTGGTGCTGGAAGGCGTGCTGTGTCAGTCGCTGCTGCCGAAGGCCAACGGGCAGGGGCGCTGCATGGCGCTCGAGATTCTCGTGCCGAACTCGGCTATTCGCAACCTGATCCGCGAGGATAAAATCCACCAGATTTATGGGATGATGCAAACGGGCCAAGATAAGTTCGGCATGCAGACGTTCAATCAGTCCCTGCTTGGTCTGTATCTCAATCGTCAGATTTCGCTCGATGTCGCCATGGCGCGCTCGCATAATCCAGATGAGTTGCAGGACCTAATCAACCGCGCCACCGGCGGGCTGGGCGGCGGGCCCGGAGGCCCCATGCCGCCGACTGGCCGCCCGATGCCGCCCGGCGGGCCGGCGCGCCCCGGCGCGCCGCCGATTCGACGCTAGCCAGGCATAATCTCTTGGACTCATGATGCAAAGTCCCGGAGTTTTCACTTCGCGACTTGCGCATCTCGCTGGTATCGCCAACAATAGGCGCATACTTTGAATCAGGGGCAATGGCTGCCACCCGCGCGCGAGCTTGGATGTTGCCGCCGACTTGCTGGCTCGACCCAGGCATAAGCTGGTCAAAAACGGTCTTCGCCAGTCCTAGCCAAGCGGGTTCTGGACAGCCTCCTAATCAAGCAGTCGCAGATGCATCGGTGCAAGGAGTGATTCGGTCATGCCGACGTATGTTGTTGTAGGACGCAACCAGCGCACCAACCAGCCAGTCAACACCCAGCGCGAGGCCGCCAATCGCGAAGAGCTCGAAGCCATGCTCCGCCGCGAACAGGTTACGGTCGTCAGCGTGCGGGAAAAAGGACGCGACATTGCTCTTCCCAAACTGGTCGGCGGGAAAGTCAGCTCAAAGGAATTGGCCATTTTTACGCGCCAGTTCTCGGTCATGATTGACGCTGGCTTGCCGCTGGTGCAGTGCCTTGAGATTTTGGCCACCCAGCAGGATAAAAACAAATATTTCAAGCAGGTGTTGACGCAGGTGCGGACGGATGTCGAAACCGGCTCGACCCTCTCGGAATCTATGGCCAAACATCCCAAGGTGTTTGACAACCTCTACACGAATATGGTGGCGGCGGGGGAGACCGGCGGTATCCTCGACACCATTTTGCAGCGCCTGGCAACCTTCATCGAAAAAATCGTCAAGCTCCGCTCCGATGTCATTTCAGCCCTCATCTACCCGTCGGCGGTGATCGTGCTTGCCGTGGCCGTGATCGCCGTCATCATGGTAGTGGTCATCCCGGCCTTCCGAAACATCTTTGAAGGCTTGCTCGGACCGGGCGAGCGCCTCCCGCTGCCGACGGAAATCGTCATCGCCATCAGCTCCTTCATGGCAAGCTATTGGTGGCTGCTGCTCGGCATCATCGTCGCCATCGCGCTGATCATTCGCTCCTACTACAAAACGCCCGGCGGGCGCTTCCAGATTGACCGGCTGATGCTCAAGATTCCCGTCATTGGGGACATTCTGCTGAAAATCGCCGTGGCGCGCTTCTCGCGGACGCTGGCCACGCTATTGTCTAGCGGCGTTCCGATTCTCGAATCGCTCGACATCACGGCCCGCACGGCCGGGAATGTCATCGTCGGCAACGCCATCATCCGCGTGCGCAGCTCCATCGAGCAAGGACAAACCATTGTCGAGCCGCTCAAAGCCAGCGGCGTTTTCCCCTCGATGGTTTGTCAGATGATCGGCGTTGGCGAGCAAACCGGCGCGCTTGACGCGATGCTTTCTAAGATCGCGGACTTCTACGAACTCGAAGTTGACGCGGCGATCGCCAACCTGCTGACCCTCATCGAGCCAATCATGATTGGCTTCCTAGGCATCACCATCGGGAGCATCGTCATCGCCATGTACCTCCCGCTTTTCGCCCTGGTCGGCAAGCTGGCGGGACGATAAGCCAAGCCGCCGGGAGAAGCGCGGGTCGCCGCGGCGGGCTGCCGTCAGCGACTCGCGTTTTCTCAATCGCGGGGCGCGCGTCCGCTCGTCGCCCAAGAGGGCATCCTCAGCACCGGACGGTAATTGCCTTCCTCGAAGCTAAACTTGAAATAACCATCAAAACGCGAGACATCCGAAAGCCCCTCGCCGCGCGCCAGCGTCGGCATGCGAAAACGGTCGTTGAATTGCGAATAGTCCACCGTCGCCGAGATAGATCGGATGTTCTTGAGGCTCTTGTCCAAAATCTCCAGGTTATACATCCCGTCTATGGCCAGCGTGAGCATCTCGCCCTGCTCGCTCAGATAGACGACGCCGGAAGCCAGTGGAACCGCGCGCGACTGCGTGCGCGGTCGGAACCGAAAGGCCAGCTCGCCTTCGCGCGGAGAGCTGGTCGGCTCGAACTCATAGTAAGCAATCCGCTCCGGCGTCAGCGGGAAAAAGATCAGGTCAAAAAAACCTTGCGCCGAAAGGATGGTCAGCGCCTTGGGATCAACGCGGCTCTTGGGCCGCCCGTTGTCGTCGGTATCGCTCACGATGCGCGTCAACACTGGATACTGTCCGGTTTCGTCAGGTCGCGTTGACGGCTCGACCATCACCTCCGTCTCGCGGTTCTGGCGCTGCCGCCCCGGCGCGTCGCCGGGGCGGCGCGGCTTTTCGTAACGCTCAATGACCAGCCGTTGCCGGTAGGCGCAGCGATCTCGCACGACGGCCGATTGAAACTGATTGCAAATGGCCCGGCAGACGACCGGCGGGATGACGTTACAGTCATAGCTGGGACTTCCTGGACACTCCGGGCTGGGGCGACGCGGCTCGGACCAGACCAGCGGAACGCTGCCAAGATCGCACAGGGCGGCAACCGCGGCTAGGGCGGCCCAGAATCGAACGGCATACTTCATCACGATGCTTACCTCAGTTAGAGTTGCTTTTACACAGCGTCACGCTCTACAAGCGAGGCTGGCGCTGGCCTATAAAGGTAAGCCGAGCGCGACCATCATCCAAGCCCGGAGCGTCATCATGCAAGACCGAGCGTATCCTCTCTCGCCGGGGTTCAACCTTGCCGCGTTGACGGATGCTATTCGCCACTTTTTCCTGATGCGCGACCACCGCGTGCAGGTTGTGCCGGTCGGCGAGACCGCCATCATCCAGGCGACGCGCGATTCTACGCTCACGACGCTGCTGGGGCAGTCCTCCGCGCTCACAGTACGGCTCCAGCCGATGGGCGATCGCCTGCTGATTGAGGTTGGCACAAGCAAGTGGCTGGAGAAAGCCGCGCTGGGCGTCGTGGGCTATGTCTTTTTGGGGCCGCTTATTGTGCTGCCCATTGTCGGCGCGTTCAACCAACTCAAACTCGTCGAAGACTTGTGGGCTTACATTGACGAACGCCTGGCGCCACAACCCGGCGGACGCTGGCGATCCCCGCCCGAACCCTCCTACCGCAGCTATGCGCCGCCGCCCCAAACGTCGAACAAGCAGATTTGCCTGGACTGCCAAGCGCCCCTGCCAGCCAATGCCATTTTCTGTTCGCGGTGCGGGGCGCGCGCTTCCGTCATGCCGCGCGCCGGCGGGTCTGAACCAGCGTTTGGCGCGACGCCAACTTGCCCGCAGTGCGGGCTCGTCAATCAGATGGGCGCTCGCTTTTGTTCAGGTTGCGGCTACCGGCTTCCGTAGGCGTTTGCCGCGCAACGCTGGGCGAGACGGGGAGGGCTGGCGTTCGCCACCGATCCGCGCGCGAAAAAGCTGCCGCCGCGCGCCGCTAGGCCGCTAGGATGGGCCGGACGGGCGCTGGACAGCCTCGCCGACCCAGCGGAGCGCCTGCCGGCCGCCGGGCGGGAAGTAGCGTCAGCAAGCCTGCGCGGCCAAGCCAGATGGTCATTGCCGCCCTATCCGCGTTTATCCGGATCGCCGGCCGCCTTCGTCGCCACGGATCACGAAGCGACCAGGTAAAGCCACAAAAACCGGGCTAAGCTCGCTAGGAATAACGCTGTGCCAACGCCTCCCAGCGCTAGCGCCCAGCGCGCCCGCCGCCGCAAGCTAGCGAGCCGCTGGAAGAGATCAGCCGGCAACTCGATGCTCTCCTCCAGCCGCAAGACCCCGGCTTCGGTCTGAATCGCCAGAAAGAGCGCGAAAACGCCGATGGGAAGCGTGCAAAGCCAGCCGATGAGCGCCGACAAGACGCCAAGCGTTAGCCCAAGCCAAGCGCGCGCCTCAAGCTGCGCAAGCTCGCTGCCCGGCGGGCGGATCGCTGGCGACGAGCCTTCCACGGGATGCGGCACGCGCCCTCAAAACCATCCGCGTCGGCCCTGAACATACGTTGCCACAAATTCCTGGTCCGACTTCGTCAGATACATAATCCCTTCCACCAAGCCAATGATGCCTGAAATCAGGCTGCCAAAGCCGCAGGTCAAAACCGTGATGCCAAGCATGATCAAGCCTTCGGTCGTGTAGCCAAGAATAAACTTATGAACGCCAAACCCGCCCAGCAGGATGGCGCAGATGGCTGCCGGGATTTTCTTGTCCGCGCCAGGCACGGGGCCACCAACGGGAGGCGGATAGGGCGCGGGTTGGTAGGAAGGCGGGGTTTGCCCGCCGTAGGGGCTTGAAAGCACATTCAAGTCCATCGCCGCCGGGGGACCGGCAACGGTCGTCAAGCGCATTCGTCGCATAAAAAGTCCTTTCAAAGAGAGCGGGAAGTGACCAAGCCTAATCCCAACGCCTTGCCCGAAAAAAGCCCGCGCGTCATTCGGCAGGCCCCGTCGGACTTGGGCAAGGGCAAAAAATGTGGCGCGCGCTGAGTGTAGCTCAAAACCAAGGACGGCGACCTTGAACATAAGTGGCGACAAACTCTTCGTCGCTTTTTGACAAATACAGGGCGCCCTCAATCCATCCAATGATCGAAACCGCCATCGGAATAACAAGCAAAACAAACCCGATTCCGTAGGTTAGAATGCCAACCACAACTGACAGAATAAAGCCGCCAAGTGTGACGGCGACCATCGCGACGCCTTCCTTTTGGTAGCCTAGGACGAATTTGTGCACCCCGAAGCCGCCAAGCAGGATGGCCATCAGGGCGGCGGGCGCTTTCTTCTCCGCGCCGGGCAGCGGCCCGCCCGGCGTCGGCGGCGCCGGGGGCGGATACGACGGCTGTTGATAGGGCGATGGGGACGGCTGCCCGTATGAGCCGTAGGGCGTCGTCAAGATGACGCTCAGCCCGACTACTGAAGCGATGGCGCACATGGCGTCTCTCCACAACCGAACATCACCCGGCGCAACCACATTTCGTTAGGAAATCAAGCTTGCAACTATCCCCAGCAGCCAGGCCACGGTCGCCAAGCCGCCGAGAATGATCCCGACAAGCGCCATGCCCTGCCCTTCGCTCACTCCCAGGCGCTGCAAGCCGTTTTTCGCCTGAATGCCGATGGCCAACGCAATCGGGCCCAGCAAGCCGCAGCAGAGCAACGCTACCGCGCCTATAATCAATGCATTGCGCGCCTGCGCCTGTAAGCGCCAGGACGCTGGCGACAACTCCGGATACTGAAACCCGGCTTGTCCATAGGCCGGCGGCGCATAGGGCGTCATCGGCGGCATTGGATATGCGGAGGGAGCCGGCGGCGACGGCGGCGGATACGACGGCGACTGATAGGGCGACTGCGGCTGCGTCGGCGCTTCAAAAGGATTGGTGGCGGACGCCTGCGCCGGGTCGGTCGGCGGCGCGATTGGATTTGGCGCGCCGCAGTTGTAGCAAGCCGCCACGGCATCCGCGTTGGAAACGCCACAGTTGGGGCAATAGTACGGCATGGCGGCTAAGCTCCAGCGGTGACGCCGGGAACGCGGGCGGCGCCGGTCATCAGCAACCCAAGCTCGGACTGGGAAGCTTGGGCTGGGTCAACTTCGCCAACGATGCGCCCATCATACATCACGAGCAGCCGGTCGCTAAGCGACAAGACTTCCTCTAGCTCGGCCGAGACAAGGACAATCCCCACCCCCGCGTCGCGCAGCGCCAACAGCTTGCGGTGAATAAACTCAATGGCCCCAATATCCACGCCACGCGTCGGCTGTGAAACCAGCAAAAGCCTGGGCGGTAGCCCAAACTCGCGCCCAACCACCAGCTTTTGCTGATTCCCGCCCGACAGCGACCGTGATAGCGCCAGCCGATTCGGCGGTCGGACATCGAAATCACGCAGCAGGGTTTCGGTTCGTCGGTAGATTTGCGGGCGATCAAGGAAGCCAAGCCGCGCCGCCGGCGGTCGATAGTGGTCGCCGAAGATGCAGTTGTCCGAGAGGTCGAAATCGAGCAGCAGCGCCCGCTTATGCCGATCCTCGGGAATATGGGCGACGCCCAGGGCCCGGATGGCGCGCGGCGAGAGCCCGACGATTGACTTGCCAAGCAGCCGAATGTCCCCGGCGGTCGGCTTCGCGAGACCGGCTAGACATTCCATCAGCTCCGCCTGCCCGTTACCCTCAACGCCTGCAATGCCAAGAACTTCTCCGGCTCGCGCCTGAAATGAAACGCCCTGGAGCGCGGACGCGCCATTCGCTTTGGTCAGGGCGAGCTGCGAAACTTCAAGCAACACGCCCTGCGGGCGCGCCGGCGCTTTTTCAACTCGCAAGAGGACCTCGCGCCCAACCATCAGCTTCGCGAGCGCCTCGGCGGAAGTTTGGCGCGTCTCGACCTCGCCGACGACTCGCCCATCCCGCATGACGGTGACGCGATCTGAAATCGCCAGCACCTCGCCCAGCTTATGGGTGATGATGATGATGGTCTTTCCTTGCTGGCGCAGCGCTCGCAGCACGGCGAACAACTCCTCGACTTCCGGCGGCGTCAGCACCGCTGTCGGCTCGTCAAGGATCAAGATCTCGGCTCCGCGATAAAGCGCCTTGAGAATCTCGACCCGCTGCTGCTCGCCGACCGAAAGCTCGCTGATGAGCGCATCAGGGTCGGCGCGCAGCTTATATCGCTCGCGCAACTCAAGCAGCTTTCGCCGGGCGCCGGCATAGTCCACCAGGAGACCGGCCCGCGGCTCTGCGCCAAGGACGATGTTTTCCAACACCGTGAGCGTCGGCACCAGCATAAAGTGCTGATGAACCATCCCCAGCCCAGCCGCGATGGCGTCCCGCGGCGAGGCGAAGCGCGCCGGCTGGCCGCGGAGAAGGATTTCCCCCGCATCTGGCGCGTAGAGGCCATAGAGAATATTCATCGCCGTGGACTTGCCGGCGCCGTTTTCGCCAATGACAGCATGGATGCTCTGCGCGGCAATCTTGAGCGTCACAGCGTCGTTGGCGACAAGCGCGCCAAAGCGCTTGGTGACCCCGCGCATTTCAATGGCTGTAGAGCAATTCTCCATGTGGCAGGCAAAGGCGCGGGAACGACGCTGACGGCGCGCGGAGGGCGGACTGGTGCATCCTGCTGGATTCGAACCAGCGACCTTTGGCTCCGGAGGCCAACGCTCTATCCAACTGAGCTAAGGATGCAACCTTGGAAAGTGGCCCGGCAAGGTAGCGCGCCCGTTCAAAAAAAGCAAGCTTTCGCCAAACCTTAGCTCGTCGCGACCTGCTCGACGCGCGCTGACTGAATGACGACTGGCTTGAGCGGGCGATCCTGCGCGTTCGTCGGCGTCTCGGCAATGGCGTCTACAACTTCCTGCCCGGCTACGACGCGCCCGAAGATGGTGTAGTTCGGAGGCAGCGCGCTCTTCTTGTGCATAATGAAAAACTGGCTGCCGTTGGTATTCGGCCCCCGATTGGCCATGGCGACGATGCCGGGCGCGTAGCCGGCTCGGTAAAGCGGCGAGCCGGGATCGATTTCGTCAGCGAACTCCCGCCCGAAAGCCGACTCGCCGCCTGCGCCCGTGCCGGTCGGATCGCCGCCCTGGATCATAAAGCCGCGAATCACGCGGTGAAACGTCACGTTTGTGTAATAGCCGCGGTTGGCCAGCGTCGTGAAGTTTTCAACTGTTTTGGGGGCGTCATCAGGCAGCAGCTCGAACTGGATGTCGCCGTGATTTGTGACCAGCGTGGCAATCAGCTTGGTGGCCATGTCGAGTATCCTTTCCAATGTGAAGTCGTTCAACCATAGGCCAGATTGACGGTCCCCGTCACGGCTCGCCAACCTTGGCGGAAATAATGCGCACCGGCGTCAACGGGCGGTCGCCGGGAGCGGTTGGCGTTTCGGCAATCGCGTCCACGACTTCCTGCCCCTCGAAAACGCGCCCAAAAATGGTGTAGGACGGCGGGAGCTGGTAATCGCGGTGCATGATGAAAAACTGACTGCTGTTCGTGTTTGGGCCGCGGTTGGCCATGGCGACGATGCCAGCCTTATACCCGGCCAGGTAAAGCGGCGATTTGGGGTCAATCTCATCGGCGAACTCGCCGCCGAAGGCCGACTCGCCGCCTGTGCCGTCGCCGCGCGGGTCGCCGCCCTGAATCATAAAGCCCTTGATTACCCGGTGAAACGTTAGCCCATTGTAGAACTTCCGCTCCGCCAGCAGGCGAAAGTTCTCACATGTCTTCGGCGCGTCCTGAGTCAGCAGCTCAAAGCGAATGCGCCCCTTGGTCGTTTCGAGCGTGGCGACAAGTCGTTGCGCCGGCGCGGGCGCCGACGTTGGCGTCGCGGCGGCCGGCGGCGGAGCGGCCGGTGGCGGGGCGGCGGGCGGCGACGCGCAGCCGAACGCCGTGCCAGCCGCCGCGAGCGGGAGTATCATGCGCGCCCAGCGCCTGAGCGCTGCAAGCGATTCAAGAACGGGCGTTTTCGTAACCGTCGAGTCGTCTTTCATAAGCCAGTTTGGAAGCATCCTCGCAAAGTCTCGCGGAATATGACGTTTATTGACTCTCGCCGCCATGTATTGGCACGTTCCGCCGCGCCGATGCAACACCGCGCCGACCGGAAGCGCCCGGCAGGCGCGCGCCGGTGGCTCGCGGTTGGCGCGGCGCTGCTGACGATGGCCTGCCAGGGGCGGCTGCCGACCGCCGCGCCCGCCCGTTCAGCGGAGGCGTGGGGCAGCCTTCGCCGACTGCCGGTCGCCTCGCCGCAGGGCTTTCGGCTCTCCGGGGCTCCAGCGCCAGCGGACGGAGCGACCGCCACGCTTGACGCCGCTCACGTCGCAGGGCTGACAGCTGCGGCGGCTGACGATCCGACGCTCGACGCGGCGCAACGCCGCCACATTCTGCTTTGGCGCGACTTGGCTGCGGGAGACATTACCGCCGCTCGCCGTCGCCTCGCCGCGGCCGCGCCGAGCGCCGCCACGGACTGGCTCAACGACGCGGGCATCGCCTATGCCGAATGGGCGCTCCGCCACGGGCAACCGGAGGATTTCGAGGCGGCGCTGAAGGCCCTCGCTGGCGCGCTCAACCAGGCCGACTTCGCCGGGGCGGCCCGCTTTAACCGCGCCCTGCTGTTTCAGCGCCTTGGGCTTTCCGAGCAGGCCCAGTCTGAGTGGGCGCGCTACCTCGCCGACGAGCGGAGCGCGGCTTGGGCAACAGCGGCGCAGCGACACTTGTCCGCCCTGACGCCGTCGCCGCCCGATGCCGCCCGTCTTTGGGAAGCCTTCGCTCATTGCGCCGACCATCCTGACGGGCCCGAAACGGAAGCCTTCCTGGCAAGCCACTTGGGGCGGCTCGTCGAAGGTCTGGGCGCGGCTGCCGAAGCTTTTCTGACTTCGGGCGACGAGCAGCGCTTGGCACAGGTTCAGCGCGTTGCCGACGCGGCGCGGAAGCGAGCGAATGAGCGCTGGGGGAGCGATCTGGCGCAGGCGCTCGCCGGCATCCAAGCCAGCGGCGGAGCGAGCGATTGGCTGGCGGCCCGCCGCGCCTTCCGCGCGGCGCGTCAACTTTATCCGATCGAGGGCAAGCCGACGGCGGCAGAGCCGCTCTACGCCCAGGCCCGCCGGGCGTTTCTCGCCTTGGGCGACTCAGCAAGCGCGCTAGAAGCGGAGCTGGGCTTGGTCTATTGCGCGGTTCAGCGGACTGAAACATTGCAGCTTGACCGCCTCAGCTCGGCCCTCTTGGCAGAGGCCCGTCAACGGGGCTACGTCCGCCTGGAGGGGCAGGCGCTGCGCGTCCGGGCGCAACTGGCCCTCCGGCAGTCCGACGCGCCGGCGGCGGTCGCGCTGGCGCAAGCCTCGCTGACGCGGTTTGCATCGCTTTCAGACTGGGAAGAAACCCAGCGGTCGCTTCTCATTCTCAGCGACGCTTACGAGCGTCAGGGCGACAGCGCGGCGGCGCTCCGCTCGCTGCGCGAGTTGCTGGATATCGGCGCGCAGCAGGGGACGAATCCGCGCCGGCGAGCGCAGGCCTGCGCCTTCGCCGCCCGAACCTGCGCCGCCGCTGGGGCCTGCGAGCTAGGCCTCGCCTTTGCCGAGGAAGCCCGCGCCGCTGCCGTCGGGCAAGCGTTCCCAGCCTTCCAGCTTGACGCCGAAACCTTGTTGGCCACGCTGTTTGTCAAGACAGGTCGCTTCGCGGAAGCCGACGCGGCGCTTGATCGGGCCGCCGCCGTCCTGGCCGGCGTCGCGGACGCCCGCGCGCGGGACGTTCTAGCGCTGGACTTCCTGCCGACGGCGGCCTGGTGCCGAATGGCGCTGGGCGATCCGGCCGCCGCGCTCCGGCTCTGCGCCCGCGCCGCTGAAAGCCTGCGCCGCGGGCGACATGACGCCTACTGGCCGCTGACGCAATCGGTTCGAGGCGCGGCTTATTTGGCGCTGGGCGATGACCGCGCCGCCGAAGCCGCGCTCCGCGCAGGCATTGACTGGATGGAGACCGCCCGCGGACGGATAACCAAGACGCCGGATCGTCAGCGTTTTTTCCACCGGCACGCCGATCTCTACGAGCGACTGGCTCGCATTCACGCGCAGCGCGGGCAGCCGGACATCGCCTTGGCTTGGCTTGAGCGCGCCCGCGCCCGAACCCTCCTCGACCGACGCCAAGCTTCAGGCAAGTCGGGGAGCGGCAACCTGTCGCCGCGCGCTTTGCAGCGGCGACTGCCGGATGACATCGCGGCGGTCGCCTATGCCGTCGGCGACCATCAGACTGAAGTCTTCACGCTTGATCGGCAACGTCTCCGCCATCAAACGCTGCCTATCGGGCGCGAGCGACTTGCCGCTCAGGTCCAAGCTCTGACGCAGGCGCTGACCAATTCATCCGGCGATGTCGCGCAAGCGCGGCAGGCGGGACAGGAACTCTACGCCTCGCTCCTGTCGCCGCTGGCGCTTTCCCTCGAAGATGTCGGACGCCTGGTCATCATCCCCGACGACAGCCTGCATGGGCTCCCATGGGCGACGCTGCGCGACCCGCAGGGTCGCTGGCTCGCGGAACGAGTTCCCTTCTCGATTTGTCCGAGCGTCACGGCGCTGATCCGAGCGCTTGAAGCCCGCCCGCCGGACGCTGACGCTGAAACGCTGATTGTGGCCGATGCCCGACTTTCGCCCGCCGCCGCGGACGCCCTGCCGCCGCTAACCGGCGCGCGGGACGAAATCGCCTGCCTGCAGTCCATTCTGGGGCCGGCTCGCGCGCTCGCCGGAGACGGAGCCGCCAAGCGCCAGACGCTCGCCGCCCTTCGGACGGCCGGCATCGCGCACCTGGCCGTTCACGGCGTGGCCGAGCCGGACGAGCCGCTGCGGTCGGCGCTGTACCTGACCGCCGCCGATGAAGACGACGGCCGCCTCACGGCGGCGGAAGTGTATGAGCAAACCTTCCCGCGCCTGCGACTGGTCGCGCTTTCGGCCTGCGAATCCGCCCTCGGGCGCCCGCTGCGGGGCGAGGGCATGACCGGGCTGGCGCAGGCCTTTCTGGCGGCGGGCGCCGCAACCGTGGTCGCCACGCTAGCGCGGGTGGAAGATCGCGCCATGCGCGACTTAATGTGCGCGTTTCATGCCGCGCATCAGGCGGGAGCAAGCCCGGCGAAGGCGCTGCAAGCCGCCCAGCGCGAATGCCTGACCCAGCATCCGGCGCGGTGGGGGCTAGTCATTGTCCTGGGCGCCCCGTAATTTTCAGGCTTACCAGAGGGCGCGCCGGCGATGTACGTTACAAGTGCGTTCCACATCCGAACGGCGTCCCCGCCACTTTATCATTCGCTTCCCGGCGAGGCGCGTATGTCCTTCCCCATCAACGTCCAAGTCGAAAATCCGATCAACGATCCGCTTCGGATCGAGAGCTGCACGGCGGAAGTCGCCGAAAACGGCGACATCCGCGTGAGCGGCGAAGTCATCCACACCGGAGACAACGGCGTTCGTCGCTACAATCCATCTCTGTTATTCACCGTCGTGGACAAATACAACGTGCCCATCGGCAGCGGTCGCGTGATGGCCGGCGGCGAATTTCTCGTGCCGGGACAGCGAGCGTATTTTGTCGGCACGGTGCCAGGCATTGGTCAATCGGCGCGCTTCGGCAAGGTCGTCGTCAGCGCCATCCCGAACAGCGGCTTCCGGGAAAACAAAAAGCGCGGCAAGTCTGCCGGCTAACGCGCTTTCCGCGCGGGCGCAGCGGCCGGGTCTTGTAAACCCGCTTGTAAACCCGCTTGTCACAATGGGGCCTCGCCGTGGTTGGCAGATGCAAGACGCCGGGAGCGGCTTGAGCGAAAGGGCAGCCGTCCCACACCGCGCGACCAGCGCGCCGCGGTCAAGGCATCCGCGAAGCCATCCCCAAAGGCGCTCGACGCTCTAGCGCCGGCGGGGTCATACGTCAAGGTTCTTCACATCCAGCGCATTCTGCTCGATAAACCGGCGGCGCGGCTCGACGGCGTCGCCCATCAGAACAGTGAAAACGTCTTCCGCCTCGACAGCGTCGTTGATGCGCACCTGAAGCAGCGTCCGCTTCTCGGCGTTGAGCGTGGTTTCCCAAAGCTGCTCCGGGTTCATCTCGCCCAGGCCTTTGTATCGCTGGATAGTCAGATCGCGCTTCGCTAGCGCGAAGACTTCCTCGCTTAGGGCCGAGCGATGCTTGACGGTCTTAGTCGTCGAACCTTGCGACACCACATAGGGTCCGGTCATAACCTCGCGCCACTCGCCGTAGAGCATGACGCACTTTTGAAATTCGGCGTGCGTCGCCAACTCCCAGTCGACCGTCGTCGCGCCGCTCTGGGTCGTGATTACCACGCGGAACAAGGCATGCTCCTCGTCGCGGTCCGGCATGGCGTCATAGCCTGCGGCCGCTAGCGTATCCGCCAACCGGCGCGGCCAGTCTTCGGTTTCAAATAGCGCATGCAGCTTGCGCCCCGCCCGATAGCCGCCCTCGCCGGTCGCCGCTTGCAGCGTCAACTCCATCAGCCGAGCGTCCCGCCGAAGCCGCCGCCCCAGCTTAGGCGCGAAGGTCTCGAACTCGAGCAGCTTGTCGAGAAACTTCGCTAACTCGCGCCCCGCCAGAACCCGCCCGGTGGGCTCGACCGTCACTTGAACATCCTCGGTCGCCCGCTTGAGCAAGTGCTTGTTTAGCTCGCGGTCGTCGAGCAGGTATTGCTCCGACTTGCCCTTCTTGACCTTGTAGAGCGGCGGCTGCGCAATGAAAACATGGCCGCGCTCAAGCAACTCCGGCATCTGACGGTAGAAAAACGTCAGCAGCAGCGTCCGAATGTGGGAGCCGTCCACGTCGGCGTCGCACAGCAGGATGACCTTGTGGTAGCGCAACTTCTCTATCGAGAAGTCGGATTTTCCAATCCCCGTGCCGAGCGCCATAATCAGGGCGCCAATCTCGCTATGCGAGAGCATCTTGTCGTAGCGCGCCTTCTCGACGTTGAGAATCTTGCCCTTGAGCGGCAGGATCGCCTGCGTTCGCCGGTCGCGCCCCTGCTTGGCGCTGCCGCCGGCGCTGTCGCCCTCGACGATGAAAAGCTCCGACTTGGACGGGTCGCGCTCCGAGCAATCGGCCAACTTGCCGGGGAGCGTCAGGTTGTTGAGCGACGACTTGCGCGAGATTTCCCGCGCCCGCCGCGCGGCTTCCCGCGCCCGCGCGGCGTCAACCGCTTTCAGAATGACGCGCTTGGCGATAGCCGGATGCTCGCCAAAGTAGGTCTTGAGCTGCTCGCGCAGGATGGAATCCACCAGCCCCTTCACATCGCTGTTGAGCTTGTTCTTGGTCTGCCCTTCAAACTGCGGCTGCGGAATCTTCACGCTGACGACCGCCACCAACCCCTCGCGGACATCATCGCCGGTCAGGTTTTCCTTGAGCTGCTTGCTCAGGCCCTCGCTCACGGCGTAGGCGTTGATGCTAGCCGTGAGCGCCGCGCGAAAGCCCGACAGGTGCGTGCCGCCATCCACCGTGTTGATGTTGTTGGCGAAGCTGAACACCTTCTCGTCGTAACCGTCGTTGTATTGAATCGCCACTTCGACCGTCACATCGCCCTGCGTCGCCTCGCAGTAAAACGGCTCCGGCATCAGCGTCGTCTTGTTACGGTTGAGGTGGCTGACGAACTCGGCAATGCCGCCCCGGTAGAAAAACTCCTGCCGCCGCTCCTGCTCCCCGCGCTCGTCGGTGAGCGTGATGGTCAGCCCTTTGGTCAGAAAGGCCTTTTCGCGCAATCGCTGGGCGAGCGTGTCAAAGTCGTAGGTCGTCGTCGTGAAGATTTCCCCGTCGGGCTTGAAGGTAACGCGCGTGCCCCGCTTAGCGGTTCTGCCGGTTTGCGCCAGCGGCCCTGCCGGAATCCCCCGCTCGAACTCCTGCTCATGAACGTAGCCGTTGCGATAGACCTCGACGCGCAGCCACTCCGACAAAAAATTAACGCAGGAGACGCCCACGCCATGCAGCCCGCCCGATACCTTGTATGTGTTGTCTTCTCCAAACTTCGCCCCGGCGTGCAGCTCCGTGAGCACGATCTCGACGGCCGACCGCTTGCGCGGGTCATCCTGCTTGATATCCACCGGAATGCCGCGCCCGTTGTCAATGACGGAAATCGAGTCATCGGGGTGGATGATAACATCCACCTGCGTGCAGTAGCCGGCCAGCGCCTCGTCCACGGAGTTGTCCACGACTTCATACACGAGGTGGTGCAGCCCCAGCTCGCCATTCGAGCCGATATACATGGCGGGGCGCAGGCGGACGGCGTCGCGCCCGGAAAGCGATGTAATCGAGTCAGCCGTGTAGGCTTCAGCCGCCGCCAGGGGCGTCGCGGCGCGAGGTTGAATGATGGGTGTCGTCATGGCGTATGCGTTGGTGAGCCTTTCAGAAAGAAGATACGTACCCAGCGCGCTTTGCTTTCCAGTTGTGACGCTCAAATCGGACGCAGCGTCAGGAAGAGACTGCGGGCAAAGCGCGTGAACTGGCCGTCGTTGTCCAGGCACTCGGTCAGCTCCGTTGCCACCTTTCCAATGCCGGCCCGCTTGAAGGGCTGCCGGCTGCGCGTTTTGGTCAGCCCCCAGACTGGCTCAAGCGCCCGAGCGACAGCGCGGAAATCCCGATTGACCACGGTCGCGCTGGAGCGCGAAGCCAGTAGCCAATCGCCGAGCCGGGCGTGGTTTTCAACGGCGAGCAGGCTGCGATCAGACCCCAGACAGGAGTAGTCGAAGCCGTCGGCGCGAATCCGCGCATGGGTTGCTAAAGTCGGGCCGAAGAGATCAATCACGGCGACTTCCTCATCGGCGGTCATCATCTCCTCGCGCTCCGCTTTCGCCCTTCGACCTGAGGATTCCCTAACCAACACTTGGCGAAAGCGCAGCGCGCCGAACACGATGAGCGAGATGTCTTCCCAAGCCAATCGCAGGGGCGCGACCGGCTCGCTGCTCCAAACTTCGAGATAGCCGTCCGTCGCCGTCAGGGCGCGGGCGCGACGCGGCGGCTGGAACGGCGCAAGCTGCGCGTCCGATAGAATCAGCGTGCGCAGCCCTGATCGCGCCAACCGCTGCGTGAGTAACACGGCGTCGTGGGCGGTGGCCGCGCGAGCGATGGGGACAGGCGCGGCCGCGGTCAGCAGGAGGGCGGCTTGTTCCGTCGTCAGCCGTCCCGCGGCGGCGACTTCCTCAACGGCGCCCGCCGCCAACGCGGCGCCGGGTAAAAAGATCACGTTGTAACCCGGCTCAATGTCGGAGGCGCCCCGCAGACTAGGGAGCGCTTGGCTTTCCCGTCCCGGCGCGCTCAACGGCTCCCCGCAAAAGAGGCAGGTAGCGCGGTGCGCCCCATTCGGACGCCCGCATCGCGGGCAGGCTTCAACGGAAAGTCCGGTTGTCGTCATCGCGCGTTACGTCACCTGCGGTACATCGCGAGTTGCCAACTAGGTTATCATTCCGGCGGCGACGGCGAATGCCGGATTGCCCGGCCGCTGATTCTACCGCCTATGAGCTGGAATCCCTGTGAAACACTTGACGGTTGCCATTACCGGCGCCAGCGGGGCGATTTACGCGCAACGGCTGCTGCACTACCTTGACGCGAGCGCGGATGTCGCGCGGATCAATCTGGTCATCAGCGCGCTGGGCGCGACGGTCATTCGGGAAGAGCTGGAACTGCCTGTCACCGGCGCGCGGCAAAGCGACGCCGAGCTGTTGCTTGGGCGACCGACCGCCAAAATCGCGCTGCTGCCGGTCAAGGACGTCGGCGCGGCGATTGCCAGCGGCTCCTATCCCTGTGATGGCATGGCCGTCGTGCCGTGCAGCATGGGCAGCTTGGGCTACATTGCGGCTGGCATTGCGCGGGACTTGATTCACCGAGCGGCGGATGTGATGCTCAAGGAGCGGCGAACGCTGGTGCTGGTGCCCCGCGAGACCCCCTTCAACGCTATTCATCTTGAAAATATGCTGCGCGTCGAACGAGCAGGCGCGCTGATTTTGCCAGCCTGTCCGGGGTTTTATCATCGGCCGCAGTCGGTTCTGGAAGTGGTTGACCACCTGGTTTTTCGCATCATGGCGCACCTCGGCGTGCCGTACCCAACCGAGACAGTCTGGCAGGGACGCCGCGCGCTGTCGCCTGACGCGTGAAGCGTCAGGCCAGATGCAGATCCTCGAGAATTTCGCGCCGCCCGTAGCCGCGCTGGCGCAAATCGCGCCCCCAGCGCACGTCGGCAGCGATAAGGCGAAGGTCAAGCAACGGAAACTTAGCCCGCAGCTCAAGAATGGCTTCTTCCGGGCTTGAAAGCCGAATAGCCTCCAGCAAAGCCTCAAGGTACTCTGTTGTCGTGGAAGCTGGCATACCGATTGCTCCTCTCGCGAGCTTCATCTAAGCCTTTGCTCGACAGCTTTACGCTCGACGACCGCGCCTAGGCGGCGAGAAACGCTTGGCTATAGTGTTGCGCCGATGCTACACCTTCTCGCCAGCGGCTTCAATCCGGCTGGATGGCGCGGCGGCGATGACCATCGCCGCGGAGCGAAATCATGAAACGGGATGACTACCGGCGCGAGTTCGCTGGCTTTCAGTTCGCGCGGGCGCAAGCGCGGCAGGACGGATGGCGGCAGTCTTCGCCGTTTGAGCCGCTTCCGGCGCGCATCCATGACCGCTTCAGCGATTTGTGGTCATTGACCGCCGTCGAGACGCTGCGCGGCGAGCGCGAGGCTGACCAGTCGCGCCCGGAAGTCGAGCGGCGCGGCGGCGACGTTTTGCGCGCCGTCGCGGAAACCTGGCTCATTCGGGCGCAATGCCGCGAGATCGAGACGGAGTTGCACCGCGCGCTGACCGCGCCCTTCATCGCCTGGCAAGGCGGGCGTCACGCGGCAGTCGCGCTTGCCGCCCAAGCGGCGCGGGAGACCGACCCGGCGCAGCGCCGCGCGCTCGAAAGCAAGCTGGCGGCGCACTATGCCGGACTGGTTGACCTCCGGGAACAGCGCCGCGAAGTTTCGGCGGCCGCGACGCGGCGGCTGGGCTATGCCAGCCCAGCCGCGCAGGCGGCGGCTCACGCGCAGGCGCTCATGGACGAAGACCTCGCCCCGTGGATGACCGCTTGCGAGCGATTCCTCGCGGACACCGACGCAGACGCGCCCCGCGCCGCCGCGCTTCGCAGCGACCCGCCGGCGGACGATCCCTTTGAAGCGCGCCTGATGCGGCGCGCCGTGGAAGCGACCCTCCGCAATCTTGGCGCGCGCCCGTGGCAGCAAGCCAACGTGACGACGATTTGGCAGGCGACAGGAGCGGCGGGCGTGTTTCGGGCGCGCGTGCCGGAAGACATTCGCTGGGCGGTGACGATGCAACCCGGCTGGCAGGCCTGGCAACGCCTGCTGGGCGAGCTGGCGCGCGTTCAGCAAGCGGCCTGGACTTCAACCAAGCTTCCTATCGAGCTGCGCTCCCACGGCGATCCGGCGCTGGCCGAAACCTGGCAGCGGCTTTTCGCCGGACTGCTGTTCGACCCCCATTGGACAACGAGCCTGCTCGACATCCAGCCGCCGCCCGCGCTGCGCCGGGCGATGGCCGCCGCCCGACAGCGGCTTGCGCGGCGGGCCGCTCTGCGCTGCGTCGCCTGGCATGGCCGCGAAACAGCCGGCTGGACGCTGGAGCGCCTGCGCGCCGAATTTGAACAACGCCTGGGCGCGTCCCTTTCCGACTGGGAGTTGCTCGACGAGCTCGAAGCCGCGCCGCTAGCGCTGGCGCGGCTGCGCGGCGACTGGCTGGCGGCGGCGCTCGATGACTGGCTGCGGACGCGCTACGGCCACTGGCACGTCAGTCGGCGCGCCGGGGATGACCTCATTGATCTGTGGAACACCGGGTTTCGCTACCCGGCGGGCCGGCTGGCGGCGCTGGTCGGCGTCGGACCCATCGGGCCGGAGGCGTGGCTGTCGGAGTTGGCGCGGCTCAGCAGGTAGTCGCGACGCGCCAGTCGCAGCGCGCCAGTTGCCGCTTCTGGCGGCCGCGTGATAGCTTTGGCAGGACTCATGGCTTTTCTCACGCTCGACGTGCCAGCCATCGCTACATCCCCACACCGGAGGCCTTCTCGTCATGTCCGAAAGCTCGAACAAAATTACGTACTTCCTTGCCGGCGCCAGCATCGGCGCGCTGGTGGCGCTGCTGTTCGCGCCGAAGTCGGGACGCGAGCTGCGCGGCGACATCAGCGACGCGACGCGCCGCGGCATCGACTACACCACGGAAAACGCCAAGGCGCTTGGCGAGAAGGCCTCGCACTTGTATGCCACCGGCTACGAAAAAACATCCGAGCTATACGCCCTGGGCAAGGACAAGGCGGCGCACTTGCTGGAGTCCGGGCGGGGCTTGCTCGACGAGCAGCGCGACCGGGTCGCGGCGGCGATTGAGGCCGGCAAGCAGGCGTACCGGGAGAAAAAAGCTGAAGCCCTGGCGCTAGACAGCAAGGAAGCGACGGACGGCGAGCCCGCCCTGTAGCGAGCTTGGCAAGTCGCGCCCAACCGTGGTGGCCGGCTGACGCTGGGCGCGTAAGCGACGGCTTCGCCGATAACCGCTTGATGAGTCACGAGCCGTGATGACGAACGAAATCTTCCAAATCGTAATCAGCGTTGCGCTGGTCGTCGTTTTTATCGTTCAGTTGGCGCTGTTGATGGCGCTGTACCGCCTGGTCGCCAAGGTCATGAGCCTGGTCGAGCAAACGCGCGTCAAAGCGGATCCCGTCGTTGAACAGACGCGCCAACTGCTAACCTCCGCTAAGCCCATCATCGAGAAGGCGCAGACCGCCGCGGAAGCCATCGCGCCCATTCTGACGCGAACGCAGGAGCTGCTCGGCGTGGCGCGGGAAACGACTGCGCTGGTGCGCGATACAACGGCCACGCTCAAGACCGAAGCGCAGGCCTGCCTTGCCGCCGTCACGGCGACGACGCAGGAGTTGTCCCGCTTGACAAGCGAAAGCGCCCAGGAGGTTTCGGCCCTGGTCAAGAACACATCCGAGCAACTTCGGACGCAAGTTGACACCTACGCTCACGTCGCCTCGCGGACGGCGTTGCGCATAGACGACACCGTCGCCACCATCCAGCAGGATGTGCTTCGCCCGGTGCACGAGATTTCAGCCATGCTCTCCGCCGCGCGGACATTTCTCAGCGTGCTGATCGCGCCGGAACGGAAAACCGTTGACCGCGCCTACCACGACGAAGAGATGTTCATCTAGGCGAGCAGGGCGAAAAATCTCTTTGCCACGCCGAAAAACATTTGGCGTTGCATTATCCTTCAGTTAGGTTTCACATCATTTTTTGCGTTTTACATTCGCGGTCGGCGGACATTGAGGCATGTCCCAAACCCTTTCCGGCGGCTTGCTGGTTGACAAGCCGCCCAACGCCACATCGCACGACGTTGTCGCCCTTGTCCGACGGTTTATCGGCATCAAGCGCGTTGGACACACCGGCACGCTCGACCCCTTCGCCACCGGGCTGCTGACGCTTTGCATTGGGCCGGCCACGCGCCTCTCGCGCTTTCTGGCGGACGCCTCGAAAAGTTACCGGGCGGTCCTGCGCTTTGGCTTCGCGACGGACACGCAGGACCTCACTGGGCAGCCCCTGACGCCGCCGCGCTCAACCAAAGGGCTTACGGAGAGCCGGCTACAAGAAGTGGCGCGCAGCTTTCTGGGCAAGCAAATGCAGACGCCGCCCATGTATTCGGCTAAGAAAATTGACGGCGTGGCGCTTTACCAGTTAGCGCGAGCCGGCAAGGTCGTCGTGCGGGCGGCGGCGGCGATTGAAGTCTTTCGCTTCGACTTTCTGCCCAACGCCGAAGGTTGCATCATTCAGCAGGATAAACAGGGCGCGACGATTGTGGAGTGCGAGGTGATGTGTTCATCGGGCACCTACATCCGCACGCTCGCCCACGACATTGGCGAGCGAATCGGCTGCGGGGCGCACCTCGTCGCCCTGCGCCGCACGGCCGTGGACGGCTTTACGATTGAGGAAGCCATCACGCTCGAAGACCTGCAACGATGCGTGATGACCGACACGTGGACGGAGCGCCTGCTCTCGCCGCTCAGCCTCTTGCGCGGCTGGCCGCGCATCGCGCTTGATCGTCAGGCGGCGCAGCGGTTCATCTGCGGACAGCCGCAGGCCATCGCCGCGCAGGACATCATCAGCGACAGCGGGCGCCCATTGCCAGTCGCGCCGGAAATCGGGCTGGCGGTTGTGGACGAGACCGGGCAGTTGCTTGGCGTGGGGCGCTACACCTCTCACGAAGGGTGGCTCCGCCCGCAAACTGTCCTTTCAAGCTAAGCAAGTCAAGCTAATGCAAGCTGAATGAGCTTTCCAGGGAATCGCCCCGACGCCGGGCCGAGCCTGCGAGAAGCTCGCGGACGCCGCATCCAGCCGCGCGCCGGCGGCTACGTCGCTTTATCTCCCCGGGGATTTGCGGCGGGCTGACGACGGCAACGACGACGGCGCGCGGACAGGCCCCGCCGATGCCGGCGGCGCCGCTCGCCTTGACTTTAGCCAGCTTCCAAGCCTGAGCGAGTAAGCTCGCGCGCGATGGCTTCCACGATGCGGCGCGGCACGACCGTGGCGTTTTTCATGTGCAGCTCGCGCGTGAGGTGTCCGGCGACATACAGGCCTGGCACGCTGGTTTCATTCGTCGCCGGGTTGTAAACCGGGCGCCCGTCGGGAGCGATGGCGACGCCGGCGGCGGCGAGCAGCGAGACATCCGGGCTAGCGCCGAGCAGCGCGAAAATGTGCGCGCACGGCACATCCCGCGTCTTGCCGTCCGCGCCCTGCAGAAGGGCCGCCTGGGGCGTGACCTCCACGCACTCGGTCGCATAGTGAATGGTCACTTCGCCGCGCGCCGCGCATTCGAGCAGCGGCTCGCGCACCCAGGGCTTGATGCCCACGCGGTCCGCCTCGTCAGGGCGCGGATCAAGCGACGGACGGCGCAAAGACCAGGCGACCTGCGCCCCGACGCGGCACAAATCAAGCGCGGCTTCCGCGGCCGAGTTACCGCCGCCCACCACCAAAATCGGCTGTCCGGCGTAAGGAAAGGCCTCCACAAATCGATACGAGACGCGCGCCGGCGTCTCGCCTCGAGCCTTGAGCCGATGCGGGCGCCCAAAGCCGCCCGTGGCGACGATGACCCGGCGCGCCTGGTAAGCCGCTTTTTCGGAAATCACCTGGAAGCTATCGCCAACCCGCAGGACGGACTGCGCGCCCTCATGCGCGCGGATGTTGAGGCGCAGCTCGCGCGTGGCAAGTCGGGCATAGTAGGCTAGCGCCTCTTCGCGAGTCGGCTTCGGGCCGAACTTCGGCTGCAGCGTGCCAGGAATAAGCTCAATTTCGTTAGGCGTTGAAAACAACAGGCGACCGATAGGATACTCGGCGATAGTCTGGGCAATCGCAGCCCGTTCCAGGACAAGATAGTTGAGTCCGGCCTGCTGGGCAGCGTGGGCGGCGGTCAGTCCCGCCGGCCCAGCGCCAATAACGATGAGGTCGAGCGTCATGCCTGCCACTCCGCTTATTTTTGGGCACAGTCCGCTTGGCGATACGTTATGGCCCTGGGGCGCAATGCCACAAGGCCAACTTGCGCCATTTTCTTGCGCCATTTTAAGGCGTCTCGCCTCTTGGCAGGCAGGGACAGGCTATTTTGAAAACTGACCCAATCCTCAGAGTCGCCAGCGATTGACCAAGCCCCCAGCGCGTAAATCTTAGCCAGAATCTTAGCCAGCCCAAACCTTGCCTATGCCAAACGCCGCTCGCCTGTGCCGCCTCGTCCTTGTCGCCCTGCTCACGCTGTGGCTCGCGTCGCCCCCGCTGGCGCGCTTCGCTGAAGTCGCCCCGGCCGACGCCGCCCTTGAAGCCGCCCTGCGCCAACACATCGGCTATCTGGCGTCGCCTGAACTCGCCGGCCGCCTGCCCGGCGCGCCCGGCGCGGAAAAGGCGGCCCAGTACATCGCCGCCCGCTTCCAGCGCGCCGGTCTGCGCCCGCTGGGCGAACAAGGCTACCGCCAGCCGTTTCCCTTCATCGCCAACGTCCGCCTGGGACGCCGCAATGAACTGGCGGCGGCGATTGGCGCGACCCGCCTAACGGCGACGCCCGACGCCGACTTTCGCCCGCTGGCGTTTACCGCCGACGGCGCGGCCGAAGGCGAAGCGGTCTTCGCGGGCTACGGCATCACTGCCGCCAAGGACGCTGCGTACGACGACTACGCCGGGCTGGACGTCAAAGGGCGCATCGTCGTGACGCTGCCCTACAGCCCGGCCGGCTCGAACCCGCACACGAAGTTCGGTCCCTTCCTGTCGCTGCGCTACAAGGCGACGACGGCGCGCAACCAGGGCGCGGCGGCGCTCGTCGTCATTGCCGAAGACGACGACTTCAGTCGCTCGCAGATAGCGCGCCTGCGCTACGACGACGCTTTCGGGGACGCCGGCTTTCCCTGCGCCGTTGTCAGCCGCGCCTTCGCCGCCAAGCTTTTGGGAACGCCGGTCGCCGACGTTGAGAAAGCCATCGCCGCGAGCGGCCAACCCGCTTCCCGTCCCCTTCCCAGCGCGCGGCTTCGGCTGCGGACGGAGGTCGTCAAAGAACGGCGGACCGCCCACAACATCATTGGCTGGCTCGAAGGGAGCGATCCGAAGCTGCGCGAGGAAATCATCGTCGTCGGCGCGCACTACGACCACTTGGGCCGCGGCGGCCCGAACTCGCTCGCGCCGCGCGAAGGCGACGTGCACCCCGGCGCGGACGACAACGCTTCCGGCGTGGCCGGCCTCATCGAGCTCGCCCAGCTCTTCGGGCGCCAGGCGGTCCGACCCAAGCGCAGCCTGCTCTTCATCGCCTTTTCCGCCGAGGAAAAAGGCCTGATCGGCTCGGCCTACTTTGTTGACCATCCGACGACGCGCGGCAAGCGCATCGTCGCCATGGTCAACCTGGACATGATTGGTCGCCTGCGCGACAACCGGCTCGCCGTCCAGGGCGTCGGCACGTCATCGATCTGGCGGCCGCTCCTGACGGAAGCCAACCAGCGGCATGGCTTTGACCTTTCGCTCAGCGACAGCGGCTTTGGGCCGAGCGATCATGCGTCGTTTTACAAGCGGAACATTCCGGTGCTGTTTTTCCTCACCGGCAGCCACCCGGATTACCACCGCCCGTCTGATACGGCGGATAAAATCAACTACGCGGGCGAGCGGCGGATTTTGGGGCTGGTCGGCGACGCGCTCCGCGCAGCGGCGAACTTGCCAACGCCGCCTGATTTCGTCGCGCCTAAGGGGAGCGACCCCGCCGAGCGGGCGCGCGGCGGCTTCCGCGTCTCGCTGGGAACAATTCCCGACTACGCGGCGGAAATCGCCGGCGTCAAGCTGTCTGGCGTCCGCGAAGGCAGCCCGGCGGCCAAGGCGGGACTGCAAGCCGAGGACGTCATTGTGGGGCTGGCCGGGCGCGACATCAAGAGCGTGTACGACTACACCTACGCGTTGCAGGCGCTTGAGCCGGAGCAGGAAGTGGAAGTGGTCGTCCTGCGCGGCGGACAACGGCTGACGTTCAAGCTGGTCACGGCGCGGAGGTGAGATTGGCTGGCGGCGCGGCGGCGCTCAGGCAACGTAGGCGAATATGCTTGCTCAAGCCCACGATGCGCATGCCTTCGCGGGCCTGGATGCGGCAGGACAGCGCCGGCCGCTCGCGGTCTTCGCCGGGGCGATGGTAGCGAATCTGGCAGTTTGTGCAGTCGCCATTCCAGCAAAAATCCCCGTACGAGATGCTTTCCATGTCGAGGAACTGAAAGCCGCGCAGGACGACGTTGTTTTCCGGGACGCGCATAACTTGCCCCATCACCTCGATCGGGATGAGGCGCTCATAAGGCTCGAAGATTTCCGCCGGGGGCGTTGCAGACATGGCTCAGCGCAAGAACTCCAAAGACGATCGCCGCTCAAGGCGCGCGCCTCTCCATCGCATGCGGCGACGGCTTGAAGCAAGTCGGTTTGGCGTATGAAGACTGCGCTCCACACCTTTTACCTCGGCTTGGGCAGTAACCTTGGCGACCGCGCGGCCCTGCTGGCGCGCGCCATCGAGCGGCTGACGGCCGAGGCGACCGAGTGGCGCTGCGCCGCTTGGTATGCCACCGCGCCGGTGGATTACCTCGCGCAGCCGTGGTTTCTCAACACCGTCCTTGAAGCGACCATCCGCCTGACGCCGGCGGCGATGCTGGCGCGCGGGCTGGCGCTCGAGGCCGAATTCGGGCGCGTACGGATAACGCCGAAGGGCGCGCGTCCGCTTGATGTGGACCTGCTGCTGTGTCGGACGGCGGCCGGAGCGTTTCTCGTGTCCGACGATCCGGCGCTGACGCTGCCTCATCCGCGCCTGCATCGGCGACGATTTGTTCTGACGCCGCTGTGCGACCTGATTCCCGACGCGCGACATCCGCGCCTGGCGCGGACGTTCGCGGCGCTGCTGGCCGAATGCCCTGACGACAGCCTGGTTTACAGGGTTGGAGACAACGGTTTCAACTTCGACGGCGACGGCCCGACGACGGCGTAGGCGTCGGCAGCCGCAGGTCTTCGGGTTCGAGCGTTGCGCCTTCGCAGAGAATGCAGGCGCGCTCGATGCAGTTTTCGAGCTCGCGGATGTTGCCCGGAAAATCGTAGGCCTGGAGCGCCTGAAGCGCTGCCGGCGACAAGGCGATTTTCCGGCGACGAATTTCGCGGCCGTACTTTTCGGTAAAGTGCGCCGCGAGCGCCGGAATGTCCGCGCGCCGCTCGCGCAACGGGGGAATCTCGATGGCAAACACCGCCAGCCGATAGAACAAATCCTCCCGAAACGTCTTGGCGGCGACCGCCGCCGCTAGATCGCGGTTGGTCGCGGCCACGATGCGGACGTTGACCCCGATTTCCTGCGCGCCGCCGATGCGCGTGATAGCGCGCTCCTCCAAGGCGCGCAAAAGCTTCGATTGCGCCGCCAGCGGCAACTCGCCGATTTCGTCGAGAAAGAGCGTCCCGCCGCGCGCCAGCTCAAACTTGCCGACTTGGCGGGCATCAGCGCCGGTGAACGCGCCTTTTTCGTGACCGAACAGCTCGTTTTCAATGAGCGTTTCGGGAATCGCCGCGCAGTTGACGGCGACGAAAGCTTCCTGCCGCCGCTCGCTCAGGTGATGGATGGCGCGCGCGAACAGCTCCTTGCCGACGCCCGATTCGCCCAACAGCAGAACGGTCGTATCCGTCGGCGCGACGCGCTGAAGCTGTCGCCCCACGTCCTGCATGGCGGGCGAATCGCCAATGATGCGCGGAAAGCCATACCGCCGGGCGTATTCCTCGCGCATCAGAACGCGCTCGCGGCGCAGCCGATGCGTCTCCGCAAGCCGCCCCAGAACAAGCAACAAGTGATCCGGATCAACCGGCTTCTGGAGAAAGTCCTCCGCGCCGTCTTTCATGGCGGCGACAGCTTCCTCAATCGAGCCGTAAGCGGTCAGCACGACGACCGGCACATCCGGGTTAAGCGTTTTGGCGGCCCGCAACACGTCGAGGCCTGTGCCGTCCGGCAGGCGCAGATCGGTCAAGACAACCGTTGGCGGCTGCCGCCGGAGAGCCTGCCGCGCCTGCTTGAGATCGGCGGCTTCGCTCACGCCGTAGCCCGCGCGCTCCAGCGTGAGCCGCCACATCTGGCGCAGCGCGTCTTTGTCCTCGACAATCAGGATGTCAGCAACGCCGGCGGTCATGACCAAGCTGAGGACTCTTACGGCTGCTCGCGGTACTGTTTGCCCTTACCTTCCTCAAGCAAGCGCCGAATGGCTTCCCGCGCCTTCGCGATGCGCAGGATCACGTCCCGTTCAACTGGGGTTGGGGTTTCGCCGTTTTCCTGACGCTGCTTTTCAGCCTCCGCCTCGCGCAGATCTCGGCGAGCTTCTTCAAGCGCCTGTCGCCAAGCTTCTTCCTCCGGCGAAGGGGCGGCCTCGGCCTCCAAGCCTCCCTCCTCCGCGCCGCGACGCGGAGCGGCGGCAGGCGACGCCTTGCCCGGCGCGTCCAAGTTGGACGGGCCTGCCTTCAGCAGGTCCTGCGCGCCAAGCGGCAAATCCTCAAGCGACGGCATATCCGGCGCGGAAGATGGGGCGGGCGCGGCGCGGCGCGGCGACCGCCTTGGCTTTTTCTTGCCGGCTTGTGAAGACCAGGACACGGCGAGCGGCGCGCCGGCCGCCGCGGGCTTGCCGACGAAACTGCCAAGCCCCCCAACCAGATACAGGCTCAAGACCAAGCTCATCGCTCATAGACCTCGCGTTTCAGAAGGCGTTTGCAAAGGCAGCGACACGCGAAACCGCGCGCCGCCTTCGGGCAAGTTACAAGCTTCAATGCGCCCATTGTGACTGACGACGATTTTCCGAACAATAGCCAGACCCAGGCCGTGGCCCTCTTTTTTCGTGGTGAAGAAAGGCGCGAACAAGTTCGCGGCCACCTCCGGCGGCAGCCCGCCGCCCGAATCCTCGACCATCAGCGTCGCCTCCCCCGCGTCCGTCTCAGCCCGCAGCGAGACCAGCTTCGTCGGCGCGCTTTCCGGGATGGCCTCAATCGCGTTGCGGAGCAAGTTTTCCAACGCCCGCCGCAACAGCGCCGCGTCGCCGGCGACGGTCGGCAAATCCTGCGCGATGCGCAGCGTCACGCCCCGCTGCGCGGCCAGATCGCGCAGCGCAATCGCGGCCTCAGCCGCTATTTCAGCCAGGCTGACCGGCGCGAAGGCGATGCGCGTCGGACGCGCAAACGTCAGAAAATCGGTCACGACCTGCGTCAATCGGCGCGCTTCCTCGCGGAGCGCCAGCGCGGCGTCCGACTGGGGCGCGTCCTGCGCCAACAGGCGAGCGTAGCCATCTATCGTTGCCAACGAATTCTTGAACTCATGAGCAATGCCGGCCGCCAGCTCGCCCACGCCTTCCAGCGTTTCCTTGGCGCGCGTTGTCGCCCGCAGCGCCGCCAGCTCGGTGATGTTCGCCACGAGGCACAGCACGCTCGCCGCGCCAGGAATGGGCGATACGCTGGCATCGAGCGTCCGGCGGTGGCCGGCAAGAACCGCCTCCATGTCGGCTTTCCGCCGCGGGACGCCATCCGCCAAGCTGGCGGCGACCAAGTCCGCCAAAGCCGGCGCATCCGCGAAAAAGACCCGGTACGCAACGCCCGGCGACTGGCCAAACAAATCCTGCGCCGCCAGGTTGGCCAGGCCGACGCTCCCGTCGGACGCCACCACGATCAGCGCGTCGGGAATGCCAGCGATGAGTCGGTCGCTAAATTGCGCCTGAGCGACGGCTCGCGTTTCGGCGTCGCTGCGCAGACGCTCCAGCTCGCGCCCGGCGGACTGCAAGCGGTCGATCACTTCCTGATAGCCCGCCATGACAAAGTCGACTGGCGCGGCCCGCGCGCCGCGCGGCGGCGCGGACGCTCGTCCCGGCCCTAAGAGCGCGTGCACAAGCCACAACCCGGCTGTCGCGACGGCTAGCCACAGCGGCAGCTCATAGACGAGGCGCGTCACGACCGTCGAAAGTCGCGCGCCGCGATGATGAGTGACAAGGTAAAGCGCCCCCAATCGCTCCCCGCCGGCGTCCCGCAGCGGCGCGGTAATCACGCAGCGGTCATTTGCGAAAAGGTCGGTTGCTTGGTCGAGCCCGGACAGATCGAGCCGCTCCGGCAGCGACAGCTCGCCCGCCGGGTCCTGGCGCGAGATCATCGCTCGCCGCTGTCCGGCGCGGTCATACAGGCCGGCCGCCGCTGGAAGCGTCGCGGGGAGGCGCTCCGGCGACATCGCCGAAGGCAGCTCTCCCTGCGCCATAATGGCATCAGCGAGCGCGCGCGCCGCCAACCGCGCTTCGGCCTGGGCGCGGGATTGCGCCTCGCGCTCGTAGGCGGCGCGGAGGGCGTAAGTCACCCACAAGCCGATGAGGCTCACGCCAGTCAGGAGGACGACAAGCGCCACGGTCAACGCCCGCCCAGCCACTGGCCGCCGCCAGCCGAGCGGCGGAAAGATGGCGCGATGGCGCGCGGCAAGGCTATGGCCCAATGAGCGTCGGGGCGCTGAAGGGATCATCATCCGATCCGATTATGGTTGGCGCAACCTTCGGGAAGCCGCGGCTGTCGATTGACGCCGGCTGCGCGAGATAGGCGCTCAGCGCCACAGCCAGCTCGCGCGCTGTCGGGCGCAGCGCCGGGTTCTTTTCAAGCGTCCGCGCAACCAAGTCACTGAGCGCCGGCGGCACGTCGGGCGCCACTTCGCGAACCGGCTTGGGGCGTAGCGTCAGGTGCTGAAGGGCGACGCCCACGAAGCCGCTCGAGCTAGCGAAGGGAAGCGTGCCCGTGAGCATCTGGTATAGCGTCACGCCCACGGCATACACATCCGATTTCCCATCGTAGTCCAAGTGGTTGATGCGCTCTGGCGCGAGATAGGCGGCTGTTCCAACCACCACGCCCAACGCGCTGTTGGTTTGGTCGCTGAGCGTGTTTTCGCCCATCAGCTTGGCCACCCCAAAATCCACGACCTTGACAATCTCTCCATCCTTTGTCTGGTGCAGGAAGATATTGTCGGGCTTGATGTCGCGGTGAATCACGCCTTCGCTGTGGGCTGCGTCGAGCGCGCCCAGCACGGGAATGATAATTTCCGCGCAGCGCGCCGGCGCGAGCGCGCCATACCGCCGTAGCTCATCCGCCAAAGTGTAGCCTTGGAGAAGCTCCATGACGATGTACGCGATGCCGTCGGAGGAAACGCCGGAATCCAGAATCGCCACGGCGTTTGGATGGCTCACTCGGCAGGCGGAGAGCCCCTCCTGCCGAAAGCGTTCCAGCGCGCGCGGCGAGTCATTCCCAGCCGCCGGACGGAAAACCTTGACGGCGACCCGGCGGTTGAGCGCCAACTGCGTGGCTTCATACACCACGCCGAAGCCGCCGGCGCCAATTTTGACATCCAACTGATACCTTCCATCGAGAACGGTGCCGGGGAGCGCTTTCGCCAGGGCGCTAAACACCAGGTCGGTCCGACGCTGCGCCTCAGCCAGCTCTGCATTCTTGCGCGCCAAGTCGCTGTTGAAAGCTGACAGTTTCTCATTTTTCTCAGCCAGATCGCGGTTGAGGCTTGCCAGCGCGGCCGTGCGCTCGGCGACCTTGGCTTCCAGCTCCAGCGTTCGCCTGCGCAGCAGGTAGAGCCGCCACTGCATGGACCCAAAGCCAATCCCAATGAACAGCAGGGCGTACAGCGTGAATGCCCACCAGCTTGCCCACCAGGGAGAGCGAATGACGAAGCTGGCCGTCGTTATTTCCTGAACCCGCCCAAGATAATCGCGCGCCCGCAGGCGAAAGGCGTAGGCGCCAGGCGGAAGGCTGGCAAAAGCGCGCCGGCGGTCGCTCACCCAGGGCGTCGGCTCGGCCTCATAGCCGATGAGCTGCGAGGAGTATTGCGTTTCGGCGCACCGAAAGAAGCCTGGCAGCTCATACTCGAAGGCAATTTCGTTCTGGTCGTAGGTCAGGGTCAGCGGCTTGTCGATCGCGCCTTCCCGCCCCTTGATCAAGGCGCGTATCAGGCGCGGGGGCGCGATCGCCTGCGCGACGACCTCGCGACGCTCGTCAAACATGGCAAGCCCGCTAACGGTGCCAATCCAGAGACGCCCCTCGGCGTCGCGCAGCGCCGCCCCGCCGTTGCACTCGTTGCTGGAGAGACCGTCTTCAGTGGTAAAGGTCTCGACCGTTGGATGCCGCCAGCCATGGAGCGGGCTTCGCGTTAAGCGCGCGACGCCCCGGTTGGTAAACAGATACGCCCGCCCTTGGCGGTCATGACGAACTTCATAAACGGTATTGTTTGGCAGCGCCGGATCGGTGTCGTCGTGCAGCGCCTGCCAAGTCAGGCTGTCGCCCTGCAGGTTACCGATGGCGACGCCGCCGTACGTGCCGACCCAGAGCGTTCGCTCGCCGTCGCGCTCCAGGATTTGCAGCGAGCGCACGACATCGCTGGGCAACGCGCCGTTGGCGCGGTCAAAGATCGTCCACTGACCGCGATACAGACTGGCGAGTCCGCCGCCGAACGTGCCGAACCAAAGCCGCTTGCCGCCGGCCGGCTCATCTGTCGCCAGAAGCGCCGTCACATAGGGGTTGGGCAAGCGCGCGCTGTCCTCAAGCTGACTCAGCTTGCCATCCCGCCAGACGGCGACGCCTCGTTCCGTGCCAATCAACAGCTGAGGACGGCCGGCGGCGTCCTCGGTTTCAAGCATGCTCCAGATGCCGTTATCGGGCAGCGCGCTGTTGTCGCAGTTGAAAATCGTCCACTGCCCGTTTTGTATGCGGACGAGGCCGCCGGTCGCCGTCCCGAGCCAGATGGCCGGGCCGTTTGACGCGCGATCAGTTTTGGCCAGACAGGACACGAACCGGCTCGGCAGGCGGCTGTTTTCAGGCTGAAAAACTTCCCACCGACCGCGTCGCAGACAAACTGCGCCGTGGTTGCGCGTCCCGATCCAAAACGCGCGCGAGCCGTCCGGCTCGGCGTACTCAAGCAGCGCCTTGACCCCCGCCGTGGAAATCACGTCGGGAATGAGCTGGGCGCGATGCCACGCGCCAAGACGCAGCCGCGCCAGGCCGCCGCCGTTCGTGCCGACCCACAGCAGCGGCGGCCCATTGCCCTGGCGCGTTTCAAGCAGCGATAAGACTTCGCTATTGGGAATGAGCTTTGAGTCAACGTTGTAGAGGGTCCATTCGCCCTCGTGATAGGCGGCCAAGCCGCCGCCATTTGTGCCGACCCAGAGCGTCCACTTCCCATCGGATGCATAAGTCGCCGTCAGGCTGCGGATTTGACTTGTGCCGTTGAAGTCTTCGCGGACTAGCTCCCACTTGCCAGCACGGTAGGCGGCGACGCCGCCTTTAGTGAAGCCAACCCACAAAGCGGAAGCGCCATCGGGGGAGCGCGTCTCGGCCAGCGCCCGAATATCATTGAACGGAAGCCCAGTGGCGACCGAGTGAACGCGCTGCACCCGATCGTCTTGCCATTCGACCAGCCCCGCTTCCGTCGCTACCCACAGCAACGGTCGTCCATCGCGCTCCGAGGCCAGGAGGGCGCGCAAGCGATCGCTGGGCAAGCCGGCGTTGACTTGATTGAAGGTTCGCCACCGCTCGCCATCAAGGCGCGCCAGCCCGCCAAGCGTGCCCGCCCAAATCGTCGGACGACCTTGAGCGTCCAGCGCTTCAGCTAGGGCGGTCACCGTGTTGTGGGGGAAGCCAGCCTGGCCAGCGTGATAGTGCTGGGAAAAGCGGCTCCCTTGCCGAAGGAAAACCCCACCCGCGTCCGTGCCAAACCAGAGCCGACCATCGCGAGCCAGGAGCAACGCTCGCACCCAATTCGAGCTGCTTTCGCTGGGCATGTTAAATCGTTGCCACTGATAGCCGTCATAGCGCGCCGCGCCGTCCTGCGTGCCGACCCAGAGGTAGCCGTCCGCGTCGGTCGTCATGGTCATCACGGAGTTCTGCGGCAGACCGTCGTCGTCGGTGAAGATGCGCGAGCCAGGCAGAAACGCGATGCGCGACTGGACGGTCGCCGCCTCCAGGCGCTGGTTGCCGGGCATCGCCTTGGACGGCGACGGCGGCTTCTGGAACGACGGCGACTGCCCCTGCGCTGCAAAAAGCGAGCAGACCCCAAGCCAGAGTAGACACCCAACCGGAACTCGCCAACGCGACTTGTGAAGCCCGCCGATGTTCATGGATGCGCGCCGCTCGCCTGCCACGGAGCTGGTCGTTTAGATTACGCGGGGAACCTTGAAATGCCCCTGCCCGGACTCTGGGGCGTTGGCCAAGGCGACCTCCGTTCCGGGCGGCGTATGGGGCGCATCGGGACGCAAGGCTGTGTCGCCAACGGCCGTACAGTGCGCCATAGGCGGCACATCGGCTGTATCCAGCTCGTTCAAGCGGTCAAAGTACTCGACAATGGCCCCCATTTGCGCTGCCAGACGGTCGAGGTCGGCGGCTGACGGGCGCAGATTGGCAAGCTGCGCGATCTTTTCAACGTCCCGGGTCGTGATGGCCATAAGCGTTTAACCTAAATGAACTGAATGCGGCAGGGCGGCGATCATTCTAGAACCGGATCGGCAACGGAAGCGCGTCCGCCGCGACGGTCGCTTCCGCGCAGCTTTCC
>NKPT01000133.1 GCA_002254845.1 Chloracidobacterium sp. CP2_5A | reverse complement strand
CGGACTTTGCCGCTTACGCCGTTGACCCTTCCGCTGAACTCCTTCCCGACTTCTTTGTGTGAGTTTCCGATGATGGTTCGTCTTACGATTCGCCAAGTTGTCTGGCTCGTCATCGCCGCTTCAATTCTAGGGGGCGGCGGGATAACGGTCGCAGCGTACTTCGCCGCCAAGTGGTTGGATGCGCGGCGCGTAGCCCCGGCCATGTCTCCAGCTGTCAACTCCGATCCGCTCCCCGACGCCGAGCCGGCCGCGCAGCTCGACGCCGACGAGCGCAACAACATTGCGGTTTACGAGCGCGTCAGCCCCGGCGTGGTCAATATCAACACGACTTCCTTCGTCGAGGATTTCTTCTTCGGCGCGTATCCGCAGCAGGGCAGCGGGTCCGGGTCGATTATTGACGCGAAGGGCCACATCCTCACCAATTACCACGTCATCGAGGGCGCGAATCGCTTGGACGTGACGCTGTCGGACAACACCTCGTACCCGGCGACCGTGGTTGGCGCCGACCCCGATAACGACTTG
>NKPT01000278.1 GCA_002254845.1 Chloracidobacterium sp. CP2_5A | reverse complement strand
TACTACCAGGAAGCCGGACGCGCAGGACGCGACGGCGCGAACGCCGACTGCGCGCTGTTATGGCAGCGGCGCGACACGGCCCTGATCGCGCATTTTCTCAGACAGGCCGCCGACGCCGGCGAGCAGCAGCGGGGATGGCAACGGTACCACTTCATGAAGCGGTATGCCGAGGCCGCATCCTGCCGCACGCGAATCATCTGCCGCTACTTCGGCGAGAAGGCGGCTTTCGAAAGCTGCGGGATGTGCGACAACTGCGGCAACCGGCCCGAGTGGCTCATCGAGCCGGCTCCGGGCGCCGCGCCGAAACCGGCTTGATCGGAGCGCTCCGGCTCAGCTTCTCCGGCCGCATAAAGATCATC